>JBEKPD010000060.1:0-36483 GCA_049521075.1 Occallatibacter sp.
CTTATCGCCAACCTTGGGCAATGGGCCGTGATAGCCGTACTGTGGATCGAGCGTGTTATCGACTAAGCCTTGAAAGTCGCTGGAACCGTGAAACCAGGCACCAGCGCCAATAAAGACGCCGCCGCGAAACCATTCCGGACCGTAGTAGCCGTCGGGAGCGCAGTTGTGAGGGGCGTAGTCATAGTAACCATAAGGACAATCGGGGGCGACTCCAATATAGAAATTGATCTGAGCCGCTGCCCTGGGAACCAGAGGCACTAGGGCAAATGCAACCACGGCTGCTAACGCAAGAAACCTGACCCTGCTCATGAACCTTCCTCGCAGTCGTTGCAGACGCAATCTGCCTGCTCCAACCCTTACGAGCGTAGCGGCTCAAATCACGTGAGTCTGAGCAGATTCGACCACTCGCGGAGCAATGAATGCGGATCGCGACTGTGGACCCTTCAGGCAGCGCGATTCATTCTGAGTGGTAGAAAGGAAGCGTTGCGGCGTCAGGAGCGAAAGCCTGACGGGGTCAATCGTCAATTCTACGGCAATCACGGGACAAACATTCGCGATCGCGAACCGGTTCTTCCGGAACTCGCAAAGCCCAAAGAAAAATGGATAGGATTAACGCCATTTGCAGGATCGTCATTACGCCCTCCCCTGTGTACTTCTGGATAAAATCAGCATCTCTTTAAGCGTCGGCATCCTGCTGCCGGAATGCAGGTGCAACGCGGCTGACCGGTGCGGTAATCGCATCCGCCCTGGGGCAGCCGAGAGCCAGCAGGCATGATCAGGCGCCGGCAACTCCGCAACCTGCTGAATTCGATACGGACAAACTCCAACTCTGGCCAGAAAGAACCACGGATATTGCGTTAGCTCGATGTGTTCAACTTCCACAGCGTTGAAGTTCTCACTTATGTGGCGAAGAGCATGCACGAGTGCCTTGCCGATAGCCTCCTGCGATGTATCTCCGACGCCGTATTTTCGGGGTCCGTCGCCAATCCTGATGAATTTCCATCCCCGGTTCAGAATCTTCTTCTCCAGACGGCAAGCGTCTACCGACCGCGAGAAACTCCAGCCTTCCCGGAATTCCTCGGTCGCGAGCCTGAAACCTTGGGGCAGTTCAACCCGCGCGCGTAACAGTAAGTTCAGTGCCGCGATGTTGCGCATAGAAGGTAACCCTTTCTCGTTTTCAATAAGGCAACTGGGTCTGATCGGCCGGTTTCGCCGCGTTGTGAGGTCTCTGCGAAGCCCGCATAGGTGCACAATCGACAGGCTCGACGATTGCGTAATAAATCGGATTCCGGCAATAGGCGCAAAGGGCTTCCCGAACAAGGCTCAGAGAACCGTCGACATGCTGATGGAAACTCCGCAGACAGTCCGGGCAGATGATCGAGACATAAGGCTTTCCGTCGGCATCGCTCCCGTTTCGTTCAATCCACAAGGGTGCCGAGCGGGGTGGCTGCTGGGCAGGCATCCGCTTTGGCGGAGTTAGACCTTCCAGGATCTTCAAAAGAGAGCGGATGCCGCTTCCCTTCTGATAGAAGGCGTCGGCGGCAACTCCAGAAGGCACCTCATCGCCGGAGAACGCGCCGCTCATGGCGATCACCGGGATCGTGGGAAGTCGGCGACGAACCACCGAGAGGAACTCAAATCCAGACATGCCCGGCATGTTCAGATCGGAGAGGATGATATCCGGAATCTCCTTCCGGATTTCGATCAATGCCGTAAACCCGTCTTCGGCTGCTCGAACCGGATAGCCAATCTCGGTAAACAGAGATGACAACGACTCTCGAATTGAAGGCTCATCGTCTACAACCAGTAGTTTCTCTTTTGTGCGGGGCATCGTCCACCTCACCAAAGGGATGATGGAGGGTAGTGGACTGAGTGTCCCATGCAAGAAACCGTAAAACTGGTCAATTATGCTCAGGTTATGCGAGAAATTATGGCTTGGAAGTTATTCCGCAGAGATGGTGGAAAGGGGCGGGTTTTTGGCGTTATCGTCCGGCAACTGATCGTGCAAAATCACGTTCAGCAGCGACTTATGCACGCGGATGCGGCCGTCGTATTCAACAAAGCCGAGCTTGCGAAAGCGGTTCATGAAAAAGCTAACACGGGAACGCGTAGTGCCGACCATTTCCGCCAGCGTCTCCTGTGAGATTTTAGGAAGCGTCGTTTCTGCGTTGCCCGGCTGGCCGAATTCAGCCATCAACAGGAGAATCCTGGCCAGGCGCTTTTCGCTGGAGTTGAAGAGTTGGTCCACCAGATCGGCCTGGATGCGCATGCTCCGGTCGAGCAGGAATTTTAGGAACAGGTCGGAGAAGTCGTGCTCCTCGTGCATCACGCGGACCATCTCATCTCGCGCGATCTTGAGTGCAGTACAGGCGGTAAGAGCCGTGGCCGTGGCCAGACGGAGCCCGGCTGGTGCCGCAAGCGACTCTTCTCCAATGAAATCTCCGGCTGTGAGAAGCGTGATTGTCGCTTCCTTGCCGACTGTCGAAACCACCGACACTCTTGCCCGGCCCGTTTGCAGATAGAAGACCGAGTCCGCCTGATCTCCCTGCGTAAAGAATGTCTCCTTGGGAGCCAATTGCACAATTCTTCGCCCCAATCCGGCCTTCGCCAGAAAGGCGGCTGCGTCAAACGTCGACTTTTCAAAGTGAACCACCGATCGGCCCTCCTTCTAAATGAGGCGATAGCTTGCGACTTTGCGGGAGAAACGCGGCCCGTCTTGCTTCAATCTGCATCCCGATTGAGTGGCCGGCAGGGCGTGAGGAAGATAAGCCTCGCATAAGCCAGACGAACAAGAAACCTTCACCCCCGCAAACTGCTCATCCTAATGAACATCATCGGTGATCGACCGGCTCGACACTACCAGCGGGAGCTTAACACAAGAATGTACCCCCGGGTCCCGAGCCATCTGTTCAATTTTGCTCACTTTTCTCGATATTTTTCAAGACGCGCCGCGGCAGACGGCACGCAAAAACCTTGCAATCTCTCAAGCCGGGGGAACCACGGAGGGTCTGCCGGATTTCCGCACGTGCTCGCAGAATTGCGCAGTCCGCCTTAAGGCATCCCCACGGCATCGCCTGCCAGGCCAAAACCACCGTCGCCAGACCACCACCCATCGAGAGAGTCCTATTGCTCAGACATTGGCACTCAACAACTCTAGAGTGAAGTTACCTTGTGCGCCTCAGTGCGCGGAAATCAGTTGACGCTGCGCATGGGTAGAAAAGGTGAGATACATGAAAAAAATTATGACGTTAGTGGCTTTGTTCGCTCTGGGTGTAGCAAGCACCGCCTGGGCGGAGACTCGCGAAGATGTACAGAACCGGCTCGATAATGCAACGTTGGTGCTGCACCAGATCATGAGCGCGCCGGATAAAGGCATTCCGGAAGAAGTACTGGAGCACGCAAAGTGTATTGCCGTCGTTCCCCACATGATCAAGGGCGGCTTCGTGTTTGGTGCGGAGAACGGCAAGGGCATAGCCACTTGCCGGACCGCAAGCGGTTGGAGCGCGCCTGCGTTCTTTGCCATTACCGGCGGAAGCTGGGGATTGCAGATCGGTGTCGAAGGCGTGGATCTGGTCATGATCTTTCAGGGTGACAGCGGAATGCAGCGATTGGAAAACGCCAAGTTCCAGCTCGGAGCTGACGCTTCTGCGGCAGCGGGACCGGTGGGACGCCATGCCACTGCCGATACCGATTGGAAGCTGAATACCGAAATCCTGACCTACTCGCGCGCCAAAGGCGCGTTTGCTGGACTTACTCTGACTGGCGCCGATGTGCGCCGCGACGACGATTCCATGAATGCCCTCTACGGGCACGACGTCTCCACGCACCGCGTTCTGCGCGGCGAAGTGGCGACACCGCGATCGGCCGACCGGTTTATCGAGGCAGTCAGAGACGCAAGGGCGCAGGCCATTGCTTCGAATTAATCGCTAATCGCAAATGCGTGCAGGCGCCCGGATTCGACTGTGATTCCCGCGGCGCCTGTTTTGCGAATAAGTCGAACTGTGAGCGAATCCCTGGTCCAGTGCGGCTGTATGACGGTGGCAGGCAGATCCCCGGGGCTACCGGGACTGCGAAGGAAGCCACCAGCCGAAAAAATTGCATCAATATAGTAGGACCGCGCAGGAGGCGACAGAAAATGGATCGAAGTGAACCACGTATGTACGGGATACTTCAGCACCTGACATTCGTCTCGATTCAACATATGCCTCTACGCAGAGCGTATCTTTGTGAGGATTGCCACTGCGTGGGGAATTGCGCCGAGCAGTGCCCCGCTTGCGCCTCAGAGTCCTTGATGAGTTTGGCTGGCGTGTTGAATCGCGAACAGCCAAATGAAGCACAAATAACCTATGCGCGAATGGATACCCGCCTATCTTTAGTGTGAGTTGGTATGGAGAACGGTCCCAACTTTAATTTGAATGCTAGCGAACGTACCTGATGCAAAGGAGAAGATATGCTTTGGACAATTTTCGTCATCCTCGTGGTTTTATGGCTTCTGGGCTTCGGCTTTCACATCGCCGGTAGCCTGATTCACATTCTGCTGGTGGTCGCTCTGGTCGTCTTGGTCATCAACCTTGTCTCCGGTCGCCGCAGCGTATTGTAAAGCGATGTGAGCCCCGGCAGGGTTGGTCGAGGCCGGCTTCCAGGACGATCACAAGCTTGAAGGTCAGATCTTTCCCCGGAAAGTGATCCCTTTTGCACAGTTTTCAGCTGGCCAGGTCGGAGAATCTATCTCCGAAGGAGTGCGCCGGAGCGCAGCCGCGCTGGTTCGCGATGCGCTGGAACCAACTGCAGAACCCCTTCTGCGGATCCGCGTGCGCGGCGCCCTCCTTCCTGGAAAGGTCGTAGATGAACGCCTTGCTGATCTACCCCGAATTTCCAGAGACTTATTGGAGTTTCAAACATGCGCTCAAATTCGTGGGCAAGCGTGCGGCGCAGCCTCCTCTCGGTCTAATGACAGTGGCGGCGCTGCTGCCGCGCTCCTGGAAGAAGCGCCTGGTAGACACCAACGTAGAGTCCCTGCGCGATCGCGACCTGGCCTGGGCGGACGTAGTCATGTTGAGCGGGATGCACATTCAGAGCCAGTCTCTGCTGGCCATCGTGGAGCGCTGCCGGGCGTGCGGGCTGCGCACTGTGGTGGGTGGGCCAATTGCCAGCAGCGTGCCGGCGGCCGAGCTCAAGGCGGACCACGTAGTAATCGGCGAGGCGGAGAGCCTGATAGCCGATCTGGCGTGGGAGCTGGAACAGGGAACGGCACGGCCTGTGTATCAAGCCGACGAACGGCCAGAGATGGCGGCGAGCCCGCTGCCCGACTTGAGCCTGATCAAGATGAAGTGCTACTCGACCATGACCGTGCAATACTCGCGCGGCTGTCCCTTCAACTGCGAGTTCTGCGACATCATTGAGATCTACGGACGGCGTCCCCGCACCAAGGCCGTGGCTCAGGTGCTGGCGGAGCTGGAGCAGTTGCGCGCGGCGGGCTGGCGCGAGTCAGTCTTTATCGTGGACGACAACTTCATCGGCAACAAGGTGCGAGCCAAGGAGTTGCTGCGGGCGCTCGTCGAGTGGCGCTGGCAGGTGGCAGCAGGTTTCGACTTCATCACCGAAGCCTCGCTGAACCTGGCCGACGATACCGAATTGATGCAACTGATGAAGGGCGCGGGTTTCAAATCCGTCTTCCTGGGCATTGAGACTCCGGACGAATCGGGCCTGATCGCCAGTAACAAGCTGCAGAATACGCGGCGCAGCTTGCTTGAGAGCGTAGCCAGGATTCAGAGCTACGGGATCGAGGTGATGGGCGGCTTCATCCTGGGATTCGACACCGATAAGGAAGACATCTTCGACCGCATGGTCGAGTTCATCCAGAAGAGCGGCATCCCCATCGCCATGGTGGGGCTGCTGCAGGCCATGCCGGGCACGCAACTCTTCCGGCGCTTGGGGCGGGAGGGCCGAATTGTGGACGCGGGCGGCGGCAACAACACTTTTTGCGACCGGCTCAACTTTTTGCCGCGCATGGATGCGACCAAGCTGTTCGACGGCTACCGCGAGGTGATGAAGAGGATTTACAACTGCGAGGCCTACTACGAGCGCGTGAAACTCTACTTGAACCGCGCCCACCCCAAGCCGGCCAAGCGCGCCGCGGGAGAGCGTGCCACGGGAGAGCGTGTCAGGAGACAGCCGCAGCAATCCGAACCCTGGATAACGCGGGCCAACCTGTGCGCGCTGGTCAACTCCATCGTGCGCCAGGGAGTTTTCGGGCGGCACCAATGGAGCTATTGGAAGTTTCTTGCCGAGGCGGCGACACGGTATCGCCGCTGCTTCGGCGCCGCCATGACCTTAGCGGTCATGGGTTATCACTTTCAGGTGATGACGCAAAAGCTGGCGAAGGCGATCGACTCTGCGACCGAGTCTGCCGAATCGAACGAAATCCTGCGCCGCGAAACAGGCACACAGATCCATTAGCTCCTGCACATTTTCTTCATGTCGCCGGGCAACACGCCCCACTGCGCTCGTCTTCGCACAATGCGCCCGGAAATGCCTCCACAAACAACAAGCGACGGAGCTGGTATGCTCCGCCGCTTGTTTTCGAAACTGCTGTCCGATCCAGCAGCTGCAGGTGATTACCTTCCGCCACCTTCATGTCCACCGCCACCACCGCCTTGATGTTCACCACCGCCGCCACCGTGAGACCCGCCGCCGCTAGGAGCTGCGTGTGAAGCTGGAGCGTGCGATTCTGTCGCATGCGAAGCCGGTGCACGGGAAGGCGTGGCTTGCTGTGAGCGCGGAGCACTGGTGCGAACCGCTGCAGCATGACCAGCACTGGGGCGCGCGCCGTTGGAACGAGGAGCGGCAGTGTTGCCGTGGACTTGGCCGCCGCTGCGGGCAAAATTGCTGCGATTGGCCGCCGCCCCGCCGCCGCCGTGGTAGCTTCCTCCGCCTTCGCTCACAAAGCGATGTCCGCCCCAGCCGTGGCCGTAGCCCCAACCGGCCCATGGGCCCATGCCCAGGAAGATGCCGTTGTAGAAGTACCCCGGCCCGTAAAAGCCATAGGGCGCGCACGAGTATGGCGAATAGTCGTAGTAGCCATATTGGCAAACTGGCTGAACACCAACGCTGACAAAGACCTGTGACTCAGCCGCTGGCGCCAGGGCCAGGCTGGCGAGCAATGCCGTTGTACCGAATAGAATCTTGATTCCACGCATGTGAGACCCCCTTAAGGTGTCTGCGGTTGCCTTGGTTAAGGTGGGATGCTTTGACGCCGCTAACATCAACACGGCAACAGCAGCCTACATAAGGGGTTGAGTCAGTATATGAACTCCCGTTACTCTAGCGGGACCATCATTGATCGACCCTTACATGCTCGAATCTAGTCCCAGGCTTCGCACCTGTCTGAGCAATTGGAACCACGCGCTGTCACCGTCACGGAAGTTTGCTCCAAGGCAAGAATCCATTGGGGCAATGGATGTCGGCCCAGGGTACTCAGCCAGGGCACGGTGCGAGGAAAGTCGTCGGCACGCAGGCTGTAGTAGGCGTATGCTCCAAATAACAGCCCGTTTTTCCTTCTCGCCTTTGGCACTCCAGGCTTCGCTTCGGACGAGCATCTTTCAGGCACGCAACCGAACCACTGGAACCGCCATGAGCCTCATCAAGAAGAGCGATGTCAAGAACCACCTGTCTCCACAATTCCGCACAAAGATACATCTGTGCGAGCCAGTGAGCCCGCCCGATGCAATCGGCTGCGCCGTGCCCGAAACGGGCGCGATCGAAGCAATTTCGGCGAATTTTGCTGAGGATTTCGTTACGGAACATTCGTCATCCAGCGCAGTTCTTGCGCCGTCCGATCCCGTGACTGGTGGCATCGGGCCTCAGGCGGCCCCAGCTTTAAAAAGCGCGCAAGCTTGAAGCCGCATTCCGTTTTCCTGCGCAAGACGTGCATCCTGCCGGATCGCCTGGATCCCCTAAGGGAGCCGGGCGGCGAGAACTGGACGCTTGTTGAAGAGATCGCAGCGTCGGTTTTCGATACTATGATTCGCCAGATGGGCTGGCACTTTCTGTGGGTGTACCGCCCCTGCACCCGAAGAGGCTTTGGGCTGACACAGAAAGCTGCGACTCAGCGAGCTCTAATGCGGGCACTAAAGGGAGTGGCGAGACGATTCAACGCCGCCGAGCTGATTGAGGTTGCGGCCAACAAATTCGCAGGCTTCTATACCGCCAACGTCACGTTGCAACCACGCCAGATCCAGCAATACACTTCGCTGGAAATTGCAGAAGAATGGCATCGCCTGGCAGTGCCCTTGCGATAAGCCGGTAAGCGGTCTCATCAATGTCATTCCGGCTCACCGGGCAACTATGGAACTACAAGACGGGTCTCAGGCATTCGACGCGTTGGTGCTCCTTATTGAACAGACTGGTTCTGGTGTGACAGTGTACAAAAGCCACACCGGAAGCCATGCGCCACGCTTCTTCAGGAAGACGAGTGCGGCGTGTCTCAGGAGCGAATCGAATCCTGAGTGAAAAGAGAATAGGATGCCTATCCCCGAAATGAAGAGTTCCGAGATCGAGGCTCGAACCGCTGGTACGCCATGCTCGTTGCCCGCCGTGTTCGAAGCCAGCTGCTTGCCTTTACCCACGCGCATCGCGTTTGTTGGAAATTATCTGCCGCGCGAGTGTGGCATTGCCACTTTCACGACCGACTTGTGCATCGCGCTCGCAGCCGAATACGGAGAAGGACGCCTGTTCGCCATTCCCGTCAACGATCCCGATTCTAACTACGATTATCCGAAACAAGTGCGCCTGGAACTGGAACAGGATGACATTGCATCCTATGAGCGAGCTGCCGATTTTCTCAACTTCAACAGCAACGACCTTGTGTGTCTGCAACATGAATATGGCATCTTCGGCGGCGCCGCGGGCCGCTACATTCTGGCTTTGCTGCGCCGGCTGAAAATGCCGCTGGTCACTACTCTGCACACGGTTCTGCGCCAGCCCGATGCAAATCAACGCATCGTGCTCGAAGAGATCGCACAGCTCTCCGACCGCATGATTGTGATGAGCGAACTGGCAGCCCAGCTGCTGCGCGAAGTGTATGCGGTTCCCGCCGGAAAAATCGATGTGATCCCGCACGGCGTGCCCGACATGCCCTTTATGGACCCCAATTATTTCAAGGACAAGTTTGGCACGGAGGGTAAGTCCGTTCTGTTGACATTCGGCCTGCTCTCTCCGAACAAAGGAATTGAAAACGTGATTCGCGCGCTGCCCGCGATTCTTGCGCGTCATCCGAACGTCATGTATATCGTCTCCGGAGTCACGCATCCCCATATCCGGCGGCGCGAAGGCGAGCGCTATCGCGAAGAGTTGCAGGCGCTGGCCGCCCAGCTTGGTGTTTCTTCCCATTTGATTTTGAATAATCGCTTTGTGACCGCAGAAGAGCTTGTAGAGCACGTTGGCGCGGCCGACATTTATATCACGCCCTATCGGCAGGAGGCGCAGGTTGTCTCCGGCACGCTGGCCATCGCGCTTGGAGCCGGCAAAGCAATTATCTCCACACCGTACTGGCACGCCAAGGAACTGCTGGCGGACAAGCGCGGTGTGCTTGTCCCATTTGACAATCCAGGCGCCATCGTAAACGCGGTTCTGGCATTGCTGGAGAACGATGCGGAGCGCCACGCGATGCGCAAGCGAGCGTATCTGTATTCTCGCGGAACCACATGGCCGACCACTGCGCGGGCTTACATGGCGACCTTCCAGCGCGCGCGCTTCGAGCGTTCGTTGCAGCCAAGGGCCACCCATCCCGACGATTCCGCGCTCGAACTGACAAGCTCGACAGAACGTCTCCCGGTTCTCAACACCGGTCATCTGTTCGCCATGACCGACGACACCGGCATCCTGCAGCACGCCATCTTCTCCGTGCCCAACACACGCGAGGGCTATACCACCGACGACAATGCAAGGGCGCTGATCGTGTCCACTCTTCTGGAGAAGAATGCCGGTCTCGAGCACAGCCGGGATCATCTCAATCTCTCTCGCCGGTACCTGGCATTTCTTTGGCTCGCATTTCATTCCGATACCGGACAGTTCAGGAATTTTCTCGGCTACAACCGCAAATGGCTAGAGGACGTAGGATCGCAAGACAGCCATGGACGTGCGTTGTGGGCCCTGGGATCGGTACTTGGCCATTCGCAGAATCATGGCTTGCGCGGAGCGGCAGGAAGACTCTTTGAGGCAGCCGTGCCGGCAATTTTAACCTTCAGCAGCCCGCGTGCGTGGGCCTTCGGCGTTCTCGGATTGCAGGCCTATCTCGACTGGTTCCCCGACGACAGGGCCATGCAAAACGCCCGCAACGCGCTCGCCAATCGTCTTCTCGATATTTACGAGCGCAGCCGCTCCGAACACTGGCATTGGTTTGAGAAGAGTCTTTCATACTCCAATGCGCGACTGCCGCAAGCGCTCATCCTGGCCGGTGGGCGCAGCCAGAACAAGAACATGATCGCTGCCGGAATTGAGTCGCTCGAATGGCTTGTCGCGGCTCAGCACTGCGGCGACCCGGAGATCTTTGTGCCCATCGGCTCCAGCGCATGCTTCAGCGAAGACGCGGAGAAACCTCGCTTCGATCAGCAACCCGTCGAAGCCTGTGCCACCATCTCTGCTTGTCTTGAGGCATACAGGCTCACTCAGGATCGACGTTGGACCGAGGAAGCCCATCGTGTCTTCCGTTGGTTTCTGGGTAGCAACGATTTGCAGGTACCGCTTTACGATGCCACCACAGGCGGCTGCAAAGATGGACTTCACCCCGACCGGGTCAATGAAAATCAAGGAGCGGAATCATCGCTTTCGTTCTTGATGGCACTCCTCGAAATGCAGGCAGCCAAGCGGTCGCGCACAGAAGAAACGAATCAGGAAATGAGTATCTCCCATTGAATCCACTTGTTGATTTAGCCACTTTGCCGGAGTCAAGCGCTTCGCAACAATCGAATCGGGGACCATCTGCGGACCTTCCTTTGCTCACGCGCTACTCTGATAATCCTATTCTTAGCGGGCACGATTGGCCTTATGCCGTGAACAGTGTCTTCAACCCGGCAGCCGTGCTCCTGCCCGACGGAGACACGTTATTGCTTTGCCGCGTGGAAGACCGCAGCGGCCTCTCGCACTTGTGCGCGGCACGTTCAGCGAATGGCATCAACGGATGGCGTATCGATCCCCAACCCACGCTGATGGCCAATCCGCGCGACTATCCTGAAGAAATCTGGGGCATCGAAGACCCGCGCATCACCTGGGTTCCGGAACTCGAGCAATTTGCCGTGGCGTACACCTCGTTTGCGCGCGGCGGCCCCGGAGTTTCGTTGGCGCTCACAAAAGACTTCAGGAGCTTTGAGCGGTTCGGCGTCATCATGCCGCCTGAAGATAAAGATGCCGCGTTGCTACCGCACAGAATCAACGGCCGCTGGGCATTGATCCACCGGCCCATGACGGCCACCGGCGCACATATGTGGATCTCCTATTCTCCCGACCTGCGCCATTGGGGCAGTCACAAAGTCATCCTCGAAGCGCGGCGCGGGGGATGGTGGGATGCCAACAAGATTGGCCTGTGCTCTCCCCCCATCGAAACGCCGAATGGTTGGTTGGTGATCTACCACGGCGTGCGGCAAACGGCCTCGGGAAGCATCTATCGTCTGGGCCTCGCGCTCTTCGATCTTGAACATCCTGACATCTGCCTGCAAAGAGGGAACTCGTGGATTTTTGGTCCCGACGCCCCTTACGAACGCGTTGGAGATGTGCGCGACGTCGTGTTTCCCTGCGGCCAAACCATCGGCGCGGATGGCGATACTATCAACCTCTATTACGGAGCAACAGATTCGAGCGTAGCTCTAGCCACAAGCAGCATCCGTTGTCTGCTCGCATGGCTTGACGCGAACTCCGCCGCGGAAACCGGAACCGGGCAGTGATGTCTGCCGTGCTTCCGCTGAAAGGAACTTCCTCATGAGCGCTGAAGCAATGATCTGGCCACGTTGGCTGCCGAGAGTGCTGTGGATTCGCCGAAAATGCCCCTCCTGCAAATCCGTTGAATTCAAACCCGCCGAGTTGCGCTCCTTCGATGGTCTGCTTGGCTTGTTTTTCCTCCGTCCCGTTCGCTGCAAGTATTGCTGGCGGCGGTACTACTGGGTTTCCCTGCGAGGCGCGGAATGAGCATCCCACAAAATGACTCCCGTCCCACGTCGAGTGATCTTCTGGAAAGCCTTGTCGCGGAAAACACTTTGGCAGCGCTATAGCATTTTCCGGATTGTTATAGAGTGCCGTCTGGAACGACTGTGGGCATTTTCCTTAAGAAAGTGCCCATGCTCGCTTTTGCGCGATTCTACATGCATCCGGAAAATGCCTTAAACGATTCGGTCGTCGCTCAAAGCGCGGACGGCACGCGGAACTTCAATCCAAAAGCCCATGAGATACGCAGCGTAGGGGACTGACTCATCGCAAGCGCGAGCCAGTCAGAATGGATTGACGGTTCAATTGCTTGATTTCAAGGTAGATTCATGTTTTGACAAACCAAGTTCAGCTTGCCAATATTGCAACGCCTCGATCAATTTGGCGGCCTGAATTCCTAGCTCGGGAACCCATTGGATAATTTCCGCTGAGTTGCTTGCCTTGCCCGCCTGCTCCACTTTCATTGCGACGTCCCTAAGCGCCTCCCCTCCCACGTTGGCCGCGGAACCTTTTATCTTGTGGGCCTGTTTCCAGATGGACTCAAGATCCAACTCTGCGACATTCTGTTTCAAAGTACTCACAAGCGTCGGCAGCTCCTTCATAAATTCGGCGGCCACCTCATGAGCAAACTCTTCGTCTCCCATCATCCGCTCAAGAAATTTCTCTCGATTGAAGACCAAAGCGGTACTTGGCGTCGCCGGTGTCGGTGCATTGCTATCTCCAGCCGATGCGGCTGGAGGCACCGCGGGCGGTTCATGCTGTCTTCGCGTTAACCACTTCTCTACCTGTTGCTCCAGGAACTTCGGATCGATAGGCTTGGAAATGTAATCGCTCATCCCTGCTTCAAGACATTTCTCGGCATCTCCTGCCATGGCATGGGCGGTCGTGGCGATGATTGGAATGTTGTGGTTCAGCACTGCAGACTTTGGATCGCGGACGCGTCGGGCGGCCTCGTACCCATCCATCACCGGCATCTGCACGTCCATCAAGACCAGGTCATAAGACCTTAATTCAAGCGCCTGCAAGGCCTCTCTGCCGTCTTGAGCCAGATCTGCGTGCCAACCCATCCGCTGCAGCATACCGCACGCAACCTCCTGGTTGGTGAGATTGTCCTCTACGAGAAGGATGCGAGCACTGCTTCGGCGCGCCGCCTGCAGGCTGTGACGGGTAATCAAAGAGCTTGCTTTTACCTGCTGATCGCCAGTCAAAAGGTTCACCAGGCAGTCATACAAATCGGACTGCCTCACTGGCTTGATCAGATATGCCGCGAACCCGATTTCTTTGAAGTGATGCGCGTCCCCACGCTGGCCGAGTGAGGTCATCATGACCAGGGGAATCGACTGCAGAGCATCGTCAGCCAGAATCGCACGCCCCAGGGTTGCCCCATCCATTCCCGGCATCATCATATCCAGTACGGCTAGCTGGAACGGAGTTCCGGTCGTCACCGCATAACGCATGCGGGCCAGGGCTGTCGGACCACTCTCCACAGCCACCACTGCCGCCCCCCACGATTGCAATTGTGCGGTGAGCACCTCCCGATTGGTGCCATTATCGTCCACCACTAAAACGCGCGCGCCTTTCATAGGGATCTTATGAGGATTTGCCTGACTGTTTGGAGTTCGTTTGACAAAGGGGACTGTAAACCAGAACGTCGAGCCCGCGCCTTCCTTACTCTCCAACCCGATTTCGCCGCCCAAGAGTTCGACCAGTTTCCTGGAGATTGCAAGGCCCAATCCTGTGCCGCCGTACTGTCGGGTGGTCGAGGCGTCGACCTGAGTGAAGCTGGTAAATACCATCTGTTGCTTGTCTTGGGGAATTCCGATGCCGGTATCCCGCACGGTGAAGCGCAACCGGACATCGTTATCGGTTTCCGAAATCAATTCCACGCGTACTACGACCTCGCCCTGATGCGTGAACTTCATGGCATTGCTGACAAGGTTCTGGAGCACCTGGCGCAAACGCCCCGGATCTCCATTTAAGTTCGCATGCACATTCGGCGCCACGGCACAGACGAATTCCAACGGCTTGTCCCCGACGCGCTCGGCCATCATTTCCGCGAAATCGCCTATCAGGACATGCAAGTTGAAATCCACAGTGTCAATTTCCAGCTTGCCCGCTTCGACCTTAGAGTAGTCCAGTATGTCGTCAATCACCGTGAGCAGCGATTTTGCGCAGCCGTCAATTACTTCCGCGTAGTGCCGTTGTTCCGCCTCTAGATTTGAAGAGAGCAACAAGTCGTTCATGCCGATTACGCCATTCATCGGCGTGCGGATTTCGTGACTCATGTTGGCCAGGAATTCGCTCTTTGAGCGATTCGCTGCCTCCGCCTTAAAGGCCAGCTGGTTGGCCCTGTCAGTCGACTCTTGAAGTTCCCGGTTGCTTTTACGTAGCGCATCTTCCATCGCCTTGCGTTGGGTGATATCTCGCGCCATGCCAGCGATTCCAGTTACTCGGCCCTCGCTGTCGAAAAGCGGCACCTTGGTGGTAAGAAGAATCCGGGGCTCTTTGTCCGCACTTATTCCGACGGTCTCTTCACGGTTGAACATAGGCTGGCCGGAGCAAATCACTTGCCGGTCGTCTTCATAAATACGCTCGGCGACCTCGGCGGAAAGGACGTCCCAATCGGATTTCCCGACCATGTCCTCTGGTTTCTCAACTCCAGCGCATCGCGCAAATTCCCGGTTGACAACGATAAACTTGCAGTCGGTATCTTTTACGAACATCCAATCGGGAATATTGTCGATAAAGGTACGCAGTAAATTGCGCTCGTTATCCAGAACGGCGTGTTGCGCGGCAAGCTGGCGGTTGGCGGCCTCGGCGTCGGCCCGGGCGCGAATCAATGCCTCCTCATAACGCTTGTGTTCGGTGATATCCTCCGCAATTCCCGCAATCCTGATCAGTTTTCCGCCTTGATTGTGAATCGGGAACGACCGTCCGCGTATCCATTTCTCCTGTCCATCCGGCGTCCGTATCCGATATTCCGTCTCAACCTCTTCACCCTGCATTTGTCTCGCGAATGCCATGCGAGACTTCACCAGATCGTCCGGGTGAATCGCCTCCAACTGGGAGTTCGGGTCCTCGTAGACGCTGGCGCAGCTCCTTCCCCAAACCTGTTCGTAGGCAGGGCTCACATAGAGGAATCCGTCTGCTTCCCGCTCTTTCAACCAGAAGACCTGGCGAATGTTCTCCGCCAACTCGCGAAACTTCTCCTCGCTGCTCTGCAGAGCCTGTTCGGCTTGTTTGCGACTGTCGATGTCCTGACTCGTGCCTACGAATCCTAGAAACTCACCGTCCGGCGAAAAACGCGGCTCCGCGTACGATTCCAACCAACGCCACCGGCCATCGGCGCGCCGGCCTCGGTGTTGGACGCTGAAGCGCGTATGCTCCTGAATTGCCCGATCGAATGTTTCGAGAAACTCCGGTGCATCGTCCGGATGAAGCAGGAACAGCCAAGCGTCCAGTTCCACGTCCTCGGAGGCGATTCCGCAGAATCTCCGGTAGGCACGGTTGGCGAATTGCGTTCTGCCCTGGGCGTCGGTCACCCAGATTCCAATCGGGCAGCTGTCTGCCATGATGCGGAAGCGATTCTCGCTCTCGATCAAGGTTTGCTCTACTTGTTTGCGTTCGGTGATGTCCGTGCCCAAGCCGATATGGCCCAGGAAATCGCCATTCAGTGAAAAACGCGGCTCCGCGACGATTGCAAGCCACCGCCACTCTCCGTCAGCACGCCTGAAGCGCGCTTCGGTTTTGAGCGGCACGCGCTCCCGCACCACGCGCCTGGATTCCTCGAAGAACGCCTGGGCATCGTCGGGGTGAGAGAACAACTGCCAGTTGTTGTCCTTCAGCTGTGCGTCGCTGGCGCCGCTAAACTCCAGGAGTGCACGATTGACAAAATAAATCCCGCCTTCGGCCCCGGTCACCCACATCGGCATCGGGCAGCCGTCGGCCATAACACGAAATCGCTCTTCGCTTTCCTTCAGCGCCAGTTCGGCTTGTTTGCGCTCGGTGATGTCCCGAAAGAACCACGTGCGCGCCAGATACTCGCCGTGTTCACTCCGCAGGCTGGTGGAATAGCGCTCCAGTGTTCGGCCGTCTTTCAGTTCAATTTCACACTCGTCGTTTACATTCGGATCGGCGTAAAGCTCCTGCACACGCTTCAAGAATGCATCTGGATCTTTGACACATTTTGTGACCGACGACAGCAAGGGAAGATCCGGCGCGCCCTTTTCAACATCGAGCGGACGATCGAAAACCTTCGAAAGTGGAATATGAAATATGTCGAAGAGCTTTTTATTGAATGACGTGATTCTGCCTTCGCTGTTCACGACCAGAATCCCGTCGAGAGATACCTCGTTGATGGCGCGAGTCAACGAGTATTGAAACTGGAGTGCCTGTTCGGATTGCTTGCGCTCGGTGATGTCTCGAAAGAACATTGCGCGCCCCAGGTACTGGCCGCTCTCATTTCGCAGACAGGTGGAATAGCGCTCCAGCGTTCTGCCGTCCTTCAATTCGAATTCGCCTCGGTCCTCCGCATCCTGATTGTCGTCCGCCGCCTCGACTCGCTTCGCATAAGATTGGGGGTCTTTTATTCGACCGAGGACCGCAGAGAGAAGCGGCTCGTGAGGGGTGCCCACAATACTCTCTGCCTGGCCCCCTGAAATCTCAGTGACCGGGATCCTCCAAACGTCCCTCAACTTCTTGTTGTGCGACACGACAATGCCGTCGGGGTTCACCACCAGAATTCCGTCCAACGACCCCTCGTATATGGCGCGAATAAGGGAGTGCTGAAACTCCTGCAACTGTTCGGCTCTGCGGCGCTCGGTGATGTCCGCTCGGAGCCCGATATGTCCCAAGTACTCGCCGTCCGGCGAAAATCGCGGTTCGCCGCGAGAACCTACTATCCGCCACCCGCCGTCGGCGTGCCGGACTCGACCCTCCGCGCTGAATGACGTGTGCTCCCTGATTGCCCTGTCAAATTTCTCCAGGTACCCGGGAGCGTCGTCGGGATGCAGTTGTGAGCGCCAGCTGTTCCCGCACGCCCCCTCGCCGGCGAGGCCGGAGAATTCCCGGTACGTCCGGTTGAGAAAATCAACCTCACCCCTCGGCCCGGAAACCCACAACATCGAAGGGCAGCTGTCCAAAATGCAGCGAAGACGTTCTTCACTCTGGCGCAGCGCTTCCTCTGCCCGCCTGCGTTCGGTGACGTCTTGCGCATGGATCACAGAGTATAGCGGGCTCCCGTCGCTGGTTCTTAACAGAGAGGTCCGCACCTGGCACCAAACGACAGACCCATTCTTATGAATGTGGCGTGCTTCCCCTTGCGCTACCTCGAGCTGACCATTCCACAGGAGATCCCTCCTCTTGAGTGCGACGGCCAGATCCTCGGGATGGCACAAATCCGTCCAGCTTTTGCCAAGCAACTCCGTTTGGCTATATCCCAGCATCCGGCAAAACACCTCATTGACCTGGGTGAACAGCCCGTCCGGCGTGGCGATGCACACTCCAACCGGTGCAAACTCGAATACCTCGCGGAAGCGTTCCTCGCTCTCTCTGAGTGTGTGCTCGATGCGTAGTTGCCTGCGGATGCTGAGGACGATACCGGCTATTCCCAACACCATGGCCAGGCCGACCAGGAAACCGGTGAATACCCAATTCACTGCCGTTGTGATCGCATTTGCCGAGTCATCTGCGTCCGCCTTGTTCCAAACAACCTCTGCCTCGGCTGCGTTAAGAAAGGCGTTGCGCAGAGGGATCAGCTGAGTTTCGATCAGACTCAACGCCTCCTCGCGCTTGCCATCGCGGCTCAAACGAAGAACGCGAAGGTAACACTCGTCGTATGGCTTCCGGGTGGATTTGAGCTGTGCGAAAAGCTGGGTGTCTACGGGGACATCGATTAAGCTTTCGTACTTGCTCATGGTCCCGTCAATCCGGGCGTTGGTGTTCTCGATTTCCGAAAGCAGTTCCGCCCTTTTTTGACTGTCGTCCTCATTGACGTAATCCGTCAGCAAGATATACCGAAGCAGCGTCGTGCTCTGCAGTTGACCGCTCAAGTAGATCGAAGGCATGGTGTCGCCCGTAATGCGAATTGCGGTCGCTTTGATCGCGCCTATTTGGGAGGAAACGAGTGCGCCCAGCGCCAAAGCAATCGAGATGGCGACAATGCTGATTCCGCCCAGAACGAGGGCCCTTGCCTTGGGAATTTTCATAACTTTTCGAACGGTGCGGCCGCCGCTGTCCCTTCGGAAACACACGAATAGAAGTCCTGGTCCCTTCGCCGGCCGGTCGCGATGAAGCTATCGGCGGCCTGCTCTCGAGCCGCAGCCAGACCGGCACGCTCGATATGGGGAGAGCTTTGCGATCGACTGGTCGTGGAATCTCGAGAATCTCCCGTCATGCCCGGTCCTTCCATTGATAAAACACCGACCGCATGTGCCGCTTTGGCTCCAACTCCGGACAAAGCCCGGAGATCGACTCGGTTGAGCCGATGATCAGGCATCCGTCTTTTGCGAGATATCTGCAGAGATTCCGAAACAGCTTGGTTTTGTCTGCCTCCGTGAAGTAGATAGCCACATTGCGGCAGAAGATGATGTCAAAGGGATTGGGAAAGGAAAACGGCTCCAGTAGATTGATGGTGCGAAACGTGGCCAGGGCGCGGATTTCATCGCGGACCTTGCCCCGATCTCCCGATGCGGTGAAGTATCGCGCGAACAACTCCTGCGGCAAGCCCCGTTCCAGTTCCAAGCGGTTGTATTCTCCGTAGCTCGCCTGGGCCACGACCTTGTTCGAAATATCTGTGCCCAGAATGCGGATGTCGTAGCGCGTCAGATCCCCCAGCAACTCCTTCAGCACGATTGCCGTGCTGTACGCTTCCTGACCGGTAGAGCAGGCCGCGCTCCAGATGCGGATGGGTATGCGCACGCCATTCTTGCTGCGCCGGTCGATGAGCTCGGGGATCAGCTTATGCCGAAGCAATTCGAAGGGAGCCGTATCGCGAAAGAACGAGGTTTCATTGGTGGTGATGGCTTCAATGACTTTTCGGCGGAGGTTGGTGGTCGAGTCCGACCGCACCTTGAAGAACAGTTCCGAGAAGTTGGAAGCTCCGGTTTCGGGCAACAAGCTGCCCAGGCGGGTCTCGACGAGATAGCCTTTGGAATCGTCCAGTTGAATTCCGCAGATTTCGTGGATGTATCGGGTCCAGACCGGCAACTCATCGGTTGTAATTGCAGTAGTCAAATCTGGCCCCCTTTGACGAAGGCGGTGATGCGGTTCGCGATGGAATTCAAGGGCAGGATGACATCGGCCACGCCCGCGTCGACCGCGGCTTTGGGCATGCCGTAGACCACACAGCTCGCCTCGTCCTGGGCAATGACAAAACAATCGTGGCGCTTGAGAAGACGCAAGCCGAGCGTCCCGTCGCTGCCCATTCCGGTGAGAATGACGGCCATGGCGCGGCCAGGGAAGTGATTGGCGGCGGAGCGAAACAAGTAGTCGACGGCGGGCCGGCAGTTATTCTCGGGAGGATCGTCGGTGAGTTCGATCATCGGCCGGTTCCCGGAGCCTACGCCCAACCGCATCTGCATCCCTCCGGGCGCAATGTAGGCCGTGTTTGGCTCGGGAAACTCCCCGTGAACGGCCTCTCGGACGCCTAGCGCACACTTGGCAGCCAGACTTTCGGCCAGAGACTTGGTAAAGATGGGCGGCATATGCTGCACAATCAGAATGGGTACGCCGATGTCTCGTGGAATCGCTGGCAAGAGCTGGGCCAATGCGACAGGGCCGCCGGTAGACACTCCGATAAGAACCATCTCGGGTTTCGTATTCTTGGCGATGCGTTGCATGCGCGAGGTGATCGCGTCGAGAGCGGCATCTGCTGGCGCGCGTTCAGGTGCGGCAGCGGGGCGGGGAACATCGGCGTGGGTGTAGGAGGGTTTTCCGCGCAAAATCGCGCGCACCTCCAGACGATGCGCTAAGGCGCGCACCCGCGGGGCCAGATCCCGCAACAACGCCTCTCGTCCCTTTTCAGGAGTGCCGGATTCCGGTTTGGTAATAAAATCAAAGGCCCCCTTCTCCAGAGCCCGCATGGTAAGATCGCCTCCGCGGCGGGATAACGCACTCACCACAATAATCTCTACTTCTTGCTGACCATTCCGGGTCAGCTCATTCAGCACCGCCAGACCGTCCATCTCCGGCATCTCGATATCGAGCGTGAGAAGGTCGGGCTTGAGTTGCCGGACCTTCTCGACGGCGATCCTTCCGTTGATCGCACTTCCCACCACTTCGATCCCCGGCAGGGAGCCTAGCACGTCCGCAAGCAGCCGCCGGAACAGGATCGCATCGTCGGCGACTAGGACCCTCACGTCTACCCCCTCTTGTTTTCGTTCGCAAT
The DNA here is from genome assembly GCA_049521075.1 of Occallatibacter sp. GTDB lineage: Bacteria > Acidobacteriota > Terriglobia > Terriglobales > Acidobacteriaceae > Telmatobacter. The sequence continues at coordinate 20,582 of JBEKPD010000060.1, forward strand.
CGGCGTTCCGGCACGGTCGTCGGTGGTGAGCACGGCGGCAAGATCGAGCAGGGCTGCCAGGCGTTCGCCACTGCGAAAAACACCCAGCAGCTTCTGCATCTGAACGCCATGCAAATTCGGGGGTGCAGGCTGCAGACTCCCCGCCTCGAGCGCGACGGCATCGGCTACCCGGTTCACCAGCAGGCCGACAGGTTCGCCCTTCCAGTCCGCAATCAGGATGCGGCTCTCCAGACCGATCTCGATCGCATCCAAGCCCAGCCGCACGCAGAGATCGATGACGGTGATGATGCGGCCGCGCAGGTTGCGAATGCCGGCCACATAGTCGGGAGCGTGACGGACGGGCGTGAGCTCGCCCACCATGACCACTTCCTGAATCAAAGTGGCGTCGATTCCAAAGACTCCGTCATCGCTTCCCAGTTGGAAGGTGGCGACCAGTAGGTCTTCTGCAACCTCAGGATTGGTGATACTCGTTGCCATATATGCTCCCTTAAACCTTGAACTGCGCCACTTGAGCGCCAAGCAGTTCGGCCAACTTCGACAGCTCGACGGCGCTGGACTGCACATGCTCGCCGCCCTGCCGGATCTCGACCACCGAAGCTCTGACGCCGGCAATGTCACGGGCAATGCTCTTCGAAACTTCGGCCGTCTGCGAGACGCGCTGATTGGCTTCCCGCACCCCGTTTGAAGCCTGCGCGATGTTGCCGGCTACATCCTTGGTCACGTTGGCCTGTTGTTCAATGGCCGCGGCAATGCTGGTCACGACCGTGCCCACATCTTTGATCACGGTCGTGATCTGTCCGATATCGGTGATGGCTGTGCCTGTCGAACTCTGGATGCCCGCAATGCGCGCCTTGATGTCTTCGGTGGCCTCGGCCGTCTGCTTGGCCAGTTCCTTGATCTCGTTCGCCACGACGGCAAAGCCCTTGCCCGCCGAGCCCGCCCGAGCCGCCTCGATGGTGGCGTTCAGCGCCAGCAGATTGGTCTGCGCCGAGATGTTGGTAATCGTCTCGGTCACGTGACCGATCTCCTGCGCGGTCTGGCCAAGCTTCTGCATCTGGTCGGTGATGGTCTGCATCTGCCCCATGGCCTGTTCGCTGATGGCCCGCGCCTTGGAGGTATTGCCCGAGATGTCGGCTACTGTGGTGCTCATCTCTTCGGTAGCGCTGGCCACCGACGATAGGCTGCTCGATGACTGCTCCATACCTGCGGCAATCGACAAGGTGTTGGCGCTGGCTTCTTCGGCGGCTGCCGCGACCGTATTGGCTTTGTCGGACATCGAAGCCGTGCCCGTGGCCGTCTGCCGAGATACGGTCGTGAGCTCGGTGGCAGAACTGGTCAGCCGCCTCGCGTCCTCCTGCACCTGCCGGATCAGGACCTGTAACTTTTCGAGGAAGATATTGAACCAGCGGCCCATCTCCCCCATTTCGTCTTCGGTCGTGATCACAAACCGGTCGGCCAGATTGCCGGCGGCAGCTTTCTCCAGATGGGACCCGAGTGTGCGCAGCGGTGCAACGATCCTCGTCCGGATTACCCACAACGCCATGGCTCCGCTCAGCAGAACGAACGCCAGCATGATCAGACCGGTCAGCCGGCTTCTCACCGACCAGCGGTCCACGTCGTCGAGCTGCTTTTGAAAATCGGCTGCAATGGATCCGTTGAGCGCCTCCATGGCTGCCGATAGCGCGGTATTCTCCTTGCCTAGGCCGCCGATCCTTTCCATCAGTTCGTCGCTCGGGCCATTCCCGCTCGCCAGCACAGCGCGGTAGGTTTCCTTCTCCCGCTGACGCAGGTCGGCAAACTGGCTCTCGAGGGCCTCGGCCTGATGCGCCAACTCCGGCACGGTGGACAGCGCCTCCTTCACATCGCCTAATCCGCTGGCCGTCTGTTCGGCTTCGGTATCGGCCGCGTCCAGAGCCTTCTCGTTTTGCAGTACGACCGCATCGCCGTAGTGCTTCTTCATCCTCTCGAATGCGGCTTCCGATGCCTCAATCTTCAGCGCCGCCGGAAACAGCGACGAGGAGACCTCGGACATGCGGCGATGCGTCGCCGTCGCCGACAGGTGCACGATACTGAGCAGCAGCAAATAGCCACCGCCCAGCACGCCGAGAATTGCGAACAACAGAGTGCTAATCTTCAATTGTTTGAACATGGATTCACCTCACCGCCAGTACTTTTACGCCCTCGTGCGGCGCTCCGCTGCTCACGTAACCGATCGCCCCCGGGGTGTGCGCCACATAATCCACCATGGCGGCTTCGGAATCTACCGATTTGGGCATCGAGGCCTGCCCGGAAAACACCAGGCTGCGCCATCCGGCGCGGAAGGCGCCATCCGGCTTGCCGATGTAAGCCGACAGGAACGCATCGTGCGCCGCTCCGCCCTTTAGCAGGACGGGCGTCACCTGGGAGCCCTTCAAGCTCGAGGAGTTTCCTGTGAATATGTCGCGAAGATCGCCCTTGCTCGCCTCCGCAGACTTTACGCTTGGGTTGGCAATCACGAGCACTTGCGCTTGGCCTCGATACGCGAAGATTGACGCGGACGCCACGAGCAGGATTGCATAGATAAGCTTTTTCATTTCAGTTTTCTCCTTTCGTCCGCGTTAGAAGCTCACGCCGAGTTTCATCATGGTGAGCCCGGTATTGGGCTGCAGGCCGTTTGGGTTCAAAGTTGCGTCGTAGCCGAGCTGAGTTCCTTGGATGAAGTGCTGTTCGACCTTTGCGTAGAGAAATCCATTGATGTCGTAGCGTCCGGCGATGGTCCAATCCTTTTGATAGCGCCCTGGTCCCAGCGGATCTTTATGGTCGACAATCTGGCTGTCGTACACGCCGGCCGTGAGCTTGCTGGTGAGTTTGTAGGTGGCCATGGCATACCACTCCCTGGGATCGGATCGCCCGGACACGGATTGCGAGATGGCCGGGTAGCCTGGAAACACGGTCCGGGTATCGGTCCAGTTTCTGCAGGCTTCGCCGGCCAGCATGATTTTCTTTTTCTCGTAGATCGCGAAAAGGTTGGGCTGGCTCATTTCATAGAGGGTCTGTGTTCCGGAGATTGCGCCATTCTGAGCGGTAATCAGGGCGTGCCATGTTGTAGTGGTGCTGTCGGAGTAGCCAACCATCAGGCCGGTCACGGGCGGCTTCCAGTGCAGAGCGCCGCCGAAAATCGGGCCTTGGATTCCATTGGGCAGCGGGTAGCCCGCCTCATTTTGAGCCAGGAAAATTCCATCGTTTTCCACGTATACGCTCTCGCCACCAAAGCCCTTGTACTCGAGCGTTCCGAGCTGGGGGCCAAGCTGGAACTTGCCGTAAACAACACCGCCGTAATGGGTGAGGTAGGATTCGCGGCTCTCGATGGGGTACACGCTCTGAGGCAACAGCACCCAGATTGATGCGGGATCGATGTCCTGAGTTTCGTTGAAGAGGCCCCAGGGAGTTTTGACCTTGCCTACGCGCACGCCAAACTTGTCACTGGACTTGTAATCGAGATTTGCCCAGTCCAGAATGATGGTGTTGCCGAGGTTTCCCATCAAGTAGTAACGCGCCTGAACGCCGACGCGCAGCTTCGGTTCGGGCTGAACGCTGAGGTTCACAACTGCCTCGGTCCATGCCGTATTCCCGTCGCTCGAATTCGTTGTGAAGATGTTGTTGTGTGTGGTGTATAGAAATCCCTGAGTTGCATAACCGTGGATCTGGATGTTGAGATCGTCCAGGCTCTGCGCGCTCAGAATGGCGGCCGCCGGACCCAACATCCAAGCGGCAAGAACAATTGCTAATCTGCGCATACACTCTCCCTCGAACCGCAGCCAACCGCCCAACCATTTCTGAAGGGGGCAGCCTTCATTGCATTTATCGGCGAAATTGCAAAAAGGTGTCAGGCCGAATGTGATGCCGATTTTCGCGATCACGACCCGTAGTAAGCGGCTCCAGGCCGCCAGAATTATTGACATCGACCACTTCCTCAATCAGGGAGGCGCCGATGCCGAAGACGCCGCTTCCTCATTCGAAGACAGCTGCCAGCAGATGCTCTTCGGTTTCTCGATTCGAGAGACTTGTTGCATCTCTGCTCCCTTACACCTTGAACTGTGCTACTTGTGCGCCGAGTTGCTCCGCCAGTTTGGTTAGCTCGACCGCGCTGGACTGCACGTGCTCGCCGCCCTTGCGGATATCTGCGACCGCTGCATTGACACCGGCAATGTCGCGCGCAATGCTCTCGGAGACCTCCGCCGTCTGCGTGACCCGCTCATTGGCCTCCCGCACCCCGCTCGAAGCCTGCGCGATGTTGCCCGCCACATCCCTGGTCACCGTGGCCTGTTCTTCAATGGCCGCCGCAATGCTGGCCACGATATTGCCCACATCCTCGATTACTTTGGTGATTTGTCCAATGTCCGAGATCGCCGTGCCCGTCGAAGTCTGGATCCCGGCAATCTTCATCTTGATGTCTTCGGTGGCCTCGGCCGTCTGCTTGGCCAGTTCCTTGATCTCGTTGGCCACTACCGCAAACCCTTTGCCCGCCGTGCCCGCCCGCGCCGCTTCAATGGTCGCGTTCAGCGCCAGCAGATTGGTCTGCGCCGAGATGTTGGTGATGGTCTCGGTGACGTGACCGATCTCTTGTGCCGCCTGCCCCAGCTTCTGCATCTGTTCGGTGATGGTCTGGGCCTGCCCCATCGCTTGTCCGCTGATGGTGCGAGCTTTGGAGGTATTGGAGGAAATGTCACCCACCGTGGCGCTCATCTCTTCGGTGGCATTGGCTACGGAGCAAAGACTGTCTGAAGACTGCTCCATGCCTTGAGCGATGGACGCAGTGTTGGCGCTGGCCTCTTCGGCGGCCGCCGCTACCGTGTGGGCCTTCTCGGACATGGAGGCCGTACCGGAGGCCGTGCGCTGGAATGCGGCCGTAAGTTCGGCTGCGGAGGCGCTCAAGGTCCGAATTCCGCTCGAAATGTCCCCAAGCAACCGGCGAAGATTGTTCTTCATGGTATTCAGGGCCACAGTTGCTTCACTGATCTCGTCCGCGGATTCAACCAGGAGATCGGCCTCGGTCAGATCGCCGTTGGCAATACGATTGGCAAACGCAACCGACTTCCCGAGCGGCCGTATCACCAGCTTGCGAATGACCAGGATTACGGCAGTCGAGGAAGCCAGAAGCGTGAGAAGGCTGAGCAGGAAGGTGGCAATTGAATTGGATGCGGCGGTGGCCGCCAACTGCTCCGTCGAAGCTGTAACCGCAAAAGCGCCGCGCAGGTCGCCGACCCTGTAGCCTTCCTTGGTGCCCCCGACAAGATCCTTTGTGCCCGCGGGATCGCCGTGGCAAATCAGGCAATCCTGGGTGATGCGCACCGGCTGCGCATAGCGCATCACCTCCCGATCGCCCACGCGCCCGCGCTCGGAGAATTCCTTGAGCGTGGGATCGGCCTGAAACATCATCAAAGCACGGCGCTCGAAATCGTCAGGCTGGTTTTTGGGATCGCGCGGTTGGAGCGATGGCGTACGGAACGTCATGCCATTCCTGTCCGCATACCGCTCGGCGACGCTCCAGGCCGCGACCACCGGGACCTGGTTGAGGCTCTTGAAGTTCCCGCCGGGCACCAGCGTGTCGAGGTTGTCGGAGAACCAGCCCTGATCTGCGGCCGTCATGCCGGTGATCTGGCGAACCTTATCGCGAAAGGCCTCTTCCGCCTGGCGGTTGATGCGCCGCTGCGTGATCCAGAAACTGAGGATCGATGTGATAGTGAGAACCACGACCACCGTGCCGGCGATTTTTCCCGAAAGCTTCATGCGTTTGAACATGTCGTACCTCGATTACCTCTACCCTGCTGTGCCGATTGGTGCTTAGGCGGATCCGATCTTCGTCTTCGCCCTTTCACATCGAGAATTGCGCGACCTGGGCGCCAAGCAGTTCGGCCAGCTTGGATAGTTCGAGTGCGCTGGACTGCACATGTTGGCCGCCCTGCCGGATGTCGACCACTGCGGCGTTGACGCTGGCGATGTCGTGGGCGATGCTCTTCGAGACTTCAGCTGTCTGCGAGACGCGCTGATTGGCCTCGCGCACTCCGGTTGAAGCCTGCGCGATGTTGCCCGCTACATCCTTGGTCACGTTGGCCTGCTGTTCGATGGCCGCTGCGATCGAGGCCACGATTGAGCCCACATCCCTGATCACGGTCGTGATCTGCCCAATGTCCGAGATGGCCGTGCCCGTCGAGCTCTGGATACCGGCAATTTTCGTCTTGATGTCTTCGGTGGCTTCGGCCGTCTGCTTGGCCAGTTCCTTGATCTCGTTCGCGACCACGGCAAAGCCCTTGCCCGCCGTGCCTGCACGCGCCGCCTCGATGGTGGCGTTCAGCGCCAGCAGGTTGGTCTGCGCCGAGATGTTGGTGATGGTCTCGGTCACATGGCCGATCTCCTGGGCCGCCTGCCCCAGCTTCTGCATCTGGTCGGTGATAGTCTGCGCCTGCCCCATGGCCTGTTCGCTGATGGCCCGTGCCCTGGAGGTATTGCCCGAGATGTCGGCCACCGTGGTGCTCATCTCTTCGGTAGCGCTGGCCACCGACGATAGGCTGCTCGATGACTCTTCCATGCCCGCTGCGATCGACATGGTGTTGGCGCTGGCTTCTTCGGCGGCCGCCGCTACCGTATTGGCCTTGTCGGACATGGAGGCTGTGCTGGAGGCCGTCTGCTGAGATACGGCTGTGAGCTCGGTGGCGGATGACGCCAGGGTATTCACGCCGCTGGAGATGCCGCCCAGCAACTTGCGCAGATGCTCGGTCATCTCCTGCGATGCCCTTGCCAGTGATCCCAACTCGTCCGGCCGGGTAAGCAATGTCTCAGGTAGTCTGGCGCCGCTCAAATTGCCAGCGGCGATGGCCTTCAGGCGTTCCACCACCACGTGCAAGGCGCCGACAATCTTGCCGCTGAAGATGAAGGCGATTCCGATACCCAGCGCGAGAGAGAGCAGCGAGGAGATGACCAGCGTCCACTGCGTTTCGCTCTGGCTTCGGGATTCATCTTCGGCATCCTGCTCCATCAATGTTGACAAGCTGTTCGCGAGCTTCTCTCCGGTATCTCGCAGTTCGGCTCCGAGCGGCTCAATATCCTTGACCAGAGTGCCATCGGCATTCCGGGCGCCCTTCGGGCCCCCGACGATGGTCGCGTCCGCGAAAGATTTCTGTTCCTTTTCAAGTTCCGGCAATTCAGCTGCCAGCTTGGCCACCCGGTCTTTATTCTCCGGTAGGACGAAACTTTTGCTCATCTCCGGTAACGCGGCGAACGCCGTGTCGACCTCCGACCAGTCGTCAAGCACTTTCTGCCTGTAGGTCTTTGCTTTATCCAAATTTCCGTCGCCCACGAACAGGACCACGCGCCTAAGGTCGCCCCTGTCCTTCTCCAGCGCCATATTCACTGCGGCCGTCTTCTCTTCAAGCGGAATGCGAAACTCCTGGGTACGGCTTAGCCTTTGGGAGACTCCGACCGCCTTCCAGAAGACAATGGTTGACGAAATGAGTACCGAGGCCAGAACGACGGAAAAGGCCAGTATCAGTTGTGCGCGGATCTTCATTTTCATTGCGTATCTCCCCTTAGTGTTGCGTGTTTCATGCTTGCCTCTCTGCCAGGCCGTTTCCATTTCGCGACACACGATCAGGCCGCGGCATAACTTTCGACGGCTGTTACCGATTGCGCCGGAGCTTTGCCGGAGTACTCCCGCAAACGCTCCAGAAGCTGATCCCGGTCGAGCTTGGTCTGATAGTCGTCGATGCCCGCGGCCTTGCCTCGCGCCATATCGTCCTCGCCAGCCAGCGAGGTGAGGGCAACGATCGGCAAGTGCGCCGTCCGGCTATCGCCGCGGATGCGCCGCGCCAGCCCCAATCCATCGAGGCGCGGCATCTCGATGTCGGTGACGACAGTGCGCACCTTGTCGAGGTTCTCAAGCAGCAACTCCCAGGCGGCTTCGCCATCCGGCGCCGCCAGCACGGGATAACTGCCCTCTTCGAGGATGTGCGTGATCTGTGTGCGGAAGAAGTCGGAATCCTCGGCCAGGAGCACGGCCCAGTTCTGGGCATGCGGCGAAACCGGCCGCGTGCTGGCTTGCTCCGCGGCCCATTCCGGCCAGGCTGCGTCCACCAGTTCGTACAGGTCGACGATCAGCGCCGTTTGGTCGCGAATGATGGCCGATCCCGAGACGCCTTTCTGACGATGCGTCGTCTGATCGATCTTGGCGCCGGTCTCGATCACGTCCACAGGCATGGCCCCGAGCAATCCCACCTCGTGGCTGCGCACGTTGGCGATCATTACCGCCAGTTCCTTGTTCTCGCCAATCGGCTTGACCTGAGCCGAGTCGGACAGCGTTACCAGCGGGAGCAAGCCGCCGTGATACTGCATGGTGCGCCGGCCGCCGATCATCTCCACCTGCTTGGGCGCGATGTGTTCGATGCGCGTCACGGTATCGAGCGGCAGGGCGCAGAGCTCCTCGGGGCCGTTATGGAACAGCACCAGGGAGTGGCTATCGCTGAACTGCTCCTGAGACGCGCCTTCGTTTTGCTCATTGACGCGAGACATTCCGGCAATTGCGTCCAGGTGGGCCTTGGCAGCCAGCCCGGCCACATCCAGGATGAGGGCCACAGAACCGTCGCCCAGGATGGTCGCTCCGGCATACTCCTCGAGGCCCTTGAGATGGCTGCCCAAAGGCTTCACGACGATCTCCTCGGTGTCCTGAAAGCCTCCCACAACCAATCCGTAGGTTTGCGAACCGGTGGTGACCACCACGATCTCCAATGCGCCGCCGGTGTGGCGACGGTCGCCGGGCTTGCGCGCAAACGCCGATTTTGGCGTGGGCAGCGCGGGCGCTTTTTCCCCGCCATCGGGGAGCCGGGGCGAGCGCCGGTCGGCCATCCGGGTGCGGCGATCGATCTCGCATTGATCGGAATTGGGATCCGTGTAGGTGGGCACCAGGCCCAGCAGGTCGGCGAAACGCACCAGCGGGATGAGGCGGTCCCGCAACACCAGAACCTCGGCATCTCCCACAATCTCAATGCGCGTCTTGGCCTGGTCAGGCAGTACATGCCGCATCTCCTCCACGTTGATCTGCGGGATAGCGAACCGCTCCCCCTCGACCGAGACGATCAGGGACGGGATGATGGCCAGTGTCAAAGGCAGCTTGATGCGGAAGGTCGTGCCCTTGCCGACGGTCGAAATGATTTCCACTTTGCCGCCGAGACGGTCGAGGTTGGTCTTGACCACGTCCATTCCCACGCCGCGCCCGGAGACGTCGCTGACTTGGGTGTTGGTTGACAGTCCGGGCAGGAAGATCAAGGCCGTCTTATCTTTTGCCGACATAGCGTCCAGTTTTTCGGCCGTGATCAGCCCTTTGCCCAGGGCCACCTTGCCGATTCGCTCCGGGTCGATGCCCTTGCCATCATCGGCAATCTCGACCACCACCTGGCCGGCTTCGTGCCGCGCGTCGATCGAGAGAGAGCCTTGGCGGTTCTTGCCCGCGCGGGCGCGGTCTTCCGGGGTTTCGATGCCATGGTCGACGGCGTTGCGCACCATGTGCGTGAGCGGGTCCGACAGGGATTCGATCAAGCTCCTGTCCAAGGCCACATCCTTGCCGCGAATGTCCAACTGGATGTCCTTATGCAGATTCGAAGCCAGATCGCGCACCAAACGCGGAAACTTGCCGAACACGTTGCCGATGGGCTGGAGCCGGGTCTGCATCACGACATCCTGCAGCTCGGAGGTGATCTGGTTGATGCGCTGATCGGCGGCCTTGAGGGCGCGGGGATTTTTCTGGGCTATGGAGGCGCGCAGCTGGTTACGTCCGAGCACCAGTTCGCCGGCCAGATTCATCAGCATCTCGAGAGTTGCTACGTTGACCCGTATGCTGTCCTCGACCACCGTCGTCGGCGCCGCGGATGCGGACGAGGAGCTGGACTTGGTGGCTGCCGGCGCCGGGGCTGAAGACTCTAGAGGGGGAGCTGGCATCCGGTTGGGTTGCAATTCAGAAGCCGCCGTCGCAGGCGCAGGATTGGCGTGCGGCAGTTCAACCTTCTCGGCGACGGTTGCCACAGGCGCAGGATGGGCGCGCGGTGGTTCAGCCTCGTCAGAAACGGTCACTGTGGGCGCTTTCACGGAAGGCCCGGAGAGCAGTTTAATTTTGTTTTGGTTATAGGGAAACAAGGCAACAATTTCGTCGGGCTTAAACTCCGTAGACAGGATCAGGCGCACCGGCAGCTGATTTCCAATGGGGCCGTCCAATGTGCCGACTGCCTCGAAGTTCAACTCGCAATCCACCAGTTCCCCGTACATCGAAAGCGCGTGGAAGACTTCCAGAATGTTGCGGCCCTGCCGCTCGATGTCGTGGATCAGGTCGTATTCGATAGCGCAAAGATAACGGCCTGCCTCCTCTGAGCGGTCAAAATCGAATTTGGGCATTACGATAGGCGAGCCCTGCCCCGCTTCGAGCGTGACGATTTGCGTCAGGGAGGCCTTTTGTTCCTGCGGCAAATAAGACGACGTCAGGCCGGTCAGATTCACGAGCAGTTCGTTGATGTCGGCGTCGGCACTCTCTTTGGGATGGTTGATCATCTCCCGCAACTGGTCGAAGGCCGTGAGCAGAAGGTTGGTGATCTCGGCGTTGGGAACCATCTTTTTCGACCGCATCATATCCAATACGGTCTCGGCTTTGTGCGCAAGTTCCTTCACCTTGTTCAAGCCGAAGTAGCCGCTGGCGCCTTTGATGGAATGGGCCGCGCGGAATACTTTATTCACCAGTTCCAGATCGATGTTGGCTCCAGCCTCTTCAATGGCCAGTAAGTCGGCCTCGATCGTAGTCAGGTGTTCTCGCGATTCATTGATGAATTCGCCTAGTAACTCATCATCCATTGCGATGTCTGAATCCATGATGATTCTCCTCTTATGCTCTTGCGCTCACGTTGAGGCGTGCCGTCAACCGCATGCTCTGCAACAGACGGAAAATTTCGGGGCAGACATTGGTCACGCGCACATTTCCGCCCATGGGAGCCAGACTGTTGGCCGCTGCGATCAGCAAGCCCATGCCGCTCGAGTCGAGCATGGCGGTATTCATTAAATCGAACACCACTTCGCGTGCGCCCTTGTTGATCATTTCTTTGAGGCTGGCCTGGAGTTCCGGAACCAGGATGGCCGTCAAATCGCCTTTCATCTTCACCGCGCCTTGCTGGTCATTTTGTTCACTGACATAAGCGGCCATTTCGTCATCTTCCTTTCCTGATTGGTTCATCCTGCTTATCCAGAGCGTCACCTGATTTCCGAGGCGATTGAACTGGACGCGCTGGGCATACAACTCGTAGAGGTACAACCCGCGACCCGAGGGCACGGAGCTATTTAACTTGTTTTCGCGTATCCGCCGCCGTCGAAACCCAGGGCCTTCGTCGCGCACCTGCAGGCGTATCCACTCCCGCCCCAGGTCAAGGCGCAAGACAATGAATTTATCGTCATCATTCTCATTTCCGTGAATTATCGCGTTGCTCAGGCATTCCCGTGCCAGCAACTCCACCGCAAAACTATGCCGGGAGAGATCGTTGGCCTGGAGCCTGTCACGGATCTTGAGGCAGAGCAATTCTGCTTCCGCCATGCGCGACGGGATCTTCTCCAACAGAGCGATATGGGTGCGTTCTTGCAGTGTTTTCATCGTTCTATTCCCATCAGCAGCGTGTCGTCGGCCGGGGATGGACTGACTACAACATCGCTTACGACCGCGGGAATCGCATCCTGAAGCGGCAAATTCTGCCGCGTTTGACATGAGCGGGCGAGATTCTGGAGGCCCTCTTCGTATGGACCTCCGTTTTCGATCAACCCGTCTGTGTAGAGGAACATACGATCGCCGGCCTCCAGGGTTAGCTCGGCGACGCCAAAGACCGCGTCGTCGAAGGCTCCCACCACGTCGCCTTCCTGGCGCAGAATGAGAGTTTCGTCCCCCGCATGGCGGCAAATAATGGCGGGAGGATGCCCGGCGTTGACCAGAGAAACGCGCCCCGTCTGTCGGTTGACTCGGGCATAAATTAGCGTGAAGAATGCGCCACGCGGCAAGACATGGCGAAGCGCGCTGTTGATGGCACGCACGATTTCAACAGGGAGATTCAGCGGTCCGGCGTATTCCGCGGCAAGAGCCTTCAAGGATGCGGTCCAGAGAGAAGCTGCCAGGTCGTGCCCGCTGGCATCTGCCACCAGATAGTCCACCACGCTTTGACCCGTGGGTATCACATCGTAGAAGTCTCCGCCGGCGGCAAGCACCTGGCGGATGGAGACTTGGAAGCGCGCTTCTGGGATGTCCTCGGGGCTGGGCATCAGATTGCGTTGCGCACTGGCCAGTTGCTGTAATCGCTCCGCCTGAAGTTCAGCGAGCCGTTCATAAGCGCGCTTCAGCCTCAGATGTGTGCGCACGCGCGCGATAACTTCAGCCCCGACGATGGGTTTGGTGATGTAATCGACCCCGCCCACTTCAAATCCATGCACTTTGGTTGACGTATCTTCGTTGGCGGAGATGAAAAGTACCGGAGTGGTAAGGGCGGAGGCTTCATTCTTCAGCGTCGTGCAGACATCGAAGCCGGATCCGTCCGGCAAATTCACATCGAGCAGAACCAGGTCGGGACGTTTGGCGCGGATTCCCTGTAGCGCTCCGGCAACGTCACCGGCGCTGTCTGTCCGGAATCCCGCCCGCTTCAGAAATCCCTCAATGGTGCGAATGATGCTGGGATCGTCATCGACGACAAAAACCAGGGGCGAATGATCCCGCCACTGCGAGATGTGCTCTTCCGCTTTCAATGTGCTTCCATCCATTCAAGCCGCGCCAGATGCTTTCTATCTGCACTCCAGACGAAGACAACGTCTTCTTACCTTGCCGGCTGCCCGCGTCCTTACCCCGGCAGTTTCACTCGAAAACCATTGTTGGCCGATTGCAACGCCATTGTCGCGGCGCCAAAGCCGATTCGGCCTGGCAGCCACGATGCTATAGATCGGCACGTTCGGCCAGGCGGCGCGCTTCAGAGACTGCCTGCCCGTACCGCCCAATTTCCGGTGCTATGCGAAGACAATAACTAAATTTGTCGGGCTTAACGAAAGAAGATGGGGGGGATTATTGAGGCGTGCCCGTTTCAGAACACCGAAGTGGCCTTTCATTCCGATTTGAATTGCCTCAACATTTCCTTCCTCTCCGCAACACACCCGGCCTTAAATGCACGATGAAACAGGAGAACGCAATTTCGGCGGAACTCGAGATCTAGACCGGAACGAGGGGGAAGGTGTTTATGTGGAGACCGAATGGGAAGCCCATCGCTATCGTCTTACTGAGCATGGCAATCGCGGCCTCCGTTGCGGAAATCAATAACGGCAGTCCGGCAAGTGGGAGTACGGCGAGCGTAACCGGCACAAGCGCCGAAGCCGTCGCGCCTGATCCGCCCCTAGCAGTCAGTCCAGTCGCAAAGCCAATAGAGGCTCTTAGCGCTGCGAATCTGACAGCATTGCTCGATGCGCTCCTAAAGAAAGGAGTGCTCACGCCTTCCGAGGTCAACTTCATCCGCGTAGCAGCCCCCGAAGCCGAACTGCAACTCCTGATTGAAGCCCTCACCCGCAAAGGCGTTTTGAATGCGACAGACCTGGCCGCGACCCCCGCCGCAGCGCCAGCCCCAGTCGCCACGCCGGCACCGGCTGCCGGCGCCAGGCCCGCGCCAAAACCCCAATCCGCCCCGGTGCCGCAACCCGAGCTTGCGGAATTGAAACCTCCTGCCGTGTCCGCGGTCCCCGCGATTGTTCCCCTGCGCGTGCTGCCTTTGATGCTCCCAAATCCGGCGGACTAGCCGGTCTCAAGGTAGGCCCGGTCACCTTCACACCCTACGGCTTCATCAAGGGAACAGCTGAGCAGGACAGCAGTTCGCCCAATGGCGACGACTTTCCCATTCCCGCCGGTCTCATGTTGTTGCCTGGCAGCAACACGGGCCCCAACGCCGACCCCGAGTTCCACATGAAAGCACGTCAAAGCCGCATCGGAATCAATCTTGAGTGGCCTTCTATCTCCAAGAGGATGGTCCTTACCGGCCGCTTCGAGGCGGACTTCGAAGGCAATTTCAACGAATCCGACAATGCCGACGTCACCTCCATCCGCAATCCCAATCTGCGCTTGCGATTGGCCTTCGCGCGCGTGGATTACGCCGCCACGGAGAGAACCAGCCTTTTCTTCGTTGGAGGACAAGACTGGACCCTGTTTGGTTCAAAGGCATTGCCCAACCTGGTCGATACCACCTGGAACGCCGCTGCCTACGGAGCCATCTACAATCGTTCGCCGCAGTTTCGTTTCGGAGTTGTTCAGAAGCTAGGCGACGCTGCGCGCGACTTCAAGCTCTCGCCTGAGTTTGCGATCATGATGCCAAGTTCGGGCCAGGTGGAGAAACTCACCTTTTGTACTTTGGCGGCTGTCGACTGTCCACCCGGGGTTTCACCCACCGCGGGCTTCCTAAGTCAGGTCGGCGAGGCCGAGCGTCAGGGAGCCGACTCCGACAGTCCGGAGCTCAACGCCGGACTGACATTCCAATTCCGGCTCGACAAGGCACCTGCAGTGGCTCCTGCGCAAATCTTCTGGACCGGAATGTATGGGCGACGCTCGTCTATTGTTCCCAATACAGAAGAGGATCTGATCGGCGACGAATACCCCACCGCCCTGGTGGCGGGTACGCCGCTGGCTAAGGGGTTTACCGCTAGCAGCACCATGTACGGCAATCAGATTGCCGCGCAATTGCCCATCCGTTGGCTCACGCTGGTCGTGAGCGGCTATCGCGGCGGCGACATGCGCCAGGTGCTGGGCGGCCAACTTTCAACCAACTACACGGACACGACGCATCTGTTCAAAATTCCTCTTGTCAACGCGAACGGCGGAGCTCCCGGGAGCTTCTTCATGGGTACGGGCTTGGATAACGTGGCCGGCACACTGTCCGGCTTCGCAACGCTGGGTTGCAGTGTCAATCCGGGCAAGAGCACATGCACCTCGAGCGAGGTTGTGGTGGCTCCGGAACACGGTGTGCGCGACTTTGGCGGATTCGCCGAACTTGGCCTGCCGCTTTCGCGCTGGTTCAACGCCAATCCCAAGGGCTACAACGCAGGATGGCAGCTCTATGTGCACGCCGGCAAAGACCAGCTTGTCCACAAGGATGCCGCCATGCAGGTTGGATTGCTTGACGGAGCCGGCCCCAACCAGACCGGCCAAGGGTTAGGCATCCCCATAATCGGGAGCGAATTCATTGGTGCGACCCTGTACTACAAGATCAACCAATGGTGCACGTTTGGGCTGGAGCCGACGCATTATGGTTCTCGCGCCGTCCCCGAGCTGGGCAAGTTCTGGACGATTGCTGCAAAACCGTCCCGCATCTGGCAGGACCAGCGGGTCGAGTTTGGACCTGTCTTTACGTTCTAATGACGCGGAGCTTCAAGGTAAGCGTACGGTCTGCATCTCACAAGACCGCTTGGATTATGTCATCGGGCGTCCACTTATTCTTAGTGGATGATGTCCGGGTGGAATGACCGCGTGATCGACTTCATTGGGCCTAAAATTGCGCAACCACGTCTCTGGATCCAGTGATGCACGAAAGGCCACAAATGAACTCGCGTAAAGTAGTCGTACTTTGCGATGATCGCTTCTCGTGTTACGCGAGGAGGCTCCACTGGACCGTAGATGGAACTAAGCTGTCCATTTTGATTGAGTCTAGCATCATGCCTACGCATTCATTTCGGAGCGCGAGGGATAAGTGTGTGGGGATGTCAGGATTCGCGTGATTTGCCTTTGTATTTCTGAGCCAGTTGAGATGTTAGTCTTCGACCAAATCTGACCCGTGAGGGAGGGAGATTTGGATGAAGAAGAAACGATTCAGTGTAGAGCAGATGATCGGAGTTCT
>JBEKPD010000061.1:0-59902 GCA_049521075.1 Occallatibacter sp.
GGATATTGGAAATCGAATGCTGATTACCTGGCAGGAAGGCGTGAACGGATTGCGCGATCGTCATGTCTATGCAGTGGGAGAGTGGCCTGCAAACAACCTATTCGAAGGCATCTCGGATCCTCCGCGGCTTGAGATGCCTCGATCCATAATCGGCAGATCGCCGCTGTTGGGTGGAAAATCAACGGCGTCACGGAAGAAATCTTGACCGTGCCTATTGGGAAACGATCTCATCTGCGTGGCAGGCATGCTGCAATGTCTCGACCATCACCCTTGCAAGTCGTTTAAGATTCACAAACTGTATGGGCCTACTCGCGCTGCAGGCTCGCGAAGACTTCTGGGGGTCGAACCTGGCCGGAGGGTGCCAGATTCCAGTCGCCATGCCGACATACCGGGACCAATCATCCCGCGGCGAGGGCAATGGCGACTTTGCAATAACTGACCTTCCGCTGGCTGATTAGTTGCTTTTAATGGCCGCCTCTGCTCCTGCCTCTAAAGGGCGAGATTTTGAAAAGAGGAGCGCAAATCCAACATAACGATAGACCAGCAACCTCAACACGCGCAGGCCCGCGGTGGCCAAGGCACTATTGATAAGCGCTTAGTCCCTCAGTCCCAGGTCGCAGTGGCGACAGAGTCAAAGTCTGGCCTATGGCGACCGAGCCCGCACTGCAGCGTTCCGGCGGCACTGCGCCTTGCCAGAGTGAGGCCAGTTGTCCCGGGTCCGTCACGGTGCAAAGGGCGTAATCACCCGGTGTGATCGCATCCACCTGCGCCGGACCGTCGCCGCTCGCGCCGGCTTGGTCGGTGCCCCAGCCGGCGACTGTGCGGGCATCTACGATAGCTCCGCGATGAACGAGATATAGCGTGGCGGAGTTGTCGAGAGTGCCCTCGGGCGGCTGGAAATTGAGCACAAGCGTCCCACCGGATGGGTCGAGGGTGATGGTGTTTGCTGCATTCTGCGATGGACCGGTTGCATTCGCGGCTGGCGCGCTCGGGATTGGCATCCGGATCAGCTGGAGAGCATAGTCCGGCGCTCCGACCGTCAGCCCCACTTCGGAGGTTCCAGGCGGAAGACTCACTTCGAAGCGGCCGTTCTGATCGGTGTGCGCGAGGGCCCGCGGCACGCCCGGCGCGATCCAGACCTGCACCGCTGCGTCCGATATCGGCCCCTGGTTGGAGACGACGTAGAAGGCGGCGTGCAGCGAAGGGTGCAGAATCAGCTTCAGTACGTTCTCGGACCCATCAATCACGTCGAACGGCGTACGATCGGAGACGCCGTCGTCGGACTCGGCCACTGCGCTGTACTTCCCCGGCGGCAGTTCGGGCATCTCGAAACTGCCTGCGTCATCGGTCGACGTAATCGTTCGGGTTCCGCTGCCGTCTTCGAAAGTGACTTGGGCACTGTGTTGCAGTTGGCCATCCTCAGACACCACGGTGCCGTGCGCGGAGATCGTGGGCAGCGCTAGATCAAGCCAAGCCCTGGCTCCGGCGGCAACCGTCGTCACGTCTACGCCCAGCAGGCGCCGGGTAGTCTGCGGTTTCGCGACGTGCGCATCCACAATCCACCTGGTTTCCTGCGCATCGGCCACAATCGGCAATCGCCCCTGGAAATTGCCCTGATCGTCGCTCGAGAGAGTCACCGGCTCGCCACCCGCCACGTTGGAGAAGACCAGCCGTGCGCGCACCGGCTGCGTGCTCAACAGCACCCGCCCCGCCACCCTCACAGACGCCAACCGCAGCAATAATGGCGTGCTGCCTGGGCCCAACTCGAAGTCCTGTTGCAGCCATGGCGTGCCGTCGGAGCTACTGACGGCGACACGATAGCTGCCAGCCATGAGACCACGCGTTATCCAGCGTCCATCCGCTGAGATCGTCGCCGTGTCGGCAATCCGTCGCAAGCGCGGGGCGGTCGCGTCCACTGTGAGCTGCCAGAGCCGGCCCTCGGGATCGACCTTTGGCGTGATGGCGATGTCGAGCGTCAGCTCTTCGAGTACCATTGGAGGATCGACTCGGGTTTCGCCGTCGGCTTGCACCACCAGTTCGCTAAGGCCGCTCGCCCCCTGACACTCGACAGCCAGCAGGTGCCTGCCCGGCAGCACACCGACGACCTGAAAGTAACCACGTTGGTTGAGTGGTACAGTAAAACTCTTCTCGCCTGCCGGCGCACTGTCTGGATCGGGCTCCGGCCCACCGCGCCGTTGCGCATCCGCCTGCAGAGTCGCCCGACAGGGACCTGGTGGGTCCGAACCGTCTTTTCTAACTGCGCGCCCAAACACCGACGCCGCTTGGCGAAGCTCGATTCGGCCCAAATCGGTGCTCCCCGCGGCCTTCAGACTCACCCTCCACTCATAGTGTGGAGCGAACCCCACAGCCTCCAACCGCAGGTCGAACTGGCCGGCCGGCGCCAGGCAAGTCCAGATTCTTTCGCCGATCTGGCAGTCCAGCTCAGCGTGGGACGGGCCTGGCTGCGGGCTGGTTATTTCGCCGGCGGGAGCTGGAGCGGCGCTCAACCGAACCCCGAGCGTGCGGGGCCGCGGTTCGCCTTCTGCGGTCACTATCTCGCCGCGTAAAGACGCTGCCGGCCACAGTGCAAGCCGCACACTTGCAGGTGTCTGTGGCGCGATCGTGACTTCGGTTTTTTGACTCCAGTATGCGGGCGCGGAAGCTTGCACCTCCCACACTCCCCGGTCAAGATTTAGTGCCACTCCGTCCGGCCCGGCCTCGGCTTCGACCACTAAGGCTCTGGCTGTATCGCCCACCATTCGGACCGCACGAATCTGGACCTGTGCAGGTGTGATCGATGGCATGCCGGAGGGCCAGTCAAACGACACCTGAACCGGCAGGGCCGCTGCCTGCGAGACGCAGGCAGCGAAAGCGAAAGCCAGAAGCGCTCTTCGATTGAGGATTTCTTTATTGAAGCAGGCGAACACTAGAGTGTCTCCTGAGTGCCCGGCTGGTTTCCTGCCGGGTTACATGTTGCGGCACACGCGAAAACCCTGATCGGGACCGGTGCCGTTGGCTGCCAGGTGACCTCTGAAAGCTGTCTCGGTGAATCGGGCGTCGCCCATCCAGCCGCCGCCCTTCCAGACCCGGTCAAATCCGCTCTGACTTCCCTTGGGGTCAGTTACGTTGGTCGCCAGGTCACCGTACCAGTCCCAGCACCATTCCCTGACATTGCCTGACATATCGTAAACGCCTAACTCGTTGGGCTCCTTGCCGCCAACAGGTTTGGTTCGATCGTGATTTTGTTCTATGGCAGGCCACTGCCAGAACCCTGTTAACTCCTTATCGCCGGAGTTTCTCCAATACCAGGCGACTTCATTTTCAAAATCGCTTCCGCTGTATGTATAATTCTTGCTTAACTGGCCGCCGTCCGCTGCATATTCCCACTCTGCTTCGGTCGGCAATCGGTAACCGTTCGCTCCGGGGTTGATGGTTACAGTCCATTTCATGTTATCGAGATCTCCAAAATGAGGGTCCGGTTTATTATTTGGATCTTTCTTGCTCTTGTCTATGTTGTAATACGGTGTCAGTCCTTCTTTTGTACTCCGTTTGTTGCAGTACTCAACACTGTCATACCAGTTCACCATCTCTACTGGTAAATTGTCGTCTTTGAATCTTGAGGGGTTAGTTTCCATTACCTCAATCCATTCTTTTTGAGTTACTTCATATTTTCCAATAAAAAAGCTCGATATAGTCACACTCTTTCCGTAGTAATTAGACTGAGTGTTCTTAAAAGTCCCTCCTTCGACCAGTACAAGGTTCTGCGGAATTTTTTCAGGAGAATCGCCGGCAAAAACCACTATTGCCGTCAAGCCCACAATAACCATGATTGCCGTTTGGAAGAAATGCTTTCTCATTGAAATATCTTTCCCGTTGATCCAGATCAAAGAATCACATGCGCATGGATTACAACCAACAAAGCTGATCTCAACGCCCGGTTGCCCATGAATCCGATCTGACCCACGCTGTAACTTTCTGATGCGCTTATTCGAATTCTCGAGTATGCGGCGAAACAGGTCGAGAGACCTGTTTCGCCGCGTTGTTGTTGCGATTGGCTGGCAGTGCGCTAGTTGATCGTGCAAGCCGTTCCATTGAGTTTGAAGTTTGTGGGGATTGCGTTGGTGCCACTCGATGTTCCGTTGAATCCGAATCCGGTATAGGTTCCGCCAGCGGGAATGTTTTCCCAAGTCTGGCCGGACTGTTCGCTCACCGTAACATTGGCGCCACTCTGCGACACGGTTCCATTCCAGGAGCTGCTGATGGTCTGTCCGTTGGCAAAGCTCCAGGTCAGCGTCCAGCCGCTCAGAGTGCTGCTTCCACCATTCTTGATTCCGACGGTCGCCCCGAACTGGCTGCTGTCGAACTGTGAAATTGTATAGTCGACCGTGCATCCTCCGCTACCCCCGCTGCTCGCGGGGGTGACCGTGAGCGCGATGGTCGTGCTTGCGTTCGTGCCGTTGGAGGTTCCATCAATGGTGATCTTGGATGAGCCGGTGGCGGCCGAGCTGCTGGCAGTCAGCGTGAGCGTGCTGTTTCCGGTGGTGGGGTTAGTGCCGAAGGACGCGGTGACACCATCGGGCAGGTCGGACGCGGAAAGCGTTACGCTGCCGCTAAAACCGTCTACGTCCTGCAGCTCGATGGTGTCGGTGGCGGTCGTTCCCTGAGCGACCGAGACCGAGGATGCGGAAGGCGACAGCGTAAAGCCGGGCGTGCCGCCGGAGCCTCCGGAGCACGGCCCTGCGCATACGGTTGCGTTAACGGATCCGGATGCGCCGTTAAATGCCTCCGTCGCGAGGATTTGATAGTTGAAAGTACCCACCGGCAGCCCGAGACTTTTCCAGTGGTTAATGTGGTTGGCAGTGGTAACTACGCCGTTCTGTCCGATCGATGCGCCGCCCCAGGCATCCAGGTACTGTTCGAACGTTGCCGTTCCCTGGATGGAAGGCTGGTTGACTTGCTGATGTTCAAAGGTAGTGTAAGTATGCCCATCGCTGGTAACAGTGCCCAGCTCCGTTGCATCCGCGGTAAAGAGAGAGCCAAACTCCGTGATGTAGGACTCGACGAGCGGATTTGTGAACCACGCATAGATGGAAATGTAGTTAAAGCCGCTGGCGGATCCAACATTGTAGCCAATCACCTGAGCACTGCCAGGATTGAAGCCTTTACCGCCAACCACATCGCCCACATCGGACCAGGTAAGAGCGTAGTTTCCAGCTGTTCCCAGTGTCATGGTTGACGATCCGCTACTGGTAAACAGTGAGTAGAAAAACCCGTTATTCGTGCCCGTTCCATTGTCGGATACGGTCTGGGCGCTTGCCGCCATGGTTGCGCAACCCGCCGCTACCAGAGCGGAGAGGATTACTTGTTGAACTCGGGACGAAACGATCCTCATTGAGTGCATGCTAACCTCCCCTTGGTTCTTTCGGTTGTTGACAATTCCCGTAGGTTCCCGGGTCATTCCTGAGACCATCGTCTTGGGAAACAGGTACTGACCTTGGGAAACGGTTGCGGACAGCTACGCACTCCGGGGCGCAATATCATGAAGACGCGAGTCGCTTGGAGAAATCGATTCCCGAATAACCAGCTTGCCGACGAATTGGGCTCCGACCGCATCTCGTAAATCCGTAACGTCGGGCCGGCGATAGTTAGACCGGCCGGCCCTGACGATATCAAGCATTTTGCATGGGGATTGGTTACCACACTGTTGCGTTAACCGACCCACTTCTGCCGCCGTATGCCTCTGTCCCGAGGATTTGATAGTTGAAAGCTCCCATATTCATCCCGAGACTGTTCCAGTGATTAAAGTGGTTGGCGGTGGTAACTGTGCCGTTCGATCCAATCGATGCCCCGCCCCAGTTATCCAGGTACTGTTCAAAAGTTGCAGTGCCTTGAATGGAGGGTTGGTTGACTTGTTGGTGCTCGTATGTGTTATATGTGTGCCCATCGCTGGAGACACTGCCCTTATAGGTTCCAGCCACGACAGATCCAAATTCGCAGATGTAATATTCGACGAGGGGATTTGTCGTCCACCCGTAGATCGAAATATTGTTGTAACCGGTAGCCTCGCCGACATTGTAGCCTATAGTTTGGGCGCTGCCCGGATTCCAACCTTTACCGCCAACCACATCGTTGACGCCGGACCAAGTAATCGCGTAATTGCCGGGGTATTTCGATGCGTCTGGGAACGTCATGGTCGCCGATCCACCAGTGGAATACAACGAATAGACGTAACCACTATTTGTGCCGGTTCCATTGTTTTGGACCGTTTGGGCATTTGCCGCCATTGTTAAGCAACCCGCCGCTGCGATAGCGGAGAGCATTACTTGTCTGACTCGAGAGGAATCGAGGCTGATTGACTTCATGTTAGAGCTCCCTTTCGGTAATTGGTTTGATGATGCCTGAAAATGTTTCCAACGACCGGTGAATGTGAGCGTGCGCTATCCGTCCCTGGATAGCTCCTTCACTTACACTGCGGTCTTTGTTGGAAAAAAATGGGCCAACTCCCGCGGGCATTGCGCGGATTGTTTCGCGAACCGGCCACCATGGGGAAAGCAGGCAGAACCGCCACGCAACATCCTATGTGGCGGGATGCCTGAAAAAAGAGACGCGTACAAAATCCCATCACTACATTGCCGTAACGGGCATGAACGCCAATCCTGCGAAAACTTACAGGTATTTTGTAGCGAATGTCAAGTGCAAAATGCATTTACTAAAAGGATTTATCGTGAGAGGTTAAATGCATTTACTAAAAGGGTTTATCGGCAGGAGCTAAATGCATTTACTGAAGGGCCTTAGTAGCAAAGGTCACTCTTCGACGTTCGGAAGCTTGTTTTCCCAAAATGCTTCTGTTCTCGCGCACACGAATTGTTCCGGCTGCCAGAACCGCGCCAAAGAACTTACCAAAGACCGTCCGTCACGTGAGGTCTGGTCCAAAGCACGATATGCAGATGCATGGCCTTCATCCAGGCGCGTTCCAAGGCCTGCAACTCGTCAGGATCCGAGATCTCACTCTCCAGAAAGCTGCGCATTTCGATCACCACAGGCAGGAAGGCCAGCGAGTAGCGCAAAGGCGCCAGCGGTGGAGTGTGGCGCCCATCTGTCTTGTTCTTCTTCGCCGGAGTATGCCTTAGACCGATCTCTTCCTGATAGTCGAGCCAAGCACGATCATGGGGCCGGGTGGCGACATCGACAACCCATTGCACGAACCGTCGCTTCACCCGCGCCTTGTATTCTTCGTCCGGGCTGCCATCAGGCAAAAACACTGCGAAAGATGCGGTTTTTCATCGACGACTGCGCGCCACGCGTTGACCTCGGCATGCCGCTGGAAGAATGGAGAGTGCCTCAGCAGCAACTGCGCGTCTTCGGCTGTCCAGCCCATGGTCTGTTCGAGAAGCCGCAGGTCTCCAGTTGAAACCGGCGACCGAGCCGTGGCGGGAAGGCCGAAACCGCCGCCGGGGATCCCCAGGCCCGGACGCTCCGCAATCGTCATCGCTGTGCCTCCTTTGCGGACTCCACTCGCTCAATCAGCGACCGTTGCGCCACAGACGGCCAAGTGACCATCTTACAAAGTCGGTCAACGGTCGCTTGCTCACGGTCGAACGCCAGGGGTGCCATCGCTACTATCGGCTATCTCGCACCCAGGCAGCCGATGCGCTCGAAGCCGTCCTGGTGCTGACAACCCGACAATGCGATTTTGGCCATATCAAATTACCTGCCAGGAACCCTCGTAAGCGAGCAAGTCAGATAATCCCGACCGCCACTCTTTTCAATTGAACTGATTATGATTCTGTTTTCTGAAGGGTCTTGCAGTGCAGAAGTCTCTTCAATATACTCCCTGCACTGCCTCATGATTGAGACGTATGAGGTTACTTTAGACTGCTTCATCGGTTAACCAGAGGGATTCTCTCCGTATTAGAATTGTTGCTGAGGAGCATGATGATTCGTAATAGCCCCGATCTCATGAATCAGTCAATTCCGTCCAATTCCGTCTTGATGGAAAAGGGGCTGCGGGATCTTGCGACTCTCCTGTCGTACAGAGAAAATATCCGGGCAATTCTCAGTCAATAAGAATCTAAGCTTCTCTTTGGGCCAGCTCAGGCCCTTCTGCCTTGCATGTGGAATTCGATGCCTTGGGAATCGCTCTCTTGGGGCCAATCTGCCGCAAAGAACGAGGCGGACAATGAAGGTGTTTACCGGTATCCCCCGCAGTCACCCTTCAGCATTGGTACATAACGATTTTGCTTAAATCGTATGACGCTCAAATACGCAAGATGCGAGGACGAGTTGTCGTTTCATGCGTACGGACGAAAGCCCGAAACACCTGAGCCAGTGTGACTTTGAAGAGCTTGGACTGAATTCGCAGTGCCTGCTGGACTTTGATTTATTGCCTCCGTATGCCTTGGTTAAACCTGACGATCTCCGGTTCAACCTCGACGGGAGGAATCATCATGACCAGAAGACATTGTTCGTTCTTTGTGGCATGTCCAGTGTCACTATTGATCGCTTACTCCCACGGCGCCGCTGTGACGACCATGCCCGCGTGGCAACCCGACCATGCATTCTCACAGATGTTCGAGGCGTTCTAAGTGAAGCGCGATATGACAGTACGATTGGCCGGCCTGGAACTGGCCAACCCAGTTATCGCCGCCAGCGGTACGTTTGGTTACGGCATCGAATTTGAAGAAATTGTCAATCTGGAAAAGATTGGCGCTTTCGTCACCAATGGCATTTCTTTGGAGCCGATCACAGGGCACGCTGCACCGCGCATCGTGCCAACCGCGGCCGGAATGTTGAACGCCATCGGCCCGCAGAACGTGGGTGTCGACGAGTTTATATACCACAAGCTGCCTCGGCTTCAACGATATCCTGACTGCAAGGTTTTCGTTAACGTCTTCGGTTACACAGTAGGCGAATACCTCGGGGTCATCGAGCGGCTCAACGACGCCGAAGGTATTGCGGCTTATGAGTTGAACGTCTCCTGCCCTAATCTCCACGCTGACGGCGTGGCCTTTGGCTCCGACCCCAGTTCGCTCGAATACCTGGTCAACAGCGCTAAGGCAGCGTCCAATCGCCCGCTAATCGTCAAGCTCTCACCCAATGTGGGCTCCATCGTTCACATGGCGCAGGTCGCCGCCGCTGCCGGAGCAGATGCGGTGAGCATGGTCAACACCTTCCGAGCCATGGCCATCAACGTAGAAACACGCCGTCCCCGACTGACCAACATCACTGGTGGCCTCTCTGGTCCGGCCATCAAGCCAATCGCACTGCGTATGGTCTACGAGACCGCCCAGGTCCTCACAATTCCCATCATTGGCATGGGCGGCATCGTTACCCCGGAAGATGCCATTGAATTTCTGATGGCTGGCGCCACGGCCGTACAAGTGGGCACTGCCAGCCTCGCCGATCCCTGCGCCACCGAGCGCCTCGCCAACGGCTTGATTTCATGGTGCGGCAACCACGACGTCGAAAGCGTATCCAGTCTTACTGGCGCACTTGATTCAGCGATCACGTGGCCGACGCCAGACCCGATTGTCTATGGCACCGTACTCAGTACCGATCAGCTCAATGCCACAGCCTCGGTTCCAGGAAGATTCGTCTACACGCCTGACGTAGGCGATGTGCTCACAGTGGGAAACCATATGCTTTCGGTGACCTTCAGACCGAACTACGCCGAGGACTTCGCTCTGGCGCAAGCTAACGTGGTGCTGTCTGTGGTCAAGGCGATGCCGATCATCACATGGCCAGAACCGGCTCCAATCAGATATGGCAGCAAACTCGGCATTGCTCAGCTTAATGCCCGGGCCTCGGTTCCAGGAACATTTGCCTACACTCCAGGCATAGGCGAAGTGCTCCGAGAAGGAAGTCATACGCTTTCAGTAATCTTCACACCGACAGACACCGATACCTATGATTCGGTGCAAGCTGAGGCATTGCTCACTGTAAATAGGGCTAAGCCAATCATCACCTGGCCAGAGCCCGCACCTATTGCCTGTGGTACCGAGCTAAGTACTGCTCAGCTCAATGCCACAGCCTCGGTTCCAGGTACATTCACCTACACTCCCGATGTAGGCGACGTACTCCCTGTGGGAAGCTATGTGCTCTCGGTAACCTTCACGCCATCGGATAGCACAATCTACACCACGGCCCAGACTGATGTATCAATTACTGTGACCAGGTCAATGGCAGCCATCACATGGCCAGAGCCCCCACCAATTGCTTATGGCATCGCACTTAGCGTCGCTCAGCTCAATGCTACGGCCTCGGTTCCAGGCACATTCGTCTATATTCCTGCCATCGGTGACTTACTCAAGGTGGGAAGACACATGCTTTCGGCAACCTTCACGCCGACCGACACCAAGAACCACGCTTCCGCGCAAGCTGAAGTGTTACTCAACGTAGTTAAGGCGACGCCACCCATTACGTGGCCAGAACCTCTACCAATTGTCTATGGTACTGTACTTAGCACTGCTCAGCTTAATGCCACGGCAGCGGTTCCAGGGACATTCGCCTATTCGCCTGACCTTGACGGCATGCTCGGTGCGGGAAGCCATGTGCTCTCAGTTACCTT
This sequence comes from Occallatibacter sp., assembly GCA_049521075.1. Classification (GTDB taxonomy): domain Bacteria; phylum Acidobacteriota; class Terriglobia; order Terriglobales; family Acidobacteriaceae; genus Telmatobacter. The sequence continues at coordinate 10,568 of JBEKPD010000061.1, forward strand.
CACGCCCACTAATACCGGAAATTACGTCTCGGCGCAGGCTGAAGTGTCCCTAAAGGTAGCCAAGGCTATGCCGATTCTCACGTGGCCAGAACCCGCTGCAATCGTCTATGGGGCCGAACTTAGCTCCATGGAGCTCAATGCCGCGGCCTCGGTTCCAGGGACATTCGCCTATACTCCCGCCATTGGCGAGGTGCTCACGGCGAGGAACCATATGCTTTCGGTAATCTTCACGCCGACAGACAGCGATAACTATAGCTCCGCGCAGGTTAACGTGTTGCTCTCTGTGGTCAAAGCGACGCCTGCCATCACGTGGCCGAAGCCCGAACCAATTGTCTATGGCACCGAACTTAGCACTGCTCATCTCAACGCCGAGGCCTCGGTTCCAGGGACCTTTGCCTACAAGCCGGCCTTAGGCGACGCGCTGCCGGCAGGAAGCCATACGCTCTCCGTAACCTTCACGCCATCAGATACGACAAGCTACATCATGGTTCAGGCCGAGGTATCAATTACCGTGACCAGGCCAATGCCAAACATTGCATGGCCAGAACCAGCGCCAGTTGTCTATGGTACCGAACTCAGCACTGCTCAGCTCAATGCCACGGCCTCGGTTCCAGGTACATTTACTTACAAGCCGGCCATAGGCGATGTGCTTACAGTGGGAAACCATATTCTTTCGGCAACCTTCACGCCAACCCACTCCGAGGATAATGCTCTGGCGCAAGCTGAGGTATTGCTCTTTGTAGTTAAGGCGACACCAGCCATCATGTGGCCAGAACCAGCACCAATTGTCTATGGCGCTGAACTCAGCTCTGGTCAACTCAATGCGACGGCCTCGGTCACAGGTACCTTTGACTACACTCCTGACCTAGGTGGCACGCTAGCAGCGGGAAGCCACGTGCTCTCCGTAACCTTCACGCCAGCCGATACCGACAACTACACTCAGGCACGAGCTGACGTATTGCTTACTGTAGTCAAAGCGATGCCAACCATCACGTGGCCAGAACCAGAACCAATTGTTTGTGGCACCGAACTCAGCATTGCGCAGCTCAACGCGACCGCCTCGGTACCAGGAATATTCGTCTACAGTCCCGCCATAGGCGATGTGCTACCGGTGGGAGGCTATCTGCTCTCAGTAGCTTTTACGCCAACTGACACCGAGAACTACACCATAGCCGAAGCCGACGCATCAATTACCGTGACCAAGGCGATGCCAACCATCACGTGGCCAAAGCCAGAACCAATTGTTTATGGCACCAAACTCAGCGCCGCGCAGCTTAGTGCCACGGCCCCGATTCCGGGAACATTTGCGTACACTCCGACCTTTGACGATGTACTCACAGTCGGACAGCATATGCTTTTGGCAACCTTCACGCCAACCGACGCAGAGGATTTCGCTCCTGCGCAAGTCAGGGTGTTGCTCGCTGTAGTCAAGGCGAAGCCCATCATCACGTGGCCGGAGCCTGAACCAATTGTTTATGGCACCAAGCTCAGCACCGCGCAGCTAAGTGCGGCGTCAACGCTTCCAGGAACATTCGCCTACACTCCCGGCGCAGGCGACGTGCTCCCAGCAGGAAGCCATGTGCTCTCGGTAATTTTTACGCCAACAGACAGCGAGGACTACTCCTCGGAGCAAACTGAAGTGTCCATTAATGTACTCAAGGCAACGCCTGCCATCACATGGTCGAAGCCTGCTCCAATCTCATACGGCACGAGGCTGAACTCCGCTCAACTCAATGCCCAGGCCTCGGTTCCAGGTACATTCGCCTACACTCCTGCAATCGGCACGGCACTTGGAGCCGGAAAACATCTGCTTTCGGTGACGTTCACTCCGACAGATACTGCGAACTACACCACCGCGCAAGCTGAAGTGCCGCTCTCAGTCACGAAGGCAAAGCCTGCTCTCAAATGGCCGTCCCCTCGCGCGATATCCCACGGCACCGCTCTTAGCGCCACTCAGTTAAATGCTACGGCATCGATTCAAGGAACATTCGTTTACACGCCGGCTGCAGGTACCGTGCTTTCAGTTGGTGCACAGGCACTTTCGGTAACCTTTACACCTTTTGACACCTCAGACTACACAGCGGAACAAGCGAGTGTGTCGATCGAGGTAGAGGAAGCGCATTTCGCTGCTTCGTACACGCCGACAAAGGCCGAGACCGAGGCTGAAGAAATGTTCCAGTTTCTTAAGCCTTTCCGCATAGATACAGAAGATCAGGAACGCAGAGTTCCTGTAACATACGCTGCGGTCTCGGAGGGGCAACAGTCGCCATTTGTGCCAAGAATCGTCGCGGACTACACTGCTATCGAGGAAATGAAAAACGAAGCGTTATATACTGCCGACGACTTTATCCTAAAGCGTCAGCCTGAAACGCGTATTTACAAAGGTTCTAGTTACAGGAAAGGCGCAGATGGTAAATGGCATCTCGAGAAATAGCAGCACAGGGAAGCCTGCGACTCTTACCGCGGATATTAGCTGATGAGATAGCGAATCAACTTGAGCGTTCTCTCTGAGCGCTATGGGTTGCTGTCAATAGGCCGCTGTCCTAGCGACTGATTCTCGGGTCGGGGCATAAGCTTAGCGGCCTGGCACGAGGCGCCCGGGCGGTCGTGTCTTCCTTCACATAAGCTTCTTGAAGATTCTGTCTCCGAGTCGTTCCAATAAAAAAGAATTGAGGAAGCCTGAAGCCGACTTGCTTTCCGGCGAAGTACTCACTCTGATCCAAAAGATCGAATGCGGCCACCGGCGTGGCGTGTGCGATTTTCAGGGTCCGGCCGATCATGGTCTCCAATTTGACTTTGCGGCAAACCTTGACAAGGACGACATCTACAAATTTCCCGATGGCACGACGATGCTCCCGTGGGATGCTCCACCGAGTGTAATTTCGCACTGAGATGCCCGGATATCCGTACCAAACGGAACTAGTACTACTGTGTTATAAGAATCCGCGAAGACAATAAGGACACCTGGGCAGAGATCGAGCGAGGTGGGTAGCGATCAGACAGCGCAGGGTGGCGATGGAGTGTGGATTATGCCGTTCGGTTCTTACGGGCAGCGCCTCGGGGCGTGAATGCGGGCGGCAAGCTGGGTAAGGGAAACCGGATGTTCCCAATTTGGAGTAACGAGGAGTTGCCGGAGGGGGGAAATAGGCACCGCTCCTGCACCAGGAATCCGTAGGCGGCGATCGCCAGGGTGGCATGGTGATGAAAGCCGCGCCAGTTCCGGCCTTCGAAATGTCCCAGCCCGAGTTCCTGCTTGAGTTCTTCGTAATCGCGTTCGATGCGCCAGCGTAGTTTGGCAATAGCAACCAATTTGCGCAGGCTGATCGATGCCGGCAGATTCGACAGCCAGTACTTGGTGGGTTCCTTTTCTACCGGCGGCCACTCGATCAGCAGCCATTGCTCCGGATGTGGCTCACTGCGCCAGTAATCGCGATGGGCCACGCGAACACGCAGGGCGGCAAAGCGGGAACGCATACTGCCGCGGGTTCCTTCGCGCCAGGTCAGGCTACGCAGTTCCGCTGCGGTGAGGCATAAGGCGATCTCTTTGGCGGGCAGAGGCTGATGCTGTTTATCCCTCCGCAGCAGCCGTGGTGGACGCCCCATTTTGCTCCTCGGTGGCGGCGGAAGCGGCCCGGTGCCCGGCGCCCACAGCACGGTCGAAGAGTGAATGCCGACCGAATAGGAAAGTCCCAGTGCCTGGAGTCCCTCGCGGAAGACGCTGTCGTTGCCATAGGCAGCATCCGCCAGGACGACGGCACGCGGCACATCCTCGTTCACCAGCCCACGAATATGATCGAGCGCCATGTCCGGCTTGGTCTGAAATCGAATCTCTTTGGGCACGCCCGCTTGCTTGCGCCGCTCTGAATCGTTGGCCCATATCTCGGGAAGATAGAGCTGATAGGTCGCGGGAATGCTGGCATGCTCAGTGGCCAGCGATACGCTCACCGCTACTCTGCAGTTATCCTGTTTGCCCAACTGACCGCAATACTGGCGCGTGACTCCCACGGAATGAGTTCCCTTCTTGGGAAATCCGGTGTCATCCACGATCCAGGCTGCCAGCTTATGCTTCTTGGTCATCGCCGGCAGAACCTGACGCCGCACTTTCTCGAGAAGCGCCTCATCGCTCCAGGGTGCATCCGCCACGATGTGATGCAGCGACTGGTGCATCTGGCGCACGTTGCCGGGAGCCAGCCGCGCAGCCATCGGCTCCACGCTCTTGCGCGCGATCGGAAGCATCAGGCCCTTGGTGTAGTTTTCGATCGGAACTACTCGATCCGCATGTCCGGCTACCTGGGTCAAACCATCCAGATAGGCTTGCAGACGCGCAGGCTGGCGCGAAAAATACGCTCCGTGGCGGCTCATCGACCTCAAACATAAGGCACTATTAATCCGACCGCCATGGAAATCGAGATAAAGGTATACAGTTCCGTTGCGCGTCATTCAAGTACCAGTGTTAGGTATGCGCCCTGTGATTGATGGCCAATATTGACCGCAGCGTCTCCCTCTTCGTGCTTTCCCGCATCTATTTGCTTCTTACAGACATGCCATTCGTCCCGCCGCCACGCCAGAGCTATTTACTTCCCGGCATGCTGAATCTTCGCACTGAGATAACAGACTTCTCTCGTGAGCAATTGAGACCTGCGTTCGTGAGCCAGCCTGTTCGATACTTGAAAAGTTATCGTTCGCAATCGGTCAAGAACTAAAGAAAGATCCGGAGTTGTCAAGCCACCCTACGTATGCACGCAAAGCCTATACCACCGCGTTGCACGGAATGAGAATGCGGGTCATGTTCTAAGCAACAGAGCCCTCAAAAGGCCGAGGGCATGTTCAGTTAAGAGGAGCGTTTATGACTACCACGCAAAAGTGCGAACATCCTGGCTGCAATTGTCAGCCCGTCATCGGCAAGAAGCATTGCAGCACCGAATGTGCAGAGGAAAAGACGCATCCAGAGAAGCCGTGTCAGTGCAAGCACCCAGAATGCAGCGATATAGGACTCAAGATGTAGCTTTGCGGGACTTGACTTGGCAGTGAGTCAAAGTTCAAGTGCGATATTCACCCATTTCAGCAATGAAAGGCAAAACCCGTCATGGCGCCCTCCGCAATCCTTGAAGCAACAGCTGCTCCGCCCAGATTAAATGAGTTGTGCATCAACACGCTGCGTTTTCTGGCAGTCGATATGGTGCAGAAGGCCAACTCGGGCCATCCTGGGCTGCCAATGGGATCGGCAGCCATGGCGTATGCACTGTGGGATAAGTCGCTCAAGTTCAACCCTCGGGATCCGCACTGGCCAGACCGCGACCGGTTCATTTTGTCGGCCGGCCACGGATGCGCATTGCTCTATGCTCTGCTCCATGTCACCGGCTTCGACCTGCCTCTTGAGGAATTGAAGAGGTTTCGCCAGTGGGGCAGCCGCACGCCGGGTCATCCGGAGTATGGCAAGACTCCGGGCATCGAAGCTACCACAGGTCCTTTGGGCCAAGGCCTCGCGAACGGCGTGGGTATGGCCATTGCCGAAGCGGCGCTGGCGGCGCGATTCAATCGGTCAGGTCATCAGATCGTGGACCATTACACGTATGTGCTCGTGAGTGACGGCGATCTTGAGGAAGGCATCTCATCGGAGTCTGGATCAATCGCAGGCCACCAGCATCTTGGAAAACTCATCGTTCTTTATGCAGATAACCACATCACCATTGAGGGAAGCACAGAGCTGACATTCACCGAGGATCGCATGGCGCGGTTCGCCGCCTTCGGCTGGCATGTGCAACGAGTGGAACAAAGCAATGATGTTGAAGCCGTGTCCAGTGCGCTCACAAATGCCCGCGCAGAGACAGGGAGACCATCGTTGATTGCGGTACGCACGCACATTGGTTTTGGCAGCCCGCACAAGCAGGACACCGCCGCTGCGCACGGAGAAGCTCTCGGGGTCGAGGAAGTACGACTTACCAAGCAGGCGATGGACTGGCCACTCTCGCCGACCTTCCATATCCCCGAGGAGGCGCTGGAGCATTTCCAGAGAGCAGTCGCACGAGGAAGCACCGCGCAAGTGGAATGGGAGTCTCGATTCAAGGCCTTCGAGCAAGAACATCCAACCCTTGCCGCGGAGTTTCAGAGAGTCATTGATAGACGGCTATCGAATGACTGGGACAGCGGTCTGCCAGCGTTTACTCCGGCGGATGGACCGATGGCCACACGCGTCGCTTCGGGCAAAGTGATCGAAATCCTCGGCACTCGTCTGCCGGAAATGATGGGCGGCTCCGCAGACCTCGCTCCAAGTACGCATACAAACATTGGCGGGACCGGCAACTTCGAGCCGGAGGATTGGGCTGGTCGCAATATGCATTTCGGCATTCGCGAGAATGCGATGGGGGCGATTCTCAACGGAATGGCATTGCACAGCGGCTTGATTCCGTATGGCGGGACATTTTTTGTCTTTTGTGATTACATGCGGCCTCCCATGCGCCTTGCGGCCATGAACGCCCTCCCGGTGATCTATATCTTCACGCACGACAGCATTGGGATGGGCGAGGACGGCCCGACTCATCAGCCTGTGGAACAACTCATCGGATTGCGATCGATTCCTGGCATGGTTGTCCTTCGCCCCGCGGATGCCAATGAAACAGTCGCCGCGTGGCGAGTTGCGATCGGAAGAAAGCAAGGCCCTATCGCACTGGTGCTCACACGGCAAAATCTTCCTGTTCTGGACCTGAACCGCTATCCCACCATTCCGGCTGGAGTTCAGTTAGGCGGCTATATCCTGGCGGATTCTCCGACAAGCGGGCTGCCAGACATCGTGCTCATCGCTACGGGTTCGGAAGTCCATCTGGCGCTCGATGGTCGCGAGCGGCTCGCCGCCGGTGGCGTTCACGCGAGAGTGGTGAGCATGCCGAGCACTAACCTGTTCGCGGCACAGTCAGACGATTACCGAGAAAAGATTCTGCCCACGGACGTTCCCATCCTGGTTATTGAGGCCGGCTCCCCTGTCGGATGGCAGTCTTTTGTCGGCCCCAGGATCGCCGTCATTGGGATCGACACCTTCGGCTCGTCGGCACCCGGACAAGAGGTCATGGTGCACTACGGCTTCACTGCTGAGAACGTCTGCAGGCAGGCTCATCGTGTACTTGACAAGAAAAAGGAGGAAGCACCATGCGCGTCGGACCACGGAGGGTTCGTTCTAAAAGAGCAGATCGCAACCTTGCTGCGCGAGGCTGGCCATGAGGTGGTCGACTTGGGCGCGCTTCATCCGAGCCCCGGAGACGATTACCCGGATTACGTAATCCCACTTTCCAGAGCCGTTTCCGCCGGCGAGGTCGATCGCGGAATTGCCCTTTGTGGCAGCGGAGTGGGTGCCTCCATCTGTGCCAATAAAGTTGCCGGCGTGCGCGCTGGTCTCATCCACGACGTCTTCTCTGCTCACCAGGGCGTTGAAGACGATGACATGAACGTCTTTTCGCTTGGCGGTCAAGTAATTGGGCCAGCGCTGGCGTGGGAATTGATCCAGACGTTTTTGAAGGCTCGCTTCAGCGGCGCCATTCGCCACCAGCGCAGAGTAGACAAAGCGAGTGCACTTGAAATCCAACCAGTAGTGGAGTGACGTATTTTCCGAGAGGAATGAAATGAATCGAACGACCGAAAAATTGCATGAAATTGGGCAGAGCATTTGGCTCGATAACATCACACGTCGCTTGCTCGCTAGCGGGACTCTGCTGAGCTATATTCGCGAACTATCTGTAACGGGTCTCACTTCGAATCCAACCATCTTCGATCACGCCATCAAGAACAGCAGCGACTACGACGATGTTATTCGCCGGAAGTCGGATGAAGGCAAGTCAGGCGAGGTGCTGTTCTTGGAGTTGGCTCTCGAGGACCTGAGACAGGCGGCCGATCTCTTCCGGCCGATATACGACCGAACCGACGGTGTGGATGGCTGGGTCTCTCTGGAGGTGTCGCCCCTGCTGGCCCATAACACGACTGGTACTTTCGCCGCAGCCAAAGCTCTCCATAACCGTGCGGGGCGACCCAATCTCTTCATCAAGATTCCCGGTACCAGCGAGGGGCTTCCAGCCATCGAACAGGCAATCTTCGCTGGCATTCCCGTGAATGTGACCCTGCTGTTCTCGAGCAAGCAATATGTAGCCGCGGCCGAAGCTTATATGCGCGGCGTTGAGCGGCGAATTACTGCAGGGCTGAATCCCGATGTTGGTTCCGTGGCGTCACTGTTCGTCAGCCGTTGGGATGTAGCTGTAGCAGAAAAGGTGCCGGAAAGTCTGAGCAACCAGCTCGGAATAGCCGTCGCCCGAGGTGCTTATGAGAAATACCGCGCACTTCTTGATTCTTCGCGGTGGCAGCGCATCCAGAACGCGGGAGCCCGTCCTCAGCGTCTTCTTTGGGCCAGCACAGGAACCAAGGACCCCAAGGCCTCGAATATCATGTACGTCCAGGCCCTCGCCTTGCCCTCCACGATCAACACGATGCCTGAGGCAACCTTGAACGCACTTGCTGCTCATCAGGAATTCGGCCAAGCTCAATCCGAGAATCGCGGCGAAATCTTCACTGAATTTGAAATAGCAGGTATTGACACGGACGCTGTTGCGGTCCAGTTACTCGGAGAGGGCGTCGAATCGTTCGCCAAGTCATGGAACGATCTTCTCGATTGCATTGCATCGAAGAGTGTGGCACTCAAGGCAGTAGTTGCCTGAGTTCCAGACCGCTCTCGGCTTTCAATTCATGCGCACAATTGCTTTGGGTTGCGACCATGATGATGCAAGTATTTACGGGGTGACAAATCCACGGATTGGCCGCGGATCGTCACGCGCGCGGCAGAGAACGTTTGCAGTCTGCCCAATCAGGTCTTCGCGGTCACGCAAGCGCTTCCGAGACTATCGCACCGAAGAGCAGCCGCACAAACTCAAATCAAGTCAGCCATGTAAGAGGAGATCGAAATGAACTCGAAAAACTCAGTAGCGGCAATATATGAAACTCACGAGCAAGCAGAGCACGCTGTCAAGGAACTTCAGGAGGCTGGCGTCGATATGAAGAGCCTGTCGATTGTGGGACGGGATACGCACACGGAGGAACACGTCGTTGGCTATTACACTGCCGGCGATCGCATGAAGCATTGGGGCGGAGTAGGAGCGTTCTGGGGCGGTTTCTGGGGCTTGCTCTTCGGATCGGGTCTGTTTTTCATACCGGGACTCGGACCGATTCTTGCCGCTGGTCCAATCGTAGCCTGGATTGTAGCTGGCCTCGAAGGGGCGGTTGTTCTTGGGGGCGTAAGCGCAGTTGGTGCGGGCCTGGTTAGTATCGGCATCCCCAAGGACAGCGTACTGAAGTACGATGTCGCCTTGAAGACAGACAAGTACGTGCTAATCGTTCACGGAACTCCTGATGAGGTAGAGAAGGCTAAGGACATTATTGCCCGCACAGGTCAAAGCCTTTATGAGGTTTATGGCCACGCTGTGCTCGTCTAAGATGTGGCCGGACTGCGCTGCGACTTTGGCGGGTTCAAAGAGGGTATTGTGGAGCCTGCTCTTTCGCGGCGCGGTTTGTGCAGGCTGGAGGACTTCGTACAAAACATCCGGATGCGATGAGCAAACTGGAACAGTATCTCTCCCTGACAGGTGAAATGCTCTTAAGATGAATGAACATATTCATCACGGCCATGAAGAACTGTTTGACAGCCTCGTCGGCGGTAGACTACCACGTAACCTAAGTTGGAGCGCCGTAGTTGATCTGATTGGACAGATTGGCGAGGTCCAGCCGCACGGAAACGATGAGTTTGCGTTTGTAGTCGGTTTACAACGGGCGTTCTTTAAGCGTCCCAGTACCCATAATCTCGAAGTCGAGGAGATTTCCAGGCTGCGTAGGTTTCTCAAAGAAGCTGGCGTCCTTGGGAAACCCGCCCAGGCACACCAAAGCGGGCGAATGGTCGTGGTCATTGACCACCACGCTGCCCACATTTATCAGGATCTCGGCGGCAGCAGGCCTGAAGACGAAATTACGGTAAAGCCTTACGACCCTTTTGGGTTCCAACACCATTTGGTCCACCGCAAGGAAGCCTACTATAAAGGTGATCATGTTCCCGAGGAAGAATCCTATTACGAGGAGATAGCCACGGAGCTCGTTCATGCCGAAGCGATCATTCTCATCGGACATGCAACGGGCAAGAGCAGCGCCGTCAATTTCCTCAGCGAGTATTTGAAGACCCATCATCATGAGACGTTTCAGCGCATTATTGCCACTGAGACGGCCGATCTCTCCGCGCTAACAGAACCGGAGATCGAGGAAATCGCGAAAGCGCACCTTCGGACCGCCGCAATACCAGCCTGAGGGTAGACTGGCGTCTGCGTACAGAAGGCCTTTTGGCGCATTTTCACACGCCATCCGGCGTTGTCTCATCCGTACAATGACACGCTCAACCGCTCATGAAACTGATTCGCAAGAGAGCACCGAAGCGCCTGGGAGCTTTTCTGGGCAATAGCGTTTCCGTTCGCTCATTGCCTCTCAACGAAGGATGATGAAAATTTCATGCCTGGATTTAAGTCGATCGACCGGATTCGAACCGTAACCGCCAGCACATTTGACCAACTGGTATTGAACGGTGAAGGGCCAATTGTAGTCGAGTTCATGTCTTACGGATGTGCACACTGCGGTGTGATCGAGCCGGATCTTCAGCAGGTTGCGGAGATCGTGGAGTCCACGGAGAAGTTCTTCAGAGTTAACATTGCGGTCGATCGGGAACTCGCCGGACTTTACGAGATTCAGGGGACGCCCACCCTGATTATGTTTCTGAATGGAGCGGTCGTCGGGCGCGAAGAGGGGCCGAGTCCAGATGTATCGAACATCCTGGCTGTGGTGAGTCAACCATACGTGTCATGAATCGAGATTGGATTATGCAGATCAAAGAGCAATCCGTACCAGTTCTGCTGTTCAACGACGAGTGTGGAGTCTGTCGAAGCATTGCCAATTGGGTGAAGAAACAAGTGCAGGCAGGGTCGGTCACGACTAGCATTTTTGTACGGCCGATTGGCCAGGATCCCGAGGAGTTGCGGGCTCTCAATCAGGGCTTAAATATCTGGGATGCCTACGCGACAATTCATCTGCTGATGCCGGATGGCTCAATGAAGCTCGGAGGAGAAGCCGTTGCAGAAGTTCTGCGAAATTTACCCAGTACCAGATGGTTTACCTGGACCTTCGCAATCAGCGTCTTCGGGATTCGGCCATTCCAGGCGATACTGAAATTGGCTTATGCCATCTTGGCAGACGTGCGCCCGGTGTTTGGCTGTGAGAGCTGCGGTACGCCGAGTCCCTGGGTGCGTCCGATCCGATGGGTAGTCAAATGGGCAGCTTCACTGTTTGGCGCGAGTCATCCCGCGAGTCCGAGTCCCCATTTCACCTCGTTGCCGGGCAAGGGGCGTACCCCGCAAGCGCATCACATCTGAGTTCAGTTGTTCCATGTGAAATCGACGGTATCCTTTCAACTTCGTTTGCCGAATGCCGGTAGATGGTCGATGCAACTTGGTTGTTTAGGAAATTCGAAGGCGAGCAAACACTGGAATCTTGACTAAGTCCAAGATCGCACCGAAGGCAACCGCGGCGCCTAACTCGGTGGCGATGACCGCGATGGGCAGAGGCGCCATTGCGATTCCAACGACCGCCAGAGTTGAAATGATAAGAACATCGGCTATTGAAGAAAGTACGAGCCAAATACTGGGGCGTAGCCCCCATAAGTGCTGGCGCCCGCGAATGACATAGGTCGTGGCCTGGCTGCCAAATACAATACTGACCACGGTTAGTGTTTGAAGCGCTTCGATGCCGAGATGCAACTGATATTTCCCCACCGCCAGGATTGCCGTGGAGAACGCAAGGAAGCAGAGTCCGAGCATCACTCCTGCGCTTGTGATTCGGCCGATCTGCCAGGAATTCGGCATCTCTGATGGGCGCACTCGGTCAGTGGTCAGCGACATGGCAAGGAAGTCGCCGGTGATCATCACAATGACCATCAGCATTGGGGTCAGCACCGCGTGTCCCGTCATGACCAGGCCAACGGCCAGCAAGAGCGCCTGAAACACCTTCTTTTGAACCGAGTTGAGCGTGTAAGTGAGAATGCGTTGAAAAGTGACTCTGCCTTCTTTTACGGCAGCCACAATGCCGCCGAGGCCTGCCTCGGTAAGAACAACGCCGGCGGCCGATTTGGCTATGTCGGTTGCGGTCGAGACAGCAATGCCTATCTGTGCCTGGCGCAGCGCAGGTGCGTCATTGGCCCCGTCGCCACACATTCCAACTGTATGTCCACCCGTCTGGAACGCTTTGACGAGGTCAAACTTGCCCTCCGGAAGAACACCCGCAAAGACCGAGAAGTCTTCCGGCTTAATGCCGTCAGGCAGTTTGCCAGCGGGGCAGATTGCTCCTTGCAATCCGACCGCGTGGGCGACGATTGCGGCTGTGGCCGGAGCGTCGCCAGTCACCATCACTGTGCGCACGCCGAGACCGTTCAACTCTGAGATGAGAGATATTGAGTCGGTGCGCGGTGGATCGCTGAGGGCAATCAGTCCAATGATCCGGCTGGATGCCGCCGGTCCCGCAGCAACCGCCAAAACTCTAAAACCCTGCTTCTCAAGTTCATCGGCGATAGCGGCCGCGGCGGGAGAGGGCGCAGTGAGAGCGGCAACCGCCGTGAACGCACCCTTGATGATGCGATCGGAACTCCCCGTCGAATATGTCGCGGTTGCTTCCGAGGTTTTCTTGACCGGATCGAACGGGACAAAAGCAGTCAGCTTTGGTAAGCCGGTGGCTGTTTTGTGCGACGCGGCAAGTCGAATGGCCTCATCAACTGGGTCCCGGCCGCCTTCAGAACTCGCAAGCGCCGCCATCCCAAGAACGTGCCCTTCGTCGAATCCAGGCAGCGGGCGAACGCTCGTGACGGTGAGTTTATTTGAGGTCAGAGTTCCGGTCTTGTCTGAGCACAACACATCGATCGATGCTGCTTCGTCCACAGCGGAAAGCCGTGTCGGCAACACCCCCTGCTTTGCAAGAGCACGAGCTCCAATCGCGGCGGCGAGGGTGAATGTTGCCGGTAAGGCGACCGGGATAATGGCCAGGACCGAGGTCAGCAGCAACGGAATCATCTCGCTCGATGGCATTGCATGGTAATAGGCGTAGACTCCCATCGCAACGATGATGAGGCAGTTGAAGACTGCCAGGTTGCGGATGATTCTAAGGACTGCTTTCTGCTGTGTACTCACTACGTGTGCGGACCGAACGAGTTCAGCCGTGCGGCCGAACTTGGTGCGGGTACCAGTTGCGGTAACGATGGCGGTGGCTTCGCCGCGCCGCACCAGAGCCCCTGCAAACGTGTCTGTTCCGGCGCCCGCGTCAATGGGGAGCGATTCGCCTGTAAGCATCGACTGGTCGAGTTCGACCGACCCGCCGGTCAGGTGCACGTCCGCGGCAACGACGCCGCCGAGCGACAGTTTCACCAGGTCGCCTCGTACTAATTCCGCCGCCGGTACAGTCTTCCATACGCCGTCTCGCTGAACAGAGGCGTTGAGCGCCAGGCGGGATTTGAGAGCAGCGAGGGTGGCTTGAGCACGACTCTCCTGAAAGTAGGCGAGTGCTGCGTTGAAAAGCAGCAGAGCTGCGATGACAGCAGCTTCGTAATACTTGTGTAAAACGATCTCAAGTACAACGGACGCTTCAAGCAGCCACGGTACGGGTGCCCAAAATTTGGCCAATGCATTGCGCAGTGGATGAGCAGACGTGTCCGGCATCGCATTGGGACCGTCTTTTTCGAGCCGAGTATTCGCTTCTTCGTTTGTAAGGCCCGCTGGGGCAATATCGTGAACCGGTTCTACGGCTGGTCTGTTTGGTGTCGGGGCGACAATGCTAGTCGAGCTCACAGTTGGCCACCTGAATCGCTAATCACGAACCAGACAACCAGGAGTGCCCGATTCTGCACGATGAGCATTCACTTCGTGCTTACATGAGCACGCAAGACTTCCACATTCGATGGGAATGTCGTGCTATCGCCTTGCTCTGCGGTTATGAATACATCGAAATCCTTGGACACCGTCTCCATTTTCAATTCGCCGCTCAGATTCTTGCCAACCCCGATCGCGCCCTGCTTCAATGCTTCTCCGCCGTTCGGACGGATCCAAACGATATAAACATCTGCAGAAGGAGTCAAACTCGAAGGTCGAGCAAGATGATCCACTTTTATGTCTACCTTTGTGTTCCCGTTGTCTTTGTCCCTTTCAAGCTTCACTGTTCCTGCCGCTGCCGGAACATCGACACCGGGAGTCATTGGGAAGTCCTTCGCAGAAGGGAGCGGCCACACTGCGAGCATTGCTAGCATCGCTATTGCAAAGTTCATATCTTCTCCAGTCGATCTTGGCTTGTACGATCTGCCGCTCGCTCACTCTTGCTTCGCGGCGGCCACTATATACGGCCGCTAATGCCGTAGATGTACCGCTTCAGTTTGGAACATATCGTCTGAGGATTGCTGGTCTCAATTGCTCTATTAAAAAGCTTCCTTCGGCATCGCATTAGGACTGTCCTGTTCGAGCCGAGTGCGCACGTCCTCGTCCGTAAGGCCCGCTGGGGTACCATCCGGACATCGTTCTACGGCCGGACTGCTTGATGCCGGAGCGACAAGGCTGGGGCTGGAGTCACCATTTGCTGAATCTCGTTACCACCATTCCATTGAGCGGCCTGAGGTCGTTTTCACGCCTGATTCCGGCTTGGCCGAGTGAAGAAGCAGGAGAGGACACTGTGCGAGCTTCACGACTTTTTCGGCAATCGATCCGAATACGAGCGGATGCCAGCCTGAGATGCCGTGGGTCGAGATCACGATCATGTCAATATGTTCGCGATCGACCACTTCCATGATGTTGCCAACTATGTCATTTCCAACTTCAACGCTGAAAGTTGACTTCACTCCTCTGGTTTGAAGAGCAGCCTTGCACTTGGCCAGATGGATCTCTGCGTATTCTCTTGCCTTCTCAAGAAAGGCGGCCTCCGGGATGAGGTCTGGAATTGTAGTGGTCGGGAACTCCGGGATCACGTTCACGAGATAGAGTTCGGCTTGAAAGTGCTTGGCAAGGTCTGCTGCCATCTCCAGGGCAGCCTGGGATGACGGGCTGAAATCTATTGGCAGAAGAATCCTTGTCGGGATGGAAGGAGAACGATGAACGTCCGGCATGATGGCCCTCGATGACTGATAAAGCGACTTAAACTCAAGTCTCCTTTGTTATGAGTGCAAAGGCTGTGCTCTTTTGGACATCTGGACGCGGCATATATGTCCGATCTCCGTTCGGCCGACATCGATTTGCCGAAACGCCTATAATGAAATTGACTTCGAAAAGAGACCTACTCTGTTGAAGAAACCCTTACTTATTAGTTTCGTAGCTGCATTGGCATTCTCTTTTTTTCCCTCTGCGAGGGCGGCAGGTGCAGAAACCCCGGCAGATTCTACGCCCTATCGGCTGCACCTCTATCACCTTCATACGGGAGAACATCTCGATGTTGTCTACCGAATAGGTGACCAATACCTTCCGGAAGGCATTGCGGCGTTGGACCATTTTCTTCGCGATCACCGTACGGGTGACGAGAAGGAATTTGACATCAGGGAATTCGATTTGTTGCATGACCTGTTGGCCAAACTCGGCCATCTCGACAGCGAGATCGACATCGTCTGCGGCTATCGCACCCCGTGGAGCAATAACTATCTCCGCGAACATAGCAATGGTGTTGCGCTGCACAGCCAACACATGGAGGCGAAAGCGATCGATATTCGCATTCCAGGGATACCTACGGCGCAGGTTCGCGACGCTGCCCTTTCTCTAAAGCGCGGAGGCGTTGGTTATTACGCGCAATCCGATTTTGTGCATGTGGACGTTGGTCCGGTGCGCCGCTGGTAGACGATATTCCAATCAACGGTTCGTCTGGTTCTTTGCCAAGGCATCGTTGAGGGTCCCGTCAAGTCCATAGATGTCGTCATAGAAATAGACTTCACCGTTTTCCTCGACAATCGCCGTTAGATAAACGATGACAACCGGGACTGGCCTCGAGAGGTTCACCTGCTGGTTGTCAGGCCCAGACCGCATGGCTGTCTTAATTTTATCCAGCGTCCACTTGGGCTGATCCTGGAGCAGCCACGCCGCAAGCTCCGCCGGTTCCTCCACGCGGATGCACCCATGACTGAAATCGCGCCGAGACTGGTTGAACAACTCCGGCGCCGGCGTGCTGTGCAGGTATACATCGAATTCATTGGGGAACATGAATTTGACCAAGCCAAGGGCGTTTCGCGGTCCGG
Source organism: Occallatibacter sp. (assembly GCA_049521075.1). Lineage (GTDB taxonomy): Bacteria > Acidobacteriota > Terriglobia > Terriglobales > Acidobacteriaceae > Telmatobacter. The sequence goes on from JBEKPD010000061.1 coordinate 26,877, forward strand.
GCTTTTGCCGAACCATAAGCCTCCCTGACTTTATCTCAGCCAGCGTGGCTTGGCTCACCGCTCCCGCGGCTACGATGTGCCCATTCTGATCCGTGGCTTCAAAGCCTTTCTGGGCGAGGTAGCGCGGGTTCCTTTGAAGCTTGGGAACAATCTCCGCGCGAACGATATCGAGGGGAAGATTCCAATACGGCCGGAAGATGATGTACTTCATTTCCTTGGCAAAGACCGGCGTCTGGTGATTGAGCGCCTTCCCCACCACAACATTCATCTGCAACGCAACGGTGTGATCGTCTGAAAATACACGCAGTTTGAAACCAGGGATATTTACTGCGACAGGCAATTGCGGATAGTCAGCCGGAAGCCATCTCCACCGCTCAAGAGAATCTTCCAATTGAATCACGCGTGTACTCAACGGCACATTCAACTGGCGTAGCGTTTCTTTGTCCAGGTTCCCATCGGGCTTTAACCCATGACGGGCTTGAAAGTGTTTAACCGCTTCTACCAATGGCTCACTATAGGTAGTTGCGTTCGGATCTGCAACAGCGCTTTGCGGCAGGTCGCCAAGCAGGCGAAGTCGGTCATCCAATTGCTGGACACTGGAATACGCATCGCCGCTCTTCACCGTCTTTTGCAGATCAGGCAGCGGCTGGCTATGGTCCTGTGCCGCCATGGCCAGATATGTTCGTAGCGCGGTCTCGGTTCGTTGGTAGCCCAGGTATTGGGGTTCTATCTTGTTCAATACGTCCGGGAGATTGCTTCCCGTCAGAACCTTCTGCACTAAGAACTGTGATAAGTCGTAGTGTTTCTGGTCGAGATCGATGTCGAACACCAAGGGTTTCGGATTTGCTCTGCCGATTCGGAGATTGGAGAGATACCTCATTGCGTTGACCGTCAAGTCGGCGTCAAATTGTGCTACGGTATCCGCATTTCCTGGCGCGGCTTTAAGTGCAGCCAGTCGCGCAGGCCAGTGCGATGCATCGTAGTCTTCCGGATTGAGCCCTTTTTGTTGGCAGTTCTCGAACGCCGAAATTATGGCGAGTGCCTGTGGCGTTGCTTGTCCTTCGCGCACCCACGCGGGTGAGTATTGAATTGCCTCATACACCTTCTGGGCATTCTGTCGATCGTCGATGAAGTTCGCCGAATGGCTCTCAGAAGGTGCTCCGGCAGAGGTTAACGTGTGCAGTCTTTCTGCGACGGCTCGTGCGTCCAACGCGTTACTTCCAAAGTGCGGCATGACAACCGATTGCGAATGGCAGCCAGTTGTAAGCTGACAGGAAAGCAGCAACAGCGCCAATCCCATGGTTGCAATTGCGGAATCTTTGAAAAAGATTTCTAAGGGCCAGGACTTCTGCCGGCAGCTACTACAGCCGTTTGGGTGAGTCTGTGCCGCTTTGGTCCATTGGCATCCCGAGCGTCGCCCGACAGAAATGGTGATCAAGGCGCTTGCCGAGCACGAGGCTGGCGCGCAGCGCTGACTCGCCGGTGTGCACGCATCAGGTCAGACGCTTCTGTGACCATTGCCATGTTCTGTGCTGCGGTCTTCTGCCACCAGATGTTGAACCCGCTGCTGGCAAGGGTTGGATTCGGAATCATGTGCTGGTCGTCTAGCTCCTTCCGAAGTTCGAAGGGCTCAGAGCCTTGTGAGTTAAATTCTGGATGCATGTTGATTTCGTCCTATTCCGATTCGGAATTGTTTTTAAAGGATCAGACACTTCCGCGCGCCCAACATGATTCTCCTGCCTGGGACGGCTTAGCATCTGATCAATTAGACACAGTCTTTCCCACCTTGCAGATTGACAATCGCATTGGGCGCTCATAGCACTCAGGCTTAGAGGCCATTAGCGCGAGCACTGCAAGAGTGACTGGGCAAAGGAAAGTGTGAAGTGATCGCTGTGAAACGACCTGATGATAACGCAGCCATATATCTGGTGGGCGGGGGCATTGCTTCTCTTGCCGCTGCAGTCTTTCTCATTCGCGACGGAGATGTCCAAGGGCATACGATCACGATCTTGGAAGAGTCTTCCCGGATTGGCGGCAGCCTTGATGCAGCCGGAAATGCGGCTGACGGTTATGTGATGCGCGGCGGTCGTATGATCGAGAGCAAATACCTGTGCACCTACGATCTTTTTTCATCGATTCCAACTCTCGATGGGTCGAAGTCGGTGACGCAGGAGATATTTGACTGGAACGAGACGATGAAGACCGCCTCCAAGTCGCGGTTGTTTCGGGACGGTCAAAGGGTCGACGGTCCAAGTTTTGGCTTGAGCGAGAAAGATATTCTCAACATCGAGCGTCTGGCAATGGAGCCGGAGGAGTTACTTGGACGGACCATGATCTCCGACCAGTTTGCGCCGGAGTTCTTTGAGACTGACTTCTGGCACATGTGGTGTACCACCTTCGCATTTCAGCCTTGGCATAGCGCAGTGGAGTTCAAACGCTATCTGGTGCGCTTCACCCACATGGTTTCCGGTTTCAATACGCTTACCGGCATTATGCGCACTGTGTACAATCAGTACGATTCGATGGTGCGCCCGCTTCATAAGTGGCTCGAAGAACGCGGTGTAAAGTTCATGCTCAAGACGACAGTCACGGATCTCGTACTCCTTCAAGACAGGGCCGGCTTTGCTGTCGATAAGATCGTGGTCCAGGAAAACGGCGTTCTCAAGAACATTCGTGTTACCGAAGACGACAAAGTCATCGTGACTCTCGGGTCTATGACCGAAGGATCGAGTCTGGGTTCAATGGACTCGGCCGCTGCCCTATTGGGGAAAACCGACGGCGGTTCATGGGCTCTTTGGGAGAGAATCGCCGCCGTCCAGACGCAATTCGGGCATCCTTCGAACTTTGCTGGTCACGTTGAGCAATCGAAGTGGATATCTTTTACGACCACACTTCACGATCCTAAGCTTTTCGAACTAATCCGGGACTTAACTGGGAACGTACCTGGAGAAGGCGGGCTTATTACCTTTCCGGAGTCGAGTTGGCTGGCTTCAATCGTGTTGCCCCATCAGCCGCATTTCATTGGGCAGCCAGAGGGAGTGCAGGTGCTCTGGGGGTATGGGCTGTTTGTTGATATACCGGGAAATTTCGTAAAGAAGCCCATGTCCGCATGCACGGGGCGCGAGATCATAACGGAGATCCTGGGCCATTTGCACCTCCAAGCGCACGCCGCCGGGATTCTCGATGCGTGTACCTGCATTCCGTGCATGATGCCCTTCATCACCAGCCAGTTTCTCCCTCGAAGCAAGGGCGATCGAGCAATGATTAGGCCGGATGGTTCAAAGAATCTGGCGTTTGTTGGACAGTATTGTGAGCTCTCAGACGATGTAGTGTTCACAGTTGAGTATTCCATCCGCTCCGCGCAGATGGCTGTTTACTCGTTACTTGGCTTGGAGCGCGAACCGCCGCCCGTATACAAGGGACAATTCAATCCCCGCGTCCTGTTAGAGGCCTTTTTAGCCTTGCATGAAATCGATGCCTAGTTACGGCGCAGAATGCCTGCAAATCTGGAAACTGTAGCCTTTCCATCATTCATATTTCTAAGAACATCAACCCAACAGAAAATGCTTCTTGAAGGACTCATTCTCATGATCTCTCTGTTAGATCCCATCCAGATTGGCGAGGTCCACTTGCCGAATCGAATTATCATGGCTCCCCTTACTCGCTTGCGTGGCACACCCAAGCACATTCCCACGCAACTCATGGCCGAATACTATGCACAGCGGGCTGGTGCAGGCTTGATCATCTCTGAAGGCATCCCGGTTATACCGCAGGGTGTTGGTTACGCCAATGTGCCGGGGATCTGGTCGATACAGCAAATCGAAGCCTGGAAATTGGTGACGAAGGCAGTGCACAAGGCGGGGGGCCGTATCTTCGCACAGCTCTGGCATGTGGGACGCATCTCAGACCCACGCCTTCTCGACGGTAATCTTCCGGTTGCTCCCAGCGCTATCCGGCCCGCAGGCCAGGTAAGTCTGGTGCGTCCTGCATCAGATTACGTGACGCCACGCGCGCTTGAAATAACTGAGCTTCCCGGCATCGTTGAGGCCTTCCGGAAGGGAGCAGAGAACGCGAAGCTCGCTGGTTTTGACGGAGTGGAGATACACGGAGCCAATGGCTACCTGCTCGATCAGTTCCTGCAGGACGGATCCAATCATCGTACCGACAAATATGGCGGACCGGTTGAAAACCGTGCCCGGCTCATGCTTGAGGTTGCCGATGCAGTTATCTCAGTCTGGGGATCAAAGCGCGTGGGCATGCACCTAGCTCCGCGCGGCGATTCACAGGACATGCACGATTCAAACCCGCCGGCAACCTTCGGGTATGTGGCGCGTGAGCTAGGCAGGCGCGAACTCGGCTTCCTGTTTGCGCGCGAGTATTTTGGACCCGACCGATTGGGGCCGCAACTCAAGAAGCAATTCGGCGGCGTATTTATCGCAAATGAAAAATACACGCTGGCGCAAGCGAATTAGGTCATCGCTGACGGAGAGGCGGATGCGGTGGCCTTCGGCCAGCTCTTTATCGCCAATCCTGATCTGCCGGCGCGGTTTACGCGCAATGCGCCGCTCAATGTGCCGGACGGAAGCACCTTCTTTACGTCGGGGCCACATGGCTATACAGACTACCCAGCGCTGAGCGTGTAGCAATAACTCAATGCAGTCATCGTCAAGCTGGTTTGTTCGGTTCTTGACATCGGTAGTCGGTCGAAGCAAACGAGGAGCACCTCGATGAATGAAACCAGATGAATGAGATCATTCGCCTATTGCAGGCGCATCACAGCAGCCGCAGCTATAAGTCCGACGCAATCCCGGAGGAAATTCTTGAAGCTATCGTCGAATCCGCCCGTCGTGCTCCGACATCCACGAACAGCCACGAGATATCACTGGTGGTCGTTCGCAATCCCGACAGCCGCGCACGCATCGCCGCGATCGCCGGCGGCCAGCCATGGATCGCGCAGGCCCCCGTTTTCATTGCGGTCATCGCTGACTTCTACAAAATTGGCCTGGGCGTAAAGAAGGCCGGTGGTGTGCAGGTATTCCAACGCAGCCTTGAAGGTATACTGGCCGCGATCAGCGATGCCGGAATCGCGATAGCGACACTTATGACTGCGGCACGCGCCTTCGGTCTCGGCGTTGTCCCCATCGGCGGAATTCGCCGCGACCCACAAGCTATGATCGATCTGCTTCGGTTGCCGCCAGATACCTTTCCGGTAGACGGAGTTGTACTCGGCTATGTTGCAGAAGAGTCTCTCCAAAAACCACGCATGGCCATCGAGAGCTTTCGCCACGAGGAAACATATCATCGAGAAGCGCTAATGCCAGCGATTGACTCCTACGACCGGACCCTCCAGGACTATTGGCAGAAGATTGGGCGTGCCGACGGGCTGTCATGGTCGGCAAATATGGCGCAGCACTACGGCACGTTTTCTCGATTGATCAAGCCTGTGGCCCAAAAGCAGGGTTTCACGATCGAGGTGTAACTTGATTAACCAATCCAGCGATCATCGACCCTCTGGCGTCCTCCGTGGGGAACAGTGATCCAAGCCGACCACGATGAGGTGATTCGCAGCCCCCGACAGCGCGCCGCAGATGTCGTTGCGGTGTCTAGCATTTTCTTTACCTAGCCGAGGCGACTTCACTCTGAGTCAGTGATCTCAACATGCGCGTCAACCGGATCGGAAGCGTGCAACTGATCGGAAAAGGAAACAAGACGCGCCGATGCCCACTTTGGCCTGCGACTTGCAATGAGTTGCTCGCTCTAATCCGCAACCGCTCTCCTGATGATCCAGTTTTTCTGAACCGTCTAGGCCAACCTCTGTCCCGTCATGGTGTTCATTGGATGGTCCGCAAGTACATCCGCGTCGTCGCGACCTTGCGCCCAGCATTGGCGACCCGGTCAATCAGCCCCCACACCATCAGGCATACGACGGCCACCCACCCCCTTCGCTCCGGAGTCGATATCAACACCATTCGCGCTTGGCTGGGCCATGTCTCGATCGATACAACCAACATTTATGCTGAAGTTGATCTGCAGCGGAAAGCAGAGATTCTGAAGCATTCAACGGGGCTCTCGGCCAGTAGCTCCAGGGAAAACCACTGGAGGGATGATCCTTCGCTGATGTCTTTCCTGCGCTCTCTATAACCTGGTTGTGTTGTACGACCCAGCTAGGTCGTACAACACAACAACGGGGTTGCCCGGCGTCACCGATTCTCCGACAGGAGCTGCGCTATCCTACCCTTAGGATTCTGCGCAAAACTCTTGGACTCCAGGGGATCACACATGACGCGGGTTTATGTGCGACTAGGGTTGCTTATAATCGGTGTTGTGCTCGTCGTTGGAGCCGTCTATTTTCATCGCCGTTCCGCTGTGAAACCTCTGCCGTTGCCTGCAACTGATTCCACTGAGGTGACAGGCCGCGACTTGGCCTATAAGTTTCATCGAACCCTATCAACTCCAGAGAAGCAGCACATTCTTGATGGTGACTTCGCAATCATCGCCTCAACCAGAGACCTCCCGCAGCCAGTCAAAAACTCATTTGCCACCATCACTGGCGCAAAGCCATTTGCCCTAGCCGACGCCGACCAAACATATCAAGTAACGGACGTGATCGAAGAACCAGGGCTGCCAAGCCGACGCTTAATCTTTGCCGGCGTATGCAAAGACCGTTGGTTCATTCACTATGAACATGGGGGAATCGGGGTGAGTGACGCGGTCTTAGTATTAGATGCCGCTCCCGGAAACTCCATACGATTTGTCTGGGGCGGAAGCGGATTTGAAAAGGCAGCAACGTTGAATGACCTGCGGGCTGCTATAGCAGCTGGGAAATTCGCCGACGACCGCGTCTTTTATTGGTAGATAGCATAGACTGCAACACTCCGAGTGGCCCTTCCCTACCAAGTTATGTTGTGACACCTGACGATTGCCGGCTGCTAGTCCAACTGGTCTCTCAACTCAACTCTATATAATTATCGACACAACATAAGCGCACGAGCTTTTACACAAGACAGAGCGGCGCACCATGACCACCGCCACCGTGCGCGAGACCGAAGCCGAGGCCTTCATCGTGGGTCAGGCCATCGGTTTCGCTGCGACAACGGGCTCGAGCTAACCAGCCGTCGCTTCCTGGCCTGGGCCATCGAGAGGAAGATCGACATCATGCATATCCGGCCGGGCAAACCTACGGAGAACGCCTACGTGGAAAGCTTCCATGGCAGGCTTCGTGACGAATGCCTGAATACAAGCTGGTTCTGGAACCTGTCCGACGCGCGGCGCAAGATCGCCACATGGCAACATGCCTATAACTCACCCCGGCCTCACTCGGCGCTGGCCCACAGAACGCCGAACGAGTTCGCACAGCAGTGGAAAGATGCTTCGTTTTCGACAATAAAGGATAGGGCCGCTGATCAGCCGCATCGAGGCAACCCTGACGGGCCCCGCTTCGCTCCGGCCTTGACTCGGCTGATCCACGGGCCAAGCAATGCTTTTCAAGAAAACGAAACAGAAAAATGTAGGTTATAATTTCAGACACCAAACTGGATCGAATTTGGGGTCAGGTCACCTCCGTGCCGTTCCCCACGACGTTCTCCCACAAATAGAATCTGGGCCGCGCCGCCGCCGATTGCTGGAACAGGGCGCGAGTTTTCAGACCAGAAGAGCCTAAGGGATCTAATCGCAAACCAGCGTTGCATCAGGAAAGCCCTGCGCCGCGTCTTCATTCTCCGCGCCGGCCTCCGGTTCCATGCTCTCGCCCGCGTCCATGCGCGCCACAAAGAACCGCTCCACCTTGCTCAGCACATCAGCGCCGTTGTGTGCGTGATAGATAGCGGCGCGCAGCTTCGCTCCGCCCGGCACGCCATGCGTGAACCACGTGGCAAACTGCTTCATTTTTCCCACGGGATCCCCGAGCCTCGCGTCGCGCGGCAGATCTTTCGTCGCCTCAGCTTCCGCTAGCAGCATCTCGAAGTACGCGCGAATCATCCGGTAGCGATCTTCGTCGGCCGGGCGCGTGTAGCTGCCCGTCGCCGTGTACTCGGCAATCTGCCGGAAGATCCACGGATTCGCCGGCGCCGCGCGCCCGATCATCACTGCGTCGCAACCCGTTTCGGCCACCATCGCCGCTGCATCCTCCGGCGTGCGCACGTCGCCGTTGCCGATCACCGGCAGACGCACCGCCTGCTTCACTGCGGCAATCCAGTTCCACTGCGCCTGGCCGCTGTAGCCCTGCTCGCGGGTGCGTGCATGCAGCGCAAGCCCGTTCAGCCCTTCGGCCTCGGCCATGCGCGCCAGCTCCACGCACACAATCTCGCTCTCGCTCCATCCCATGCGGAACTTCACGGTGAAGGGAATCGTCACCGCTCCGCGAATCGCCCGAAAAATCTCGCCGATCCGCGGCAGGTCGCGCAACAACCCCGACCCTCCGTTCGATCCCACGACGCGCTTGGCCGGGCAGCCCAGGTTCAGGTCGACCGTGTCAAAGCCGGTCTCCTCCACAATGCGTGCCGCGTCGGCCAGCGTTGCGGGATTCGACCCGAACAACTGCGCTCCGATGGGATGCTCGTCGTCGTAGAACGTCAAGTAGCGCCGCCGCTTCGTCTCGCGCATCCGGCTCAACCCATCGGCAGACGTAAATTCCGTCATCAGCAGCCCACAACCCGACTCCACATTCGTAATCGCGGCATCGATCTGTGAATTCCCCGCAGAACCGGGTGTCCCACATTTCGATTCTGAGATGTGGGGCACCCAGTCGGCATTTGAATCGGCGTTCGCGTGGGTGAACAAGCTTGCATGCCGGATAAACCGCCGGAACACTGTGTCCGTCACTCCAGCCATCGGTGCCAGCACCGTCGCCGGCCGCACTCGCACCGCGCCCAACCGCACCTCCGCCGGAACCCGCGCCTCCGCAGGCATGGCATGCTCCACCGGATTGTCCCAGTTCTTCTTCACAGTGAAACCTCGGCGTGGCATTTGTTCAGCTCCTGGTCTCGCCAGCGATGAGCGTCGTACCCCAAACAAACGGAAGCCTCCGCCGCAGCGGAGGCCCACTCGTCCATCTCTCACTTCGGCCTATTTGGCTGCGGTGGCCTTCGCCGCGTCGCTCTTCGCATACTTCCGCCGGAACCGCTCTACGCGTCCAGCCGTATCGACCAACCGCTGTTTGCCCGTAAAGAACGGGTGACAAACCGAGCAGATTTCCACATGTATGTCGCCCTTGTGGGTCGACCGAGTCTCAAAATTGCTTCCGCAGGCGCACAGCACGCGCACCGCAGCATAGTTGGGATGAATCTTTTCCTTCGGCATCGACAGGCAAACCTCTCCTCTAATTCTTCGCTATTCATATTGTAAGAGGATTCGCCCGCTTGCGCAATTGCCGGGGAGGAATGCCGAAAAGGCCGTTAGCAGCTTCTGGTCTCTAGTTTTTAGCCGTTCGCATCTGGTGAACTGCTTGATAGTCAACAAGATCCCACCCGAGCAGGACCAAGCTAACAGCTAGAAGTCGGTAGCTAACGCTGAGTTTTCTTCCCCGCCAGTTCCGCCCGTGCGGCCAGCGCGATCGCCATCGCCATCACAAGGTCGTCGTGCGTTCCCGACTGCGCTCCCGAGCCCCCATTCGGCAGCCGCACAAAGCTGCGGCACTCGCCCAGCAGCCGCCGGCTCTGGAAGATCTCCGGCTCTTCGACCAGCGCCGCGCCCAGCCGCCCGATTACCGACGGCCGGCTCACGCTCGTCGTCAGCCAACCCGGTTGCCCGCCTTGATGGTAGATCCGCTCGTACTTGCACGCTGTCTCCACCAGCGCCAGCACTCCGCTGCCGTGGTTGTTGCGTTCCACCACCAGCCAAGCCCCGTTGTACTCCTTGGCCAGCCCTGTAATATAGCGCGCCAGCTCCAGCCCGCCTACGTGACCGGCGAACTCCGCGCACTGCAGGCCCGTCTCCATCTCCAGCACCTGCGCCGCGGAGTAATCGCCGGATCCACCGCCTCCCGCCGGATCCACCGCCACCACGTATTCTTTGCCCTTCACCGGCGGCAGCCAGATCTCGAGCTCTCCGTTGCGTCGCCGCTCCACCGCATCCGGTGCTGTCTTCAACCGCGCCTCAACGGCCGCCAGCTCAAACACGCTTTCGCCGCTGGCCAAAAAACAGCTCTCTTCGTCCTCCGCGTACTCCTGCGGCGTCAGCCCACGAAAATCCGCACGGATCCGCCGCCGGTACGCGATCTGCGAGCGCTTCAGCCCATGCCGCTCGATCAGGCAGCGCTCCTCGTCCGTCAGGGTCGCCTTGTCCACCGGCTCCGAGTGGTATCGCGGCTCCATCCACCACGGGAAAAAGTGCCGCACCATCCCCGTCTCCCCGGCCTTGCACCATTCCTGGTAGAAGCACCCGCCCACTCCCTGCGGCGTCGACTCCAGAATCAGCTCACCGTTAGGCGCCATCGCCGCGCGCAAACCCGCCAGGATGTCCGCCGCGCCGCCCGGCCATCGCGCCAACTCGCTGCAGTGCAGATTCTGGATCGTCAGCCCACGCCCTGCGTTCCGGTCCGCCGCGCTCACCACCCGGTACTCCGTGTCCATCTCTGGAAACACAATCTGCCGCACGTTCGAGCGCCCCGTCCTGAGAGGTCCCGTCCGCAACTGATCCGGCAGCCAATCCAGAAATCGATGCACGATGCGGAAGATCTCCTCGGCCGCTTCTTGCGTGTGCGCCACTTCCAGCGTCAGGGTTCCTGGTTGTGTAATCGTCTTCAGAAAGAATCGCGCCGCCACCCAGGTCGTCAGCCCCAACTGCCGCGCCTTCAGCACAATGTTCCGCTGTCCGCGCTTCTGCTCGAAGGTCCGCTGCACCTTATTCGCTTTCAATTTGCCCGGCCGCCCCTCGCGCGTCCTCACCACCAGCAGGCGCTCCGCCAACGCCATGCCCACGGTGGGCCCGCGCAGGCTTCTGGGATGGTTATCCAGCGCCTTTCCCAGACATTCCAGGCCGCTCCGATCCAACTCCTCGGCAGGCAGCTCTTCCATGCGCTGTCCCCACGAATCGACCTTCTCTCCGCAATCCCCTATTTCTTCCACGGAACCTCCGTACGCTCTCGGTCAGCGCGTCTCACAAACTTCGCCAGATAAAGAAAATGCGCTGGCCCTTCCGCCGTCGCTCTTGTTGAGCGACAACGTAGGAGCAGCGCTGACCCCGGACTTGCGGATCTAGTTCCCGCCGCACCAATACTTCACCGTGTAGGCCGTCGAAGCCGTCAGTGCTGTATTTGCTGTGATCGTGATCGCCGTTGTGCTCTCCGTCCAGGTGTTCGTCGTGATGACCGCGCTTGCGCTTTCCGTCGCCACCATGCAGTTGGCGTAGTTCGAATGCGTATTGGGGAACGACAAAGTTGCCAGCGTTCCCGTCGTGGGGCTCGTTCCCGTTGTCAGCGCAAACGTTCCGCTCACCCCGTCGCACATGTGGTTTGTTACGCAAACAATCGACGGGCTCGTTCCCGCCGCCGCGCCCGCCGTCGGCGACATTGTCCCGTTGCCCATGAAAAACTTGCCCGATACAAATCCGCTCGCCGTGGTGTTGCCGCTTCCCGTCACGGCCAGCACCGTTGTCGGACTCGACGCCCCGTTCTCGACCATCATTCCGCTTGTACCGCTGTTCGCGGCGCAGTTCAGGCAGACAGCATACGCTCCGTTGCCCGCGTTGATATTGGTATTTCCGCCGCCCTGGTAAATCGTCATGCGGTCCAGGCTGTTCGCCGCATCCTTAATGTGATACGTGTAGCTCGTATCCACCATGTTCTGCCATTCCGCGGTCCCACTGTAGTTTTGCCACTGCAGCTCTTCGGCCTGCACCGCGCTGCTTCCCGCCTGGATTTCCACGATGTTGGTCGCCGCCGCCGCGTTGTTGAACAGGTTCGCGCTTCCTCCCAGCGTGGATGAGGCGCTGGTCGTCAGGCTCGTCGCGCTTGCCGCTCCCAGCACAGGCGTGGTCAGCATGGGACTCGTCGCCAGCACTACGTTCCCGCTGCCCGTCGTCGTGGCGGCCGTCAGTTGCGACGAGGAGTTACTGCCCAACACGCTCGCCGACCCGGGAACGCTCACGCCATTCACCTGCGTCGCATTCGCGTTGCCTAGCTGTCCCTCCAGTTGCCAATAAGTTCCGTCAAACGTCGCGTTGATCCAATGTCCACTCAGCACGTCGTTAGCCGCCAGATTGCTGCTGTTTCCCCACTTCTTGATGGTCGCTGCCGTAGCTCCATCCACCGCCAGCGTCGCCGATGCCGTATTCGCTGCGTTGAAATTGATCGAAATCGTATCGCCCGCTGTCGGAGTAAAGCCGGGCGAAGTCGTGCACGTGTAAGCATTCCCGCTGTTTGACGTAGCACACGTGCGCGGCGCCGATTCGTTGTGCGCCGTCGCCGCCAGGGGCTGACCGCTGGCATTCGTCGCCACCAAATTCGCCGACGAAGGCACCGTGCCGCCATTGATCTTGCTTACCGTGGTCGCCAGCGAACCTGCTGTATTCGTCATGTCCCCAGTGAATGCGGGAACCGCAGTAGTGGGCAGGGTGGAAACGGATGCCAGCTGCGAGCTGGAGTTCGTTGCCAGCAAGGCCGCGCTCACAGGAACGCTCACGCCATTCACCTGCGTCGCATTCGCGTTGCCCAGCTGGCCCTCCAGTTGCCAATAGGTTCCGTCGAACGTCGCGCTGATCCAGTGTCCGCTCAGCACGTCGTTGGCCGCCAGATTGCTGCTGTTCCCCCACTTCTTGATCGTCGCAGCCGCCGCTCCATTTACTGCCAGCGTCGCCGACCCCGTATTCGCCGCGTTGAAATCGATCGCAATCGTGTCGCCGGCCGCCGGCGTAAAGCTCGGCGAAGTCGTACAGGTGTATGCATTGCCGCTGTTCGTCGTCGTGCACATGCGTGGCGCCGATTCGTTGTGCGCTGTAGCAGCCACCGGCTGGCTGCTCGCATTCGTCGCCACCAGATTCGCCGATGCCGGCACCGAGCCGCCATTGATCTTGCCCACCGTGGTCGCGCTTTGCGTTCCCGTTACGTCCCCGCTCAAATTCCCCGTGAAACTCGCTGCGCTCGTCGCATTGTTCACGGCCGTCGACCCCAGTGCGCTCACAATCTGTGCACCGGTCGCTGCCGTTGGCGCCGCGCTCGTCGAAAAGTAGCCCAGCCCTGTGAACGCCGCCGGACAGCTCACCGCCGTCCCGCTTGCGGCATAGTAGGCAACCACATAAGCCGAAGCGCAATTGTTCACCGCTCCCGGCGACTGGAACACGAAGCTGCCCGTGCCGCTGTTGTAGTAGAGGTAACCGGCGGTCGGCGTCGGAACTGGTACTCCGTTGATCCCTGCCGTACTCGGCGCCGGCAATCCTGTTGACGCCTGGCCCCACGCTATTGCTGGCGCTGCCGCCAAAATCCAAACCCGTAACCAACGCTTCATCTTTCTTCTCCTTGCCTCTTCTTTCATCGCGCCGCGTTCCCTCGCAATTGGCCACACGACACGCGTCGGTGGCGCAACTGAAGCAAGTCGCGCCACCCGCGTTCTCATCCGGAACGTCGTTCCTAGTCCCTGGTCGTTGTTTTTTCTACTTAGGCACGTTGGTCGATCCGGCATCTCCGTGCCAATCGCCGAATCCGGCAATATATGTGCCCGTTTGCTCGGAACACGTGCTCGCTACCGTTCCCACAGTCACACCACCCTTCCAGTTGCTGGGCCACGTCCATGTGTATGGCCCGCCGCTGGCTGGCTGGCAAATGAAGATTGTCACCTTGCCGCCGCCAGTGCCTGATCCGATCGACGCCGTCACGCTGCCGCTCAACAAGTAGGTTGCTTCCGCGCGGTCTGCCGAAGGCAGTGTGATCCCACCGTTCGCCGACGCATTATAGATCTCGCTGGGAGCATTCAGCGCCACGCCGTTCACCTGGTAGCCATTTGTCGAAATCGTTTCCCCCGTCGCGGCAGTGCCCGCGCTCACGCTCGCTGGCACCGCCCCGCGATATTGGTTGTCGCGCGCGTAAGCCACTTCGTCCTGCGTTACGCCGGCATAGGCCGGGTTGTTCGGTCCCGGCACGAATGCCCAGCGGCAATCGGAAAATTGATTGCCATACCCAGCGGCCGCGCTCCCGCCGTTTCCGTTGCCTGAAGTGATCATGAAGTTGATGGTGTGAGACGTGGACTCGCCCGATGTAATCGTGGCGATGGCAATCAAGGGATACCAGGTGTTGTGCGCGAGTTTGGTTCCGAATCCAAAGGAAGGAGTCGTGTAGCTCGTACCGCCATACGCATTCGGCGCAAACGTATCCGTCCCACGCGTATAGAGCATGAAGGCATCCTGGTTCTGCATGCCCTGCGGGAAAGAGAAGTTCGCTCCAGGCCGGATATAGCAGCCGTAGATAAACTGGTCTCCCGCATAGGTGCTTCCCGTCCATGCGCCGATATTGAAGGGGCTTCCCGGTCCATCCAATTCAGCGCATTGCATCTTCGACGTCGCCTGCGTACCGTCGGGGCAGGAAACGTTAGTCGTTACGGCCGTGCATCCGGCCGCTGTGCAATCTGTCGCCCAGTCGGCCGGAGAGTTGTCGATGGCGAGAGAGCCGAAAGGCAGAACCTGCGGCCCGAAACCAGCACCGCTCCCGCGCGCCGCAGCCTGCATCTCTACTCCGTCGTTGTACACCCCAGTTGATGCCGTGTTGTTCGCGAATGGTGCAAACGTGGTCCCATAGGGCGTGCGATCGATACTCGCCGCATCGTTGAAGTACGGATTCATATAGTAAGGAGTCAGCGCCGTCCCTAGGTCGCTCAGTTTGTAGCAGCCCATGGACGGAGACTCGTTGTTGGTATAGGCAAGGGCATAGGTGGTCATGCCCGTGATGCTGTCCTGAAGCGAGTTGTCGTTGAAGCTCAGGCAGTTCGATGGGTCGATGGCAAAGCGATTGTCGATGGTTAGCGCGGCGTTCGGAGCCTGCTCGAACAACATGTTCTCGATCTCGTAGGGGAAAGCCGTAATCGCGCGCCTTCCACCGCCGTCGATCTTGATACCGCCGATCGCCGATCCGCCATCGAAGGTGAATGCCGCGCAGCCGGTAGCGCTTGCCCCGTACCCTGCCGCTGGAGATTCGGAATCGCACCGCAGTCCGTAGGGGTAAGACGGTTGCGTGCATCCTCCGCCTCCGCACAAGGGCGTGGACAAAGTCAAACTCGCATTCGCTATGTGCAGTTGCTTCACGTAGCCAACCCAGGATCCGGTCTCCTCCATGCCGCCCGCGGAAAGAAATCCCCCAGCCGGTGAAACTCCCACGTTGGTCATTTCGAGATTCGACTCAAGCTCTCCCCAATAACACATGCCGTAGCAGCCGTTAATGTCCAAGTCGCTCACCGTGTGGCCTGCCTGATCCGCATATTGCGGAGAAAATGCCACTGCGCCCCACTGCGCCGCCGAGGAATGCGGATGCTCCGTGATAATCGTGATCTGTCCTGCGCCGCAGCTATAGCTAAAGCCCGACAGATTCACGCCGTTCGAGCAGAACACGCGTGCCGACTCAAACTTATCCTCGTCAAAGGATGTTATTGTGCAGCCCGTTGCCGAACCCGGCGTCGTGCTGGCAGTCTCTCCATAAGTCACTTGCTCGCCACCGGCGGCCGAGTAATCCACCTTCAAAATTGCGCCGCCCGTGATGTTGAAGCTCGAATCCGAGCATCCGCTCACGTTCATCGTCTCCATGGGCAGAAAGCGCGGCGAACCGGAAAGTGTCAGAGTTACCAGTCCATAACCCCCGTAGGAAATCCGCGAGGCAGTCGCGCTTGCTGCGCTGGTTTCGCCAATCGTGATGGCAGATCCGACCGGCAAGTGGGCAATGTTTCCGCTCGTGAATGTCGGCGTAATTGTTACCGCCGCATCTTCGCCGGTAATCGCGGTTCCCAACGTGCCGTCAACCACAGGACCGGTGATCAAAGCGGGTGTGCCGGTCTGAAATTGCAATCCTTCCCCCGGCGGCCCAATGCCGTACCAGTCTTCATTGCCGCTTGCCACCAAAGTCGAACCTAGGCGTAGGTATCCTTCCAGCTCAAAGCGGAATGGACCGCCATCGGGAAATGTCAGTGCCGAAGGATTGTCCCAGTAACACGGGGTCGCCCCGCAAGGCAGCAGGACGGTCCAAGTGACTCCTCCGGCCCACGGATAAATCTGGTTTACGCAATCCTGAATGTAGGGTCCGATGTCCGTCGAGTTGTCGATCTTCGCTCCATAGGCGCGAATATCGCAGACCGGCGAACTTGCCGTGATGGCTTGCTGCACAATGGCATTGCCCGAGGGTGTGATCTCCCATGTCTGCGTTGTGCTTGGATCGCCTACAAGACCGCCCGTGCCGGGAGAGGTCACCCCGGCGTACAAGCCGCAGCCTCCCGGCGTCCATTTGCTGGTGGTCGAGTTCCACACCGCACAGAGGCCATTCGCAATTCCGCTGTCCGTCCAATCGGCCAGGTTTGCTGTGCCGAAGGGCGAACCGCTGACCTTGTAGCTGGCCGCATTCACGTTGCCTGTCACGGCGATCCCGTTGCTGCCATCCGATGCCACGCCCGGCAGCAAATTCGCCATGGCTCCACTCGCGCTCGTCGCTCCCGTTCCACCCGCCGTCAGAGGAATCGTGCTGGGTGAAACGCTCAAGCTCGGCGTCGTAGTCGGATTACTTATACTTGGCGCTAGCCACGACGGCCAACTTGCCGAAGGGGCCGCAAAGCTGGTCACCCCAGGGATGCCTCCCACACCGCAAGTTTTGTCGTACCGCATGTAAGGCGTGCCAGAGTTGCAGCTTCCGGCTCCGCTTCCTACGCCGCCATTTGCCACTACCGCGCCGGTCACGGCGATCCCGTTGCTGCCATCCGATACTACGCCCGGTAGCAAATTCGCCATGGCTCCGCTGGCGCTCGTCGCTCCCGTTCCACCGGCAGTTAGCGGCACAGCGGTCACACCCGCGAGTATCATGCCATTTGTCGTGTAAACCGCAACCTGCCCCGTGCTTCCAGCGTTGATCGATCCGCTCGACACTGGTCCGGCTGCCGTTCCGCACCCCGATCCGGTGTTGGTGATGTACCCCGAAGAGTCCACCTGCAGGCAGAATTGTCCTGACACCGCGGCCAGCCCGGGGAACTTGATGCTCGTCGGTCCCATGAACGCCGCCACCAGGCTCGTGGTCGATCCCGCGTAAATATCCGTCTCCGACCCCGATCCGCTCTCGTAGTTCAGCCGGATGTGTCCCGTCGTGTTACTCGCGTCGATATAAGTATCACCGCTGTTCGTGCTCTGGTACGCCTTGAAGCTGTCGAGGCCTCCCACCGCCGAGTTCAGCGCCCAGTTGTTGTACTGGTCTTTCACCATGTACCACTGGCTGTTTCCGTTCCAGTCCTTGTACGTAAACGAACCCTTCTGGCTCGCCGTCAGTCCCGGCCACAGGTAGTAGT
The DNA here is from genome assembly GCA_049521075.1 of Occallatibacter sp. GTDB lineage: Bacteria > Acidobacteriota > Terriglobia > Terriglobales > Acidobacteriaceae > Telmatobacter. The sequence goes on from JBEKPD010000061.1 coordinate 44,333, forward strand.
CCACCTCCGCGTCGGCGTTGTTGCGCACCGTCAGGGTCCCCGTCGATTGCGAAGTTCCGGCCACCAGCAATGTTCCGTTGAACGACGCATCTCCGTATTTGTCCACGGTCGCTACCGTCGTCTCCGTCGCACCGCCCGAGCCGAACACCACTCCGCCCGTGCCTGCTCCGTTCGACCCGTTCAGTACCACCGCGCCCGTGCCGGCGGAGTTGATCACCGTCTGGTTGTTCGTGCCTCCCGCCGTCGCGATCTCCCCCACCGCGTTCGGCGCCGCCGTCTGGTTCGATCCGCTGAAGCTCAACGATGGTTGCGACGTGTACCCGCTCCCGCCGGCCGTCACCGTCACGCTCCCTACCGTGTAGCCTCCCGCGCAGCTCGAAGAGGTGGTTGCGATCAGATTCGCCGTCGCCGTGGCGCCGCTGCCGCCGCCCCCAGCGAAGCTCAAAGATGGAGCCGTCGACGATGTGTAGCAGCCTCCGTTGTTCACCACCACGTTCGTCACTACGTTCGCCGTCGCGCTCAGGTACTGCCCCACGCTGATGCGCGGCACATTGTTCACGAGGTCCTGGATCTGGTAGGCCTGCTGCCCAGTGGTGCCGTCGTTGAACCCGTAAGTCCACCGGTAGCCGTAGTCCGTTTGAATCTCATCCAGCAGTCCGCGCTCGTTGCCATTCCCAATGCCTAGCCTTAAGTGATTGGTCAGCGTCGCATCCTGCTGGCTTCCATACCAGTCACCATTCAATCCGTTGAAACTCCGGTGAAATGTATCGAGGAAGCTGTTGCGCGTGCCGTTGTCTGTCAGCTTTCCCGTATACATGGCCCCGCCGGTCATCCAGCTGTTGTAGGCGCTGCCCGTGTCCGCCACGATTTGGTTCGTCGAGTTTTCGTTGCGCAGTCCCACAATCGTGTTGTTCTCGGCATTCGCTCCCAAGTGCAATGCTGTCGCGCATCCCTCTACGTCTCCGCCCGTAAATGTGTTTCCGTCGCCCTGCTGCAAATTAATCCCATAAGTCCCGCTGATCGGATTCCCGCCAGACGTCGGGCAATCGATGTGCAGCCGCACAAACGTGCTCGCATTCAACCAGTCCGTCGTCGCCGCATTTGCCACCTGGTGCCCGATCGCGTTCATCGCTGTTCCGAACCCCGTGAACTGGTTGTCCAAAAATGTTCCGCCGGTATAATTCCCGGTTCCGTCCAGCGTCATGCCCGTCTGGTTTTGATTTCCCAGGAAGTACAGGCTTTCGAAATCGATCTCCTGCGTTCGGTAAGCAACTAGTCCCTGCGCTGATGCGCTGGTCGCCGCGGTCGTGTTGATGGCTACGTTATCCAGGTGGAAGCCCGGCGTATCCACGGCATACGTCGCATCGCCTACCTGAACCATCGCGCCCGTGCCCGAATACGCAAACACCGTCCCGCCCTGGCTCCCGCTCGCTGCAGATCCGCCGCGCAGTGCACATCCCCGCAGCGACACATTGCGCGTTCCCGCTGTCACCACAATTTGCTTCGCCGTCGTAATCGTCGCGCAAGGCAGCAGAATTGCCGTGTTCGGCGTCGCGATCGTTAGGTTCGACGCCATCGACAAATTGCCGGTAAAATTCCGCGCGTCGCACGTCCCGCCGTAGCTCGTATTCAATGCGTTCACGCACGCCTGGATCTTCGCCCCGATGTCCGTGCCCGGAAACTGGTCTACCGCGAACGCCGAGCCCATCGAGCTGTTTCTCACCAAAGCCGCATACGTGCCGCCGCCCGGCAGGGCTCCGCCCCCGCCGTCCACCTGCGTTCCGTAACTAGCCGAGCTCGTCGCGTTCCACACCGAGTATCCGCCGTTGCCCTTCAGCAAATTTCCGCCTAAGAGCGTCATATCCTGTCCGCCGATCAGGTTCACCGGCGCAGCCGTGTCCCACGTGCCCGGAGCGTTGATGCTTGCGGTCGTCGTCGACGAGCAGCCCACGCCGCCTTGTGTCACCGTCACGCCCGCAATCGACCCGCTCGCATTCGCCGTGGCCGTCGCCTGCGCCGTGCAGGCCCCGCTGAACGCAACCGGCGCGCTTGTCCCATACGGATCCCAGCCCAGTCCTTTTTGGCTGCCGACGGACACCGCCGTGACTGCACCGCCTGCCGCCGTCACCGTCAGAGCCGGCTGCACCCCGTTCCACGTCGGAATCACCACCGTGTTGCGCACCGTCCATCCGTATGCGTTGCCGCTCAGATCCAGCACCAGCCCTGTCGGCGTTTCGCCTGCGGCCGACGAGTTCCCCGCCATCGCCACCACGTTATCCAGCACGTTGTTCGATCCCGCAGCCGCTGTGAATGCGTGCACCGCCTGGATCGTCACGTTCTGCCACCGGTTCGAATCCGCAGTCAGACCCGCAGGCGCCGTCACTGGCAGCGCAGGAATCGCCACGCCCGTGTTCAATCCGCGAATGTCAATGTTCCGGAAGTCGCTCCACTGCGGCCATTGCGCCAGGTACAGTCCGCAGGTGTGCGTCGAGTGCGCGCCCGGATACTGCGCTGCCATCGGGTCCACGCCCGTGGTCGCGATCTCCACGTTCTCGATCTCGGCCACCTTGAGTCCGTTGCCGCCCGCGCCCGTCGACGCTTGCATCGCGATCGCGCAATTGCCCACCCACCATGCCGCACCCGTGCCCACTGTGTTCGTCAGCCCGTTCGCGCCCGGTGAAAAAATCGAATTCCCTTCCATGGGCCGGCCCACTGTGCAGTTGCCCGCTGCTGCGCGTCCCTCTGCCGGTGCGCACGACACATCCAGGCTCTGGTCTACGTAGATCGTGAAATCGTGCAGCCGCGTGTAGTTCAACAAATTCGTCGCGTCCGGCCCGCTCCCGAGTACGTCCTGCCCGGGAAATCCCATCAGCGCCGAAACCTGTTTCCCTAAACCTCCAATCGACTCCCCGTGCCATGCCAGGCTGCGTGTTTTGCACGTTCCTTCGGGAATCGTTAGCGACACACCGTGCGCATTCGCATAACTGAGCGCCGATTGCAGTGCGACCGTATCGTCCGTCACGCCGTCGCACACCGCTCCGAACTCTTTCACGCTGCGCTCCGTCTGCTGCGCGCCCGTCGTCCGAAAATCCACTACCTTTACGCCGTTCGGGTTGGTAAATGTGTCCGTCCCCGCGTAGTTCGGCGGAATTTCCATCGCTCCGTTGGTCCCCGCCGCGTTGATTGCCGCCTGCAGCGTCGTTTGTGCGCTCGCCGCCGTGGGCGACTCCACGCCGTTGATCGCCGGCGTCGTCAGCGGGCCCGTCATATTTCCGCCCGCCAAGGGAACCGAGGTCGCCACCTGCGTATCCACGTAATGCTTGGTTGCCGCCTGCAGTGGCTGAGTAGGATCGGCATTCAGATAAAGCGGCCCACTCACGGTTCCGCCCGTCGCCGTCAGCAGGCTTTGCGACAGCTCCGTAATTGCCTCGTCCACGTAAGTCTTGCTCACTGCCTGCACTGCCTGCGTCGCCGGCATCAACTGCGCCTGCACCTGCGCCAGAGTTGCATTTGCCGCCGCCGGTACCACCCAGTACTGCGTGTTTACCGTCCCATCGCTCATGTAATAGACGGCCGTGTAGTACTCTCCCGCGGGCGTCGCGCCCAGGTTCGGCGCGAGGTTTACGCTCACAAAGCCGTCCGGCGGAATCGTCACCGTCAGCTGATCGGCAGCCACCGCCTGGCCCGTTGCGGTCGTGAATCCCGGCCAGCTGATGATCAGTGTCCCCGCGCCCGGCTGGCCGTTCGCCAAATACACTGTCCCCTGCACCGTCGTCGTGCTCACGCCTTGCGCCCACACCATCGCAGACAGCCCCATCGCCAGCAGCCACACCGCTATGTGGGTCCCCCACCCTCGCCGGGTTTTTGCTTTTCCGGCTAGGGTGAGTGAAAGCCGCCGCCCAACCTCAAATCCGTGCCCCATCCTTTTCGCGCTTCTTGCCAAAAGGGTGGGAAACCACGACGTCCGCATATTTTCGTCCTTCATGAGCTCCATTCCCATCGCGTCCTTCTTCCTGCCGCATCTCCCCGCGTGCTACGCGAGGTTTCAGTCCCTGAGTCCCGTAGTCCCGCGGTACTTATTCGCTACCCGCTAATTCGCTAACTTACTTGCTGGCTTACTTGCTAACTCGCTAGCCTGCTCGCTAACTCCCTGAGTTCCGGTACCTGCCTCCTGGCCGTCTTTCTCCGTGCTCTCGTCCCACTCCGGCTCCGACGCCAGCAACTCCGCCCAACTCGGCCCGCTCCGCTTCTTCTTTTTCTTCTCAACCTTGCCTTGCTTCTTCTTCTCGATCAGCGACAGCACCATCTCCGTCCCGCGCATGTCGCCTTGTTCCACTTTGCTCACCAGTTTCTCCGCAATTGCGGCACTCTTCACTTTCACCGCCGCTTTCACCGCCTGGCGCAACACCTTCCGCGCTCCTTTGTGGTCGCCAACATCCACGAGAACGCTCTCGTCATCCTTCGGCTTCTCCGGCTTCTTCTTTTCGCTCGCCTTGCTGGATTTCGCCACCCTTTTCCCGACCTCCTCCTTCTCCTTTTGCTCTTTGACACGTTTCCGATTCAAATTCTTCATGCTCATCTGCCCACCTCTCCGGTTCCCGATCCGCGCACCGCGTTCCTTCCGCAGGAATGAAAAAGGGCAACTCTCTCCGAGTTGCCCTTTTGGCACTTCCCCCTCGGATGTGTCCCGAGGCGTCGACCCTCAAGTTGCGATCTTCTCAAGAAGTCTTGAACCTTGCACGTCCTTTGAGATGGCTACGTCTGAGGGAGAAATACTGCAGGGTTGCCCCGGGCTGCGCCGTTTGATCTTCGTCTTCTCGTTCCGCGCCGTTGCTCCGTTCCCGTGCCGGGCGCTGCACGTGAACGCTCGGCACCCCACCCACGGCGCCTTTTTGTGTTTGCGCCTGGGGGGTAGTATCCCAATCCGCAGGAGCGGATGAAAAAAATCGGCAAAGCTTCTTCCGCTTTGCCGACTGTCAGTTTGATTTCAATACGAATGCCTTAAGCTTACCCAATTTGGCAGGAATGATCTGCAAATGATTTTTCCTTTGTAGTAATCTATCTTTTCAATAACTTATGCCCAGCCGAACCCCCGCCAACCTTTGACAAGCCACGCATGCTCCCGCCAACCGATACAACTCAGTCACTAATATGCCGCGAAAAGCCTCCGGCCCAATCCGTGATCTGTAGCAGATTTGCCTCCGGCCATCAGCCCAATGCCCGCCGCCAGCACGCTCCCTTAGTGCTTGACCTCTTGTGTCTGCGTTGATGGGGACGGCTTGCTCTCCTCTTGCCTGCTCACTTCGAGCACGGTAATCGACATCTCCTGATTACCCGGGACAAGCTCCAACCCCAGGGTCTCTTTGAGGACGGCATTCAAGCTGTCCACGTCCCCTCCAGCAACTGTGAATCGCGCATCGTAGGTACCGCCGATGCCCGTCTGGTTCAACACGGGATTCTCTAGTCCGGTTGCCAACACGTAGGCCAGATCGTCCATCGTCCCGTTCATCAGAAGAAAGCCGTCGTGCCAATAGCCTCGCTTCACCTTGTGTGTCGAAGCCGACGGGCTTAGTAGTTTCTTGCTCGCATCGGTGGCCCGCAGAATATACGCCGGTTTGGTTAAAGTCTTTGACTGGATCTGTAAATGCAAAGCGGCGAGGACGGCTTGCTGGACAACCGAATCGATCACACCCTGGGGAACGTCAACTGCATTCACGCGGAGATCGTAGCGACCTTCCGGCAGCGGGTCTTTCAGAACATAGCGATTCCCAAATAAGTTAAAAACGTTCGTCATAAGGCTATCGGCGTCCTGCCCAAGGAAATCCATTCCGGTTGGCGGATGTTTAATCATGGCCGTCTTTGCATCGGGCGAAGCCTTGCTGACAGACACAGCAAACAGAGAGCGCTCGGGACCTGGCCTGGATGGACCGCTCGCCTCGACGATCTCAGACACTGGCTTGAATGCTACGTTTTTCCCATCTGCCACTGCTTGCAAATCGGCTGCGCTCACCGAATCGATCTCCGTCACCGCAACAATCTTCCCGTTTCCACCGACAATGACGGTGGTCGGCCGCGATTTGACTCCATACTTTGTGAAGACACTGCCTGACGTATCGACGCCCACCCAACCGGACATCTTCTTTCTGGTGAGAAATGTCTCTACGGCCTTCAAGTCTTCATCGTCGATGGAGATGAACTGAAACTTCGCCGGATCGAGTGACTCCACAAGCTGATTAAGATGCGGGAGGCTCGCCACGCAAGGAGAACACCAAGTGGCCCAGAACTCCAGCACCACGACCTTACCCTTCAGCCTTGCCCAGTCTGCTTTCTCTCCCAAGGGAGCTTGCAGCAGCTTCAAAGAATCCAAAGGAGGAGCAGGTGCGCCCTTTGCTGGATGCGCCCATAGCGAAGCCGTGCCAAGCCCCAGAATCAGAAACAGAGAAACCACCTGCGCAGCCGGGAGCGATCGCGAGTTATTGAGATTCATATCTATTTCGACACCGAATTCACCGGGAATGTTCCAGGCAGTGCAGTGTTTGCCATCCCATCCCTAAGTCCTTAGTCCCTGAATTTCCACCTTAGCCCAAACCTCCGTAGTTATCCGCAAATTGCGAGTCAAGATGTACGAATCGGCGTTTTCACATCGCCTCAGGTAGAGTAAAACGCAAAAATGTGCACCTGCAGGTCGCCAATTTCACGTCTCCGATGCGCATTTTTTCCCGTTCTCGCGCCGCAGATCTGGCGGCCTTGAAGTGGAGTCCTTGCTACCCAATTCCGCCCTCGCGTGCAAAACAACGGGCGCCCAGCTAGGGCGCCCGAAAACCACGGATGGTCGCTTTCTGATTTTTGACTTGGGACTACGTCACCGAGCGCGGCTTGACGGTGATGACAGCGGATGCAGTTGGATGTTTTCGGTCGGCGCGGTGGTGCTCAGGTTGGTCGGGATGCTAATAAAGTGGATCTCGTTATCTCCCGCGGTAGAGACGAAGAAGAGGGAGTTATCCGGCGAAAATGCTCCGACGAGCGGAGCGGTGGGCGGGGTGGCGGAGGAACTGTCGGCGAACGTGACATAGCCCGGAGGGACCGTGCCGCTGGCCTGTGGCAGGTAGTAGGGCAGTTGGTTGCCAGCGGTCGCGCCGTTATAAGTGATGAATGAAATAGGGGCGGCCGTGGTGACGGAAACCGTGGTGGGCGCCGCGCCGGCCACGACTTGATTCACTTGGGTTGCATTGAGCGTTGTCGCGCCGTTTGCGGTACCCAGGTTGATTGTCCCGTTGATGGTGGGGCCGGTGGAAAGCGGCGACATGGTTTGCGGCGTGGCTGCCGTGTTCTCAGGGCAGAGCGGACTGGCCGGAATGCTGACCGCAATGTCATGGAGCGTGATACTCGAGCCGCTCAGCGTTGCACCCAGAATATGATCGCCATCCAAAGTAGCCCCTAGCGCATCCGTCTGTATGTTGAGCGAGTCGGTTGCGGGTTGCGGATAGAAGAGGATGCTGCCGTTGTTGCCGACCGTGCCTTGAGGGCACCAGGTGTGGGCGACGGTAGGATTGCCGGAGAGCCAGGCGCCCACGCCGGGAACAGTCACGGCCACACTCGTCGCACCACCTGATACAGTCGCGCCCAGGCTGGAATTGCAAACCGTTGGGGATGTATTGGAGGTTGAGCAGGCCAGCAGATAGCTGCTCCAGCCTGAGTTGATGTTATAGACGTAGAGTGTGTCGGTGTGATTGGTGATGCCTGCGGCGATGTTCTGCGGCAGGCTGTTGGCCGCTGCACTATCGACGACGTAAAGGGTGTTTGAATCGGGCGTCCACGCGGCAGCCACTCCCATGCCACCGAAGGTGGATGCACTGCCACCCGAGATGCTGGAGAGATAAAACAATCCGCGGATCTGATCGTTGACAAGCAACTGACTGTCGTTGGGCGCCACAGCGAGCACCACGCCGGGAACGCCGGTGTTCTGGGACGTGAGGCTGTTCGAAGCCGTGGAGTAGACCATCAACTCGCGGGAAGAACCGAAGTAGAGGTTGTTGCCCTGCTGATCCATGACCATGGAGTTGGGGACGAAGGGCAAACGCACGGTGGAACCGGGATTGCCGGTGAGCAGCTCGATCGATGAGAAATATTGCGACTGACCGGGAGCCGCGAACCAGACGAAATCGCTGGTGGTGCCGGGAACGGTGATGCTGACGGGATTGGAAGAAAGCGGCAGGCCGGTGCCATTCAGGCCCAACTCGTTGATCGGCGCAGGATTGCAACTGGGCGGCTCGCACACCGCATAGACCGAAGCGACACCGGGGAATGCAGCGGTGATTCCGCCGTTTGCCACCGAAATATCAATGGGGTTGGTGGACTCGTAGTTGAGGTCCAAGCCGGAGATGGGGTTGCCCAGCGTGTCGGCAACCGTAGTGGTCAGGTTCTGCGTTACACCCTGCGTGACGATGCCGCTGGTGGCGCCATTTGCCAACGTGACTTTAATGGATTTCGGCGGGCAGGTGGAGAAGCTGCCGGCAAACGACGACGATTGGGCGATGTTTGCGGTAATGGTCGTAGTTCCCGGCTGCAGCGCGGTGATCGTAGAGAGCGGATTGGTGCTGGTTCCGGCGGCGATGCTGGCAACGCTCGAGTTGCTGGCCGTGAAATTGAGTGTGCCAATGGAGGAGCCGCAAGCGGGGACCGACGACACGCCGGGCGGAAGACCAGCCGTGCACGCATAATTGGCCGGGGAAACGGAAGACGGAGCGCAGAACTCGTACTGCGTGCCGTTGCTGACATAGCAGGCCTGAGCGTCGAGCGCCGCCTGCTGGTTCTGCGAAAAGCATAACTGTGACGAAGAGGTGGATAGAGGCGTAGTCGCCAGGGTAACGGAGGTCACCGGCGCGTGAACGTACACGGGGACGGGGTTTGAAGTCACGGAATAGGCTGTGGCCGTGAGATAGGCAATGCCATAAGGCAGGTGGCCCGTCGAGGGCAAGGGATTGGGGAAGTTGCAATAGGTGTAGTCGGCGATGCCGCCGCCGGTATTGCGGTTCCACGTGCCGGCGCAGAGTTGGCCGCTGGGAGAAATATCGGCCAACTGATTGTTGGAGGTGCCGTAGTTATACAAGCTGGCGCCAACCGAGGCCGTATTACCCTTGCAGGTGTAGGCCGTGGGCGACTGCACTTGGGTGGTCTGCCCGTAAGCCAGCGAGATGCCGGCCAGCTGCGGCTGCATGGTGATGGAAAAGACGTCGGTGTCCTTCGGGCCATAGCCGAGGCCATTGCAGTAGTTTCCTGCTGGGTTGCGCACACAGCCGGAAATGGAAATCCCGGCCGGTAGGGCCAGGCCAAGCAAACAAATAAGCGTCAAGAACCGCCGCATGAATCCTCCCCGCTCCGCGCTGTCGAACCGCGGAACGGTCGCTCAGAACACGTAAAGAAAAGTGAGTAACTGCCGCCCCTTTTGCTGCTCGGGGCCGACCCGCAACAGGTGTGTCCTACCCCAGCGCGAAAACCCCCGCGGCGCACTGCCGCGCGCGGCCGAAGAGGCGAGACGCACACTGAATACTCCAAGAAAAAAGTGTATCAGGACGGGCCTTCCTCTGGCACAGAACCAACCTGTGACGCCGGTCTGATGAATAGACTCATCTCGGGTCCGGATGGGGAGCAGGCGCGGCATCGGGGGCTGGGGGCATATAGCGTGCAAACCAGTCGATGGCGCGCTGCTGAACATCACGGCGGTGAGCCGGGTCGGAAAAGCTGTGGCCCTCATTGGGGTAAACCACCAACTGCGCGGGGACGTGGAGGTCGCGGAGGGCGTGCCAGAACTCGAAGGACTGGGGCGCCGGGCACTCGCCGTCGCGGTCGCCTACTACGGCGAGCGTGGGCGTCGTCACGTTTTTTATGTAGTTGATTGCCGAGCTTTTGGCGTACACTTGCGGGTCGTCGTAAACTGAGGCGCCGAAGTAGGGGATCATCCACTGATCGATGGAGTTTTCGCCGTAATACGACAGCCAGTCGGAAATTCCCGCCCCCGCCACCGCCGCTCGAAACCGATGCGTTTGGGTGACGGCGAACATGGTCATGAAACCGCCATAGCTCCAACCGGCGATGCCGACACGATTGGGGTCGACGGGATACTTGGCGAGAACCATGTCGACGCCGGCAAGGATGTCGCGGAGGTCGCCGTAGCCGAAGTCCTTGCGGTTGGCTTGGGTGAAGGCCTCGCCCTGACCGTAGCTGCCGCGCGGGTTGGGCATGAGGACGAAGTAGCCGATGGCGGAGTAGCCTGTGGCGCTGAAACCGCCTGCGCCGCCATTCCAACGGGATTCCACATCCGCAGCCGGACCGCCGTGGATTTCGACAATGAGCGGATATTTTTTGGCCGGGTCGAAATGCGCGGGCAAAAGGAGCCAGCCCTGAATGTGGAAGTTGTCGTTGGTCCAGGTGAGCGAGGCCGAGTCGCCCCAGGTGGGTTTGAGGCCGTCGTTGAGGTGGGTGAGCTGCGTAAGACCCGAAGAGCCGGCGGAGGAACCGGGAGCAAGTGCGGTCGCGGCCGTTGATGCGGCGGGGCCGGCGGCGTAAATCTCCGGCGGCTGATTGAAGGAGCTGGCCTGAAAGACGAAGAGGGAGCGATCGGCGGTGACGGAGAGGCTGTGATCGGAGCCGCCGACGCCGACCATGCCAGGAAAGATGAAGACCGGCGCGGCAAAGCTGGTGGCGACGCTCTCGCTGGTGCGGTCGCCCTGCAGGCGGAAGCGCACGAGGCGGTTGACGCCATCGGCCAGCTCGCAAGTGAAGATGTGCTCGTCGTCGCCCCACGCGATCCATTGCGACGATGCAGCGCGGCCGGGAGTGAGATTGCGCGGTTGACCGCCGCCGGCATCCCCCGTTGCGTCCCCCCTTGCGTTAATGACCCAAACATCCCCGCCCGTGACGCCCTGATCGCTCATCAGGCCCCCGATGAAGGCGATGGCTTTGCCGTCGGGCGACCAGCGCGGCTCGGCGATCTGCAGGCCATGGAGCGGGCCGGCGACCTCGGAGGGGGCGAGGATCGCGGTTGGTTTGGAACCGTCCGCAGTGGATTGCGTATAGAGTTTGGCGATCCACCAGTTGTTTTCGCCGGGTGGATCGGCGGCAACGTAGGCGAGAGATTGTGAGTCGGGAGACCAGTCGAACTCGTACACATGAAGGTTGGCTGGGGTCAGGAAAATAGGCTCGGAGGGTTGAGCCGCTGCGACGGAAATTGAGGCGGCAACAGCGGCGACACGCTGGATTTCGACGTGGTCTTCGCCGATAACGCCGGAGGGCGCGTCCATAGCAGCTAGAGCGCCGGCCGGACGCGTGGCGCCTTTGACATAGAGGAAGGCGATGCGCTTGCCGTCGGGCGAGAAGGCGGGTGCATTGACATCGCCGTGGAGTGCGGAGAGGCGCTGGGACGGTTTGCCGTCGAGATGCGAGAGATAGAGATCGGATTGCCCACCGAGGTCGGCGCAATCGGAGAGGAAGGCGAGGGCGGCGGAGTCGGACGACCACGCAAGGTCGGATTCCGTGCAGGAACCGTCGGGCGAAGGGGCGGCGGTGACACGCTGGCTCTGGTCCAAATTGCCGAGCGGAGCGACGCGAATTTCGCCACGGTCGATCCAGGCCAGACGCTTGCCGTCGGGCGAAACCGTGAGATGGCCAATGGTCAGGGCGCGTCTTTGGCTGGAAGGGGCTTGGACGGAGCTGGTGGAGCCGGAGGTCTGGGCACAAACGGGCAGGACCGAGCTCGCGCAAAGCAAGGTGCACAGGACGGCGCAGCGGAGACTGCGAGGCGTGATTCGCATAGAGAAAATGCTAACAGGGGCTGAGGAGCGAAGTGGCGGGTGGGGTGCCAGCCTCGCTAGCTCCGCTACAATCGACTCATGATCAAGGGCATTTCGATCCTGCGTCCGGCCGGCAATGCGGCGGCTTACGAGCGCCTGAGCAGCTTTTTTGCTGCTCTCGGCTTTGCCCCCGGCAAAGGATGGCAGGAAGAGGACTCGCGCGGCGCGTCATTCCTCGCCCCGCTCGGCAATCTGGAGTTTGTCGATGGCCGCTTTCCGCCCACAGCCGATCTCCTTATTGAAGTTACTTCTCTCGATTCCATCCATCAGGTAACCGAAGCCTGGCTCCGCGCCCACGCTGTTTCAGGCTCGTCCGGCGACGCCCGCCTCAGTCGCCTCTCGCCCATCACTGAAACTCACTGGAAGTCGCGCATCTTCACCGTCGAGCCCGAGCCCGGCTTCCGCTTCAGTTTCTGGGCATGGTCGGACCCGGTGAAAGGCAAGCCGGTAGCGCTCGAAGGCGATCTCTCCGCAGCCGGAATGAAGTTCGCCATCGTGGCTTCGCGCTGGAACGCCGTGGTAACCGATCGCCTGCTCGAAGGCGCGCTCGACGCGCTCCTGCGCAGCGGCGCTGACCGCAGCGACGTTGAGGTCATTCGCGTTCCCGGCGCATGGGAGATTCCTGCCGCGGCCCGCGCCTCGGCCAACTCCGGCCGCGTCGACGCCATTGTCACACTGGGTTGTTTGCTGCGCGGCGAGACCGCTCACTACGAGGCCATCTACAACGAAGTGGCCCGCGGCATCGGCCAGTCGCAGCAAGAGACGGGCATCCCCCACAGCTTTGGTGTGCTCACCTGCGAAACTCTGGAGCAGGCCATGAACCGCGCTGGCATCAAGGCCGGCAACAAGGGCTTTGAAGCCGCCGTGGTCGCCATCGAAATGGTGAGCCTCGGCCGCAAGACCCAGCAAGGTGGTCGCGCTTGACCAGCCGCCATCGCCGCAAATCCCGCGAAATCGCCATGCAGATGCTCTTCCAGGCCGACGTCGGTCACCAGAGCACCGACGAAGTCCGCGCCACCTTCTGGAAGGCCGGAGATCCCGTCGAACCCGAAGTCCGCGGATTCGCCGAGGACCTCTTTCGTGTTGCCGAGGAACGCCGGGAGGAGATCGACGCGCTCATCAGCAGCCATTCCGCGCACTGGCGTCTCGAACGCATGCCCGCCGTCGATCGCAACCTGCTGCGCATGGCCGTCGCCGAACTCACCGGCTTCAAGTCCACGCCATTCCCCATCGTCATCAACGAGGCGCTCGAAATCGCCCGCCGCTTCTGCGCTCCCGAGTCCATCAACTTCCTCAACGGCGTCCTCGACTCCATCGCCCGAGCCCTAATCGGTAAGTGAGATAGCGCGGACCTCAACCCGCCTCTTTCAATTCAGCACGAATTAGGGTGCCCCGCCTCTCGGTTTTGAGATGTGGAATCACAAACCCGCCCTGCTATTCTTTATCTAGCGATGCTGCGTCTTCATCTAAAGCAAACCTTCGTCATGGCCGCCTTGCTGGCCTTTGTGCTCGTTGCCTGCCACAAGGAAGAGCAGGCCGTAGAAGGTGTGGCCAAGACAGCAGAAAAGGTCGAGCAGAAGGTGCAGGCAAGCGAAACTCAGCTCGACCAGGAGCGCGCCCAGCTCGAGCAGATTCCGCTGCCTACCAAGAGCCTTTACATCGATGTCCACGACCCTGCCGCGTGGACCAATCCCTTTCTCTCCGTCGGCACCGACACAATTGCGCTTCGCATTCTCATGCCCGATGCCAACCCCAGCCCGGCAGGGCAGGGAAGTATGCTGCGCCCAGTGGCTGCCCGCCGCCAGGAACTTCAGTTGAGTCCCTCGGATCTCGCTAAAGCCGTCGTCGCCATCCCCGCCGGCGCGTGGCCCTACGGCCGCGTAATCGCGATTGCCGAATCCCCCACGGCCGCGCCCAAAGACCGGCCCATGATCCGCCGCAATCTCGAAGCCGCCATCAAACGCCTCAACGATCTCGGCGTGGTTGTTGAAGAGTGGCCTTCGCGCTGACGTGCATCCCTCCGGCCCCGCAACGCGCTAACATTCCATCGTGAGCACCTCTGCGTTTTCCATCCTCTCCAGCTCCGCTCCACTCGACCATGAACGTTTCTCAGCGCACCGCGAGCTCGAAAGCCTCTTGAAAAAATCCCTCCGCGGCCCGGTTCCTGCAGATCCGGTTTCCTCCGATATCGTCCGCTTCGACCTCGGCTCGCGTGCCCTTTATGCCGCCGATTCCTCGAACTACCGCCAGCTGCCCATCGGTGTCGTGTTTCCACGCGATGCCGCCGACGTGGAGACGGCGCTAGCCGCATGCCGCAAAACCGGCGCTGCCGTGCTGCCCCGTGGCGCGGGCACCAGCCTCGCCGGCCAATGTGTCAACGTGGCCGTGGTCTTCGACTATTCGCGCTACATGAATGTACTCCAAGAGCTAAACGCTGCGAAGCAGCTTGCCCGCGTCCAACCCGGCATCGTGCTTGACCGCTTGCGCGACGCCGCCGAACTCCATCACCTCACCTACGCGCCCGATCCCGCCACCCACTCCCGCTGCACTCTTGGCGGCATCATCGGCAACAACAGTTGCGGCGTCCACGGTCTCTTGGGCGGCAAAGCCGTCGACAATGTGGAATCGCTCGACATCGTTCTCTACGACGGCACGCGTATGACCGTCGGCGCCACGCCACAAGAACAATTGGACGCGCTCATCCGCACCGGCGGCCGCGTGGGCCAAATCTACGCGGGTCTCGCGCGCATCCGTGATCGCCATGCCGCCCTGGTGCGCGAAAAATTCCCGCGGATTCCCCGCCGAGTCTCCGGCTACAACCTCGACGAGCTGCTGCCTGAAAACAACTTCAATGTTGCGCGAGCTCTGGTCGGATCGGAAGGCACCTGCGTCAACATCGTCTCCGCCACGCTCAATCTCATTGCCAGCCCGCCCTTCCGCGTGCTCACCGTGCTCGGCTTCAGCGATGCATTTCTGGCCGCCGACGCCGTGCCCCTTGCCCTCGAACACAAGCCCATCGGCCTCGAGGGATTCGATCATTTGCTGGTCGATTTCATGCGCCGCAAAGGCCTCGCCCTTCGCGATCTCGATCGTCTTCCCGAGGGCGTCGGCTTCTTGCTCGTCGAAATGGGCGCGTGGTCCCTGGAAGAGGCCCACGCCAAAGCCGAATCCGTCGCGAGTGCCTCGCAATCCTGGCCCTCCCCGCCGGTCGCGCACGTTTGCACGCCGGAGGAAGCCGCGTCCGTCTGGCACGTGCGCGAATCTGCTCTCGGTGCCATGGTTTTCGTACCCGGCGAGCCCGATCGCTGGGAAGGTTGGGAGGACGCTGCAGTGCCGCCCGCTCAGCTCGGTAACTATCTGCGCGCCATCACAAAGCTCATGGCTGAGTATGGCTTCCGCAGCCCGCTCTACGGCCACTACGGTCAGGGTTGCGTGCACACCCGGATTAATTTCGACTTCACAACTCCCAAAGGGATCGCAATCTTCAGAGAATTCATCGATCGCGCCGCCGATGTGGTGATTTCGTTTGGTGGCTCGCTCTCCGGCGAGCACGGCGACGGGCAGTCCCGCGCGGCGCTCTTACCCAAGATGTTCGGTCCCGAGCTCATCGAAGCCTTCCGCGAGTTCAAAATGCTCTGGGATCCCGACAATCGCATGAATCCAGGCAAACTTTCTGATGCAGTGCGCGTGTACGATCCCACGGAGAACCTCCGCCACGCCT
>JBEKPD010000062.1:0-36228 GCA_049521075.1 Occallatibacter sp.
TGGAAGGGATGTTTGCGACACAACTTCAGGTCCGGGTGACGTTGAATTGGATCGCCAAACTCGTCGAAATGGGCCAAGGTAGTAATCTTTGTACGCGGAAAATTAAGATGCGTTTGCCCTGTCGGCACGGGGACGCACAGCGACACGCGTTCGCCGGTTCCTGTAGTATGGGCACGGAGATGCCCTCAATGGAACGTATGCTGGCCACACCGGCCGACGCCGAAATTATTCTCAAGCTGTATCAATTGCGCACCGAAGCCGTGATGCGCCAGGCCCGCGCCTGGATAGGGGGCGAGTTCTGGCCCAGCACGGCCGAGGAGTTCTTTGCGGTCGCGGATAATCCTGCCGACCCGCACAACGCCTGGTTCCGGCAAGTGATCACGTATTGGGAGATGGCGGCGGCTATGGTTCTGCATGGCGCTGTCTCGGCAGAGCTATTTGTCGACTGCAATGGCGAGGGATTCTTTCTGCTGGCCAAGTTCGCGCCCATTCTCGAAGCCATCCGCGAGAAGAATCCCACGTTCCTCAGCAAGACTTCGGACGTGATCAGCCGGTTTTCCATGGCGGCGCAGCGCTACGAGGCGATTTTGAAGCGCGTTGACGCCACACGGAGCTCTCGCAAATCGAAATAGGGCTCCGGCGCGCTCTAAACCGTCCAACAATTCTCCCTTGTGGAAATCCGGCAACGGGAGCATCATAGGGACGGGTCAAAACTCAATATTCCCCATTCCCCGGAGGTTTTCATGAAGCGAACCGTTTCCCTCTTGGCGGCGTTTTTTGCCATTGCCGTCGTTGCAGCGCAAGCTGCGGGCTCAACCACCAGCACCGGATGGATCTCAGACTCGATGTGCGGCGCCAAGCATGCCGGCAGCGGGGCGGCCTGTGTGAAGAAATGCATCGACGGCGGAATGAAGCCGGTATTTGTCGATCCCGATAAGCATGTGTGGGACATCGACAATCCCGATGCGGTGAAGGCCTTCTACGGCGCCCAGGTGACCGTTACTGGAACTGAAGATAGCGGCCACAAGACCATTCACATTGAGTCGATTACCGCGGCAAAGTAGGGTCAGAGCGTTTTCGATTCACTCGTTCACATCGCTAATATCGCGCATGGCGACTTTTACTTCCACCCCACAGACGAAGACCTGTCCGTGGGGGCTCGGACCGGAAAAAGTCACTCGGCGTAGTGCGCTTTGTTGAGAGCAGAATCGAAAACGCTGTATTTTCGCCGAGGTACCTGGTTAGGACTCGCCACGCCGCCCCAAGATCTGGTAGTGTCATATCGGTTCCCCTTGCCGGCCGGATCATTTTCTCTGACTAGGCCAGGGTTGAACGACTGGAAGCGACCGGAAAATCAATGGCGCGAGCAATTTGGAACGGCAGAGTGATTGCGGAAAGCGATCGGATCATGGAAGTGGATGGGACCGTCTACTTCCCCGAAGCCAGCCTCAAGCGAGAGTACTTTCGGCCGAGCACGACCACGTCAACAGATCCCGCGAACGGGCAAAAGCGCTACATGACCGTGGTGATCGACGGGCAGGATAACCAGGACGCCGCCTGGTACTACCCCGACCCCAAGCCCGTAGCACGTAAGGTCAAAGGCTATGTGGCCTTCTGGCGGGGCGTGGAAGTGGAAAAGGAAAAGGTAGTAGGGAATAGCCAATAGGCTCACCCCCTAAGGCGATTCGCGCACCTCCTCCCCTATGCCGCAGTAATTCCTTGCAATTGCTCCCATCAACGATGAGCCCGGCATCATTTTGAGACTATGCGCGTCGGCGAGCTTTCTGCCCCCTACTCGCTACTCCCTGTTTTTCAATACGCCTGTAGTTGATCGAGCGGTAGGCGCACGCGGAAGCAAGTTGAGCCGGGCTCGGATTTCACACTCAAATGGCCGCGATGCTTGCGCACGATGCGCATGGCATTGTCGAGTCCCAGGCCCAGCCCCTTGCCCGGCGCCTTGGTCGTAAAGAACGGCTCAAAGATGCGCTCCTGCAGCTCGGGAGGAATGCCGGGGCCGGTGTCCCATATCTCCACCAATAGCATGTCGGCCTCCAGGCGGCAGGCGACGCGCAGCATGCCCTGACTTTCGTGTGCATCATTTTCCAGGGCGTCCAGTGCATTTTCGATCAGCGCCGTCCATACCTGATTCAATTCGCCGCCATAGGCGCTGATGCGGGGCAGATCCGGCTGATACTCGCGCACGATTTCGACGTTCATCATCCGCGAGCGAAACATCTGCAGGGTTGCGTCCAGGCCCGCAGGCACGTCGATTTCGAGAATGGGAGCGCGGTCCATGTTGGAGTAGTCCTTGACGGCGCCGATCAAATTGAAGATGTGCGCGGTGGAGGTCACGATGGTCTCAGCCGCGCGTGCGGAACGAAGATACCGGGCGAAGTACTGCAGCGAGACGCATATCGCATTCTCCTCCAGAAACCCGCGCATCTCTTCGAGATCGGCTGTTGTCACGCGCTGTTCGGCCAGTTGCGTTGCCACCTCCCAGGCGTCGGAGCAGCCAATCGTGGTGAGCCACGCGCGCACCGATTCTTCGCGGGAAATATACCCCAGAGCGTCCGTTTCCTCTGCCCCCGCGAGCGTTCCGCCGGTGCGGCAGAACATCTTCTCCTCCCATGCCTCGAGTTTTCGTATCTGCTCCTCGGTCAGGCATAGCAGGATCAGCTTCAAACGATTGCTGCGGTTGGCGCGCAGGGCCGTCAGCAGGCTGGCTGCGGCGCGTTGCGCGGCGGAGGCGGGATTATTCAGCTCGTGGGCCAGATTTCCCGACAGCTGGCCCAGCGCCGTGAGTTTTTCCGCCTGCTGCTCGATGCGCGTCACCTCGCGCACGCGATCCAGAAGCGTCGAGACCACCCGTTGCCCCATGGTCGGGATGGCAGCAAGCATTTCGGGGAACCGCGAGCGGTGAAGCAGCAGCGCCCACACGGGCGCCACGGCAAATCCTTGCCCACCGTAGCTCTTCATACGTGAGAAGGGCAGTACGCCGGTGATTTGCCCGGTGCGGCCGATGAACAGCGCCATTGGGCCGCCGTGTTGCCGCCGCACGTGGATCTCGCCCTTGAGGATCAGCACCATGTGCTCGGCCGGGGAGCCTTCGTCAAACAGAATGTCGCCGGGATTGGCGATGACTTCCTGGCCGTGGCGCGCCAGCCACAGCCGCTCTTCCAGCGGAAGGTCGTTGAGAGCGCCGATATGAACGATGGCCTCCGCGATATCTTCAACGGGCGTGGGCGCGACAGGTGGCGTGGCAGTGAGGGAGAGCATCTGCAAACCTCCGGGGCAGATTCAGGATAGCCGATAGTCAAGTGTTGGGGTAGCTTCTGCGCCGTACGGCCACGGCTCTGTTAAAAATCGTGCGGATCGGCTATCGTCTTGCGTTCTTGCTCTCAGGCGCACCTGTCCAGGATGCCGCGAAAGCCTGCGCAGTCCGCTAACGCTCTTTTCCGGGCATCGCGAAGATCGCCTCCGCGCCGCCGCTTCCACCGTGCGCATCGCATTCGGTTTTCGCCAGAACGTTCCAGGTATCCGCGACGATATAGAGAGGTCGGCCTTTTCCTTCCTCGAAGATCTTGGCCACGTATTCGCCGAGAACTCCCAGGATCGTCAGCAGCACAGTGTTGCTCAGGCAGATTACGATCATCAGCGACGTCCAGCCGGGCACGGTGCGGCCGTGGGCGTACTCAACCAGTGCACGAACGGCCTCTTCGACTGCCAGAAGCGCCATGACTCCGGCCGCTACAAAACTGATGCGCAACGGCAGTGGCGAAAACGAGACGGCCGCGGTCCACGCCAACGCGATCATTTTGCGCAGCGGATACTTGGTTTCTCCGGCAACCCGCGCCTCGCGCTCGTAGGGAACACAGATTTGCGGATACCCGACCCAGGCCACCATGCCGCGCAGAAAACGGTGCAGCTCGTGCATGGAGCGCAGGCTGTCGATCGAGCGGCGCGACATCAGCCGAAAGTCGCCCACGTCGCGCGGCAGCGACTTGAGGAAGAGAAACTGCATCAAGCGGTAGAAAGCCCAGGCCGTGGCGCGCTTGAAGAGGTTTTCGCCGGCTCGGTAGGTCCGCCGCCCGCATACTACGTCGTAGCCATTGCGATACTGCGCCACCATCTCGTGAATGACGTAGAGCGGGTCCTGCAGATCGGCATCGATCAGGACCACGGCATCGCCGGTAGCGTGATCCACTCCCGCAGTTGCGGCAAGCTGGTGGCCAAAGTTCCTCGAGAGACTCAGCACCTTAATGCGCGGGTCGCGCTCGCTCCAACCGGCCAGCAGCTCGACGGTGCAATCGGCGCTGCCGTCATTCACCAGCACCACCTCGCACGGATACGGCGAGGCGTCGATAAAACGTGTGACCTCTGCCTCAAATAGGGGCAGGCTCTGCTCCTCGTTGTAGCAGGGAACAACGAGGGATAGCAGCGCCGGAGCGGGTCGCGGGTGAAGATAGCCGGAGGTCTGGGTCACTGGACCCTCGCTGGATTCAAGGAGCGAACCATTGACCTAGATAGTATCGCGGGCGGCCGATGTGCCGCCACCGCACGCGATCAGTTGGCCGCCGCAGGGCTCACGGCGGCAACCGGTTGGCGGACTGTGGCTCGCTTGAGCGACAAAGCTCCAGCGACGGCGAGAACAATCACTGCCGGTTCAATGGGTTGGCGATAATCCATCATGGGATGCGTGAGGTAATAGGTGATAGGGAACGTGGCGATCAGCAGCAAGTAGGGTATTGCCGCTTCGCGGTTGTTTTGCCACATCGTTCGAATCCCGAGCAGCATCAGCAAGGTCATCGTCGTGATGTAGAAAACCAGTCCCGGAGTAAAGGGCTGATCGTGCAGCTCCTTGGCGGAAAAGCTCCAGAAGCCGGTCCAGTAGTAGACAATGCGGCGCAGCGTTTTGACGATCAAGAACTCAAAGTGCGGGTTGTACTTCAGATCGTGTAGCGCCAAGGCGTGCTTTTCCGCGAGGTAAGGGATCTCTCCCATGGTCAGGTACTTCTTCATCTCGTCGGCATTGCTGGCGGGGTAAGGGCGGTTATCGCAGGAGGGCGGTGAAGTGTTGTCGTTGATGGAGTTGCCGAAGTTGTCGGCATAGAGCTCAAGCCAGATGTTATCGCGGATGGGGCACAGAACTCCGAGGGCCCTGTAGTTGCGGATGGTCCACGGCGTGAGCACGACGAAGAAGGCCAGCATGGTGGCTGCGCCATTCAGGATCCAGCGCTTGCCTTCACGGTGCGCCTGCCAGAGCGCGAATCCAAGTAGAAATGGCAGCGTGGACATGATGGATGGATTGGAGTGCGCCGTGATCCCGTAGAGCGCGCCAAAGCCGATCCACGCCAGCGGGTTCGTCCATTGATGAAGGCGCTGCGCGATGCAGAAGCAGGTGGTGAACAGGAGACCCGTCAGCGCGTACTCCCACACGCGGCCCGCGGAAAAGTAGATTGCGAACGGATACAGCGCCCATACCCAGGCCGCAGTTCGCGCGGCACGTTCCCCTAGCGCGTACTTCGCGCTGAAATAAACGGGAATGCACATCAGCGTGGAGAGAATGCTGTTGATGGTCAGGATGACGAACGCTGAGGTGAGGGAGTAGATACCAAAAAGCCGGAAAACCAGCGCAACCAGGCTGGGATAAAGCGGCGATTCGAGGGCGGTAGGTCCGCTCCAGGGCCAGTACGGCGAAGAGAAGCCGTGGCCAGCCGCAAGCGCGCGCGCGATCCAGCCCATCTCCCAACCAAATTGCTCGTAAAACTTGTCGGCGTCTGGCAGATCCCGGTAGCCGAGGACGACCACGATCATGCGGATGGCGAGCGCCACTGCGAAGACAGGAAGAAGCTGCCGCAGCCAGCTCTTTTTCTGGAGCTGTCCAGCGCGGTCCTGATTAGGGTTTACGAGGGTGGTGCCCATGTGCAATCGATACCGCCGCAGTGGATTTGAGTCGACAGCCTTCAGCGAAAGACCAGCCACAGGAAGCCGGAGATTCCGGAGCAGAAACGGCATCCGATTCTCAACCCAGGAACATGATGCTCAGGCGCACTCGATTGCCTTGACCGTAAGAAAGTCTGCCAGGAGCTGATCTCTCGGGTACCACGATCATTATACGAGTTTCTCAGTTGCCCGTTGACAGCGAAAGTCCGCGCGAAAAACGATTATTTCTGGGGTGCCGCAGGTGTGCCGAGGTTCGGCGTGGCCCGGCCCGCAACGGTTCTACCCGGCGCGGCATCGAGATCGAAAACAATGATCTCGTTCGCTCCAGGATGCAGCCATGGACCGGGCATGTACAGCGTCTTCTGCGGTCCGATGTTCCAGGCGCGCCCCAGCGCATGGCCGTTCACCCACACAAAGCCCTTTACGATGCTGCTGGTGTCGAGAAACGTATCGCCGGGATGGTCCACTTGCAACGTGCCGCGGTAGAAGCAGGGGCCGGTGCAATCGGTGCTGCCGGACGGTAGCCTCCCCGGATGCTCCATCGGCAGTGAGTAAATCTGCCAGCCAGTCAGCGGCTTGCTGTTGAGCGTGACCTGCTTTGTAATGCCCTGGCGTTCGCCGCGAATCTCCGGGCCAAAGTTGACTCGGCCCGAGTTCTCCACCAGAATGTCGAGTCGTGTGTCCGGCGCCTTCAAGTCGATGGGGAGGTGGTTTTGTTCGAGCCGGCGGTCAAGCGTTCCAATGAGCTCGCCGTTGGCGTAGATGCGCGCGTAGTCGTGCAGTTCATCCAGAACCAGGTCGCCAGCGGCCGGGCCGTGGATCGTCGTGCGGTAGAGAATGTAGCCGCAGGCTTGATTCAGATCCTCCATGGTGAGGACTTGCGCGGAAGCGAACGGTTGAGGCAGCACCTGCCACAACGAGGCGGACTCAGTGAATTCCGCGGTAGGAGTGGCGATGGGCGGATCGACCACGGGAACCGGTGGCGGCGTCACCCCTGTTGCCTTGGCGATAGCGTCGCGAAAGAGGTAGTACTTCGCCGTCGGCCGGCCGCTCTCATCAATCGCCGAATCGTAGTCATAGCTGGTCACGTCCGGCTGGTACTGCGGATGCATCATCGCGCCGTTCATCCAACCGAAGCTGGTGCCGCCATGCACCATGTAGATGCTGATTGAGTAACCCTGCGAGAGAATCCACTGGAGTTCGTCGGCCTGCACCTTGGCGTCGAGCGCGTGATGTTTGCCGCCCCAGTAGTCGAACCATCCATCCCACCACTCGGTGGCCATGAACGGACCCTCGGGGCGAAGCTGGTGCAGCGCTGCGAATGCCTTGGGCGCGTTACCGGGAGCAAAATTGATCCCCGCCGGCAGGTCGGGCAGCGATCCGTCGGGGATGTGCTCCGGACCATCGGCCGTGTAGAGCAGGGACGCGTCGAATCCGGCGTCCACTATGTCGCGGCGAATCTGCTCCATGTAGCTGTGGTCGGTGCCGAAAGAGCCGTACTCGTTTTCAACCTGCACGCGGATGATGGGCCCGCCACGCTCGATCTGCAACGGCGCGAGCTCCTTGCCCAAGCGCAGCAGCCAGCGCCGTGCCGGGTCCATGAATTTTGGATCGGTACTTCGCACTACGATGCCGTGATCCTTCAAGAGCCACGCCGGAAATCCGCCCCACTCCCATTCCGCGCAGGAGTACGGTCCGGGCCGCAGATTTACCCACAGACCTTCGCTTTGTGCCTCGCGCACAAACTCTGCCACGTCGTGCTGACCGGTGAAGTCGTAGACACCCGGCTGCAACTCGTGGAAGTTCCAGAACACATAGGTCGTGACGGTATTCAGGCCCATTGCCTTGGCCATGTGCAGCCGCGCGCGCCAGTACTCGCGAGGGATGCGCGCGTAATGCATCTCGCCGGCGACGATCTGGAACGGCTTGCCATCGAGGAGGAACTTGCCGCCTTCCACGCGAAAGGTATGTTGCGGCGCGGCCACGGCGTCCGGTCCGTTAGCCTGCGCCGCGCGCGCGTCCACTGATGAAACGGCCAAAGCAGCAAGGACGAGACCAAAGAGTGGTTTGAATCGGTCGCTCATGAGGATTTTTTCCCGGGACACAAACTTGAAGTTGCAAATGTGCGCCGCGAATGTTTCGCGCATCGAAATTCATGCGGTGGAATACGGCTGGCGCGCCCAACCCATCATATGCCACGCGCCGGTCGTCTGTTTCCGCCAACCATGCGCATAGTAGACTTGATTGCGCAACGGAAGGGTGTCGCATGCAGGTTACTTTTGCCGCTTCGGAGAGTGCGCCGCTGGCCAAGACTGGCGGACTGGCCGACGTGGTGGGTGCGTTGCCG
Source organism: Occallatibacter sp. (assembly GCA_049521075.1). Lineage (GTDB taxonomy): Bacteria > Acidobacteriota > Terriglobia > Terriglobales > Acidobacteriaceae > Telmatobacter. The sequence goes on from JBEKPD010000062.1 coordinate 8,291, forward strand.
CGTGAGCTGGTCAAGCTCGGGCACAAGGTTGTGGTCTACCTGCCGTTCTATGCAGGCGTGCGAAGGCAGATGGAAGGAGAGCCGAAGTACGCAGTCCGATCCATTACGATTCCTTTCCTTTACTACAACCGTTTTGTGGGCGTGGTCGAGGGGGGCATGCGCGACGGTGTGCAGTATTACTTTATCGATTGCCCGGAACTCTTTGACCGCAAGGAACTTTACGGCCCCGCTGGCGGCGAATATGCGGACAATGCTGAACGCTTCGGCCTCTTTTGCCGCGCCGTCATCGAGTCGTCGAAACTGCTCGGCGTGCCCGACGTCTTCCACATTCACGACTGGCAGGCCGCGCTCATTCCCGTGTATCTGCGCACCACCTACGCAGGCGATCCCATGTTGCGCAGCGCAGCCACGGTGCTCACCATTCACAATGCCGCATACCAAGGTAGGTTTCCGCCCAAGACCACCGAACAACTGCTCTTTCCGTGGGAGCTTTTCACCATGGACAAGGTGGAGCAGTTCGATCGCTTCAACTTTCTGAAAGGCGGCGTGGTCTTTTCCGATCTGCTGACTACGGTGAGCCGTAAATATGCCGAGGAGATTCAGACGGCGGAGTTCGGTGAGCAGCTGGAAGGTGTTTTGCATGGGCGTGCGGCCGAGTTGCACGGCATCCTGAACGGCGTCGACTACACGCAGTGGAACCCCGCTGCCGACCGCTACTTAGCGGCGCATTACGCACCTGAGAATCTCGACGGCAAGCGCATCTGCCGCGCCGACCTGCTGCACGCCTTCGGTCTCGAAAAGATCGCGGACACCACGCCTGTGATCGGGATCGTCTCGCGCCTCGCCACGCAAAAGGGCTTCGGCATCGTCGCAGAGATTGTTGAAGGGCTGGCCAATCGCGATCTGGCCGTGGTGGCGCTGGGAACCGGCGATCCCTATTACGAAAACCTGTTTCGCGATTGGGCCTTCCGCCATCCGGATACCGTGGCCGTGCAGATTCGTTACGACGACGCTCTGGCGCACAAGATCGAAGCTGGCGCGGACATGTTTCTGATGCCTTCGCGCTACGAACCCTGCGGCCTGAACCAAATCTATTCGCTCAAGTACGGCACCGTTCCCATTGTGCGCGCCACTGGCGGCCTCGACGACACCATCGAGGAGTGGGACGCGGTGAAGGGAACCGGCACCGGCTTCAAGTTCGAGGGATTCGACTCCAAAGATTTGCTTGTCGAGATAGACCGCGCCTTGGAAGCCTTCCGCGACAAAGAAGGGTGGACGCGGCTCATGCGCAATGGCATGGCGCAGGACTATTGCTGGTCCGGGCCGGCCAAGGAGTATGTACGCGTGTACGAAGAGGCAGCGAAGCGGCGGTCGTGAGCGCGATCGTCAGGCGGCGTGGCGAAATCTGCGAATCCGCCAGTTTGCTCCCGCGCTCCTGGAGTTTTATCCGGTTTTCTACAAGAAATTTTTACTTGAGGGTTCGACTGCGATCCTGAGCATTCAAAAGGCATTAAAATACACTGAATTCCAGCTTAAATAACAGCGGAAAAGACAACTTTTTCGCTTGTTTGCTCTAAAGGAAAGCGGATGAAACACCTCTCCTGTTCTCAACTTCGTCCAGGGCAGCTCATCAGACCGGCTTTCACTTCAGCGTGGAGGCGGCTAAAGTCTTCAACCATCGCAACTACGAACCGTCCAACATGCGGGTGGATTCGGAAGGCTTCGGATCTATTGCGGCGTTGCAAACGGCCGAGGGCGCGGGTCCGCGGGGCCTGGAGCTGACGGGGCGGTTTAGCTTTTGAAAGGCATTCGAGGAGCCGATCTTGCGCAGCACCCGTTGTTTTCGTGCGATCCCATGTCCCAAAATCGGGACCTGGTGCACCCGGCCACCCGTCCACATAGAATCTAAATCGCTACATCCACCCAGTTTTTCGGCAGTTTGGCGAGAAGGTCCTCGCGCGACAAGCCGACTGGACTCAAAACTTCTCTATTTCTTTCAGTGGGTCTGCCTCCGGTTTCGGCCGCCCGAACGTAATCGTCCCCAGAGAGATCTTTCATCTGTTTGAACTTCGGGAGTTGACGGCCATCCGACGTCACGTTGGACTGATGGGCTAAGTCGGATGTCCTCTCGGTCATTTCGATCCTCTCCGCGAGAATTCTCTTGGCCTCTTCTCGAAAGGCTCCACTGGTCTCCTCGTTGGAATCGCATGGAAAAATCTTTGGCCAATGCAACCTTATTGAGTCTAATAATGCTGTGAATGCGCCGCTGATCATTCCCACTGCGCCCATAAGAACATACAACACTAGTATCGCGACGACCTTCCACGTACTTACGCTCTCTACTGGTGGATTGAGGCCGATCCAAACCCAGAGCCCAACTAACGCAAAGAATGATACGATAACGCATCCCATGACCCCTTCTTGCGCGTATTTTATCTTGGCTTGATAAAACCTAATTACGGCACCAGGCACGCATTTTGCACAGATCGGGACCTCCCAAATAGCAATTTCATCCGTGTTCTTATAGGTTCGTTTTAGTTTTCCTTCATAGCCCACGTACGTAGTGCTCGCAGAGATCCCGACATATCTGACGGAAATCTCACCTTCGACTCCGCACCTTATGCAAGTGCTCATCGCTCCTCTCAGTCCCCCGCGGGTTAAAGTCAAGAGGCAGTCTAATGCTGCGCTTCGTTACTGACGTCAGTGTACGTATTGATCTAGGTTTAGTCGAGGAGGAGATAAGGGTACATTAGGGCGATCTTTCTTCGGTCCAGTTGGGATACGCGTGCCTAATACAATAAGGCCAACTCGGCAACTGCAGTGCAGCAGGGACTCAGGCGCTGACCCGCATCAGCTATGCTTGCCCTTCCACTCCACGTACGGCCCCTGGAAGTCCTCGATCTCTTTTTCGTGGAAAACCCACAGCCGCGTGGCAACCTCATCGATCAGGTCGTGGTCGTGCGTGACGAGCAGGACCGTTCCTTCGTACCTCTGCAGCGCGATGTTCAGCGCATTGATCGACTCCAGGTCGAGGTGGTTGGTCGGCTCGTCGAAGATCAGAATGTTGGGCTTGGTCAGGATCAGCTTGCAAAACGCCAGCCGAGCTTGCTCTCCGCCTGAAAGCGCCTTGGTGGGCTTCGAGCCTTCTTCGCCGCTGAAAAGCATCTGTCCCAGAATTCCGCGAATGTCTTCAACGTGCGCGGCAGGGTTCCACTGGTGCAGCCAGTCGGCAACCGTCAGACCGGGCTCTATGGTCGAGCCCACGTCTTGCGGAAAATACCCAACCTGCGCCTCGTGTCCCCAGAAGACCGAACCCGAGTCGAGCGTGAAATCCTTCTCGGCAAGTCCCGGATAATTCGCCAGCAGGGATTTGAGCAGCGTGGTTTTTCCCGCGCCGTTGCGACCCATAAGGCAGATCTTTTCGCCGCGCAGCACATTGGCGGTAAAGCCGTCGATGACCTGAAGATCCCCGTAATACTTTGTCAGGTGCTTGAACTCCAGCACGTGCTTGCCGCTGGGCCGCGTCTGGTCCAGGCGGATGTACGGCCGCTGGATATTCGACCGCGCCAACTCGTTTGTTTGCAGCCGCTCAACTTCCTTGCGGCGGCTCGTCACCTGGCTCGAGCGCGTGCCAGCGGCAAAGCGCGCGATGAAATCGTTGAGTTGCGCGATCTTCTTTTCGCGCTGCGAGATCTGCGCCTCGAGCGTGGAACGGATCTGCGTCTTCGCCATCACCATCTCGTCGTAGCCGCCGGTGTAGGTGATGATCGTCTGGTAATCGATGTCGGCGGTGTGCGTGGTCACCGAATTCAAAAAGTGCCGGTCGTGTGAGATGGCGATCAGCGTGCCGTCGTAGTTCGTCAAAAAATCCTGCACCCAGTGGATGGATTCGAGATCGAGATAGTTCGTCGGCTCGTCGAGCAACAACGCTTCCGGCTTGCCGAAGAGTGCCTGGGACAGCAGCACGCGCACCTTTTGCCCGCCCTGCAACTCGCCCATCTTGCGCTCGTGCAAGGCTTCTGAAATGTCCAGGCCGTCGAGCAGCACGGCAGCATCGCTCTCGGCCGTGTAGCCGTCCTCGTCGCCGATCGTACCTTCGAGCTCGCCGAGGCGCATACCGTCCTCGTTGGTCATTTCGGGCTTGGCGTAGATGCGATCACGCTCCTCGAGCGCCGCCCACAGCGGTTTGTTGCCCATGATCACGGTGTCGATGACGCGATAGGCATCGAAGGCAAACTGATCCTGGCGCAGCACGCCCAGTTTGCGCGGGCGCACCACCACGCCCTTCTGCGGCTCTAGTTCGCCGGTCAGGATTTTCATGAAGGTGGTTTTGCCGGCTCCGTTCGGCCCGGTCAATCCGTAGCGCCTTCCCGGGGTAAAGGTCGTGCTCACATCTTCGAAGAGAATCTTCGAGCCGTAGCGCATTGAAACATTGCTTACACTAATCATTCTTCGCGGTTTCCTGTTCGATTTCCGGCGCGGCGTATGCCCATGCGTGGCGCGGGCCACGCGTGCCTGTTCCAACTCGTTGAAGTTGGGTTTGGGGGCGAAATGCCGCTAGCCCGCCGAGAACTTCTGCTCTTTCAGTTTCTCACATGCGGCGGAGCTGCCGCCCGATGGAGCAGTGGGTAAAGTGAGCCAACTGCAAGTCCTCAGGGAAGGGTCAGTTCGGACCTTTCCCGAGAGATTTTCCCGCGAGAAGCCTGACGGAGAAAAGAACGGACCAGATTGTCCGCGTGCAGGATGCCAGCTTCTCCATTAGCCCAGCGGGCCCGCCATGTTGGTTGGCAAATCCGAATGCGGCGAGCAACGCCATCATGGTAAGAGCCGTGACGATTGAATATTCAGTCCAGCCTCTCCAGTTGGGCTCGGCCCGAAATCGCCAAGCGAAAAGAAGAAGCACGAGCAGGGCTGAATTGAATGCGACCAGGTCGCAAACCAGATGCAACGGATTGAGAACGAAGATTGCATCGCCGATAACACCAATGCCTCCCGCTGCCTGAAAGGACGGAATGAGAATGGCGCCACGGCCGCCAGCGAGCTCCCGGCGCAGGCCAGCAGCAAAAGCGCACAGGAGCAGGCCGAACACGAAGAAGTTGGCGCGTTGAGCCAGGCTGAGCGGGGTGAACTCAAGCGCGCTAATGGTGTCGCTGACAAGGTTGTAGTCAGGAGCAAGCAGGCCGAGTGCTACAAAAGCGGCGATGAAGAGAAGTCCTGCGAAGCCCGTGGCGAGAAGAGCCGATTGCAAAGCCCAGCGTTCCGTTTTCAAAAGATCTCCCTCAATTTCGCAAATGCGTCCAGCTCGATCAGGTGCTGCCCTTCGGGTGCGGCGTCGAGCGAGGCGTGCTCCAGCACCCACGTGTCCGGGTGGAAGAGGAACACGGCGTGCATTCCCGCGGCCAGCGCTGGGTTGATGTCGCTCTTCGGGCTATTGCCGATCATCCAAGCGCTGCGCGCGGCAATCTTTTGGCGAAGGATTACGTCACGGTAAGTCGGCGGGTCCTTCTCGGCCACGATCTCTACGGCGGCAAAATGCTGCGCCAGCCCCGACCGCGCCAGTTTGTCGGCCTGTTCGGCCTGGTCGCCTTTGGTCATCAAGATGAGGTGGTGACGGCCGGCAAGCTCCGCCAGGGTTTCCGCCACGCCGGGCAGCAGTTCGATCTCCTGCTCGGCAATGGCTCGTGCAAAGCCGCGAATGCGCTCGCGCTTTTCTTCGGTCATGGGTTCGTGGCTCAGCCGTTCGAAGCAATCGACCAGCGAGCGAGTAAAGCTTGAAAGCCCGTAGCCGTGAGCAAGGATGGTCTCGCGCTCGACGGCGTTCAGCGCCAGCCGCACCTCGGCCGGTGAGTGCTCCTTGTGATCGAGAAAGCCGATGAACGCGGCGATGGCGCGCTCAAAGTAGATATTGTTCTCCCACAGCGTATCGTCTGCGTCGATGAGCAGGGTTTGGCCTTGAGGGAAACGGGGCATAGATCGATAGTACAAGTTGAGCTGCGGAAGATTTCAACGGGTCATTCCCGACTGCTCGTTTTCAGACGCCCAGTTCTTCGCGGATCGCCCCGGCGATTGCGTTCGCGTGGCGCCGCATGGCCTCTTCGCTCTCGGCTTCGATCATCACGCGCGCCAGCGCTTCCGTGCCGCTGTAGCGGATGACGACGCGGCCCGAGTCCTGCAGTTCCACTTCTGCCGCGCGGATCGCCGCAGCCACCGCCGGAATCGAATCGAGCGGCTTCTTCTCGCGGACTTTCACGTTCACAATCACCTGCGGAAAGACTTTGAGATCGGCGGTCAGCTCGTCGAGAGATTTGCCTGAACGCGCTACAAGATCGAGCACCACCAGCGCCGTCAGCAAGCCGTCGCCGGTCGTCGCCAGGTGAGGGAAGAGAATGTGGCCCGATTGTTCACCGCCGAGGGCCGCACTATGCTTTTGCATCTCTTCAAGAACGTAGCGGTCGCCGACCGGCGCACGCAACATGCGAATGCCGCTTCGCTTCAGCGCGGCTTCGAGGCCCATGTTCGACATAGTCGTGGCGACGACCAAGTCTCCGGTCAACATGCCGCGCGCTTTCAGGTCGCGTGCGGCCATCAGCAGAATGGCGTCGCCATTGATCACGTTGCCTTGCGGGCCGGCCAGCATGCAGCGGTCGGCATCGCCGTCGAATGTCACGCCCAGATCCGCGCCGCGCGCCTTCACTTCTCGCGCTAAGTGGTCCGGATGCAAGGCCCCGCAGTTGGCATTGATGTTGCGGCCGTCGGGTGCGATATGGAGCAGTGTGATGTTGTCGTGTGCGTCGCGGTCGAGGCGCAGAAAGAGCTCAGGCGCAATGGCCGCCGCGGCTCCGTTGGCGCAATCGGCAACGATCTTCAAGTGGGAGAGCGAAAGCCCCGGGACGCAGTCGATGAGGAACTGAATGTAATCGGCCTGGAGCGACAAATTGTCGTTGACGGCCGGAAAGCTATGGAGATCGGAGATGTCGACCTGTGCGGCGTGATGGAAAATCTCCTCTTCCATGGCCAGCTCCACTGCATCGGGTAATTTGAAACCGTCTGCGCCAAAAAGCTTGATGCCGTTGTCCTGCCATGGATTGTGCGAGGCGGAGATGACGACGCCGGCCTGGAAGCCACGCGTGTGCGTGAGAAACGCCACTGCGGGAGTGGTCACAATACCCGCGCTTTCGACCTGTGCGCCTGCCTCGCGCAGACCTGCGGCGATCGTAGCGGCGATCCACGGCCCCGACTCACGCGTGTCGCGGCCGAGAAGTATCCTGGGCTGGGCAGCGGTCTTGCGCAGCGAATGCGCCAGAGCGAGTCCGACGCTGTAAATCGTCGTAGGGTCGAGCGGAGCCTGGCCTGCGACGGCGCGGATACCGTCGGTTCCGAAGAGCTTGCGTGCGGGAGGTGCAATCATGATGTCGATTTCTTGCCTCGTTTGCCGGGAGTGGGTGTGGTGGGTGTATTCTTCGCGTCAACCCGCGGCGCGCTGGCCGCAGTCGACTCAACGCGGCTCAAGAAGGATCCGTCGGCCACGCGCGTGGTTACGAGGTCGCCCGCAACAATCTGTGCCGCGGAACGGACGAGCGAACCTTCGACCGAGAGAACCAGAGCGTAACCGCGATCCAGCACCGCCAGCGGCGACAACGAATGCAGACGCGCGTCGAGGGCGTTAAGCGATGCCGCGGAAGACTCGATCAGGCGTTCCAGACATCGGTCAATTCGGGTGCGCATATCGACAAAGTGCGCGCGTGCGTGAGCCAAGTTCTGTCGTGGGTCGTATCGCAGCACCGCGGCCGCCAATTCGGCAATCCGGTTCTGCCGCAAACGAAGTTGCGCGGTGAGAGCGGCATCTAGGTGCTGAGTAACGTCATCCAGACGCTGGTCCAGGCGGTGCAGGAATGTCGTCACACGCGATTCGGCGCGGCTCACTGGCAATCGCGTGAGTCGCTGGCGGGCCTGCAGCAGTTGAAAACGCGCAGCCCGCTCCAGCCGGTGCGATTGCCTGGCCAGATGCTCGGCAATTTTGTGCTGGGCTTCGGTGATCAGCTCGGCCGCGGCCGAGGGCGTGGGCGCGCGCAGGTCGGCTGCGAAGTCCGCGATAGTGAAGTCGGTTTCATGTCCGACGGCGGAAACGACTGGAAGTTTGCTCAACGCAATGGCTCGTGCCACGCGCTCGCTGTTGAAGGCGGCCAGGTCTTCAAGCGAGCCCCCGCCGCGGGCCAGCACGATGAGGTCCACGAGATGTGAGGCGTTGAGCTCGGCCAGTGCAGCTTCGATCTCGGCAGGCGCCGAGTCGCCCTGCACGGAAACCGGGCAGACAAGTACGTTCAATCCCGAGTGGCGGCGGCTGACGATGTTGAGAAAATCGCGGATCACTGCGCCCGTGGGCGAGGTGACGACGCCTACGGTGTGCGGAAACAGGGGCAGCGGCTTTTTGCGATCCGCGTCGAAGAGGCCTTCGGTCTTGAGGCGCTGCTTGAGTTGCTCGAAGGCAAGCTGCAACGATCCGGCGCCCACCGGCTCAATAGTCTCCGCCACCAACTGTAATTGCCCGCGTTGTTCGTAGACGCTCACGCGGCCGCGCACCAGGACGTGCAGCCCGTCCTCGGGGCGAAAGCGAAGAAGCATTGCCTGGCGGCGAAAAAGAACGATGGGAAGCTGCGCGTCGGCGTCTTTAAGCGTGAAATAGAGGTGCCCCGAGGGCGCAGGCCGGAAGTTCGAAATTTCGCCTTCGACCCAAATGTCGCCGTACTCCTGCTCCACCCGATCGCGCACCTGCGTGACTAGGTCGCGGACGGCCCAGATGCGACGCCGCTCCCGCGGTTCTTCGAAACGCAAGCCAAGCTGTTCGTCAAAATCGCTGTGCTGCGCAAATGAATCGTGCGAGTTCACTGATGATGAGTGTAATAGGTAGGGCGTCGGCACTAGGGCTTGCGGTTTTCGATCATGGCGCGCAATTCCGCGGCAGTTTCCGCAAGCTTGCTGGCTGCGGCAAAGCCGGGTGAGGATTCGCGAGCAAACGTCAGCTCCAGTTCGCGCGCCAGGACGGTGCCACGTGTGAGGCCAAAGGTGCCCAGCACGCCAGCCAGCTTGTGCGCGGCCGCTTGCGCCGCTTCGCGTTGCTTTCCGCTGAGCTTATGGGTGGTGGCCACTGTCACGGCCGCCTCAAGAACTGCCACGCGCTCGCTGATTTCCGGTAAAAATCTCTCCCATAAGCCGTCAATCGCCTGCGATAACGCCGTGTCTGGCCGGGCGCCGGATTGGCTGGTAGTTTTCATCGCGACGCGTTGTCAGTTCCAGCCTAGCGCACGGGCAATTTGCGACGACAATGTCATGGGATCGAAGGGCTTGAAGAGTACCGCCTCGACGCCAAGGTCGGCAAACCGCCGCTGGTCGGAGCTCTGCACCTTGGCCGTCAAAAGCAGTACAGGAATCCGCCACGTAGCCTCGTTCTTGCGCAGTTCGCGGAAGGTCGTGGGCCCATCCATGCCTGGCATCATCACGTCGAGCAGGATCGCGTCGGGTTGATATTCGGCCGCACGCGCCAGTCCCTGCACCCCGGAGCTGGCCCTGATTACCTCCCATCCCGCCACGCTTTCCAGGCTGAGCGCGGCTACTTCGCGGATGTCGTCTTCATCGTCGATGATCAGAATTCTGCGGACCACGGCAAAGCCTTTCGCCTCTCTATTGTCGAATGCCGGCACGATGTTGTCGATGGATGTCGTGAAAATCCGGGTTACGAATTGGGCACGGCCGGTTCAACTGTCACGGCCTCTTGCGTTTGCCGCAGAGCGCGCAACATGGTAAGCACCATCGCTTCGAGCTGTTGCGGCTGCACGCGCGTCTTGGTGAGAAATTGTGTGGGACCGAGGGTCAGATGCCGGCGCTCGACCGGCGAGAGCTCGCGGCCGGAGTACACCACCAGCGGCAGGTGAGCGAGACCTTCGTGCTGGCGCAGCCAATCCACTACGTTGAAACCGTCGCCGTCGGGCAACCCGATATCGAGCACCAGCAGATGCGGCTGGAAGTTCGAGCATGCGTTGATGGTCTCCTTAAGTGTGTGCGCCGTTTCCACGGCAATGCCGGCGCGGGTAAACAGTTCCCCGATTACTTGCGCCAGGTCAAGATCGTCCTCGACGATGAGGATGCGCGCCTTGTCTCCTGCTCCGCACAGCACGCGTGCCAGCTCGGTCAGCAGCGGACCCTCCTGGAACGGTTTGGCAACAAGACCCTCGGCTCCCCCGGGCAAAGCTGCCAAGCCCCTGGAATCTTCCATACTCAGCAGCACGACGGGAGTGCTGGAGGCTGTATCCAGGCGCCGCAGCATCGGCAAAATTGCCCATCCGTTCATGCCGTCAAGCGATGTATCGACAAGGATGGCGTGAGCGCCCTGGCGGGCCGCCGCGAGCGTTTGCTCCACGGTCGAGGTCTGCACCACGGAGTAGCCATGGCGGGCCAGTTGTCCGGCAATGCGCAGGCGCGTTTCCGCGTTGGCGTCGGCCAGCACCACGGTGCCATGCCCGGTTTCAGAGTCCGGCGAAGCACCCGGCTCCGTTACAGGCGTCGGGTGATACGGCAAAAAGATGCGGAACGTGGATCCGCGCACAGGGTTCCGCTCCGCCCAGATGCGCCCGGAGTGTTGCAGCACGATGGTGCGGCAGATAGCCAAACCCAGTCCCGAGCCGCCCTTCTGCCGGGAATCGGAGGCGTCCACCTGCTGGAAACGGCCGAAGATCGTCTCCAGCTTGTCGGCGGGAATCCCGCGTCCATTATCAATGACGGAGAAGATCACGCCCGTGACGCCCGGCCGCAGCATGACGCTTACCGGCGAATTGGGCGGAGAGAATTTGACCGCGTTCGCAAGCAGGTTGGTGATGACCTGCAGTAGGCGATCCGGATCGGCCGTAACCTCCACTCTGGTTGCGTCGTGGATCAGCTTCACACCGGCGGCATCTGCCATCGGTTGCATGTCTTCGATCGCCTGCTTCACCACGTCAGCCAGTTGCACGGTGCGGAAGGCCAGCGGTTCGCGACCGCTCTGGATGCGCTCGAGGTCGAGGATGTCGTTGATGAGCCGGACCAGCCGGTCGGAGTTGGTGAGCCCAATGCGCAATAGACTGGATGCTTTTTCGCTCACCTCGCCCAGCATTCCCGAACTCAGCAACCCCAGCGCGCCGCGGATCGAAGTCAATGGTGTGCGCAGCTCGTGGCTGACGGTGGAGATAAACTCATCCTTCATGCGGTCCAGAGCGTAGCGCTGCGTGATGTCGCGAAAACTGAGCACCCAGCCGGAAAGGCTGCCGTTGCCATGGATGGGCGTCAGCACATACTCGGCCGGGAATGAGCGGCCGTCGACGCGGAAAAAGTTCTCCTCGCCTGCAGCGGAAGCCGGCCGTGCGGCAACCTTGCGCAAAGAGCAGTCCGGGCTGCAAGCACGTTCGTGCGGCGCGGATCCGTGCAACAACTCGTGCAATGGCCTGGCCGTAAGCGACTCGGGTTTGGCGCCGAGCAGCCGCCCCGCCGCCGGATTGGCAAAGCGCACTTTGCCCTCGCGATCCAGTCCGCAAATGCCGTCGGATACGGCATCGAGCAGGATCTCCTGTTGCCGCCTCAGGTCGTCGGCGCGGCCGCGTTCCTGGGTTCGCGCCAGCATCTGTCCCAGTGACGCGGCTGCAATCTCCACACCGGCAATCGCCTCGCGGTCCTCGCGTAAGCGGAAGCTGGAATAAAACTCCAGAATCGCGAGCACTCTGGTGCCGGCCCGCACTGGTACCGCCCAGCCGGAAACCATTTTGTGGTGGAGCGCATCGGCGATGCGCGGGCTGGGGGGCAGCGTATCGAGGTCGGCGAACCACACCGCGCGGCCCTCGTTGCAAGCGCGTTCGGGCAACTCGGAACCCTTCCTGAGCGTCAGGCCCTTGCTGCGCTGGATGAAGTCCTGGACGGTTTGCCCTGCAACTCCCCATGCCGCGCCGAATTCCAGTAGCGTCTGGCCCGCGTCGACGATCCACTCGATGCCCAGATCCCATCCCTGTAATGTGCAAAGGGTTTGCAGAATGCGCATGCCTGCTTGCTCGCCGGGGGGATTATCGCCCACGATCTGACTCACGGCCAGTTGCAACGCCAACCGGTTCTCGCGTTGCTTCTGCTCCGTCACGTCGCGCAGCTGACAGCGAACCGCTAGCGGATTGCCCGCCTTCTGACGCCGGCTCAAGCCCATTTCCAGATCCAGCACGCGTCCATCGGACGTATGGTGGCGAAAAGGCGCCCGTTCCACCGGCTCGCCGTCCAGTGCGCGGTGGAAGAGTCCGATCAGATCTGGCCGGGTACTGCTTGAGAACAGCTCCTCAAACGAAGGCAATGCCAGCATCGCGGCGCGGTCCAGTGCGAAGTACTGCTGCCATGCGGGATTCGCGTAAAGAAACTGACCCTCTGGACTCAGGGTGGCAAGCATCTCGCTGGAGCTCTCGAAGAGATCCCGGTATCTTTCCTGCGACTCGCGTTGCGCCTTCTCGCGGTCGCGTTGTGCCAGCTCGCGTTCCTGTTGCGCCTGCTCGCGCTCGTTTTGCGCTTGCTTGAGTTCGTTTTGCGCGCGCTTCAGTTCGTTTTGCGCTTGATCGAGTGCCTGTTGCGCTTGCTTGCGCTCGTGCTGCGGCATCGAACCCTGCTCCAGGGCCACGACCACCATGCCGGCTATTTCGGCCTTGGCATCGCGCAACGCCGACACGTGGAGGGTGACCGGCATGAAATTGCCGTCCCTGTGGCGCACTTGAGCGTTGAATGTAGGCACCATGCTGGGCGGCAACATGCGCACGCAGGCTAGATACGCCTCGATACGACCGGCCCGCGTGGGCTCTGGAGGCCGGATTACATGACAGAGCTTCTGGATCTCCGCCACCAATCGTTCACACTCTCCCGGCGCCAGCAGATCGGCCTGGCCCCACGACTGTTCCAGTTCAATGGTGCGGTAACCCAGCAATCGTTCGGATGCAGGATTCGAGTAGATGAGTTCGCCTTCGAGATTCAAGGCCAGCATTGCAGGCCCAGTCGAGTCGAGCAGCTGGCGCAAACTGCTGTCGACGGCCTCGTGCGCGGGATCCTCCTCGGAAGTGTGCACCACCATCCGGTTCACGAGATACGCGAAGATCAACGTGCCAATGGCGGCTGCCAGAACGGGAAGCGACTGCCATCGGTAAGCAGAAAGCAGGCGCGCCAATGCGGCGCCTGCCACAAGGGCCAGGATGAAAAGAGGCACAATGAGCCAGGGATGAGAGATGCCGGCCCGCTCTCCTTCTGCGGGTCCGCCGCGGCGAACAGCTCGACTTCTGTCCGGACTATCCAGCTGATCGAACATTGGCTCTTGCTTCTTCCCCATGCGGCGGGCAATGCCGCCGCACTATCCTTAGCTCCTCATGGCGAAGGTCGAAATCGACACCAACAGCTCCTCGCAGAAAAGCTTCGTTGATTTTGCGGGCGTTCCCGGCGTAGCACCCAGAGAGTACCCCGCCATGCCCTTTCAAAATCGACTTTTACCACGGGCTGTTAGCCCGATTTTCCCCGAACACCCTGTCGGGGATGAGGCAATGCAATTTGCACGTAGTATAAGCGTTCAATTCCTTGCTCTCCAGACAAAACAACGCCGCCCAGCGTTCAAGGTCGTCATCCAGTTACCCGGCCCGCCCGCATGTTGTGGCTTTTCGCTTTGGGCAGGATACGCCGCCGGCTCGCTAACCCGCTGGCTTGGTGATTGGCTGTCTTCTATACTGCCCCCATGCCGCTACATCTCGCAAGAAGCGCCGCTTTCCACGTTGTCCTGCCCGCCGCAGGGCTGCTTTCCCTTATTCTTTTACCGTATTCTGCGCACGCCTGGGGTAATGAGGGTCACCGCATGATCAACAGGCTCGCTGTAAGCAATCTACCTGCCGATGTTCCGGCATTCTTGCGTTCGCCGGCAGCCATCGACGAGATTGAGTACCTTGGGCCCGAACCGGACCGCTGGCGTTCCAAGGCCGAGCCGGAATTGAACGCCGCCCAGGCCCCGGAGCACTTTATCGATTTGGAGCTGGCTGACGCCCTGGGCCCCTTGCCGCACAAGCGCCTCGACTTCGAGGCAGAGGTTTTTGCCGCTCATCAGCGGCCTGAAACCATTGGCTTGCAGCCGTGGGAGACTGACGAGGTCTGGGAGCGACTGAAGGCCGCCATGCGCCAATACCGCGCGATGGTGGCGGCGAAGGAGAATACCGCGCCAGTCGAGGCGGCCATCGTTTTCTATGCCGGCTGGCTTGGACATTACGTCGGCGACGGCTCGCAGCCGCTGCACGTTACCGTCCAGTACAACGGATGGACCGGCCCTAATCCCAACGGCTATACGACCGAACACCAGATTCACTATCAATTTGAGAGTCCGTTTGTCGCCGCCAACATGCATGCGGCAGATGTGCAGGCGAAAATGACGCCCGTGAAGCCTATCGAGGGCGACATGTTCGACGCCTACGTCGCCTATTTGCGCCAAACGGGCACGTTCGTCGAAAAGGTTTATCAGCTTGATAAGGTAGGCGGCTTCGTGGGCGCGGGCACGCCTGAGTCGCGCGACTTTACCGCCGCACGCCTGGCTGACGGCTGCAGCATGTTACGCGACATGATCTATACGGCGTGGGTTGATAGCGCGCAGCCGGTGCCTGATCCTTACGCGGGGAAGTGAACCCGCGCCGTCAGCGCTGCATAGCAAAGGTGCCGGTGTCGGCGCCCGGAATCACTCATCTCTATATCTCTGGCTTTTCAATCTCCGGCTTCGGCCGTGTCCAGTGCCGGGAAGCGCCGCAGCAAGCGCGTAAGCCCAAGTGTGATGAGCGCCACGGCGGGGACCGCAACCAGCAGCCATGCCAGCAGCGCCTGACCGGCGATTCCGCCCGCCCACGTGGCAAGGTGAAGCAGCGGCAGATGCAGAAGAGCGCGGGTGTCGGAGGCGGCAGCGGAATGTGTCGGCATAAGCCATCTGCCCAGCCGCACAAAGGGCACGATCAGCGCCAATTGCAACGGCGTAGAGGCGCAGTTAGCTGCCTGGATGGCGGGAAGGTTGAGGCGAAGGGCGAGTGCCAGGGCGGTGCAAAGGACCGTGGGAATTCCAAGTAGCGGAATGCAGCCCACAGAGAATCCCAGCGCCAGCGTCAGCGCGAGGCGGCGCGGCGATATCCCCTGGCTCAACCAGAGAGTCGCGATTCGCTTCGTTACGGCAGGAAAATTGCCCATCTTCTCCCGAAGGCCCATTTCGAATCTCCCCTCCAAGGTATAAACCTTGAAATCGTTTTTATGTTGTCCCCAGATGAAACATTAAGGAAGGAATCTCACTCGTTAATCGTTCGATGCGCTTTGGTGCGTTATTGGCTTCTTCGCTCGCTCGGCCCACGGTGTCGCCGATCGAACCCGTCCCGGAATGCTTCCAGGGTGGGTGTACCCAGGAACCCGCGTCAAAGCTCCTTGCCCCCTCCTTCCGCACTTTTTTGCTAACGCTGGCAATACAACAACGCCGGGTACACCTTGCCTGGATCCGCTCTGTTTCGTGATCTTGCAGTTCCGGAGTCCGTCAGGAGTTGAGTTCTTGTTCTCTTGCTCCTTCGGTTCCCACGTCCTCGCCTTTCTTATCTGCGATAAACTTGGACCCGATGAGGGTTTTCGGCATAGATTGTGGAACCGAAGTAACGGGATTCGGCGTTGTGGAGTCAGGCGACGGCGCACGGTTGCCGCAGCTTGTATTTCTGGCCAAGGGCGCCATCCGTCTGCCCAAAAACAGGCCTCTTCCCGAACGATTGGATCAGGTTTTTCGGGAGCTGACCGCCGAGCTCGAGCGCTGGCGGCCGGATGCGGTTGCGGTGGAAGAGGTCTTCTACTCGGTGAACGCCAAGTCCGCACTCAAGCTGGGGCAGGTGCGCGGCGTGGCGCTGCTGGCGGCGGCGCAGCAAGGAATTTCGGTGGCGGAATATGCGCCACTCAAGATCAAATCGAGCGTGGTGGGTTACGGATTGGCCAGCAAGGAACAGGTGCAGTTTATGGTGGCGAGATTATTGGGCCTGGCTGAGCCGCCGCAACCGGCCGATGCCGCAGATGCGCTGGCCATCGCCATCTGCCACATCCATACCGCGCAGACGCTGGCCCAGCAGGGGGTCGCGCATTGAAAGCTGCCTTAAGGGTCTCGTGGCTGGCAGTTGCATTGGTAGCGCTGGCCGCGCCCATTGCGGCAAATGGGCAAACCCCTGCCGCCGATCCCGTGTTCCAGGTGGACTTTTCCAATCCCGGCCTTTCGCCTGCGCAATGGACGCTTACCCTCCGGCCCGACGGTTCCGGGCATTTTCGTTCACAGGTAGGCAAGGCGACCGGTGACGGTGCGCAAGCTATCGCGGCGCCGGCCGTGGACCGGGATATCCAGGTGAGCGCGGCTTATGCTGGCCGCGTCTTTGAGGCAGCCGCGCATCACCGGTGGTTCAACGAGGCCTGCGAGAGTCATCTGAAGGTGGCGTTTCAGGGCTGGAAAACACTCACCTATACCGGGCCCCAAGGACAGGGTTCCTGCACCTTCAATTTCTCGCGGGAAAAAGAGATTCAAGATCTGGGAGACTCGCTGGAGGCCGTCGCGGAGACGATTCTCGAGGGGGCGCGCTTGGAATTGCTACTGCAGCACGACCGGCTTGGCTTGGATGCGGAGATGGAATTCCTGACTGAAGCCGTCGGTGACGGCCGGGCGCAGCAGATCTGTGTGATTAGCGATATTCTGGAGCGGCTGGTTCAGGACGATGCCGTATTGGAAAGGGTGAGAAAGCGGGCTCGGATGCTCCTGGCGCAGGGACCCACATAAATCTCTCCGAACGGACGACTTTTGCTTCAGGACGGTGTCCAATATATATTGGGATGCCGATGAGTGAAGATGAAGGCTGCTCGAAGGAAAGGCGGGGCGCCATGAATCTCATGGGGGATCACAAAGCAATTGTCGGGCTAGCACTGTTGGCGACGGGCGTGCTTTTTCTCGAAGCCACGACCGCAGCCCAGAACCCGCAAGATGCTGGGCAAGGAAATGGTCAGCCCGCGCGTGCGGTGCGCCTGAGCTATGTCGACGGCCAGGTAAAGCTGGCGCTGGGCAACCAGGTTCTTGCCGACCAGGCGGTAGCCAATACTCCGCTCTTTGAGGGCACGGAGCTGACCACTGCGGACAATGGCAAGGCGGAGATCCAGTTTGAAGACGGCAGCGTGGTCCGCATCGCCCCCGATACTTCGCTGACCCTGGGGGTATTGCGCGGAGCCGGTACCTCGGCTGATGCGGAAATGACCCTCAACACAGGCTTGGCGTACTTCGAGTTCCAGGGTGGTGGTCAGGCCGGCCAGATGAGCGTGCACTTTGGCTCCAGTGTGGCCACCAGCAGTGGGTTTACCGTCCTGCGCGTTGCCATGGACGCTCCTCCCGGCGGCCTCGCCGTGTTCTCCGGAAACGCACATCTTCAGACCGCCGCTTCAAACGCTGCGAGCCCTGTCGCAGTCGATCTTCACGGCGGGGAAAACATCGCGCTTAATCCCGCCGATCCGAGTCAATACTCTGTCGCCGAATCCATCGAGCCGAATTCGTGGGATGCGTGGAACTCTGACCGCGACCAGGCACTGACGGCTGAGGCGGCAGCGCAGACCGGAGCGTCTACGAATCTGGGTGAGACGCAGAACCCGGCCTGGAATGATCTCGACGCCAACGGCAACTGGTACGACGTGCCCGGGCAGGGCTACGTGTGGTCGCCGTACGATGCCGCGAATGCCGGATTCGACCCCTATGGAAACGGCTCATGGATGTATACGCCCGGTTACGGCTACGTGTGGGCGTCTGGCTACCCGTGGGGTTACATGCCCTTCCAGTGCGGCGCGTGGAATTTCTATAACGGTTTCGGCTGGGGATGGGCGCCGGGCATGGGTGGCTGCAGGCCGTGGTGGGGATTGGGCTTTTATGGCGGTCCGAATATCGGCTTCGCGCCCATCGGCTATCGGCCGATTCCGAGACCGCTGCCACCACATGGGCCCATTGGTCACAGGCCGATTCCGGTGATTCCAGTCAACCGGCGCATGGCATTTGCGAGCACAAGCTTGCCGGCCCGCGACAAAAACACGCAGGTGACGATTGCAGGCAGCACGGTGCAGCCAATTCGTCCTCTGCCATCGCGTTCGATGGATGCGCGTGAGGCGTTTACCTCACAAGGAAATCGCGCTACGCCAGGCGTCGTGGGAGCGGGAACAAACGGGTCATGGGTCAATCCACGTTCCGGCTATACCAGCAGCCATCCTGCAGGTCAGGCGGTACCGCCGCCGAGTTATACGCCGCGACCCGCGCCGGCGACCCATAGTCCTGCTCCTTCGTATTCTCCTCCGCGGAGCTCTTCAAGTGGTGGAGGGTCCAGTCATCCGTCAAGTGGCAGCGCACCGCACCCAAGCGGCAGCAGCGGAGGCGGAGGTGGCGCAGCTTCGCACAGCAGCGGTGGCGGTGGTGGAGGCGGCGGAGGCTCACACAGTGGCGGCCACCGTTGAGCGCAACTCGTTGCTGCGATAGCAGCAGATGCTACAGCATTTTCGGATTTACCGTAGACTTCCGTGCCCCATCCATTCCGCGCTTTTCTGCGGAATGGGTGGGATACCTACAAAATTCTGGTCTACACAATTCCAGAAAATGCTTTAAGCAAACGTCACGCGATATTGCGAGCCCGCGTATAGCTGCAGTTGAACGGTTTGCGCGTTGCCAGTCTGCAGAGGGATATCCTTCCCCACTCGCGTGACACGCAGAATCCTCTGACCAGCCGGCGCTGCCAGCGCGATACGGCCGTCAGCATTTGCGCGAAGATTCGCAGTCGTTGCTTTGCCGTTGTGCCACGCACAGTCCACTTCGATGTTGCCGCGCGCGCGCAACCCGCGAAAACTTCCCGTAGGCCACGCCGAAGGCAGAGCGGGCAAGAACCGTAACACGCCGCCGTGGCTCTGCAGCAGCATCTCAACAATGGCCGCGGTTCCACCTAGATTGCCGTCGATCTGAAAAGGCGCGTTGGCCTTCATCCCGCAAACATCGAAGAGACTGAGCCGCGTGCAATTGCGCAGGAGCGCCAGCAGACTGCTGTGTGCAGCCTCACCATCTTCTAGCCGTGCCCAGCAGTTCACAATCCACGCGCGGCTCCAGCCCGTGCTGCCTCCACCATAGGCAAGCCTCCGTTCAAGCACAGCCCGCGCAGCTTTGGCGAGCTCGGGCGTCTCGCGCAACGTGATCTGGTGGTCCGGATAGAGCGCGAAGAGGTGCGAAATGTGGCGATGGCCGAGCTCGGTCTCCGCATAGTCCTCGTTCCACTCCTGCAGCGCGCCTGTCTTGCCGATTTTGAAGGGCGGAAGGTGCTTGGCCGCTGCGTCAACCTGCGCGCGCAATGCTTCGTCGACACCCAGAATCTTGCTCGACCGCGAGACGCGATCGAAAACCGCGCGAATGATCTCGGTGTCCATCGCAGGAGACATGCACAGGCTGGCCGCGGAGCCGTCGGGAAGTTTGTATCTGTTCTCCGGCGACTGGCTGGGGCCGCTCAGCAGCGTTCCATCTGGGCCGGGCACGAGATAGTCGAGAAAGAACTCGGCAATCTCCTTGAGCCGTGGATATGCGCGGTCGCGAAGGAAGGCCATGTCCAGGCTGTAAGCGTAATGGGAGAACAGGTGCAGCGACATCCACGCCGCGCCCAGGGGCCACACGCCCGCCTGCACGTGATCGACCGGAATGGAGTCGCCCCAGATGTCGG
The DNA here is from genome assembly GCA_049521075.1 of Occallatibacter sp. Lineage (GTDB taxonomy): Bacteria > Acidobacteriota > Terriglobia > Terriglobales > Acidobacteriaceae > Telmatobacter. The sequence continues at coordinate 28,078 of JBEKPD010000062.1, forward strand.
TGTTGTGATGCACCACGAATCCGCGGGCGTTGTAATACTTGCGCGCCGTCACGGAACCGAGGGCGCGTGTGGAGTCGAGCAGGTCGAATAATTGCGTGTGCAACTCTGCGAGATTGGCGGATTCGGCCATCCAGTAGTTCATCTCGGCGTTGATGTTCACGGTAAACTTCGATCCCCACGGCGGATCGAGGCTCTCGTTCCAGATGCCTTGCAGATTGGCCGGCAACGTGCCCGGCCGGCTGCTGCTGATAAGCATGTAGCGGCCAAACTGAAAATACGTAGCAATGAGGCCTGGGTCGTCGCCGCCGTTCCGAATGTGCGCCATGCGCTTGTCGGTGGCAAGATTGCGCAACGGGTCTGGGCCGTCAAGCAAGTGGAGGTTCGCACGGCTTGCATAGCGCCGGTAGTCAGCCACATGCTCGGTGCGTAGTTCATTGTAGGAGCGCGCGGCCGCGGAGCGCAGGTTACGGGCGCAGGCGGCGGCCATTCCAGCAGCGTCGTGCGCACGAAAATCGGTAGATGCCGTAACTAGCAATGTGACGGCCCGGGCATTTTCAATGCGCAGTATGTTGCCCGCAGCGCGCACCGTGCCGCCTTCAGAAATGGCCTTCAGCTCAGTTCGAAACGCCACGCCGACCTGCCGCTCCTGCGTTGTAGGATCGGTGGTGGGTTTCACGGGCCGCGCCGCGCCGGTCATCACCAGCCGATCGTTGGTCTCCGCGGTCGTTTCGCTGTGCGCGGGCCGATCGAGCCGCACCGTGAGCGCGAATGGCCGCGTAGATTCGATACGCGCGACGATCACGTTGCGCGGCGCGGAGCTGAACACCTCACGCGTCCATTGCACGTCCGCGACGCTGAAACGCGTCTTTACCACGGCTTCGTCCAGATCGAGTTCCAGCCGGTAATCCTTGACGGTTGCCGGTACATTGTCAAAGTCGAGCCACAGGTCGCCGAGCGTTTGGTAGCAGGGCAAGCGATCCGGAACGCCCATCATCACCTGCGCGGCCAGAGCCTCTGCCTCATGAACTTTTCCGGCCATGAGCAGCTTGCGTACTTCCGGCGTACGGCCGGCCTGGGGATTGTTGCGGTCGCGGTACTCGCCCATCCAAACCGTTTCCTCGTTTAGCTGCAGGCGTTCTTTACCCGGATTGCCAAAGACCATCGCGCCCAGCCGTCCGTTGCCCACAGGCAGCGCATCGGGCCACGTGGCCGCAGGCTGCTCGAAGAAGAGGACGTGCTCATTGGGCGGCGTATCCGTGGGAATTTCGGCAGTCATCGCGCCCAGGGTTCCACGCTGCGCCAGCGCGGCTCCAGTCAACGATGCATCGCGCAGAAAACGTCGCCTGCTCCAATTCTTCTTTATTCTTCCCATGATCTCCCTTTTACGTCTCCAACAGAATTGCGCTGTATGCAGAGACGCGTAAGACGCCTTTGTGCAGCGCATTGGCGCGGCTTTCACTGAGTGTGACGCCTTGCTTCGCATCGATCGCCGGTCCCGTCAGCATCCATTGCCTGTGCGCGCAGCGCAGCGACGTGCGAATCGTTGCACGCTTATCAGTTTTGTTGATTGCGAGTACGAGCGTGGAGCCGGATTTTCGAGCCGCATACGCGCGGATGCGATCGTTCGTACAATCGAGCTTGGTTCTGACGAGCGTTGCGCCAGCAAACCACTTGACGAGTTCCATGCCGAAATACTCGGGCCGCCGCTCGAAGCCCGCCGCAAGGCTACCTGCAATGGGCGTGTAGAAGCCGTTACCGCCGCCGTGCAAATTTACTCCGGCGCAGCCGAGCGAGGCGAAGTCCAGCATCATGTCCGCGACCCACAACGCGCTGGCCAGTGTGTCGCTCAGGCCCGGCTGCCCGCCGTTCCAGCATGAGTTGCCCTCGCTCATGTGATACGGCAGGCCGGCACTGCGCGCCGCAGTCATGGCAATTGTCAGGCCGCGTTCAAGTTTCGGATCGGGCGAGAGCAACTTGTCGACGGTAATGCCCGGCGCACCTGCCGGGCCCATGGCGTAATAGTGCGAGGTCAGCATCACAACATCAGGCGCGCTGCGCTTCACGTCTTCGGCAAAGCCGGTGACGTAAGCCAAATTGTTCGAGACATCGGGGCCGGCAAATTTGGCTTGAGGAACACGCGCGACGATGGCGGCGTGCGCGGCGGTCCACTCCTTCCAGTAGTCGCCGTAGGACCACGTGACAGGACGGTAGCGTCTGCGCCATGCGTCGGGTTCGTTGCCCAATTGGAACGCGATCAGGCGCGGCCCGAGAATGTTTTGCGCAAAGGAAGCTTCTTCAACGGCGCGATCGATTGGGCCACGGCCGCGATTAAGCCCGTAGAGGCAGCGCCAACCCGTGGCGTCGAGAAACGCTCGCAGGTTGCGCAGGCTCTTCGGCGTAATAGGTGTATCGGATTTGACGTTCTTGCTCGTGTCGGGGCCCACGGCATCGAATGGAGCGGGGGCCGACGGCTCTTCAGTGGTGAAGGCAGTGAACTCGCTCGTGCCCCCGCCGAGGCGCAGCACGCCATGATCGCCGAGTTCGCGGAAGAGCGCGATGAGCGCGGAGTTCTCCGCGGAAAAGAAGGCGGGGTTGGCAAGCTGCGCCGACTCGTAGCTGAGTCCAATGAAGTCCGGCGGAATTGTAGCGAGCGTGGTGAACTCGTCGATCGTGAGTGCGCCGGAGATGGGCGCACCGGCATCTGGGGCGCCGCTTTGCGCGTGGAGAAGGCGAGACGCAAGGCAAGAAGCTGCAACCACAGTGGCATTCTGCAGAAAGTCACGACGTTTCATTCGAGTTCAAACTCCACGGTGCGAGGTTTGTCAAAGCTCAAGTCGAGTTGCGATGAAGCAGTAGTCGATTTGCCGCCGACGCGGACAAGTGCGCCTGCCTCGAATGGGAAGTGCAGGACGAAATCCCGCGTCACTCCGTGCGGATCAATCGTGATCCGCCAAAGCTTCGCGTTCACGTGTTCGACGCGAAGGCTCACTGTGCCGCCGGTTGTGACCGGAGCGTTGTCGAGCGTGAGCGTCTGGCCTTCGGGCACCCAGCTTGCAAGCAATCCGGGCAGCAGGTGCAGCTTGCCGTCGCGTTCGTTCAGCAACATGTCGCGCAGCAGGAGCACGAGATTGGCGTTGGCCCAGGCCTCGGGCATATCGCCGGTGCCGTCCATGTTGGAGCGCTTCGAGTGCGAAGTGTCGCAGGCGCGCGGCGCGTCCACATCCACCAAGATCTCTTCTTTCCAGACGTTGGTGGTATAGCTATGGTTGAGCGCGGCGGCAAGCATGTCGGCGGCCTTCTGTTTTTCACCGCGCATCAGATAGGTCTCCGCCATGTTCATTGACTCGCCCGCCCAAACCCCGGCGTATCCGGCCCATGCCACATTCGTGGGCAGACCCTGCTTCTCTTCGTGCTCCATGCGCGTAATGAGTCCGGTGACGAGCGGGTCGTCGGGCGCGTAGAGGTCGGTGGGATACACGGCGAGAAATGTCTGCGAGTAAGCGCCTTGCGGATACGTCGGCATGGCAGGCAAATACAACGGCGTGATGGTTTCAAGCGTCGCCGCCCGGTTCACATCTTCACGAATTGCAGCCGTGTAGGCAGCGTACTCGCGGTCGAGCCATGCTGCATCGTTCGGATGGTCAAGAACGGTTGCGGCCTTGCTTGTCACATTGATCGCATAGTCCGCGAGAAAGTTATGCGAGAAGGAGTGGCCCTCCGGCAGCCCCGAGTCGCCATAACTCCACGGCAGCAGCCCGTACCAGTAAGTTTTTTCGCCGGGCTTGAGTGGAGGATCGGGTTCAGGGCGGCACTTCGAAGCAATCATGCGATGGATAGGCCGCGCGCCGGCGGGGATGCCGTCGACACCTTCAAGCGTGGACTCCTCGCGGTGATCGCGAATCCAGCTCGCGGACTGGAGCAGATAGGGATACGCTTTCGCCAGCCACTCTTTGTTGCGCGAGAAGAGGTAGTAGTCCCAAACCGCTGCAGCGTTGCCGCCCGAGTTGTCCCAAGCGGGCCAGCCGCTGGTGGGAGGAAAGTCCCACTCGCCGTCGTCGTTGATGATGTGGAAGGCGTGCTCCACGCTCTCTCGCGCCGGCTCCATGAATCCCGCGACCTCCAGGGCGCGCGCCTGGAAGTACTCTCCGCGACCCCAGTACTGTCTGTAGACCGCGGGACCGTCGAGCGCCCATAAATCTCCGCGCGCGTCGAATTCGGTGAGGATGAGCACGTAGGCAATCGAGGAGTAGTAGAAATCGGTCAGCTCTTTTTGCGGAAATTCAACCCTCGTTGCGTGCGCCCACAAATCGTCCCATTGGGCGACGGCCTTGGCCAGCGACGCTTCGCCGCTCTCGCGCGAGAGTTCGCCGTTGCGCGCAACCGGCCACTCGTACGGCAGCTCGATCCAAATCGTTTTCTTGCCTTGCGCGGGTAGAGAGAGATGCAACGCGAGCGTCAGGCCGTTGTCCTCAGCAGCCACCGTGGCTCCGGCAGTGTCCGTCACCAGCGCAACATCTTCTCCAGCGCCATTTTCCAGCATTGTGCCCACGACGTGGCCAGGAAGATTGCGCTCGCGTCCACTGAGTTTGAGCGTGACGTCAGCCGCGTTCGTGCCATCGTTGCTGAACGTAAGCCGAACCACATCGAAGGCCTTTGCGCCTGAGTCGGCTGTAGGCATTTCGCCTGGCGCGGCATCGGGATCGACAGCGACGGCCAGCTCTTCGAGCGAGAGATTGCCCAAGTGCGCCGACGAAACGATGAACGGGTAGCGCCCACGATAGAGCTGCTGGCTGCTCACCTTGAGCGCATCGGCGCCGGCGAATGCCTGGATGGCGAGTTCGCCGTCCATCTGGTCGCTGAAGCCGATGGGCGTGTCGAGCGGCTTGCGTTTCAGGCTCCATTGCGACCATTTCAGGTCGCCCTGTTTGTCGACAATGGTCTTGTGGCTGCCCATGGGCAGGCCGATCAGGCTTTGCGCGTCCGTATTTGTGTAGCGATGGTCGATGACAATCTGCGCCGAGAGCGTGGCCGCACCAATCAGGAAGGCAAGAACTACGGAAAGTGTTCGTTGGGGTGACATGATCTGGTTCAATGATACGGTTACGTGCTGAGTCGGTTTCATTCTGCCTTGATCGTCGAGAAGACCATGATCTCCCCGGGCTGAATGACGTTGTCTGTTCTGAAGGCGGAGACAGAGTTCTCCTCTTCGAGGCCGGTGCGCTCGATCTCGGCCCAGGTGTGTGACCCGCCTTGCATGGCGAGCCTACGCGAGGTCGTTGAACGGTTGATGACCACGAGCGTCTCATCGCGACCGTCGGCAAATGCAGTCGCCAGCAGGTCGGGATCGCCGGTCTCGACGCCGATACGCTTCATGCCTTTCGCGATGTGACGGCTGAACGCGCCCATCACGCGCAACTGGAAGCTGGTGGGCACGGGAATCCAGCCGCGTGTGCGATCGGGGGCGAGCAGGGAGCGCGAGCCTGCGAAGGTCGGCTGCTCCACATCGAGCAGCAGCCAGCAGTACATCAGCGCCACGGCGTCCAACTCGGTCAGGTTCTTGTGATAAAGCTCGGCCACGGCAAAGGCTATGCGGTACGAAGGCTCCTGGTAGTGCGGATCGTTGACGCAGATCTCCGTGGCGAGGAATGGCTTGTCGTCCGCAGCCTCGTGCATCTGCTTCATGCGTGCATCGTAGAGGTCGGGGTTGGCGATGAACTCCTGAAAGTCGTACTCGTGCACGGCGGCGTAGTCGAGCGCCTTCCACGCCTCGGGATTCTTGCGGAGCTCGTTGGCGCGGTCGATGCCGAGGAACATGAAGCTGGCGTCGGCCATATGGATCTTCGTCTGTGTGAATCCCGCTTTGTCGAGCTCGCGACGCAGGGCGAGCGCCATCGAGCTGAAGACCGAGGGCGGCTGGTCGACTTCGTTCTCGATACCGACAATAGCCGGAGCGGAGCCCGTTGCGGCCTGCGCCTTCTTGCAGTAGGTGACGACGATGCGCGCGTACTCGTCGGGATTAACGACACGTTTGATCGGTTTGTTCCACGTGTCGGTCGAGCTCGGGCCGGTCCAGGAAACGGTGGCCCACGAAGGCAGCGCCCACAGTTCGTAGATCACGCTACCGCCGAGATCGAGCACATGACGGCTGTAGTCGAAGCTCGATAGTTCGCTGTTGGGGAAGTTGTCGCCGTAGTAATGCGGCGTGGCGTCGGCCGGGTCTTCGAGGTTGCTCATATCCGGCGCGAGTTCGGTTCCCATCGGATACTCGCGGAAGAGCAGTAGGTTGTAACGCTTGAGGATCTGCCAGTATTCCCGCTTGCCTTGGTCGCTCAACTCCTCGTAGGCGGCGATGCTTGGGCTGCCGCCGAAGCCGAGCATTGTCTGGTGGACTTGAGAAGCATCGATCGTGATCGTCGCGTTCCTGGTCTCTGGTGTGAGCAGCGAGCCTGAGACGACGAGGTGTGCGGTGCGCGAGGCGGCGAGCATGAGTTGATGGCGCGTGAGGTCGAAGAGCAGCGGAGCTTCGATGAGCTGCTGTCCGTTCACCAGCACGCGCACGGCGAGATGCGCATCGGCAATGACCGTGAGGCTGCGCGCCTCGCCTGTGAACTGGCGCTCGTCGGTGAATGTGGCTTTCTCAGGAAAGTTGCCTTGGCCTTCGTAGAGCGCCGTGGAATCGTAGTGGCGTTCCGAGATCCGGACCTTGCTCGAAGTGAGCTCGACGGTGAGACCTGCGCGCGGGCCGGTGAAGATCCAACGCAAGGCAGCGCGTTCGGGAAGCGCGGCGTCGAGCGTAACGGTGCGTTCAAAAAGCGCTGTCAAATTCTCATGAAAATATTTGCGGGCAATTTCATCGGGACGGCTCCAGCCGGGGCCAGCGGGGCCGTCGGAGACGAAGCGGAAGCTGTCGGCGGGCGGTGCAGAGGAAGCAGGTGTGGGCTTGAGCTCGACGGCCTGTTGCGCGTAGAGGCTTGTGCCAGCTAAGAGAAACAAGAGCGCAATGGATCGCATGACTTCGATTATCCGGGGCTGCGGGCTTGCGGTGTCAAGTACGTCGGCTCAATGCGGCAGGTCAGCGCCTGTGATGCACCGAGCGGAGTTGACCAATCCGTTTCCGCGTGCGCATTTCGCCGTGAATCGCGGCGCGGGGATTGTTAGTCTAAGGAATGTGAATCAAGCGCAAGACGCACGGCTGCGCATTGCGGCGATTGGGTTCCTGAATCCAGCGCCGCTGATGTGGGATTTCGAGCATCCCCCACTCGCAGACAAATTGGCCAGGCGCTACCGCATCGACCGCATGACGCCGGTGGAGTGCGCCGCGCGCCTCGCTACCGGACAGGCAGACATCGGCCTGATTCCCATTGCCGCGCTGGCTACCTCGCCGGAGCTACGCATTCTGCCCGGCTGCACCATCGCCTCAAAGGGCCGCGTGCGCTCGCTGCTGCTGGTGCACCGCGCCAGCCGGCCGCTCACCGCATTGCAGTCGGTCGCCGCCGACACGGCCAGCCGTACCACGATTGCTTATGCGCGCATCCTCTTTCACAAGTGGGGTAATCCCGCAATCCAATTTCTGCCCATGGTTGCTGACCTGGACCTGATGCTGGAGCGCGCCGACGCCGCCATCCTCATCGGCGATCCCGCGTTGCTCGCGCTCGAAGAACGGTCCAACCGCATGGAGCGAACCGGCGAAGAACTCGTATACCGCGACCTGGCCGCGGAGTGGAATGCGCTGACCGGCTTGCCGTTTGTGTCTGCTGTATGGAGCGCTGGCGTTGCATGCAGCAGGCTTTTGGACGAGAACATTGCGGACGATTTTATTCAGTCGCGCGACCACGGGCTTGCCAACATCGACGCTCTGGTTGCCGAGTGGGCCAAGCGGCTACCGATTTCTGAGAGCACCATCCGCAGCTATCTGACCGGCAACATCCACTACGTGCTCGACGAGGAGTGCGTGGAGGGGATGCGGGGGTTCTTCCGCATGGCAGCCGAGTGCGGCGTTTTGCCGCCGTACACCGTCACGGTGGAAGAGCTAGGCTGTATCGACATATAGCATTCAGTTAAGCGATTGAATCCAAATTGTCATCCTGAGCGGAGCGCGTTCGGGGCCCCATGATTGCCACGCAAGCATGGGGTAGCGGCTTGCCGCTGGGG
>JBEKPD010000063.1:0-43563 GCA_049521075.1 Occallatibacter sp.
TAGATACACGCCAAATGGCCGAGTTCATAAGTACAAACTCGTCGGCAAATGGTGGGCTCCCAGGGACTCGAACCCTGAAGATGGCACAGCTCTTGAGGCTGCCGCGTCTACCAATTCCGCCAGAAGCCCGCAGAAATGAAAAACCCCTCGATTTCTCGAGGGGTTTCGGCGATTCCGTAGATTCAACCTAAATCAGCCGCACCCCTCCGTACCCAGCAAATCGCTGAGGCTTTCGGACAGATATGACTTGAATAGGTTCTTCACGAAAACGAGCATACCTCAGTTCCAGATATTGTGCAACCCACTTTCTGGTAATTATCCGCTCTAACTGATCAATTGGTATTGCTTCTTTGTGAAAGGTAGGGCATTATGACAATGATGCTGAATCGAGTCTCATTGACGGCACATCACGGCGCGAAAGGGCTCCGACCCTATTCGCAAAGTGAAGGTGTGTCACTGCCAGGGCTCGATTGGACAAGCGCATAGCGCGTTTTTCCAAAGCAGACTTTCGAGCCCCTGGCCTGATGGTCAGGGGCTTTTTCGTTATTTCAGAAGACTCTTGTCACGTTGCGACTGCACTGGAGACAGAGGCAAGTAAGGACCATTCTCATGATTCGTATGGAGATTTTCGATAACCAGATTCCTGTGTTCGGTCAGGCCGACGATCGCACGTTGAACCAGATTCGTGTCTGTGCACGCACCGCCGACAAAGTTGCGCTGATGCCCGACAACCACGTCGGTTATGGTGTGCCGATCGGTGGAGTCGTGGCATACAAGAACGCGATCAGTCCTACAGGTGTCGGCTACGACATCGGCTGCGGAAACAAGGCCGTTCGTGTAGATATGCCCGGCGCGGAGTTGCGTGCGCGCATTGCCAGGATCATGGACGACGTGTGGTCGATCATCAGCTTCGGCGTTGGCCGCAAGAACAACGAAAGAGTAGACCACGCTCTGTTCGATGATGTCGCCTGGAAGCTGAAGGCGATTTCTTCTCTCAAGGAGATGGCGCGTAACCAGCTCGGCACTGTGGGCAGCGGCAATCACTACGTAGATCTGTTCACGGACGAAGAAGATCGCGTGTGGATTGGCGTGCACTTCGGCTCCCGTGGGTTGGGTCACAAGACGGCGACGCACTTCTTGAGGGCCGCCGGCGCCTCGGATGGGATGGATGTGGAGCCTTGCGTTCTATCAACCGATAGCGATCTTGGAGCTGAGTATCTCGAGGCTATGCGTCTGGCCGGCGATTACGCCTATGCGGGTCGTGACTGGGTCTGCGGACGTGTGGCTCAGATCCTGGGAGCGCCGATTGTCGAAGAGGTGCATAACCATCACAACTATGCCTGGCGCGAAGAGCACGAAGGCGAGCAGTTGTGGGTTGTACGCAAGGGCGCGACACCGGCCTTTCCGGGCCAGCGTGGATTTGTCGGCGGCACGATGGGTGAGCAGTCGGTCATTCTCGAAGGTGTAGAGAATGAGCATGCCCGCTACTCGCTCCATTCCACTGTGCACGGCGCAGGCCGTGCAATGGGCCGACGCGAGGCTGCCGGAGTGATCGATCGCAAGACCGGAGAGGTCAAGCGTGCCGGCAAGGTGACGCCGGAGATGATGCATGCGTGGGTCGATCGTGCTGGCATCGAGTTGCGCGGTGCTGGTCTCGATGAGTCTCCCGATTGCTACAAGCGCCTCGATGAGGTGCTTGAGGCTGTCGGAGACACGGTGCGCATTCTTCACCGTCTCACGCCTATTGGAGTGGCGATGGCGGGAGCAAACGAGTTCGATCCGTATAAGGACTGAAGTCGGCCTGGGCCGATTGAAATCGGCCCAGCCACCCTCCTCTCAACCATAACTTTCGCAAGAGAGGCGGAAATCACTGTACTCAAGCCGGCGTCTGCTGTCGCCTACACTGGAAGACAATGCTTCTCACAGTCACTACCACGCACCGTCCTGCGACGGATCTCGGTTACCTGCTGCACAAGAACCCGGCGCGGGTTCAGACGGAAGAGCTTTCTTTCGGCAAAGCTCACGTCTTCTATCCCGAGGCCGGCGAATCGTGCTGCACGGCTGCCGTCCTGCTGGAGGTTGACCCGGTCGCGCTGGTGCGAGGCCGTCGCGGTCCGGCAGGAGAGGGCGGGCAACTCGAGCAGTACGTCAATGACCGCCCGTACGGTGCGAATTCTTTCATGAGTGTCGCCTTGGGCAGGCTCTTTACGACCGCTTTGAACGGCAAGAGTAAAGAACGTCAGCAGCTGGCCGAGACACCAATTCCGCTTTTGGCGAAGCTGCCCGTGATTGCTGCTCGTGGCGGAGAGGATCTGGTGCGGAGGCTATTTGAGCCCCTCGGCTACACCGTCGAAATCGCCCGCTTGCCGCTCGATGACCGGTTCCCCGAATGGGGAGAGTCGCCCTATGTGGCTTTGGAGATTCGGGCAACGACGACTCTGCAGAAGCTTCTCACCCATCTTTACGTGCTGATCCCAGTTCTCGACAACGAGAAGCACTATTGGGTGGGCGAGGACGAGATCGAGAAGCTTTTGAAACGGGGAGAGGGATGGCTTGGGGCACATCCAGAGAAGGAGCTGATCGTTGCGCGTTATCTCAAGCGTCAGCGGAGCTTGACGCGGGCGGCACTGGAACGGCTGACGGAAGATGCGCCGCCCGAGGAGGAAACGACTGCAACGCGCGGCGACGAGGAGGAGGAAAAGGTCGAGCGTCCGCTCGGCTTGCACGAACAGCGCCTGGGAACGGTGCTGTCGGTTCTGCGAGGCGTCGGCGCAAAGCGAATTCTCGATCTTGGATGCGGCGAAGGCAAGCTACTTCGGCTTCTGCTGGGCGATTCGCAGTTCGAGCACATCCTCGGAATGGATGTGTCCTGGCGTTCCGTCGAAATCGCCGGCGACAAGTTGAAATTGAATCAGATGGGGGAGAAACAACGCGCCCGTATCGAACTGATTCAGGGTTCACTGATGTATCGCGACAAGAGGCTCGAAGGTTATGACGCAGCGGCCGTTGTCGAAGTGATCGAGCACCTGGATGCGCCGCGCCTGGCAGCTTTTGAGAGGGTTCTGTTTGAGTTCGCGAAACCGGGGCATGTGATCGTGACGACGCCCAACATGGAATACAACGCCCTGTTTCCAACTCTGCCGGCGGGAAAACTCCGGCATCGCGACCATCGGTTCGAGTGGACGCGAAGCGAATTCGATGCGTGGGCAAACCGCATCGCCAGCCGTTACGGATACGCCGTCCGCATTCAGCCAGTCGGTCCAATCGATGAGGCACTTGGTGCGCCGACGCAGATGGGGATCTTTGTACGTGAATGAAGCGCGAGCAATCTCGACCAGCCTGATCGTTCCCGTGGGAACGCAAGTCGTGCTGCGTGCTGGAAAGCCAAAATCCGAATCCACGGATCACTACCCGAAGGGAACGATCGCTGAGATTATTCAACCGCCCGAAGATGGTCATCACTCCTATCGCGTGCGCTGTGCAGATGGGGGTGAATTGAGCCTTCGAAGACAAGAATTCGCGATTCTGAAGCAGGTCAAGCTGGGCCCGCTAGGCAATCCATCGCAGGTAGTTTTCGAACGTGATTTGCGCGAATACATCATTTACGAGTGCATCGTAGGATCGCGCGCCTATGGGCTCGATCATGAGGGATCCGATACAGATCGACGGGGTGTCTATCTTCCTCCCGCCGATCTTGAATGGTCCCTCTATAGCGTACCGGAACAGCTGGAGTACCGCGATTCCGAAGAGTGCTATTGGGAGTTGCAGAAGTTTCTCGTACTGGCGCTCAAGGCGAACCCAAACATCCTGGAGTGCCTTTTCACGCCGCTCGTTGTGAGGACGTCTAAGGTAGGGGATGCACTGCTCGAGAAGCGAAGCATTTTTCTTTCGAAGCTTGTCTACCAAACCTATAACGGCTACGTGATGTCGCAATTCAAGAAGCTGGAGCAAGACCTTCGCACCAAGGAGCAGGTCAATTGGAAACACGCGATGCACCTGATCCGGCTCCTGTTACAAGGAATTGCAATTCTTGCCGGTGGGCACGTGCCGGTTACGGTAGCTGAGCATCGGTCCGCACTCCTCGCCATCCGTGACGGGTCCGAGTCATGGGAAGAGGTAAACCGCTGGCGCCTCGCATTGCACCGCGAATTTGAAGAGACATTCCGGAGGACTTCGTTGCCCGAATCACCGGACTACGTTGAGGCAAACAAGCTGCTGATTTGGGCGCGCAGAAAGATGGTCGAGGTGCGCATTGATTCCTGACGAAGTGCGGAGGGCGGTTCAAGCGCATCCTTACCCGCTCCTGTTCGCTACGGTGAGCGGAGCGCATCTCTACGGGTTCCCGTCGATCGATTCGGATTGGGATCTCCGCGGGGCGCATATACTGCCGGCCGAAAACGTACTGGGCTTGTTGCCCGTGGAAGATACGGTTGAGCTATCGAGCAAGGAAGGTGTTGATCTCGATATCGTCTCGCATGATGTCCGCAAGTTCTTCTCGCTTTTGTTGAAGGCAAATGGCTATGTGCTCGAACAACTATATTCGCCAATCATTGTGCTGACGAGCCCTGAGCATGAGGAACTCAAAAGCATCTCTCGCGGATGCATCACGCGGTTTCACGTTCACCACTACTTGGGATTCGCAGCCAATCAATGGAAGCTTTTCCTGAAGGATGAACCCCATCGCGTGAAACCACTTCTGTATGTGTTTCGCGTGCTGTTGACTGGGATTCACCTTATGGAAACGGGCGAAGTCGAGGCGAATCTCTGCGTGCTGAACGATCACTTTCGAATTCCATTCATTCCGGATCTCATCGCACGCAAGACCGGCGGAGTGGAACAGCAGGTTCTGGGATCAGAGGAGATGGAGTATTTCGAACGGCAATTCACTGAGTGGGAAATGCGGTTGATGGAGGCCGGAGAAAAGACACATTTGCCCTCCGAGAACTCCGCGAAGGTGGCACTGAACGACCTGCTCGTTCGTCTCCGCCTGCGTTCGATTCGACAGTCGACATGCAATCAAGCTGATCCGCGTTCCTGAAAGAAATGACAAGATGAAGATTTCAATTCCTGAGTTGTCGTTGGTTGTCCTGATCGGTCCTTCCGGGTCCGGCAAGTCGTCTTTTGGTAGAAAGGTCTTTCTGCCCACCGAGGTTGTGTCATCGGATGCGTGTCGCGGGCTGGTCTCCGACAACGAGAACGAACAGGCGGCGACGAATGATGCCTTTGACCTTCTGCACACGATCGTGCGGAAACGGCTGGGCCGCGGCAGACTCACTGTGATCGATGCGACGAACGTTCAGCCGGAAGCACGCAAGTCCCTTGTCGAACTGGCGCGCGAGTATCACGTGCTGCCGGTCGCGATTGTTTTCGATTTGCCGGAGAAGCTGTGCCAGGAGCGCAACACCAGCCGCCCGGATCGTCAGTTCGGACCCCATGTGATCCGGAATCAGGCTCAGCAAATGCGCCGCTCCCTTCGCGGATTGGAGCGCGAGGGATTTCGCTATGTGTTTAAGCTCTCATCTCCGGAAGAAGTGGACGCAGTCACAGTAGAACGACAGCCGCTTTGGAACAACCGCCGGGACGTGCATGGTCCATTCGATATTGTTGGCGACGTCCACGGGTGTCTCGACGAATTGCTGGAACTGATGGCCACGCTTGGCTACGAGGTCGTCCGCAAGGACGCGACGGGTATCGATCGGCAGGATGCGGCGTTTTCAGTCGTGCCTCCCGACGGCAGGAAGCTGATATTCGTTGGCGATCTTGTGGATCGAGGGCCGGCTACGCCGGATGTGCTGCGACTGGCGATGACGATGGTTGATGCGGGACAGGCATTCTGTGTTCCGGGGAATCACGACATCAAGCTTGTGAAGGCTCTCAAGGGCCGCGACGTGCAACTTACACACGGTCTGGCGGAATCGCTTCAGCAACTGGAAAAGGAACCTGCAGACTTTCGGACCCAAGCGTCGAAGTTTCTCGATGACCTGGTGAGTCACTATGTCTTCGACGACGGCAAGCTGGTTGTCGCGCACGCCGGCATGAAGGAGTCGATGCAAGGGCGCGGGTCCGGTAAAGTGCGCGATTTTGCGCTCTATGGCGAGACAACCGGAGAGACCGACGATTTCGGTTTGCCGGTTCGCTACAACTGGTCGGCGGACTACCGCGGCAAGGCGCTTGTCGTCTACGGTCACACGCCGGTCCCGGAGCCGCTTTGGCTGAACGGTACGGTCAACATCGACACCGGCTGCGTATTTGGCGGCAGATTAACGGCGCTTCGTTATCCCGAACGTGAGATCGTGTCGGTACCTGCAAAGGCCACCTACTACGAATCCCACAAGCCGTTCCTGCCGAACGAGGAACTTGCTCCTCGCGCTGCGCAGCACGCGGCAGACGATGTGCTCGACATCGATGACGTAATCGGAAAGCGGCTGATCGATACGCGGCTTTTGCCGCGCATTACGATTCGTGAGGAGAACGCGATAGCGGCTCTCGAAGTAATGAGCCGGTTCGCAGTCGATCCGAAGTGGCTGATCTATCTGCCGCCAACAATGTCTCCATCGGAGACCTCGAAGCTGCCCGGCCTTCTGGAGCACCCGCAGGAGGCCTTCGCCTACTATCGGCACGAAGGCGTACCCCGAGTGATCTGCGAGCAAAAGCACATGGGCTCGCGTGCCGTGGTGATTCTTTGCCGTGACGAGGCAGTATCGGTGAATCGCTTTGGCGTCATCGAGCCTGCTCTGGGCGTCGTGTACACCCGCACCGGACGGCGCTTCTTCAATGAGATCACATTGGAGAAGGAGTTTCTGGCACGCATCCAGGAGGCAGCCGATCGCAGCGGCCTCTGGGATGAACTGGGCACAGATTGGATGTGCCTCGATTGCGAATTGATGCCGTGGTCCGTTAAGGCGCAGGAATTGCTCACGTCGCAATATGCGCCCGTGGCGGCAGCCGGAATTCAGGTGCTTAACAGCGCCAAGACTGCTCTGGCGTCCGCAGCCACAAGAATCGACACCTCACAGGAACTGGCCAAGCGAACGGAAGCGCGTCTTGAGTCGCTGGCGAAGTATCGTGAGGCATACGGACATTATTGCTGGCCTGTGAGATCCATTGACGATCTGAAACTTGCGCCCTTCCATCTGCTTGCGACCGAGGGTTCCGTGCACACGGACAAGCAGCATGGCTGGCACATGGAGAAGCTGACCAAGCTCTGCGTTCGAGATGAGAAGTTGCTTCTCGCCACACCGTTCAAGATTGTGGACCTAAACGACACTACCAGCTGCGACCAGGCGGCGGAGTGGTGGCAGGTTCTGACTTCGGCCGGAGGTGAAGGCATGGTGGTGAAGCCTCTCGACTTTATCAGCAAGGGCCGGCGTGGATATGCTCAGCCCGCCGTCAAGTGCCGCGGACCCGAGTATCTGCGCATCATCTACGGACCGGAATATCTGATCCCCGAGAATCTCGAGCGCCTGCGCTCGCGCGGCCTGGGGGCCAAGCGATCCCTCGCAAGCAGGGAGTTTGCCTTGGGCGTCGAAGCTCTCGAACGTTTCGTCCGCAAGGAACCGCTTCGCCGTACTCATGAATGCGTTTTCGGTGTGCTGGCGCTTGAGAGCGAACCAGTAGATCCGCGGTTATAGACGAAGTGATTTCTAGTGAAGTGCCTGCTTACATTTCCACATCTACGACGAATTGAAGTAGGGCTGATCCCACACAATCAGCCCGTTGGCCCGCTCGGGTAAATTTGGCAGCAATTTGGCAGCATTTAGTGCCAATTGTGCCGTTTTTGCCGACTCTGCCAACTGATAAGTGCTGTTCCGTCTGTTATTTACAGATTGCAGTACACCTTGACACGGAAGAGGTCGCTGGTTCGAATCCAGTCGTGCCTACCATATTTATCAAGCATTTAGCGGCTCCCCTCTCTTGGCGTTTGGCAGCAAATCTCAAAACCTTCGTCGCTGAAGGTTCTGAATTCTTCCCATCTCTCCTTTCTGAAGCGCCTTTCAGCTTTCCCGATTTCAATTCGTTTCTGGTTACAGGCATCTCGACGATCCGAGTCTCCGACTCCGTCCCCGCAAGACGCCGGCTTTGCCGTGCTTTGTGTATACCGGGAGGTTGCCACCGCCCCGCCTCCACCTGTACCGGTTTTCAGCTCCTTGTGGATTGAGTTGACCGTCGCCCGGACCCCTTCGGGAAGTTCCTGCATATAGACATCCGTGGTTGTAGCCGTCCGCGAGTGCCGCAGGATGCCCTGCACATCCTTGACCGTGCCCTTTTTCTGGGCCAGTGTAGCGATGGTGCGCCGGATGACCTGGAACGTCAGCTTCGGCAGCTCCAGTTCCTCAGCCAGTTTGTGTAACACCCGATTGCGGAAGTTGCTCGAATCGAGAAATCCGCCGGCTCTGTTGGGAAAGATGAACGCCTCTGGAGATGGATCCCTGCTTAGCTTCTTCCACTCGACCAACTCCGCTGCCAGTTCCGTGGCGATCGGAGTCGTCGTGAGGCTTCCGCGAGTCTTTCCCCAGGGGCGAATCTTTCCTTTGTATGTGGTTTCCATGATTGTGATCGACGGAACCACCGGATCGAAGCACTACCACCGCAGGCCGAACAACTCGCCTGGACGCAGAGCATTGGACATATCGAGTTCGAGCAGAATCCGATCCCGGAGGCCAAGCTTCGACAAGGCAGCCCTCAACTGATCCCACGTCAGGGTGGTCTTGTCGGTCTCCCGAAGGTGCGCTGGAATCCTCACCGAACGCGCGGGGTCTTTTGCGACGAAGTCCTGATCGGCCGCCTCGCCAAAGATCGCTCGCATATAGGTCCGAATCTGCAGCACTCTGTCCTTTGGCCTGCCCGGTAATTTGTACCGGCGAGATTGTTAGTGTAGCGTTCACATCAATGGCGGCTGGGGATCGTTGAGCCGGGCGACGGGAACCACAACGATCCAGTACATCGATCCGACCGCCTTCTCGATTCCCGCTGCCTACACTTTTGGCAACGCTCCTAGAACCTACGCTTACGGGCTTCGTGCTGCAGGAACCTATGACGAAGATCTCAGTTTGCGCCGGTCTTTCGGTATCTGGGAAAGGATGAAATTCACATTCGAGGCAGGATTGTTCAACGTGGACAACCACGTGGACTTCAGTTCGCCGGGCGTGACCTTCTCCAGTGCCGTCCCCAATAGCACCAGCGGAGGATCGAATGCGTTCGGGACCATAACCGGTCAGTCTAACAGTTCAAGAAGAGCGCAATTCGCGGGCCGAATCGATTTCTAGACCGGTAGCTTTCTAAAGTGACGCTCCGGGGATTCCTTCCACTCTCTTGGAGTAGAATCCCGGTTCTTTTTGCAGAATTCATTCAAGTCCTTTTGAGCCGATTGCGATCCGACGTTACTCGAAGATCGGATTCGTCATAGAAGAGATAACCTCATAACATTGACCGTCAGGAGGAATTTGCAATTCATGGTGGGTAATCTTCATCTCTCTCTATCGCGCCGACGTTTTCTTGCGCAGTCCTCTCTACTAACAGCGGCCTCGCTGTTTCCCCGTCCGATGCAAGCTCTGCAAGAGGGCGCTCCAGCAGGTGCGCCAGACGCTTACGCCACGCCCAGACAGGCCATTGCAGGCCCGTTCCAGGCGACTTGGGAATCCATCCGCGACAATTACCGAACCCCAGCGTGGCTTAACCCAGCCAAGTTCGGTATTTTTATCCATTGGGGTCTATACTCTATCCCCGCTCATATCAACGAGTGGTATATCCGTCACATGTATACAACGGATGTCCAGTGGCACACCGAACATTACGGTTCACCGGACAAATTTGGATACAAGGATTTCATTCCGCTGTTCACGGTTCCGAAATATGACCCGAGTGCGTGGGCACAGCTATTCAGAAAGGCGGGCGCGAAGTACGTTGTCCCTGTCGCGGAACATCATGACGGCTTTGCCATGTGGGATAGCGACATTACCCCATGGTGCGCCGGCCAAATGGGTCCCAAGCGCGACCTTACGGGCGAACTTGCCGCGGCGCTTAAGAAGGAGGGTCTCATCTTCGGACTTTCCAGTCACCGCATGGAGCATCATGACTTCGCATATCCGGCTGCGGGGGTCCCGAATGATGAATTCGATCCAAAGTACGCGGGGTTCTATGGTCCTCCGATCCCAGGCAATATGAACGACGGGAACGCGTCCAAGGCCTTCCAGGAAGATTGGCTGGCGCGCGTGCAGGAACTGGTCGACAAATACGAACCGCAGCTCGTCTATTTCGACAACGGCGTCAACCCGCGCGAGTATGACGATGTCAAGCTTCGCGCCGCCGCTTATTACTACAATCGCGCCGTTCAGTGGAACAAGGAATGCACTCTTGCCACCAAGGATGTGGCCTATCTGTTTGGATCGGTCCAGGATTTCGAGAAGCAATTGCGCGCCCCGCGATGGATCTATCCGGCAGCGGCGTGGCAATGCGACGATTCGCTGGGCAGCACCTGGGGATACACCGAGGGAATGACGTACCGCCCCGCGGATGGGATCATTCGGGAACTGATCGAATTGGCCAGCATCGGCGGCAATCTCCTGCTGAATATCTCGCCAATGGGCGATGGAAGCATCCCGGAGGAACAGCAGAGGATTCTTCTGGAAGTTGGCGAATGGTTGAAAGCCAATGGCGAGGGTATCTACGGGAGCCGTCCCTGGATCCGAATGGGCGAAGGACCCAGCGTACCAACGGAACCGCCGGGAGATTGGAAGGGCGGGTCGACTGCACAGCAGGGACCACGCGTGAGACGTAACCCTTCTCTGGCGCTAACGGAAGCCGATTTCCGGTTCACAACTGCCGGAGGTGCGCTCTATGCATTCGGCTTCAAATACCCAATCGGCGAAGCACATCTCGCGTCTCTTGCCGGCGGGAAAGCCAAAGTGGAGCGCGTCATACTCCTCGGCGCAAAGCCCTCGCCATTGTCGTTCCGGCAGACCGACTCCGCGCTTGTTGTGGGCTTGCCTCCAGATACCCCAGTGCTTCCGTACACACTCCGCATAGACGGGTCGATGCCGATCGGTTAGGGCCCTTGTCCGCGGTCCATGCATGTGCTGAATGGCTCGCCGAGAAAACGCCGCTACTGAGTGACAAACTGAGTGTGACGACGGCAAATCGCCAAAGTGCTCGCCGAGATACCGAACAACACGGGGTTTTCGGTTGGTCTCGATCGTTGCTCGGGCCCGCGTCTGCAATAGAATCGATCCCCGCCGTGAGGCCCTCAACTCTGATCTCAGGCCCCGGATCTCCAATTCGAAACACTATGTGGCATCGGGGTGGGCCGACGCTGTATTGGCGGAGATGTCCGAGCTATCATCGCCAGCCAGCCACGCCACACCGCAACCGACTAGCGGTGCGCGGTCCAGGAGTTCGGAGACCCGCAACTCGCGAGCGGGCTTCCTCATCTGGCTCCTGGCGGCCGAAAGAAACAGGTGTGCAGACTTCGAGATTCCTCCGCCAACCACTATCACCTCCGACGAGAATCCGGCGAGCCTCGTGTCCAAAACCCGCCCGAGATGTGCACCAAACTCGACGAAGACTTGTTCCGCGACAGCATCATGCTGCGCCGCGGCCGCCAATCCGGCTACATCACGCGTACAGCCTGTGAGTTCCTCATAGCGGCGACCGATCGCCCTTGACGATACGTAATCCTCGACAATTCCACCTTCGTAGGGCAGGTTCCAGATCTCACCGCTCGGAGGTATACCGGAGCCTTGGGCGATCAGACGTCCGTTGACTACAAACGCCGACCCCACCCCGGTGCCCAGAGTGATGCCCACGGCGCGGTCGAAGCCCCGGGCCGCTCCGGCACCCACCTCGCCTAAGAGGAAGGCAGCTGCATCGTTCAGAAAATGAACCTGTCCGGGCTGCCAGCCAAAGCTGCCGGCCATAGCGTCGCGTAGGCTCACCCCATAAAGAAAAGAGAGCTTGTGGCGCATCAGGCTTATTCCCGCCTCTAGGTCGAAGGGGCCTGGCACGGCGAGCATCGCTCCTACGGCTGAGCCGCAACCCGCTTCCGCCTCGGATCCAAGTTCATGGAGAAAGTCGGTGAAGGCCACGCTAGTCTGCACCTTCGGATTCGGCGCGACGGCCACATGCCCAAGCCGGAAATCGTGCCCCCAGCAAGCGGCGGCGGAGACGTGGCTGCCGCCAACATCGAACACAAGGAAAGGGTCTTCCATAACGCGTGACATATTCACGTCGAATATTCCATTGTTGAGATTGTTCTCATTTAAATGAGAACGTTACCATTTGTATCACAGCTAACCTCGTCGGCATTCGAATTCACCGAAGAAGTTCGTTCTAAATTGAAGTCGGGAACGGCTCGAATTCGCAGGGGTTTTCCGGCTTCTTTGCGTGCCCGCACGCTGGCGGCGCGCGGGCGCCGACTTGGTGCGAGAAGTGTGATTGCGATCCCGTAAGCGAGACTTTTCCGCCCGCCCGGACAAAGCACGGCGCCCTACTTGATCAAGACCGGTGTGCGGTGTTTGCAGCCGCAGGAGCGGCGCAGCACGATTTCGACCGGCAGAACGATCCGGTTCCCGATCTGCGGCACTTCACCCCGAGTGATGCGGTCGAATAGCAGGCTCGTGGCCACACGGCCCATCTCCTGCGCCGGCTGGCGAACCACCGTCAGCGGCGGCGATGTGAATTCAGCCATATCGAAGTCGTCGAAGCCGGCAAACGCCAAGTCATTCGGAACGCGCACCCCAAGGTGCGAGATGGCACTGAGCACATAACGCGTCGCCAGGGTGTTCGACGTCAGGACCGCTGTTGGCGCATTGCTGCTCTTGAGCTTCTCGTTCAATACCCGAAGTGTGTCTACCTCTGACTCGCATCCGAAGAAAGAGTTCTCCTTCAAGCCGGCATCCTGTAGCGCGCGCCGGTAGCCTTGAAAACGCGCATTGATCGTAAATAGGCTGCGGCTGAGCCCGAGGAACGCAATGCGTTTGTGACCATGCTCGATCAGATGCTCAACCATACGTTGCGCCCCGGCCGTGTTCTGCACCAGCACCGTATCGATTGCCCGGTCCGGAACTGGGCGGTCGAAGGTCACCACCGCGGTTCTGCTAAACAGGGCACGCGTAAGACGTGTTTGCCGGAAGTTAGTCGGAATCACGACCAGGCCCTCCACGTGGCGCTGCAGCATCCGCTCTGCCTCGGCAAACTCGGTATCTGGATCTTCGTTCGAGATCGTGAGAAGTACCGAGTAGCCACGCTCCCCGGCCACGGTCGCTACCGCATTTGCGCAAGTGGCGAAAAACGGATCGTAAAGGTATGGGAGAATGAGGCCGATCGAGTGGCTCCGCTGGCCGCGAAAGGCGCGCGCTAACTCATTGGGACGGTAATCCAGTTGTGCGATTGCGGTTTCTACCCGTTCACGCGTCTCCTCCGACACCCTGACTGTTCCGCTCAGAACACGCGAAACTGTCATCGCGCCTACGCCCGCCAGCCGTGCCACATCGCTCATAGTGGGTTTTCGATGGAGTAGTGCTGACCGGTCCCGAGGTTTAGTTTTAATCACGGGCTGACTTCCAGAAGCTTTGGACAATGCGCTTTCTCCGTCTTTGGTTCGTTTGGGGCAAGCCGCGCCAAAGGCTTGCATCGATAATCTGAGCGGTCTGGCGGCGCCTTGTGTGGGCCTAGATGAGCAAGAAAAGTGGGCAGCTTCGGCGGCGCTCTATATCCACAACGTGGATTTCGATCAGACCGGCACTTTATCACCTAGGGCCTTAGTTGGCAACCAAGCAATGGTCAGCAAAGTATAACAAGCAAGTCGATGTGATCACGGTCTTGGCTCAGGTCCATCGCCTATTCGATCCCGATTGGAGTGAAGATTCGTGAAGCAGCGGCCCGCGGACATCTTTTGTTGCCGATCCCGTGCCGTCCGCTAGAGCGGATTAGGAAATACTATGTCCGTCCAAAGTTGAGCAAGGTCACCGCTCGCTGGTGCTCCCACCCCAACGGCGAAAACCTATCGTTGGGGCCCCAGGGTGGTCGCGTTGACTTTGGGTCCGTGCTCTTCGGCTACACCATTTCCTAATCCGCTATAGCCTGTGGGCCGCAAGCTCACCGAAAGACGACTACAGGATTGCGCTTGACTGCAACGCCCCAGACGCTCAAAATGCGGAGGTATTTCAATGATGGCCCTGGTAGCGCGCTCCAAGCGAATCGATTCCTGAAAATTGCAGGTGGAGAAGGGAAAAGCGGATGTTCTCGAAAGGAAATGATATCGCTATCTTCGCATTGGTGTTTGCACTTTGTGCAACGGCAATGTCTGGGGTAAATGCTGCCGCCCAAGACAAGCCCACCGAGGTCTACGGCCCCTACAATGCAGCATTCCTGACCGACGGTCTGGGACTGACAAAGGAGCTTACCGCGCATTCAGCCGCGGAGAGCCGCACCCTCGCCCTGATGGAAGATTTGACCGACCTGCCGGACCCGCGCGAAGTGGTGTTCGAGGGCCGTGCAACGTGGACGCTGGTCTTATGGTTTCGATCCGACGGCCCCATCAAGGGCACGGTGCTGCTGGCGGGGATCGGCGATCCTTCTGCTCAGGACGCGCGTTTCATCGGATTTGAAGACAACCATCTGGGCCTGTGGCTGGGCCACGGACAGCAGAAGTTGGGCTTGCTCGTGAACCAGGACACTCTCGACGCTGAGGATTGGCATATGGCTTCGGCGGTGAGCGATGGTGAGCACGTGACACTCTATGCGGGGGAAAATGTAGTGCTCACGAGCGCCATTGATCAGGGCGAAGTGGCCGAGCGGCTCGCGATGGCTCCCGAGCCCGTTGAGGACGTTGCGAACGGCCACTTTGGGGGCAAGATCGCAGGACTCAGGATCTATAGTGAGGCGCTGACGGCCGCGCAGATCGGGGCGATGGCAGCCACGCCACCTGATTTCTCCCTGCCCACCTACGAGGAGGCCTCGCCGCACTGGCCTGTCCAGACGCGATCCCAGGCCGGCTATAGCGCACCGCAGGACCCTTCCACGCTGCCTCGCGGCAAGGGCGGAAACCAACAGCCCGTTGCCAAGCCGCTTGCTCCCGGCGACCGTCAGACGCATCTCGAAGGGGACAACCCCTGGTGTATTCGTGGCGGATGGCGTCTTGCCGCTGCGCCCACGTTAGAGGCGACAGGCTCGGAGATCTCTCGACCCGGCTTCGATACAAAGGACTGGCTCGTAGCCACGGTGCCCGGAACGGTGCTGACCACCATGATTGATCGCGGCGTCTATCCAGACCCCGACTACGGCCTGAACAATCTCGCAATCCCCGAGAGTCTGGCTCGCCAGGACTATTGGTACCGTGTGGAGTTCAAAGCTCCGCAAGACTCGCGCGGGCGGCGCCTTATTCTGACTTTTGAAGGAGTCAACTACAAGGCCGACATCTGGCTGAACGGCAAAGAGCTCGGTGGATTTACGGGTGCATTCCTGCGCGGCAGATTCGACGTCACATCGCTTCTCTCCTTCGCCGGCGACAATGCGCTGGCAGTGCGCGTAAGCCCGCCGCCGCATCCTGGCGTTCCGAATGAGCAATCGATCAAAGGCGGGCCTGGCGAGAACGGCGGTTTGGAAGTGCTCGACGGCCCGACATTTTCAGCCGCTGAAGGCTGGGACTGGATTCCCGGCATTCGCGATCGCGAGACCGGCATCTGGCAGGACGTGACATTGACGGCCACGGACTCGGTCGAGATAGGCGACTTGCAAGTGGGCACTGTGCTGCCTAAGCCCGACCGCAGCGAGGCAGACATCGAGATCGAATCGCCACTAACGAACCCTTCCAGTGCACCGGTCGAAGGCGAACTGATAGCCGTCTTCGACAATGTGAAGGTCGTCCGGCGCGTGACGCTGGCGCCGGGCGAGACCAAAGTCCGGCTCGAACCGTCCGATTATCCGCAGCTCAAAGTTCCGCACCCGCGTCTCTGGTGGCCCAACGGCTACGGCGAGCCTGCATTGCACTTGCTGCATGTGAGTTTTGCCGTCGGCGGCAAGGTAAGCGCACAAACGCAAATCGAGTTCGGGATGAGGGAGCTCAGTTATGAACTCTCTCTGCTCGACCAATCGGGCCGCCTCCGCCGCGTCGAAGTGCTGCCCAGCCGCACAAACGACTCAGACATGCCGCTTATCGACGGCACTCATGAAGGCATCCGCGAGATCGGCGACAAGACCCCAAACCTCGTTCTGCCCGGTTTTCCTTCAGACAAACCAATCCCCCCATGGGTTCTCGAAGAGATGCGGCACACCTGGGTTCAGACGTTGGAGCCGGGCGCTGAGACATCAGCCTCGATTCTCCCTGTGGACGGAGGCTGGCCGGGGACGGACCTGGTGATCAAGGTGAATGGCGTGCGGATCGCCGCGCGCGGCGGCAATTGGGGCATGGATGACAGTCTCAAGCGCGTCGGCATTGCGCACCTGGAGCCCTTCTTCCGCCTTCATCGCGACGCGCATGTGAACATGATTCGCAACTGGATGGGCCAAAACACAGAGGAGAGCTTTTACGCGCTGGCCGACAAGTATGGCCTAATGGTGTGGAACGACTTCTGGGAATCCACGCAGAATTATAACCTTGAGGCCGAAGATCCTCAGCTGTTTCTGAAGAATGCCGCCGATACGATTCTCCGTTTCCGCCATCATGCCTCGATCGTTGTGTGGTGCGGTCGCAACGAGGGCGTGCCTCAACCCATCGTCAACCAGGGCTTGGCGGATTTGGTGCGCACTCTCGATCATTCGCGGTACTACACCGGCAGTTCAAACCGCGTGAATCTGCGCAACTCCGGGCCTTACCAATATCAGTCTCTGGCAACGTATTACCGGATCAATCGTGGTTTTAGCGTGGAACTGGGCATTCCAAGTGTTCCTACACTCGAGAGCCTGGAGTCATTTATCCCCGAGCCGGATCGATGGCCGATCAGCGACACCTGGGCATATCACGACTGGCACCAATCGGGAAACGGCAACGTAGAGCCGTTCATGAAAGAAATAGAGACGGAGTTCGGCGCGCCCACTGGCTTCGAGGACTTTGTGCGCAAAGCACAAATGCTCGATTACGCCGGCCATCGCGCCATCTTCGAGGGCTTCGCAGCCCATCTCTGGCAGCCGAATTCGGGTCGCATGATCTGGATGACGCAGCCGGCCTGGCCGAGCACGGAATGGAACTTCTTGAGCTGGGACTACGACACACAGTCAAGCTTCTATGGCGTGCAAAAGGCTTGCGAATCGGTCCACGCTCAGCTTGACCTCACTGACGGTGCGGTGGACTTGATAAATCTGGGTGCGGCGCGACCCTTCAAGGTGGAAACTCGCGTAGTGGGCTTAAACAGCGAGATTTTATCTGACCAAACCAATCAGGTTGAAGCTGCCGCTGATGCGCGCACTTCCGTCACCAAGCCCGATCTTGAAAGGCTGGCCGCCGGGCACGCGATTTTTGTTGTGCTGAATGTGAGCGACGCCAGCGGCGCGCCGGTCAGCGATAACTTCTATTGGTGGGCCCAGCAGGATTCTACCTTGCGAGAACTCGACTCTCTGCCGAAGGTCAAAGTAGCAGCTTCCGCCGCGGCAGGCCCATCGGGCGACGAGCGCAAAACGACTGTGGAACTCGAGAATTCCGGTGCCGCGCCGGCACTTCTTGTTAAGCTCACGCTGAAAGATGCCGTCACCGGCCGCCGCATTCTGCCTGCCTACTACAGCGAAAACTATATCTCGTTGTTGCCAGGCGAAAAACGCACCGTGACGATCGAGTTTCCCGCCGGTCAGTTGAAGCCAGCAATCGGGGTTCGCGGCTGGAATGTTGAGGCGACGACCGTCGAGGCGAAGCAATGAGCCAGATCGCTTGTTGCTGGATATAGTCCGACGGCGATGAACATCTCTCAAGCGGCCGGTCCTGAACGGCGAATCAGGCAAACCATCGCAACTGAGGCGATTTATGGTGAGTGTGCTTCGCGAGCCGTAGCGAATATTTTGCCGAAGGTTTGGAACAATGCCATGCGGAAGGCTCAGGTTAGCCAATGAGCCCGGGAGCATCTCGATAGGACAACAGAGACCACCAGACAGCGTGGCTGGGCGGCGGACATTCAACACAAGATAGAATGCGCGGGTCTACGTCCGCGAACCGAACGGCCGACTCTTTACGGGGCCAGCGCCCTCACGCAGAGTAACGAGCTGATTGGCCGGCAGCGATTTGAATTGTTCGACCGCGCCCGAGGGCCAGTGCACTTCCACGCTGGCGCTGACTTCCTTGCCGAGGCCGAAGTGCAGGCGGGGATCGTTGCTGGAAAGATAGCTGCTCTGACTCATCACACTTTGAGCCTGGACGTGGGCCCCATAGCGGACTAAAACGCGTGCGCCGATAGCGCTGCGATTGCTTTTAGTCCCTTCCAGGCGCACTTTAATCCAATTATTTCCTGGTGGCGCGTCATTGCGCAGCAGGGAGGGCGGCTCATTCTGGTTCATCACCAGTATGTCGATATCGCCGTCGTTATCGAAGTCGCCGAATGCACAACCGCGGCTACAATGACGGGCGGCCATTGCAGGGCCGGCTTCCTCGCCGATCTCGATGAACTTGCCATTTCCCAGGTTACGAAATAGGATAGGCTGACTCTTTGCGGGAAACCTGGCGAAGGTTCGCTCAAGCTCGGGATAAACGTTGCCCGTAACATAAAAAATGTCGGGCCAGCCGTCATTATCCAGATCCAGGATGCAATCGCCCCAACTGACAAAGCGGCGTTCGATGCCGATGCCGGATTGGTCTGTTATGTCGTCGAATTGGCCTTGGCCGGAGTCGTGGTAAAGGCCGTTGGATTGTAATTGGTAATGCGTCTTGAAGATATCGATTCGTCCGTCGAGATCGTAATCGCCGGCGGCAATGCCCATACCCGCCATTTCCTGGCCATTGCCGCTGACCGCAAGGCCGCGCATCAGACCTTCCTCGCGAAATGTTCCATCGTGGTTGTTCATAAAGAGCAGGCTGGGTGTGGAATCGGCGGCCATATAGATGTCGGGCCAGCCATCCTCGTCCACATCGAGGGCAACGGCGGTAAGCCCGTAGGAGGTTTGGACGGACTCGATGCCTGATGCCTTGGAGACATCGGTGAAAGTGCCGTCGCCATTGTTGCGATAGAGAGACTGCGTGGGCAGAGGCAATCCTCGTGGACCGCAGTAGACGGCTACTCCCTGATAGGAGCACGTGGCTACGTGGATATCGGGCTTGGGCGCAGTTGTCAGGTCAAAGTCCACGTAGTTGGCAACAAAAAGGTCGAGGTGACCGTCGCGGTTGTAGTCGAAAAATGTGCAACCTGTTCCAAAGCGATTGCCGGGATTAAGCAATCCAGCCTGCGCGGTGACATCGGTAAATGTGCCGTCGCCATTATTGCGATAGAGGCGGTTGTGACCGTAGTAGGTAAGAAATAAATCCTCGAAGCCGTCGTTGTTATAGTCGCCGACGCAGACGCCGTTTGCCCAACCGGGATCGCTCAGGCCGGCCTTGACGGTGACGTCGGTGAATGTGCCATCGCGATTATTGCGATAGAGGCGGTTTCCGGAGCCCGGCGGAACGCCATCGAGGCGACGGCCACCGAGAATGAAAATATCCATCCACCCGTCGTTGTCGTAGTCGAAGAAGGCACAGCCGCCGCCCATCGACTCGACGATATAGGTCACTTCTCCCGGCGTGCCGTAGACGATGGGCTGCGTAAGGCCGGCCTGCGCGGCTACATCGGTAAATCGGGAGAACGGCGGAAGCAGCGGACCCCTATTTTGCGCGGATTGCAAAAGCCGGGGCGCCAGCGCGGGAGCGAGGGCGAAGGCGCCAGATTGCAGGAGATGGCGCCGGGACCAGAGAGAGTGGCTGTGATTGGCCATGGATGCTAATTCGGACTTCGCTTGGTCGAAGCGCCGCCTTGGGTCGCTGGTCCAGCCGCAGGTTTTCCGTCATTTCGGCTCACGGGCAGAATTTGCTGAAGGCGCAACGCATCGCTGTCCTGTGGGTTGATCTGAAGCGCGGTTTCAACGGCTGCGCGCGCCTCCGGAAACCGCGACTCGCTGGCCAGCGTAGCGGCCAAATTGACCCAAGCGCGCACCGAACGCGGGTTGGCGGAGAGAGCTGAGCGGAAGCAGGCTTCGGCCGCGGCATCGTGTCCCTCTTGTCCCAAGAGGGTGCCCAGGTTGTTGGCGGCCTCGGCAAAGCGAGGCATGGCCGCAAGTGCATTGCGGAAGTGTCGTTCTGCAGCCGCGGTGTCGCCGGCTTGCGCGGTAAGGTAACCAAGTTGATTTTCCGCTGCGGCGAAGCCGGGCTTCAGCTGGATGGCTTTTTCCAGAGCGGCTTGCTCCTCAGGCAGATTCTCCCGATCGCCGATGCGGTCCAGGGCCTGTGCCAAGTCGAATTCGAACGAGGCGTTTTGAGGCTGAGCCTCGATGGCTTCGCGATAGAGTGCGGCCGCGTGGTCCGCATGGCCGTCTTTCAATACCTGCGCGGCCTGCCCGGCTTTGGTCTGGCCCAAGGCCAACTTGATTGTGGCCTGTTGCTGTTCCTGGAAGAGTTTGAACTGCACTTGCGCCTCCGTGGTTTGACCGAGCGTGCGCAAAACCTGGGCCAGGTGAAAATGGCCCTCCGCCTGGGAGGGATCGATAGCTATCGCCTTTTCCAGTTGCGTGCGTGCAGCATCATTCTGGTTGAGATGCGAGAGCGCAACGCCGAGGTTGAAATGCGCGTCGTAATGATTGGGATTGATAGTTACGGCAGCCTTCAGGTGCTGAGCAGCGGCGGTAAACTGCTGCTTATCGTTCTCGATCACGCCCGACAGATACAGCGCGTCAAAGTTGTGAGGATGCTGGTCAAGAAACCGCTTTGCAATCGGTTCAGCGTCGGCATCGTTGTCCTCGAGGACAAGTACGCGCAAGTAGAGAATCTGGATTGTGGGATCGCTGGGATGCCGGTCCGTAGCCGCACGCAGCAGACTGGTTGCATCCTGGTAGCGATGAGATTGGACATAGACGGTGGCCAACGCCGCGCTCAGGCGCGGATCGCCAGGCGCGTTTACCACCGCGGCCTTCAGCGTATCGATTGCCTTATCGAATTGGTTGGACAGGGAATAGGCAAGCGCGAGGTCAAGAGTCAGGCTTTCATCGGCAGGGGCCGAGCTCAGCAAGTCGATGGCGGCATCGAGCTGCCCGCTCGAGATGCGCGCCTTGGCCAGCCAGTCGAGCGCAATTAACGAGTTCGGATCGACGCGCAGGGCAGCCTCCCAGGCTTCTTGCGACTCCGCCATGCGCCCCATTGCATTGAGAGCCACGCCGAGCACCAGGCGCGGCTGCAACTGACTCGGATCGAGTTGAATGGAGCGTTGCAGCTCGCCGATCGCTGCTTGAGATTGGCTGCTGCTCTGGAGAGTCAGGCCAAGATAGTAGTGGAGGCTGGCCGAATCAGGTTCGATCTTCAGTGCCGACCGGAAGGACGAAGCGGCGCAATCATATTTATGCATTTCTCCGAACCACCCGCCCAGGGCACCCCAATTCTCCGCAGTTGGATGTTGCTGGACCGCAAGCTCAAGAGCCTGTGGTCCGTGGCAGGCGAGACGCTGTTGCGCGAGTCCCGCCAGACAGTACGCAAGCAGACACCAACCGGCGATGAGGGATCGGACGTGCATCAGCGTACGTATTGGCGCCAGCGGGCCGCAGATGAACAATTGAATCAGGCCGTCCCGGGCCCACAGCAGCAGCTTGCTCCAACTGTGTAAAGCAGCGCAACTGGGAATTTAGCCCCCCACCCGGTCGTGGGTATTACGCAGCACAGCTCGAATCCGCTGCGGAAGACTCAGCCGGGAATTCCGGGATCGAGCGAGGCCAGAACGGAGCGACAATTCCATAACACCATGCCTGCCGGCGTCTTCTCGGGTGACCGCGGTAGACACATTACCTTCCTCATGGGTTGCAGCCGGGAAGAGATTTCTCGCCTTCGGTACCCGCAAAGGTCTCGCTAGATGATAGCGCAATCTTTCATGACATTTCGTTACCAGGTACGAGGAAATATCGCTTCAAAAATAAAGGTAAAAAATAGATATTGACAAGCGAGGCTTGAAAGCAGTAGTAATTTTACGTCGATGATACCGCTATCATTGTTTCCCTAAATCACAGCTAGATGATGGCGGTATCCAGTTAGATCGACGGAACATGGAGGGATCACGTCTTCCGCTCTCCCCTCTCCCAGCCAGACCGATCGCATCGGCCTTTCAGGAGGCAGCATGAAGCAATTACACGCATTTGTCTGCTTGATATCAGTCGCCTTTCTCAGCGTCGTTGCAATAGCGCAGACGCCCACCGGAACCATCCAGGGTTTGGTGACGGACAAGACAGGCGCAGCGATTCAAGGTGCTTCCATCTCGATCGTCCAGATCGCAACCAGCGAGATCCGGAGCACGGTCACCGATGCAAGCGGCCGTTATAACGTCCCGTTCATCGATCCCGGCAGTTATAACATCACCGTGGACGCCAAAGGCTTCCGGTCAGCCAGACAGGAAAATGTCCTGATCCAGGTGACCGAGACACGCGCAATCAACTTCCAACTTGAGGTTGGCGCTCTCAATCAGACGGTCCAGGTCACCACGACTACCGAGGCGCTCGACGTCGACTCCTCCAACCTGGGTGAAACCATCCAGAGCCAGACCCTTCTGCAGCTTCCCAACAACGGGCGGAATATTTTCAGTTTCGCGCTGCTGGTTCCGGGCGTGAACAACGGCGTTCCCGGCTCCTCGGAAGCGGGCGCGTCCACTCCTCACATCGGCGGCAGCCGCAACGGCAACAACGAGCAACTCATCGACGGAATGACGAACATTCTGCCGGAAAACAACGTGGGCAACAACATACAAGCGTATCTGCCGGTCGAGGATTCGGTTCAGGAAGAAAACGTGATGACCAGTGTGCCGGAGGCGGAATACGGGCGCTTTTCAGGCGGTGTCATCAGCCTGATCACCAAGAGCGGCAGCAATCAATTGCATGGCAGCTTTTATGAATTCATTCAAAACGGCGGGTTGGACGCCATTCCCTTTGGCGCGCCGGGCGTAACCAACACCAACCCGAAACCGGATATGCACCAGTATCAGACTGGCGGCACCATCGGCGGGCCGATCTTCGTTCCTCGCGTCTTCGACGGCCACAGCAAGGCGTTCTTCTTCTTCGACTATGAAGATTCACGGCAGTTGGTGGGCCAGACCAGCACCTACTCCGTTCCGAACCCGGCGTGGTTCAATGGCGACTTCACCAGCCTATTCGGCTCTACGACGCCGGTGCTCTACGATCCCGACACGGTCGCCAAAGTCGGCGGAGTATACGAGCGCCAGCCGTTTGTGGTTGGCGGGAAATATAACATCGTTCCGGCAGGGCGCATTTCGCCGGTAACCCAGGCCGCGCTGAAGTACTACCCCCCACCCAACGTCCCCAATGCGGGCACGTACAGCAATTATCAGCAGACGGGCAGCGTTCCTACCGACTATTGGCACTTCGACGCGCGGGTCGATGCGGACGTAACCAAGAAGTGGCACTCCTTCCTTCGCTATTCGGAGTTGAATCAGACCGGTTCGACTCTGAACGATTACAACAATGCCGCTTCGCCGGGCAACTACGGCGGGACCTACCACACGCCGGATTTCAGCGGTTCGTTCAACAACACGGTCACCTTCACTCCCACGCTTCTGGGCGAATTCCGTTACGGTTTCTCGAAACAAAACTACAACCGCGTCCCCGTGGGCGGAAACTTCAGTCCGGGAAAACTTGGCTTCGACACCGGCTTTGTGACCCAGGCGGGTCTGGAAGGCGAGATGTTCCCACACTTCGGATTCAGCGGCAACGGCAGCTTCTCGGACCTTGGCCCCTTGGGCTATGAGCAGTACCAGGAAGACCCGTTGGCGCAAAGCATCAGCGGCGGCATTGTAAAGATCCTCGGCGGTCACAGCCTCAAGTTCGGAGGTGAGTTCCGCGCATTACGCAACAACTTCTACCAGTGGAGCTACCCCTCCGGCACGTTTACGCTGGACGATACCTGGACGCGCGAATTCCCTCAGACCTACCAAGCGGGCTCGGGATTTTCGGTCGCTTCCATGCTGCTGGGTTTGCCCTCGGGTGGCGATATCACAGAGGACGAGAAATCAATCTCGACCAGCCGGTACTACGCCTTCTATGCGCAGGACGACTGGAAGGTTTCTCCCAAGCTGACTGTCAACTTCGGCCTCCGTTGGGATCTCGACACTCCGCACCAGGAGCTGCGCAACCAACTGAGCTATTGGAACCCCACTGCGGCGTCGCCGCTGCAGAGCACCAACGTCAGCGCGAACTTGTCGACCGGAGAAAGCTGCCCGGCCTGCAGTAACCTGCTGGGCGCAATGACTATTGTGGGCACGCCTGGGGCGACGTATGGACGCGAACAGGTGCCACTGCAAAAGAAGGATTTTGGGCCTCGCTTCGGATTGGCTTACAACCCAACTCCCAAGGTTGTGGTTCGC
This sequence comes from Occallatibacter sp., assembly GCA_049521075.1. Taxonomy (GTDB): domain Bacteria; phylum Acidobacteriota; class Terriglobia; order Terriglobales; family Acidobacteriaceae; genus Telmatobacter. The sequence continues at coordinate 24,513 of JBEKPD010000063.1, forward strand.
GCTGGAGTCGGCATCATCTTCCAGCCGTCGGCGTTTCAAGCGGCTGGAACCACCGGCTCACCGGGCAACGAGGGGTTCTCCACACAAACCAACTTCAATCCGTCCTTTACGAATCAGGACAACGCGCCGATCGCAACGCTGTATAGTCCTGACGCCCAGGTGGGCGGCAAACTGCCGACTTCTGCTTACGACCCGTTCCCGAGCTATGCCTCTCCACAAGGCCATCAAGCCGCTTGTTTGGCCTCTGCGGCGTGCGTTCAGGGCATCGACCTCGGCAACCAGCTTCAGAATTCGTACTTCGACTCGGACCGCAACCCGTACTCGATTGAATGGAACGGGAACGTGCAATTCGCGATGCCGTTTGACATCAAACTCGAACTTGGATACATGGCCAACAAGGGTGTCTTCCTGATCGATGGCGATCCGGGCAAGCCGTACGATCAGCTATCTACGACCACGCTGGCGCAGTACGGTTGCACGCCGGGCGCGTCGGTGGGGAATTGCCAACTATTGAATCAGGTGACGAATCCCTTTAACGGGGTGATTGGGCCAGGAACCAACTACACAGTGGCTTCCTCGGGTTTGACCAGTAGCGCGACCGTCGAAATGGGGCAGTTGCTCAAACAGTGGCCGCAGTATCAAAACGTATCCAGCTTCCGTAAGCCGGGTGCGGCTTCTATGTACAACGCCTTTACCCTCCGTGCGGACAAGAACTTCACTCACGGTTTGACCTTCACCTTCTCGTTTACCGACGGACGCGAGTACGATAACGCCTCATCGGCCGTGAACTACCTGGGCACCGGTAGCCAGACCTACGCCGACCAGTACAATCCGAAAGCGGAGTGGGGCATCGGCGCGCAGAACCTGAACTACGTCTTCGAGTCAAGCTTCTTATACCAACTGCCGTTCGGTCATGGACAGCCGTTCTTGAACCACGGTGGCGCAGTGGGCGACAAACTTGTCAACGGATGGCAGGTCACTGGCATTGAGAACTGGCAGTCCGGTTTGCCGATCGTCTTGGCTGCGGTCGACAACGGCACCACCAAGAATGCGCTATGGGGCGGCAACGCGCCCTTCAACCAACGCCCTGCATGGAACGGCCAGAGCCCGAAGGTGCAGAAGCCGACCTACAAGCAGTGGTTCAACCCTAACGTCTTCAGCACCCCCATATCGTTCGCGATCGGCAACGCTCCGCGCGCGCTTTGGGATCAGAATAACCCGAGTTACCAGGATCTCGACCTAGCTGTAGCCAAAAACACCATGTGGGGGGCGAGTGAACGGTATAACGTCCAGTTCCGTCTGGAGATGTTCAACGCGTTTAACCATCCCTCGTTTGGCCCTCTGACCAACAATAACGGCGCCAACCTGACTTCCGGCCAATTCGGCCAGGTTACTACCTACGAAGGTACGGCACGGCAGTTGCAGATCGTGGTCAAGGCGTCCTTCTAAGGAGCGATAGACGGGGCTGGGTCAATCAACCCGGCCCCTGTTGTAACTCAATCCTCCTGGAGAGGAGTTGTTTGTGCTCGTCTTGGCGCTGTTCGACAGCATGTATGCCGAGTGCGGCCGGCCTTCGATTCCGCCCGAGAAACTATTGCGGGCGCAGTTGATGATAGATAGCAGTCGGTGGACATGCTATTGCGGCAGAACAAATAACCCCGACGCGATCCACGCTGGTAAAGGGCTTAGTAATATCCACCAGTCTGGATCTCACATGGTATCGTTATCGCGCCCGCGGGAGAAGATGCGCAATTCCCACCTGGCGATTCCTGACTTCAAACAGAAAGGGTATCCCCCATGCCAGTTCGCATAGCAGGACTTCTCAGCCTCGCTCTTACCCTCGCGGTCGCTACCTCCTCACAAACCGCTCCCACTAATCAGTCAGCCCCGGACATAGTCGACGCGCGAGGCCACCACTTCGCGGCTCGTTCCGGGCACTTAATCTATCAGGAAGGTCAAGTTTTTCGCATGGCCGGCGCCGACAACTACTACCCCATGTACGTGTCGAATTTCATGGTCGATAACCTGTTCACCACAGCGGCCACGGCCCATTTCAACACCTTCCGCGTCTGGGGCTTCATCGACATTGGCAACGCGGATGGCTCGAATTCTGTTGATGGTCCCCACAACGGAATCTACTTCCACTATTGGAATGGCACCGAACCCGCCTTCAATGATGGCGCTACCGGCTTACAAAACCTGGACTACGTGGTGTACGAGGCCGGCCAGCAAAACCTCAAGCTGATCATTCCCTTTGTCAATAATTGGGAACAGTTCGGCGGCATTGATCAGTATGTTCGCTGGAACAACGGCCAGTTCCACGACCAGTTCTATACCGATCCCACCATACGTCAGTGGTACAAAGACTGGATCAATCACCTCCTCAACCACGTCAACTTTTACACGGGAATCAAGTACAAAGACGACGCCACCATCATTGCCTGGGAGTTGGCAAATGAGGAGCGTTGCACAGGGTCCGGTGTCTACCCCGCGTCAAGCACCTGCAACACTCAGACCATCACCAGTTGGGCCGCCGATGTTAGCGCCTATGTCAAGACCATCGACAAAAAGCATCTGTTGTCCGCTGGAGACGAAGGCTTCTATTGCACCGACCCCTCTTCGTCGGACTTCACCATCAACTGCAGTCAGGGCGTAGATTCGATTGCGCTGGCCAAGCTCCCGGATATGGATATCCTGTCCTATCACCTCTATCCAGATTCCTGGGGCAAAACTCCGCAGTGGGGAACGGAATGGATCAAAAGCCACATCGAGGACTCTCACCGACTCGGCGACCGTGCGGTTGGCGGCGAGTGGGGCCTGCTGGAGAAGGACACCCGCAACCCTGTCTATCATGAGTGGGAAGACGCGGTGTTACACGACGACGGAGCCGGCGCGCTCTACTGGATTCTTTCCGGTTTGCAGGACAACGGCAGTTTGTATCCCGATTTTGACGGGTACACTGTGTACTGTCCCACGCCTGTCTGTAGTGCGTTCACTAACTTCTCGCTCCGGATGCAGCACCTGCCATACAATCCTGCACCCATAGCCGACAACTATCTCGCCAGCACCGCCAATAACACTCCTGTTACTATGGACGTGGCCAGTGCCGATATCACCTACCAGCACGCGACACTGGACATCAACTCCATCAACCTCAATCCATCGACGCCCACGCCGCAAAGTATCTTCACCGACGCCAACGGTACTTACATGGCAACCGGTGGCGGCAACGTCTCCTTCACCCCCGCTTCGGCGTGTGTTTCCGGCAATATCAGCACTCCGTATACCATCAAGGACGATCGTGGACGGATCTCGAACGCTGCAAACATTGTCGTCGCGGTAGGAGGAATCGCAGGCGAACTCTATAGCTTCGAGGATGGGACGGACACCTGGACTGCGGGCAGTTTTAATTCCGGTGCAGGTACGACGGCGCAGAGCACGCTTTACGCCACTAGTTGTACCCACAGCCTGCAGATCAATTCAACTGGCGGTGGCTGGTTTGGGCCCGCCTACTCCACGCCGCCACTTCCGGTCTCCACCGCCGGGGTGTCCAACGTGCTGTTCGATATCACAACTACGACCGTGGGAACATCGCAATCCATCGCTCTTCAGGTCGGCAGTAATTTCCAATGGTGCCAGACTCCTTTCGGGTTTATCAATCCCGCCACATCCACCACCGTCACAGTGAACCTCGCAAGTCTGTTCACAGCAGCCAACTGCGGAGGATCGGTGCCTCCAGATACCAGCGTGATCCAGGGAATCTGGGTTTACTTCAGCGGAGGCGGCACCTACTATCTGGACAACGTGCGAACAAATTAGAGCATTTTCGGATTTCCTGTAGACTTCTGTGTCCCATCCATTCCGCGCTTTTCTGCGGAATGGGTGGGATACCTGCAGAATTCAGGTCTACACAATTCCCGCAAATGCTCTAGTGTCCTGAGTCCGCAGTCCGTACGCAAAAACGTGCGACGGAAGTGATTATCTGGCGGCCGGTTTTTGTGCCAGCTTCCGTTACTTAGAGCGTATTAGCACCACGCGCCAGAACTCATAACAGGCCCCGGGAGATATGCGATGATTGATACCACTTAAGGAGATAGTGTGGGCCGGGATTCAAATCGATTGAGAGCATTCCCATTTTCGTCCTTCGCCCAAATTCTGCTGGCGATCGCGTGTTTCTCGCAGGCTGCAACGTGTGCGGCCCAATCGGAGAAGCCGCCTGACGAGTTCCTCGTTCGGATAACCAGCGGCCCACTGCGGGGCGTCGCGCGGCCGTATGGTGGTGCGGAGTTTCTCGGGATTCCCTACGCTCAGCCACCGGTGGGCGATCTACGCTGGCGTGAGCCGGTGCCCGTCAAGTCGTGGACCGGAGTCCGCGCGGCCGGCAGCTTCGGCGCTCCCTGCGCGCAACCGGTGCTGGGAGATTGGAACCGGCACGATGCCGAGGCAGGCAAGGAAGATTGCCTGTTCCTCAATGTGATAACCCCGGTTTGGCCAGCCAAGCAGCCCCTTCCGGTCATGTTCTGGCTGCATGGCGGCGCGAATGAAGGCGGCTCTGCATCGAGCGCACTCTACAAGGACGGAACTCTGATCCGGCACGGCGTCTTGCTGGTCACCGTCAACTACCGGCTGGGCATCTTCGGCTTCTTTGCCCATCCCGCATTGAGCGCCGAATCCGCGCACCACGGCTCGGGAAACTACGGCCTGATGGATCAGATTGTCGCCCTGCGCTGGGTGCGCGATAACATCGCGAAATTCGGCGGCGATCCTAATAACATCACCGTCTTTGGACAGTCTGCGGGCGCGGTGGACACCGGGTTGTTGATGACCTCCAGCCTATCCAAAGAGTTATTCCAGCGCGCCATCGCCGAAAGCGGCACATCGTTCAGCCCGCCGCTGGCTCCGCTGCTCGATGCGGAGAAAACCGGCGAAGCCTTTGCTGCCAGCCTCAAGTTTCCAGCCGGCGCGGAGGGCCTGAAGCAGTTGCGTCAACTCACCGCACAGCAATTGCTGGCATCGCAATCCGGCCAAAACCCAAGCCCGCGCTTTGGTCCGGATATCGACGGATGGGCAATCTCCCGCCAGCCAGCTTCGGTCTTTGCCGCTGGCGAAGAGGCCGCGATACCCTTGCTCTTCGGCACTACGGCGCGCGAGTTTGGAGCCGCAATCTTTCAAATTCCCACGACCCAGGATGCCTTGCGCACCACGATCGCGGGTTTCTACGGCGGGCTTGCTCAGCAGGCTCTGGCTGCCTATGGATTAGCCGATGGCACAGAAGCTGGCGACGACCCTCTCTACGGATCACCTTCCGACCAGTGGGCCGCAGATCTTGTATTTCGTTGCCCGGCCACGGCCCAGGGAGGCTGGCACAGTGCCGCTCATCATCCGACGTATGAATACGAGTTTGCCCATGCCATTCCCGGCCAGGAGGCGCAGGGTGCCGTCCACTCCTCGGATCTTCCCTATGTATTCGGGTACTTTCCAAAGTGGGGCAATATCGCCGGCAACTTTACCGATCTGGACATCCAGCTCTCCGATCTGATGGAGAGCTACTGGACCAACTTTGCCAGGACTGGGAACCCCAACTCAGCGGGCTTGCCCGATTGGCCCCAATTTGGCGTCGAAAGAAAGCTCATTCGATTTAAGCAGGACGGCAGGGTAGTTGCGTTGGCAAGCCTGCGCGATGGCCCATGCGGAGTGTACAGAGCCTCACTCATATCGCGAATAGTTCACTAGGTATGAGCCATTCGATAGTGTCCATGCGAAAATTTCTCCTTTGCCCGGACGCTCGGATTTCAGGCAGCTCTCGCGACGAGAGATCGCTGACTCAATCCAAATTGGCGGGTGAGTGTTGAGCTGTCTAATGATTTCCACGGAGAGCGTTACTCCTGCCGGGAATAACGGAGCCGTGGCAGAGGTGTGACTCAGAATCGCGATCTTCGGTCTGGCTGCATCATCTGCTAGATGCAGCAGAGGCGCCACAACTGCGAGCCAACCGCACGAGTCGTTTTCCGGTTCCGATTGGAGCAGGAAAAGCAAATGCTTTTCCTCATTGGCGACCAGCCGCAGCGGAGGCGACAGTCAAGACCGTGCGCAGCACGCCGCGTGCTCAGGGTTCCCGCGCGGACCGCTTTTGCCCGCGTGGGATGAGCGATAGCGGTCGCAGCGCAGCGCAGAGCGTTGACGGCCACCGGAGCGGAGGCTACGCGCGGCGCGAGCCGCGCCCGCGATGATCGCAGCGCCGGACAGGATTGTGCCCTTATCGCTGCGCCGCGTGTTCCTCGGCGATGCCACGGGCCACCTCGGCTTTGCGCTTATTCGTCTTCGCGATGTAGGCATCGAAGGTCTTCAACGGCATCGGCTGCCCCGTCGCGGCGGGCCGCAACAGGTTGACCAACAGCAGCCGCACCGCCGTGATCTCCTCGAGTTCCGCGCTGGCTTTTACGCCCTGCCGGTCGCGCTCGATCTCGGCCAAGGATCAGGCCACGGATGAACTCGCCCTGCGTCTCGTGGCGCTTCCCGAGAACTGCCTCCAACTCGCCCAACTCGCGCTCGTTCAGCTTCGTTCCGACATCATACGGCCGGAACTCCGCGCACTTGGCAACCCGCGCCGCGATCTGCACCGCATCGCTCTGAGCCATGCCTCTCAACCTCCATCCCGAAGAGAGAAACGCCTGTTTCCCCAGGGAACCCCAGAAGCCCTATCTCCTTGAGACGCATGACTCGCTCGTATGGTACCCGCAGGGTTCCTCTGCACGACCTTTTGAGGGGTGGAGTATCGAAAATTCTTCCGGCGCAAAGCGCCGTCCTCACGGCCCCCACTGGACCATCGAAAACCCCGCCGACAACGTGAGGCACACCGGCCCGCTAAAGTACAGACATGCGTTACATCCTCACGCCGATAACACCGGACTTGTCCGCCGACAATCCCTAATTCGCGCAAAATGCCTGCCGCGTCAAACCGCTCGACTCATATTCGCGACCCAACTGCTCGGCTTCACCACGACTCCTACGCCGGCCCCGCTGTGCCGATCCTTTCGCCACATCGCTCATATCCCCACTTATCACAAAACATAACCTACCGAACATGTGCGTTTGTCTGACGCATACGGTTCTACATGAACCTGACGGACGAGCAGTACGCTACACTGAGGAGAGGGTGAACCATGAAACCGGCTGAAGATAAGAATGAAGGTTAGCCATAGCGATTGGCTCATTTGATGTAACTGAACAAGCCACTCAGACTCTGCTTTCCCTCAACCTAGTCATCCTTTGCCTGATTCACCCCATAGTTCGAGTAGAACGGCCTGTAACTCGGCCAGGGTCAGATCGGGACGCTCTTCGATGTCGCTAAGCAGGCTTTGCCCGCTGCATCCACCCGGCTCACCGGGCCATGCCGCTGCTCGATGCGTTCGACCTGCTCATTCTGCCGCTGTTGCCGAAAGAGCTTCTCCACCCCACCGACACCAAACACGGCCGCAAGCTCCACCTGTGTGCTCTTGCCCGCCGTATAAGCAGCCAAGAACTTCCGTCGCAAATCATTATCAAATGGTCGCGGTATTGTCTCCGCGAAGTACCACCGAGCATCCTTACTACTATCACTGTAATTGTTCTAAACAACAGACGAAGGCACACCATCGAGAGCACATCATAGAAAGCCACGGAAACAAATTAGTCTGGAGACGGGCTAGATTCCGCCCGCTTCCGGACCAAGCATACGTCACATTGTTATTGAGAAGTAGTGAAGGTTATCGGCGTTAAGGCCGGCGTACAGCTCGATCCGCAGCTTGTCGGATACGTGAACGAGTAGATGCGTCCATTGTTGATCAGTGTGTTGGTCACATCGAGGACTTGTATCTCGTACTGTGTTCCGCCTGCCACGGTGGGAAGAACGATATAGTCGTCTCCGAGGTCAGCGTCCATCACGGCCGTCGTCCACACTCCATTGAGAAGGTATTGCACGCCATGGATGCCGTTTGGCAAATGGGTGATGGAGATAGCCGACCAATAAGCATTCGCGCCGTTGAGGAACCCGATGTTGATATCGCCCGTATAATTCGGGGCCGGTTCGAAATACCAACTTATTTGCCGGTTGTTCCAGAAGTTCGGATAGATAGCGCCGGCGGGCTCGCCGTTCAGAGTGTAGTTACTCAGTTGCGCTTGCGCCTGGTCAAGATGATATGGATCGTCGCGGCACCAGGAGTTTTCGTCCTGGCAACTGTCCGCAACGACAGAATCGATCTCGGCACCGTTGAATTGGTCCGGTACCCACCCCACACCGCCGCGGCAGAACGGTTCGTCCTGACTGCCATCGTTCGTGCCCTCGCAGTTGCTTCCCATGGTGATATGCACCCACCGGCCGCAGTTCAGCCCGTTGTTCCATATACCGATATCGGCGGCGTCCGGCCCGGTGGTGGAGATGGGGCGAGAAAGCGTAAGGTTGTAGTTTCCAGGATCGTTCTGGACATTAAGCGCAACGAAGTTTTGCGAGTCGATGTACGCTTGCGGCACACCGCAGCCGCCATACGGACTGCCGAGCGCTGTAAACCAAGTGGAGTTCCCCGTGTAAACCTCGGGAGACGGCGTAGCGCTCGTGATTGTGAATGGAACTGCATTGCTGGTCACCCCATCCACGACCGCTGTCACGCTGTACGTACCCGCAGCCAGGCTCGGAACCGTGACAGCAATGGAGTCGATGGCCCAGGTGGTAACAGTAGCCGCAGTCGATCCGAAGTAAATAACGCTCGATCCCTGCGTCTCGGCAAAGGGCGCTCCGACGCCAGGCATGACTGTGAATGTACTGCCAGCTATCCCTGCAGCCGGGCTGAGCCATGCGATCTGCACTAACGGAGTCGAACTGACAGTAAGGGAAATGGTGGTGGATGCGGCCAAGGTTCCGGAAGCAGTTCCGGTGGAGGTCCCCTGGATCGTGATCGTGGAGGTTCCGGTGGCGGCCGTGCTGCTAGCCGTCAGAGTCAGCAGGCTGCTCCCGGTGGTGGGGTTGGTAGCGAACGCGGCAGTGACTCCGCTGGGCATTCCTGATGCGGTAAGAGTTACAGCGCCGGTGAATCCGCCCACGTCCGTCACATGAATGGTGTCTGTACCACCAGCATCCAGGCCGATCGTCAGTGTCGAGGCTGTTGGTGCAATCGTAAAGCTTCCCGTTCCCGAGGGGGCCGTTACCGTAATGGGGAAGGTGATGGTTTTGGTAACTGTCCCGTCGCTTACGGAGACGGTGATCGTGGACGTGCCAACAATAGCCGCACTGCTAGCTGTCAACGTGATCAGGTAGGTCCCGGAACTTGGATTGGTGGTAGTGGCAGTAACGCCTGAAGGCAGGCCAGAGATGGCAATTCCTACGGTACTTGTGGCTCCCGTCACAGTGATGGTGCATGTGGCAGAACCGCCTTGTGTCATCTGAGGCTGAGGGTTTGATCCGCCGCATGACGACGAAATCGAAAAGCCTGCCGTGACAGTGAGGGTAATGGTGTTGGTTGAAGTGAGCGAGCCGGAGGTGCCGGTGATGGTGACCGTGAATGTTCCAACCGTGGCCGTGCTGCTGGCCGTCAGCGTGAGCACACTTGAGCTACTAGAGGAAGCGGGGATAAACGAAGCAGTTACTCCGCTTGGCAGCCCAGTTGCGGCAAGCGACACGCTGCCGGTGAACGGGCTCACGTCAGTCACGGTAATCGTGTCAGTGCCGCTCGCGCCTTGAGCAACTGACAGAGTGGCCGCCGACGGTTTGAGAGTAAAGCTACCCGTCGGGGCGCCGCAGGTGGTTCCGTTCACCGCGAACGACGTGGGAACTGCGTTGGCGGCGCCGTTCCACGTTCCGTTGAATCCAACGCCGGTTACGCTGACGCCGGCTGCTACGCTGCCATTGTAGGGCTCGCTCTTCACGGTCACATTCGCGCCACTCTGGGTTTCAATTCCATTCCAGAGTTGGGAAACCGTCTGCCCATTGGCGAACGTCCAGCTCAGCGTCCAACTGGTCCAGGCAGTTGTTCCCGTGTTCTCGATGGTGATGGCTGCTCCGAAGGCGCTGGTGTTTTGTGGCGAAATTGTGTACACGACATTGCACGCGGTTTGTGCGTGACCGCAGGGCGCGACAAGAATGGCGAGTAGTAAAGTCGCGAGTGCCGCTAGGTACCCACTCAATCGGCAAGCGTGTGCGCGCAAGCGGGAGGAATTGAGTTGCTGATACATGGTTTCTCCTTTGCATCGCATCACGCACCCAATCCAATGGATGAGTGCCATTCAACGATGCTCGACGGAACAGATCAAGAGACCTCTTCTGCCTCGTTCCTGTTACGGCAACTTTGTGTTGCGGCGGATCACTAGTTGACGGTGCAGGCCGTTCCGTTGAGCGAGAACGCCGTAGGTATTGCGTTTGTGGTTCCGTTCCAAGTGCCGTTGAATCCGATGCCGCTGAGAGTACCGTTGGCGGCGACGCTGCCATTGTAGGGTTCGTTAGCCACTGTCACGTTTGCGCCACTCTGGGTTTCAATTCCATTCCAGAGGGACGAAACCGTCTGTCCGTTGGAGAAGGCCCAGGTCAGCGTCCAACTGGTCCAGGCGGTGGTTCCCGTGTTTTCGATGGCGATGGCCGCTCCGAACGCGCTCGTGTTTTGAGGCGAAATCGTGTAGTCGACGGTGCAGGCAGTGGGGCTGGATGAGACGACGGTGAGGCCAATGGTGGTGGTGGCGGTCGTGCTACCCGAGGTTCCAGTGATGGTGACCGTGGACGTTCCCGATGTGGCCGCGCTGCTGGAAGTGAACGTAAGCACGCTGGTCGATGCAGTTGGATTAGTGGCGAAGGAAGCAGTAACTCCGGCAGGAAGGCCGGAGGCGGCAAGAGTTACGCCGCCCGTAAACCCGTTCACGTCGGTTACCGTGATGGTGTCTGTTGCTGTCTTGCCCTGAGTTACCGACAAAATGGAAGCCGAGGGCGCAAGAGTAAAGCTCGGCGTTGAGTTAGTGATGGTGAGGGCGATGGTCGTCGTTGCAATCGTGCTTCCTGAGGTTCCTGTGATTGTGACCATGGCCGTGCCCACTGTTGCCGTGCTGCTTGCTGTCAGAGCTAGTACGCTGGAGCTGCTGGATGATGCCGGGCTGAACGAAGCGGTCACGCCGGTGGGTAGGCCGGTTGCGCTAAACGATACGCTGCCGGTGAATCCGCCCACGTCCGCCACCGTGATGGTCCCGGTGCCGGTCTTACCTTGCGCAACCGACAGAGAGGCTGGCGAAGGAGTAAGCGTGAAGCCCGGTGTCACAGAGGGACTGACCGCGAGCGCAATAGTGGTGGTTGCAGTCGTGCTGCCGGAGGTTCCGGTGATGGTGACCGTAGTCGCGCCGGTCGCGGCCGTGCTGCTGGCTGTCAGCGTCAGCACACTGGCGCTCGCAGATGATACCGGGCTGAACGAAGCAGTGACCCCGCTGGGTAGTCCGGTAACGGCAAACGATACACTGCCAGTGAATCCGCCCGTGTCCGTCACCGTGATTGTGTCGGTGGCGCTGCCGCCTTGAGTTATAGACAGCGGGGACGCCGAAGGCGCCAGCGTGAAGCTCGGTGTAGGTGCGGTACCGTTGACTGTGCAGCTAGTGCCGTTGAGTGCGAACGAGGTCGGCACCGCATTGGTGACATTGTTCCAGGTACCGTTGAATCCCATGCTGGAATAGCTGCCTCCGGCAGGGATGGTGGTGGTTCCAACCGCTGTCACAATTGAGCCGCTCTGGGTTTCCGTGCCGCCCCAGAACTCCGAGATCGTCTGCCCATTGGCGAATGGCCAAGTCAGCGTCCAGTTTGTTGCCGGTGACGCCGGTATAGCTGCCGTTCCCGTGTTCGCGATGACGAGGCTCGCTCCAAAGCCGCTCTGCCATTGGCTTCCAATCGTATAGGTGACAGTGCACGCGGATACGGTAACCGTCAGGGAAATTTTGGTAGTTGCGGTCAGTGTGCCGGAGGTTCCGGTGATGGTAACCGTGGATGTTCCAGGGGTAGCTGTGGCTCCGGCCGTGAGAGTCAGCACGCTGCCGCCAGTGGTGGGGTTGGTGCCGAGCGAAGCAGTAACTCCGCTAGGCAGGCCTGATACAGCCAAGGTAACGCTGCCGGTGAATCCACCCTCGCCCTCAACTGTAATAGTGTCGGTAGCGCTGCCGTTTTGAGCCAGTGAAAGAACTGTCGCCGAAGGAGAGATCTTGAAGATGGGCGTTGCGGACCCGAACCACTCCGGAAGCTCGACGATTCCAGCTGGTTTACCATAGGGGTCGTAACTGGTGTCTCCTGTGCTCAAAGCTGGAACCGACCAATCCCACCAAAAGACACCTTTCATCCAAGAAGTCTGCTGGCTGAAAACCTCAAAGAAAGCCTCGTAGCAATCCGCTTGCTCGGTTGGATCATATCCGTCGGAAAGGCTGGAGTTCCATGGTTCTGTATTTGTGCCGGTGGTGCTTTCATAGCCAAGTTCCGTGAAGATGACGGGCTTGTTATAGGTCGTGCTAAGGTTCTCGAAGGCCGCGACGGCATTGTATCCATCATTCTCAGGGCTATCGGTCCAGGCGGATACCAACTGGGCAACCGTGGGATCACTCTGGGTGGTGAGGCCGACGTATCCATCCACGCCGATGAGATCGACAAGAGGCCAGAACGAAACTGTGCTGAACTCGTCAGCGGGGCCGGAGGCATTCGCGGCATAGGCAATCTGTCCGCTATAGACTGCCCGGACAGCGGCGATAATGTTGGCCCAGTACGTCTCATTAGCCGCTATGCTAAGAGTCTTGTATTCGGTACCGATGACCAGGCCTTCTACGTTGTTTGCCTGCGCGAGTGTTGCGTAGTGCACAATGAAGGTCTGGAAGCTGGCGAACCAGGCAGGGATGCTGGTTGGCTCGAATTCACCTCTCCAGGTTCCATCCAAAGAGTCCACGTGTGGCTTGAGGAAGACCTTCATCCCCTGATTGTGAAAACCTTGAATCGCAAATGCTACCTGGTCGTCCAAAGGTGTCTTCGTGCTATCGGGCGCGATTGTCGTTGAGGTACCGGTCTGCACATATTGGGTGACAAGCACCGATGCATAACTGGCGTTTGTTTGCACAAGCTGGTTCGTTGAGGTTGTAGCGGCACCAGTGGCAATCGGAGGATCTTCATAATTCCCGTATTCGTCAAACCACCAGGAAGTGTACACAATGCCGTTGTAGGTGAACCCGCTCTTGGTCTGCCCAAGGGCCTTCGGCGCGGCTCCAACAACAACCAGCCCCACCGCTACCGCAAGGATAATGAACAGGCGGGTGATGCAATTTGAAACTGTGTGTATAAGCTTCATGGCTTCACCCCCGCCTGAGTCAGGCACCAGCTCGGAACTGCAATCGGGCTGCCGGCCTGAAGACCGTCAGCACCGCCGACGAGCCTTGACTCGGAGCATTCCTGTTTGGCCGAGCAGCCGTTGGCGCATCCCACAATCTTCGTGATTTGGATCGAGACAGAACGGATACTGAACACTTTGACCGTTCCGCAGAATCCATCGCCCGCCCATGGAAGAACACATACGGTGTCTCCGACGGAGTGACCCGAAGAGCGAGCGCCGGAAGCGAGCAGCAACGCCGCTATATCCGGCTTGCCGGTTCTCTCCGCAACTTCCAGAGCTGTCCCTGTGCCGCGCGTAGCCGCGTTGAGATTAGCGCCTGCCGCGATAAGGGCCTGGACGGTCTCAATCCGACCGCCTTGGGCCGCGGCAATGAGCGCGGTTCGTCCGTCGGCCGATCTTGCATCGATGCCGGCTCCCTGAGCTAGAAGTGCGCGGACCGTTTCGGTCTCGCCCGTGGATGCGGCAACAATAAGAGGCGTAAGCCCGCGTGAGTCGCGGGCATCCAGGCGGGCGTCGTGTTGTAGGTTGGATTGCGCCGTTTCCTGAGTCCAGGCACTGGGTCCGAGAATTGCGAATACTAACAAAGCAATTGCGAATGCAAAGTGTAAGGCGCGCCGGCGAGCGCGCGTCCGGCTTGGCAACGTACTGAATATGCGCATCGTGAATCCTCCGTTACATGTCGATCTAGATCCTGTCCGAACAGGTGTAAAGTGCTATTGCACGCGTACGTTAGTTGCGGAAACTATGTGTCGCGGCAGTTATCAGCGATGGCTGGGATGCAGTCAACAGACAAATGTCTGGGTATATCCTGTTCCGGTTGTCTGACTAGAGAGCCTGGAGCCGGCTGTTTCGGTGGCAACCTCGGTGCCGAATTCAGTTGCGTTGTCTGGGCTGGCGCGTACACCGTTGCACCAGCGAGAGGATTAGCGACGTGGGCTTGCGCGAATGCACACGGTGCTTCCAGGATTAGCAAAAGAGCCGCGATGGCTGCGGTCCACGTGTGCGTGGGACATTAAGCTATATAAATCGATGAAACGAGGAAGATGAAATGCGCTCCACGAGGAAAGGAATGAATGTGGGTGTCGTTAAGCAAACTGTGCATCTGCACTTAATTTTCAATCTCGCAAATGAGTAACTCGCGAGACAGATCCTATTTGGAAGAGCAATCAAGAAACCGGCTTCATAGCCTCCGTCGCAACAGCACGATGACGTATGGTGAAACACGCCACAGAAGTTGTACTCATGCAGCTGCAGCACAAAGATAAAACGTTTGATCTGATAGAAGTCAAGTTACGAATGGACGCTGCCCTTAAGTAACCTGGCACTGTGATGGTTGCCAATTGTGGAAGCATAAGTGTCTTGGATATCGCAATCAAACTCAGAGTAAGCCAATACACCATCAATAGGTCGCAACGGCTTGCCAAAAGTTTATGTTATTACATAGTCAGCTGATCGGCCCGGTAGACAAGAGCCGAATCGGCCGACTCGCCACCGGCAAGAACCAGCGGAATGCGAGCCTCGTCGATCAGAATCGAGTCGACCTCATCGATAACCGCCGCGGCAAATGGGCGATGAACCTGATCCCGCGGATAAAGAGCAATCTGATCGCGCAGGTAATCGAAGCCGATCTCGTTTGCCATGGAGCAGGTGATATCGCAGAGATATGCCTGCTTGCGCTCTTCACTGCTCATGCTCTGCTGAATACAGCCCACCGAGAGGCCGAAGAATTCATGAATCGGTCCCATCCAGTCGGCATCCCGCCGGGCCAGGTAGTCGTTTGCGGTCATCACATGGACGCCCTTGCCCGCCTTCGCATACCAGACAACTGCCGGAACCGCGGCCAGAGTCTTTCCTTCGCCGGTCTGCATTTCCGCGATCTTTCCATCGGAGAGTACAACCGAGCCCTGAAGCTGAACGTCGAACATATCCAGTCCCAGCAATCGCTCCGCGGTCACAGCGGCGACGGCGACTGTTTCCGTTAGGGTTTGAGCACGTTTCCCCGCAGCCTTCAAGTCATCGCCGGATTGCTGGCGAAACTCTCGACGGCGCGCATTGATCGCGCCAATGGCCTCGCGACTGCCTCTGCCTGAACTTTGCTGGCAAACAACTCTCGCAAAAAAGGGCGCACCATGCACGCTCCTGTCCGTTCAACATGCATTGTATTTCTCGAAGAGGGCTTTTTAAGGAGAAATCACAGAGGTGCTGGCGGGTTCCGAATGGGTTGTCGCCGACTCGAGCATAACGCCATTTTCGGGGTTACTTCCTGTTTGCCGGCAATAGAAGCATTGCGACCGAAGAGATTGCCGTGCATCGTGCATCATCTTGAGAGTTCGGCAATTTGCACGCGAAAGGAATCCAATTGCATGATGAACCGACGCTACGGCAACCTGGTACTGGATCTGGGTCTGCAGCAGTGTAGGCTCGGCCTGCGCGAGACGCGATTGTGAATCCAGGACAAAGAAATTCGTCTCCGCGCCGAGTTCGTACTTGCGCTGATCGGCGGCCAACGATTTTTGTGCGAGGTTGTAGGAAGCCGTTCCCGCCTTGAGCGCCACCAGGCCAGCTCCTTTGATAGTCGGGATTGAACGCCCGACCAGCGGCGATTCCGACGACCGCCAAAGCTCTCTGAACAAGACCCGCTACCATCGATATGCAGGCAGCACGCGCTTCCAATCGACGCCAACCATCCACGAGCCGCCCTCGTCGGCAAAGAAGACCATTCTGCCGTCCGCATCGATTGGTTCCGAGTTTTATCGGTTACAGCGGATCCGGCCGAATATGCGTGGCGCTTCGAAACATTCGTCGACCGCTACTGCAATTACCAGCGTGCGGAATTGCTTGCAGAAGCGCGCCAAGTCGCGACTCCCTCTCAACGGAAGGAGCTTGCGGAGCGGTAAAGCTGCGAGAATCATGCGGTCAGCAGTCTGCCCTTGTCCGGTACGGCTGGTGATGGCATGACCATCGGGGTTTGCCGAGAGTTATCGGTTTTGATCTTCAGATAAGCCTCTTCGCGGCGGCGCGTTCGCCATGTTCGAAGGCGTCTACGAATGGCTCAAGCTCTTCTTTACTCATGCCAATATTTTGTCCAGTCTTGCGCCAACCGTTCACGGCATGCATAACGTCGCTCAAGATCTCCTTGGCACGCGTAGCCGTGATGCGGAAATAAGCAATCACGGACATGAGGGCATCGATGGTCATGTCAGGGCCAGCATCTTCGGATATCCACGTCTTCAATTCACGCACGCGCTCGGGTGACGGGTTAATGTCAAAGGCGGGCGACAACCGCCAGAATTCCCTATCTACATGCAGGAAGCCGTGATTGCGCAAGTGGTCGTCCACATTCGTAATCAAAATCGAGAAGGCAATGCGGCGCCACAACTCTTCGATGTCGGCTTGTGCGTCGGCCCCGTGCACGCGGATTGCGTCCACAATCTCGGTGTAGTAATGTTCCTCGGGTTCCATTGCCTCGGCGCCCAGCATCGTGGCGGCGGAGACATACATTACGCGATGGCCGCTGTTTTGGCGGTCGAAGCGGCGGACGAGCGCGACCGGCAAATCTTCGCTCTGGACGATGCGCGCCGTGGCTGCATCGATCCCGGCCTTTCTGGCAAGCGTCAGAGCGAGCACTTCTCCCTTGGTAACGGCGCGCTCGTCCGCGATGCTGGGGAACTTGCCGATGCTGAGCGCTCCGTCTTCGTCGATGACCGTGCATTTCGGGCGCATGCCGCCAAGCGACGTGCCTCGGCCGCGTAAGTATTCAAGGTCCGCTGCCGTCTCTTTGTTCGCCTCGACAGCGCGCGACGCGCTTAACAAATGTCCAAGCTCGATGAGTGGCGGAGCGGTCCGGCGCCCTTCTTCCTGCGCGCGCTGAAACACGCCCTCTTCGTCGCGAAAACGAAGCGCGCCGACACGGCTGAAATCATCCACAGCCAGTAAATAATCAAGCGCGTTGAGCGGCTGCGCTTCTTCTTTTCCTTCACGGCGCAATTCTTGCCTGCGCTTGATGTGGTCGCGCATGATGATACGCTTTGCCCATCCATCGGGCTCGGTGTCGGCAATCGCGGCATGAAATATAGAACCGTCTTTTGACTTGCGATGAAACTGTGGTCCCGCCTGGAGCGGAAGCGTCGGCCCCAGAGCGAAACGCGCGGGGGCGCCGAGCCAGCCCGCACCATACTCGAAAGCGGCGCTTTCGCGACGGCCTTGCAGGTCGTAACGCAGCATGCCTACCTCGACCTCATTGCCCAACATCACGTCGATATTCCGTTTCATGATTGCGGTACCCGTGCTTTCTTCATGCGCACGCGCTTAGGCAAACGTTCTTCATCGAGCAGAAGGCCGGTATCGTCGCGGCTCACGTCGATAAGAGCACCAAGAGGATCGCCAAAGCCCAAGACGAAAAGTGCCATCGCATACACACCAAGGCCGACTTTGGGGTCTCCCTTCTCTGCGCGAAGGTAAGTATTCTTGGCAACGCCCATGCGCTCGGCGATGGCAAGGATTGTGAGCCCACGCTTTCGCCGCGCCGTTGCTAGATCGCTGCCGAATTTGGTCAGCGACCGCTTGACAGCGGGGGGCAGAACATCTGACACATTCGATCTCATTAATAAGGCTCCATACATAAGTCTTTATAGTATTATATGGTCCAATATATAGGACTTTGTTTAAAATTTCCAGATCGAATGAATTCAAGGAGCATGGCTTTGCGTGTCGATGCAGCGTCACCGACTCGCAGTTCGGAGACTTGGCGGCATCTGTGCCCAGCCCTGTCGAGCTGGTCTTTGCTTGTCCCTTGCGGAGGTGCGAGATTGAACGAAATTGCCGGGCTGATTCCACACGATCAGCCCGTTGGCCAACTCGGGTAAAATTTGGCAGCAATTTGGCAGCAAGCAGCGCCAATTGTGCCGTTTTTGCCGACTCTGCCAACTGATAAGTGCTGTGCCGTCTGTTATTTACAGATTGCAGTACACCTTGACACGGAAGAGGTCGCTGGCTCGAATCCAGTCGTGCCTACCATATAAATCTATTAAAATCATAAGTATATGGATAAACATTCCTCTCGTTATCTCATCCTTCGCATCGGATCTTCTGGGCTTTCAGCGTATCGCGGCATGATTTTGGCGGTCGCCCACTAGCTTTCTTGCATGTTCAGGAAGCGAGAGCAGAGGTCTGGCCTTGCTGGGATATTGTTGAAAACAAATTGCCTTTATAAAACAAGCAATAGGCGTTCGGTTTTCTTCAATCCCAGTCAAATCGAATGTTCGGTTCTGGACTCGGAAGAGGTCACTTCAATGGCCGTCTGCACGGACTAAGCGCGGCCTGCGGGTAACCAGACACTCCGCGTACTGGTAAACTGGGACACATCCTGTGCACGGAAAACCTAGGTGACGCCGCTCCGCCGAGCCCCTCATCGAGTAACCGGCTACACCGTATGGGAAGACCATGCAGATTGCGTGGGTGCCGGCGGCCCGCCACCCTGGGCGCTCCCGGGATTCCAGTGCGTTGGGAGACGGCAATTTGGCTTCGCAGCCTGCGCAGCACCACGCGCACTCGCGCAGATTTTAGATAGTCGATCCTGAAAAAGCCGATTTCAAGCAGACGGCATTGTCATCATCGAGCCGAAGGGATGCCATCGGGACAGGAGTGAGCTCAGGATGGCGTGGATTTCGCGCACACAACGGTGAGGAACA
>JBEKPD010000064.1:0-38738 GCA_049521075.1 Occallatibacter sp.
GCGCAACCATGCGGCTCACTTCTTCAATCGCGCCCGCGGCCGCGTCCTGATGGGCTGCACGCAGACGCGCACACAGCAGTTGGTCGCCACAGAAGATATACAACGGCAGATAACAGTAGCTGCGCGACGGTGGACATTCCGGCGTGGGACGGTACTGATCGGGGGTCAGCTGCAGGAACACTTCCCCGCGGCCGGTCGCGATCGCATGGTCCAGCGCCTCCCGGCTCGCAAGGTCCGGAAGCCCGCCGCCGTGCTCGACCAGCGTGACCAGCTTGTCCGCCGAGGGGAAGGTCAGGGTGCGGGGCAGCGAAGTCTGAAGGTCGGCTTGCAAAAACTGGCACTGCCGTCCCTGGCAGTACTGGAAGTAAAGGTTCACGCGGCGCTGGTCGTGCGGGTCGGCCATACCTTCCAGTATAAGACGAATATAAAGCGAAAGTTTGAGCAGGAAAGTATAGTCTGGCCATGGTCGGCCTTCTCCAGGCCTTCCAGCCGAAAGAAACTCTATGAGACGGTGCGCAAAGGATGTGATCCTTCGGTTGCTGAATGCCGCGGAGAAGATCAGGTACCCGGCAGGCGTTAAGCCGACACCCTCCACCCTGGAGCGACTCCTGCCCGGGTTTTCACCCTTCCCGTTCGGTTGGGGCTTGCTGCGAGCAGGAATCGAGTGGCCGGAGTTTTTCCCGGATGTCACTCACATGGTCCTGCTGCATAACTGGGGCAACGAGAAGATACTCAAAGACGCGCGCGATTCCGGCGGCGAAGCAGGCGCGGTGTGGTGGAAGAAGCGCCTCCGGCCGATCCTCGAGGAGCGCGGCATAGACCTGACACGATGCTTCTTCTCGAATGCCCTGATGGGCCTGAAGGAAGGCGAGCGATGCGGGGATATGTCTTTTGATCCAGATTACCGCACCGATTGTCAGAAGTTCCTTCGTTTCCAGCTTGAACAGATCAATCCAAGCTTCATGATTCACTGCGGCACGCCCTGCGATGAGGTATGTACAGAGGCGTACGCTACCTTATCCTCCCCTCGACACGCAGCGATCATGCATCCCGCATCGCGTTCCGTGAACTGGGGCGGCTTGTCTGTAGAGAAGTGGATCAAGCGGGAAGCGTCGAAAATCTTCTCTTGATCCGCCGGGAGTTCAGCTTCCCGGCCCGATAACCATCCACTCGGCCGAGGCCGCCAACAATACGGTTCGGGGGCAGGGAAGAGGAAAGGATCTGCAGCCTGGTGGATACGCGCGGCGGAGACGAGAACCGGGTCTCAGCGGTGGCGCCGTCGGGCATGGAACCGCGCCTATGCTTCCGATACGCCAGGCTGCAGATTCTCCACTTCGGTCACATTCGCGCAGTGAATTCATGGGAACGGCTGATCATAACCCGCGCGACGCCGAGCCTTGAAACGGAACGGTGCTCCTGGCCGTAGTTGAAAACCCCAGGCAGTCCCATCCGGTTCTCGTAAAACCAGGTGTGATCGCTATGGAGCTGCTTGATGCCCTTGATCACTTCGGTGAGCTCCTATGGTCCCGGCGCCGCGGGCAGTTGTGGATCGAAATCCCGTGGAACTGCCCCGCGTGCCACTCCGATCACGATCCCGAATAATGGGGGACCGGCTTCGTGTTCTGTTGCTGGGCGCTTTCGTGTGCCCATCGGATCCGCACAAAAAAACAAGGAGAAATATGAAATCCAGAGATCGCTATATCGAGGCATGCTTTGCCCAATGGGCCCTTCACGCCAACGCGCCGCGGGGTAGAAGGGCCTCTTTCGCTACGCTCCAGAGCCCCTTCTACCCCGCAATTCCAGCGACTTCCCAGCTATCGACTGGCCTAGTTTTACTCGGCCATAGTGGTCTGGTTTTACTTTGGCCTTGACACCCTCGCGTTTTTTGAACGAATTTGAGCACTCTTGATCCGTCCATCCTGCTGGATCGGATGCGATTTGCTCCGTGACACGAGCCGCACTTCATCTATCTCTTCTAATCAAGAGAGACGCCAAACAAGGCGGCAAGCCAAGCATGGCCGCGAACACGACCCGCATGATCGCAGCAAATCTCCGCCCGAAAAAGCAGCGTCGCGCCGCGCGGAAGAACGCAAAATTGGCGCCAATTGGCGCCAAGAGGGGCCTATACCCGGCGGGGGTATAGGATATTAAGATGCTGATTTTAAGTGTTTTATTGGTGGACCTGGTCGGGATCGAACCGACGACCTCTTCCATGCCATGATACGGGTCAAAGCCTAAGTTATTGACGATACAATGCTTATGAGCCGGTAAAACCGGCAAAACCGGCATAATTGGCAGCATTTGCTGCCAAAATGCTGCCAAAATTCATCATCGGGTAATCGGGCTGATCCGTGGGCGGCAGCCCGATTGAATTGTGACAATGTGCGCCTACGGCCGATTCCCAGTTAGGGGTAATTGCAGACAATGTCTGCAAAATGGCTTTTGTCGAAACCTTTACACATATTGACAAATGTATAGGATTTGACAATCATTGTTCTATGGAGACGAAAGCAGATCGGATAGCGGGAGAAGTTCGGAAACGGAAGATCGTACGCCCGAAGGATCTCTCTTCGCTTGTGGGTTCGCGCTCCCATCTCTCGAACCTAGCTCGATCAGGAAGGATTGAGCGCATCGGTCGCGGCCTCTACCGAGATAGCACTTCGTCCATCTCCGACAATGAGACTTATGTGGAGCTCGCAAAGCGAGTACCCCAGGGAGTTCTCTGCC
Organism: Occallatibacter sp.; assembly: GCA_049521075.1. Taxonomy (GTDB): domain Bacteria; phylum Acidobacteriota; class Terriglobia; order Terriglobales; family Acidobacteriaceae; genus Telmatobacter. The sequence goes on from JBEKPD010000064.1 coordinate 2,728, forward strand.
TCTCTTCTGCACTCCGATATCACGAACTGACGACAGAGAATCCGTCCGAGATCTGGCTTGCAATCGAGCGGGGCGCCTGGACTCCCAAGATCGACTTTCCGCCCGTTCGAATCGCGCACTTCTCGGAGCCGGCCTTTGACTTTGGTATCGAGATTCATCAGCTCAATGGGGTGCAACTTCGCGTCTACAGTCCGGCCAAAACCGTAGCGGATTGCTTCAAATTCCGTTCCAAGATTGGTACTGAGACCGCGATCCAAGCTCTTCGGGCCACCTACCGCGAAAAGAGGGCTACGATGGACGAACTTTGGAAGGCGGCGAAGGTTTGTCGGGTGAGCAACATTATCCGCCCCTATATGGAGTCGCTAAGGTGACCCAAGCCGTACCTACCAATGTTGCTGCATCGGTCAAACAGCGACTTCTGAACCGTGCCCGAGAGCGGAAGGAAGACTTCAATCTTCTCCTCACCAAATACGGACTGGAGCGAATCCTGTACAGGATCGGCCAGTCGAAATACAAGGACTCCTTTGTGCTTAAAGGAGCGCTGCTATTTGAGCTATGGACGGAACAGCGATATCGTCCGACAAGAGATGCCGACTTTCTGTCGATCGGTGATAACAGTCCGGAGCGGTATCAGCACATATTCGAAGAGATTTGCGACATGAAAGTCGAGGACGATGGCGTTCGCTTTGACCGGAACACCGTCAAGGTAGAGAAGATCAAAGAAGACCAGGACTATGAAGGTCTCAGGGTGACTTTCACCGGCTTTATGGAAGCTGCACGCTTGCCAGTGCAGATCGATATTGGGTTTGGTGATGCCGTAACGCCAGGTCCGATTGAAACGGACTTTCCCACATTGTTGCAAAGCGCCGCCCCGCGGCTGCTTTCCTATCCGCGCGAGACGGTCATTGCAGAGAAATTTGAAGCCATGGTCAAACTCGGAATGGCGAACACGCGCATGAAGGACTTCCACGATCTGAAGACACTGTCGGAACTCTTCCACTTCGAGAGTGAGCCGCTTGTCTCCGCGATTCAGCACACCTTCGAGCGCCGTAAAACCGCGCTTCCGGTTGCCGAACCGCCAATAGCTCTCACAGAGGAGTTCTCCTCAGATAGAACCAAAACGGCTCAGTGGAACGCATTCGTTGCGAAAAACAAGTTCTATATTCAACCATCGTCCCTTGAGAGTGTCACCACGTCTATTCGGGAGTTCGTAATGCCGCTGATGCAATCTGAAATCCAGAGGGGTGAAGGTCGCCTTCACTGGGAGCCATCGAAGTCTTGGGCCGTCGTCGTCATCGGCGGCCCAAGCACAATAGAAACGCTGCTCCCGCGTAGCGACAACAGGTAGGATTTATGGCACGGTTCATCCGGTTCGCAGAGTGCCAGAGCAGTGCTCTTCCAGAGGCAAAAGCCTCAGACACGATCCGTACCAAGATATCGAATTTTCGGTATAAATCGTCGCGCTCGGTGAGTGCCTTGGCGATTATGCTCCAACCATTCAAATACCTCGCGGAGTTACAGTGCCACTGGCCGTCGTTGTCTCGCCTCCCGGCGAGGCTGAAGGCTCAGGTGTTTTGGCCCGGCTGATGATCTGAGCGATCACTGCGGCCATCAGCAGCATGATCGCGGTCCCAGCGACCAAGACGGTTACGAAGGCGATGTCGAACGCCGTTTTGGCTTGAGTGATCAATTTCATCATCGTGTCGCCCGACAAATGTCCAGCGAGCAGCACGGCTTGAGGCGGCTTCGCCTCATCCGGCATGTTCCTCGTATCCTGGGCGCCGGCAACGTCCGCCAGAGCCATCACCGCTAGAAAGAGGATGCACAAACACCGTGATGTCCTTTTGGATTCCCTCACGCTCCTGCGTAGCCGTTTTGCAACGGATGCGAACGCGGAGGGGTATCTGAAAGACGGTCCGATTTCCGTAGCCAAGTTCGAACTCGGCGAAAACGAGGACGCACGCGAGGCGCGGGCGTTGAGGCAGCGAGAAGCTGCGGACGTAATTGAGTCTCTTTTGGGCGGGATTGAGGTTCCATCGTAAAGACTTTGGAAGGGTTTTCAACTCACTCGGACTCGGTTGTCGACCGGGGCGTCGTTGGCCGCTCTTCTGAATCGTAGTGTTTGCCCCATTCCGCAAGATGGTCTAGCAGCGCGACAATGGGTTTTTGCATCTTGTCTTCAAGTTCGTATTCAACGTGTAAGACGGAATTGCTCAGGTCTCGTCGTAAGACGACTCGCGCAGCTTCCAGTGAACGTAAACTCGCGGTGAGGGCTTTTTTGGACGCAGACGGAATCTGACGCTTGAGTTCGCTTAGGCGCACTGGGCGCGCACGCATCGCGCAGAGGATTTGGAGCGTCCATTTTCGTTGCAAAAGCTCGACGACCCGCGAAAGACGTAGTGTGTAAGAGGTGTCCATTCCTCGCATGCTGTTGCTCCCGATACTACAGTCTTACCTAGTAATCTCACGGAATCCGTTTCAACATGACACGCTTGATGGAGAGCTAGTTTAGTGCCGTTGTCGAACATAGTTCCGTCATTCCGCGCGTTCTACAGAGCGACTGCGATCACATTTCAGTGAGAACCACATGAAGTGATTCGCTCGCAGGAAAGTCGATGTACCACAAACCCATTTGACTCGACAACCTTTTAGATGTTGTATACCATCTATAAGGTTGGCGGGTCCTCTATCGCCGATTGGAGATTTTTGTGAGGAAATCAAAAGCTGAGACTGCGGTGACCCGGGAGTTGATCGTTCAAACGGCCTCGCGTGAGTTCAGGCGCAATGGTATTTCAGAGACCGGCTTGGATGACATCATGCATTCTGCAGGCCTGACGCACGGCGGATTTTACCGTCACTTCGATTCGAAGGACAAGCTCTTGCTTGAATCTGTTCAACAAGCGTTGGAGCGACTCTTTGCAAGTATCGATGCCATAATCGGGTCACAGTCCCACGGCGGCGCGTTGGAGTCCCTCGTTGAAGCCTATTTGACACCACATCGCCGTGACGACTATGAAAGAGCATGCCCCCTGGCAGCTCTCGCCAGTGAACTGCCTCGTGCTAATAGCGAGACCCGGATTGTTGCATCCGCTGCTGTCGATCGATTTATAGCAACAATTCAGAGACTCATTGACGACTTACCATCTCGTGATGCGAGGGCACGGGCAACCGGAATTTTCGCCACGATGGTCGGCGGAATGGTCCTTTCACGGCTTACTGACTCACCAACAACCTCCAACCGGACCCTGAAGGACGCTCGAGAGTTTGCTTTGCGCCCCTAGTTCTGTCTTAGCAACGGAGGCTTCCTGCTCCAGGCTCATTCTCGATTCACTGTTGCTTTTGTGCGCGTTGCCCGCGATCGACTGGGTTAGATTATGGCTGCTCCAAGTGGCAGGCTGAGCGGGGTGAAATATGCCGCGCTACATAAGCTGCACCCACTTGTGAGAGAAGCATAGTGACGAAGGCCAAGGTCCAAGCACCGGTCCCGTTAAGTTCTTGACATCTATTTAGATGTTTACTAACATCTAAAATGCGGTGCGCGTTTCGTTTTTTGGTAGGCTCCTGGCGAACAAGGGATCCGATTTGCTTCATCGGCACCCGGTCGGGTTGTTCAATTCAAAGATATTGGAGACAATCATGTTTTCTCGCTGTTGTGCCTTTGTCCTAGCAAGCCTTCTTTTTCCTGTCGTCGTAATCGCACAAACCTCTACGACTTCGCTTGCAACTCAGGTTCCAACAACGAAGATTCTTGCGATCGGCCGTGGCACAGCTACGCCTGAACAGTTGCGAACGATTTTGCCAAATGAGGTCCCAGATACAGTTCGCCTCTACCTCACTGGGAAGATCGACCAGTGGTATGTCCGCCAAGACGGGAAAGGCGTGGTCTTCCTTCTAAATTGTTCGTCAGTCGATGAGGCCCGTTCTCTTCTAGAACAGCTTCCTTTGGGAAAGGCCGGACTGATGAAGTTCGATCTCATCGCGCTAGGGCCACTAAATCCACTCCGTATCCTCCTCACCGACACGCCTCCGACCTCGAAGTAGCCTAATGCGTCGCGAATTCGCATTCCGCTGGCGCGATTTCATTGACCGTTTCGTCCAGACCCAAGGATCGCGTACGACGACGACATTCGTTATCGGTCCAATCACATGCGACCTCTGTTGTGATAACAAGCGGGAATGTTTTAGCTAATTTGAATCAGAGGGAAGGTATGGCTCCTTTCTGCCTGCTTGGGAACAGTAGGCAATCCTTATCGCACCCACGAGTTCTGCCCTGTCGCGCAAGAGGCCGCGGGTTCGAGCCCCGTCGCTCCCGCCAGAATTCCGGAGTCCTGCGCCCGAGGTGCACGCCTTACAGGGTTCGGGGCTTGATGAGCGTCTCGACGAAAATGCACCCGTTGAGGGCACCCCTCGGAGTTGAACTACTCTGCTTTGGAGGAACGTGGACGCACCTTTCCTAGGTGCTTTATATTGAGGCTGTTGCTCGAACGGAGGGGGCGTGGCTCGCAAGCAAAGTCTTCCGAAGGAGCCGTTGTCGACGCGTCCGCATCACGACCGGAAGTTCTACGGCGCCAACCTGGCCGAGGTTTTCCGGACACCGGCATATGATTGCTCCCTTAAGAACGTGTGTGGCGTGCCCGACTTCGCCCTCACCAGGCTCAAGGGTGGATCGATGGAGATGCAGCGGGCGCCCGCCTATCCTGAAGATCACGCCATGCTCATCTGTGTGGCTTTAGCTCCAACTCCGGTTGACCGGTGGCGCGCACGAATCGCCGGACAAGAAGTCAGCGTCTCTCATTCGATCGCATTCGCAACAACGGTAATCGATCTTATGATGCCGATGGAGATGTGGGCGGCAGGTCCATTCGACTATCTACACTATTATGTGTCGCGCGATCTGCTGGACAGAGTTGCAGCAGACAACAGGATTGCACCAGTTAATTCGTTTCGTATGGTCTTCTTTGAAAGGGACCTCGTCGTTGCTCAATTGACCAAGACCATCCTCAGTCAGGTCCGCAACCGTGAACCGCTCAATATGCTTGCATTAGAAGATGTCTCACTTCTTGTGAGCACACATCTTCTGCAACACTATGGAAACGGCAAGGGAATCCTCCGGGCACAGCCGGGCCTCGAGACCTGGCAAAAGATTCGCACGGAGGAGATGTTGCGTGCGCATCTTGAGGGCGAGATCAGAATTGCGGAACTTGCAACCGCCTGTCAGCTTTCCCCGAGTCACTTCTCTCGTTGCTTTCGGCAGAGCTTTGGCATTTCAGTTCATCAATGGCTCATCAAGCTTCGAATCGACACGGCGAAGAATCTGCTTCGCGAGCCCGAGCTGAATCTGGCAGAGGTGGGATTTCGGTCTGGATTCTGCGATCAGGCTGCTTTCACACGTGCGTTTACACTGCTTGAAGGGACAACGCCGTCTCGCTGGCGCAAACTGAACGGTCGTGGCGCGGTTGCTATTGACCACCCTGTCTCCGGTGAGCTGCGCCGTCGTTGATCACTTCTATAGAAGCAACGATCCGCTTCACGGAGAACTGCGCTTTTCTGTCCGCGTCCGGGTCCCGAAGAGAATGGCTAGAGACATGGTGGCTCAGATAGATCCCAAGCAAGTCCCACGCTAACTGGGCGACGTCGGTATCCTGCAATAAGTGTCGCTTGTCGATCGCATCACGGATCAACATAATAAGGGTCTGCCGCCAGACAGATTCCGCCGCCGCGGCAGCCTCTCGGACGGGTCCCGGCAAGAAGCTCAACTCAACAATGGCTTGAGCGATCGGACAACTGCCCGGCAGCCCTGCCCTCCTCGTCCATCCAATCCATACGTTTAGGTAGCGAGTCAGCGATGGCAGTCCGCCTCCAACGCCAATATCGACTCCGAGGCAGGTACGGCTCCAAAGGTCCAATGCAACATCAAGAATGGACCGCTTCAGGTCGTCCAAATGTGGAAAATGCGCGACAACGCCACCCTTTGACAGGCTCGCTCGTCCGGCAACCGCACCAAAGGTGATCCTGCAGAGCCCCTCTGCGCTTGCCAAATCAAGCCCCACCCGAAGGATGCGGGTTCTAGTTACTTGACCAGACACTGATCGTCCTCTACTTGTCCTCTACAAAAGCTCTTCTCATTCCCGTCGGCGTAAGCTACGTCGCCAGGCGACGCCGAGAGGTATGGTACGCGGTAGACCGTCTTGGAGGATTGCCGATATCCGTCCTATTTGTCGATTCGGACTCAGTTTTCGAGTCCAAACGAAGCGCATTAATCAGTGAAAGGACCGCAAATCTTGCTCAGCGCCAGCATTTCTGAGAGCGATCTCAATCAACCACGGTCATTTTGTACAAGAATGGCCGTTCTTTTTGGCGCTACGCTACACTCGGCGGAATTCGACGTGCGCATTGTTCACTGTAAGTCGACAAGAGCTATCCATGACCACATCATCGAACCCAGCAAACGCTTACGGTGCGCAGATGGCGAAGTATTTCACCATGAACCAACCGCCCCATGTTGCCCTCGATTCAGTCCTTTCCGTCGTCCGACCGAGACTGGCGATTACCCGACTGATTGCCCGAAGCGGCATCCCGGAACGAACTGCATCCATACCATCTGAAAAGGCCTACGTTGTCTCGCTTCATCTCAATCATGCGAATTCAGGCGAATGGGAACTCTGGACCGATAGCAAGTACACAAAGACGGGGACCTGGCCAGTAGGCGGAGTCGCGATGTGCGATCTGGAATCAGATACGACCATTCGAAATCCGGGTCCAATCGATTGGATCCACTACCACGTACCGCGTGCAACTTTAGATTCACTCTCGGAAGATGCCGGAGCGCCAAGAGCGAAACGTCTTTACTGCGTTTATGGAACCCCCGACCCAATACTCCATCACCTGACGCAAACGATTTTGCCATGCCTAGATAGGCCGGAGATGTTCTCTCAGTTGTTCATAGACTCTTTCACTTTGACGATTTGTTCTCACCTAGTGGGGCGGTACGCTCAGGCTCACGAAGCCTTCCCGCAATTCAAGGGCGGTCTGGCACCGTGGCAAAGGCGACGCGTTGTGGATCTGTTCCATGAGAACTTGGACGGCGAATTAAAACTGGAGACCCTTGCCGGTGAATGTGGAATTTCAGTCAGTCATTTTGCGCGATCATTTAGGAGGTCGTTTGGGACCTCCGCACATCGCTACTTGATCCTAAAGCGCATTGAGATCGCCAAAACTCTTTTGTCGGAAACAACGAACTCGTTGGTGGAAATTGCCGCGCAGACTGGATTTTCCGATCAAGCCGCGTTTACCCGTGCGTTTACAAATGTGGTCGGTGGGACTCCCGCAAAGTGGAGGCGTGAACACTCACGTCGCAGGAGCTTCGTTTAAATACACACATATCAATCCCTTCAATCACATCAATAATTCCAATCCTCAAGTTCAGCGGCCTGGGCGATCTTGCCCAGAATCCCCTCTGGACGCACTACTGTCGCGCATTTGAGATTTCGCTATTGTTCGCGCGTTGAGCACCAGCTGAGGTGGTCTCTTCAGCAGGCTTCGCTCCGTATTTGAGCAGGAATCGACAAAAACGGTTCATGTCTTCAAGAGCAGAGTGCTCGTTCCTGACTATGGTTGGGGCGAAAGTGCAGGGTTCGATACGCGAATCACTGAAGCTCACACTGGAGAGGAGAATGATCATGAAGAAGACTTACTCGGCTGTGATGTTACTTGCTGTGTTCGTGTGCCTGACCCTGTGGCAGGGGAAAACGTCTAAGGTTGCGGCTGCTCCGGCAGCCGGCATCAAAAACGTGGTGCTCGTCCATGGCGCTTTCGCGGATGGCTCGGGCTGGGACGCCGTAGCAAAGATACTTGAGAAGGATGGGTACAAGGTGTCGGTGCCGCAGGAACCAGAGACTTCCTACGCCGATGACCAAAAGTATACTAAGGCCGCAATCGACGCCATGGGTGGCCCCGTCGTCCTTGTGGGCCACAGCTATGGTGGCTCGGTCATTACCGAAGCCGGCAACGATCCAAACGTTGCAGCACTGGTGTACATTGCCGCCTTTGCTCTCGATGAAGGCGAGAGCTGTGCTTCGATCGAACAGGCTGTGCCGCAAGCGTCCAAGGCGTTCAAGCCGGACAGCGACGGAAACTGGTGGATAGAACAAGAGCATTTCGCGGCGGACTTTGCGGCGGACATTCCAGCGGAGCAGGCTGCATTCATGGCTATAGCGCAGGTGCCCATTTCAACCGATGCGTTCACCCACAAGGCCTCTAATCCCGCGTGGAAGAACAAGCCGACATGGTACATGGTGGCCGGCTCAGATCGGTCGATCAATCCGATACAGGAGCGCATGATGGCTAAGCGCGCCAACGCGACAACAGTCGAAGTGAACTCCAGCCACGTGGCCTACATGTCTCACCCGAAGGCAACGGCCAAGCTCATCGAAGATGCTGCCACACACGCACGTGTCAACTAGTAGCCAACAGGTCTTTACGTTGCAAGTGCAAGTCTAAGTCCCGCGCAGCAGGAGAGCGATTTTGCGCAAGGACGTTCAACATCGAACATCAACCGATCCGACTGGATCATTACCGCAAAGGAGAAAAATCGTGAGCCAGCATATTAAGAATGTAGTTCTTGTGCATGGAGCTTTCGCAGATGGTTCCGGCTGGAAGAGGGTCTCCGACATCCTCAAGCATGATGGGTATAAAGTGTCGGTTGTGCAGCACCCCGAGACTTCCTACGCCGACGACCAAAAGTATACAAAGGCTGCAATCGACGCTATGGACGGTCCGGTCGTCCTAGTCGGACACAGTTACGGTGGATCTGTTATCACCGAGGCCGGCAATCATCCAAAAGTTGCGGCGCTTGTTTATATTGCTGCTTTTGCGCTCGATGAAGGTGAAAGCTGTGCGTCGATCGAAACGGCTGTGCCGCAAGCCTCCAAGGCGTTCTACGCCGACAGCAACGGGCTTTGGTGGATAAAGCAGGAGCATTTCGTAGCCGACTTCGCGGCGGACATCCCACGAGATGAGGCAGAGTTTATGGCTATTGCACAGGTGCCTATCTCTACTGACGCGTTCACCCATCAGGTCAAGAATCCTGCCTGGAAACACAAGCCCACCTGGTACATGGTGGCAAGCGAAGACCGATCAATCAATCCGGAACAGGAGCGCATGATGGCGAAGCGCGCCAAGGCCAAGACGGTCGAAGTGAAGTCGAGCCATGTGGCCTATATGGCTTTCCCGAAGGAAGCGGCCAAGCTCATCGAAGAAGCTGCCACTTCCGTCGATGGGTAACTTTGCGCCTGCGGACAAAATGATTTCCGCCGATCCGATCCCGGTCGGCGGAGATTTTGGGTGGATATAGACATCCCAGGAGGCCGAAACGATGGACCACATCAATGTAAAAGGTCAGAGCGGCACATTCCTCGCCTATATCGCAAGACCGAAGAACTTGCCAGCTCCCGCTGTTGTTGTTCTGCAGGAACTGTTTGGCGTGAACGCCGACATCCGCAAGCACTGCGATGAATTGGCGGAGCAAGGCTATCTCGCGGTGGCCCCAGACCTCTACTGGCGGCAGGAGTCGGGCGTCGACCTGAACGTCACTTCCCAAGCCGACTGGGATCACGGCCTTCGCCTCTATCAGGCTTATGACAGAGATGCCGGCGTAAAGGACATCAAGGATACCATCGACGCAGTTCGCAATCTCCAGGAATGCAACGGCAAGGTTGCCTTGCTCGGCTATTGCCTCGGCGCGCTGATGGTCTTCATGACAGCCGTGCGTAACGACGGCATCGACGCCGCGGTCTGGTATCACGGCGCCGATACCGACAAATACCTGGGGGAGGTCGATGGGCTCCATGCGCCCATTCTCATGCATCTGGCCGAAGAGGATGAGTTCATTTCCAAGGCTGCGCAAGCGGAGATTAAAGCAGCACTTGCTAAAAAGCCAAATGCGACGATGTACAGCTATCCGGGGCAGTGTCATGCTTTCTCCCGCCATAACGGAATGCACTACAACGCCGCCGCGGCTCACCTTGCCAACGGTCGGACGAGCGAGTTCCTGAAGCACGAATTGCGATGATCGCCGGACGCTCCGGAGGCAGCTACCAAACCGATTGGGCCGTCCTGCTTTATCGTCGTTCATCTCAGACCTTGATCGTTAACGGTCTTCAGGCGAATGCCAGGAGTACCGTCTCGCTGATCCTGATGTTTGGTGAATGCGAAACATCTCAACAGTTGTCGTCGTGGTAGTAGCTGACTGTGCCGGACGCGAAGCGTCTTCCCATCTACTAAGCGAGAAATGTCCGATGAGGCAAGATATGAATAACTCAGCCCTTCTCGATCAGACTATAGAACGTGCGACAACGCCACCTGATGACATCGTATTGGCAGCCCAGGCAGGATCGCCCGCAGCTTTCGCAGAGCTTTATTCCACCTATTCCAGACGTCTTTTTCAAACTATCCTTTCGATAACAAACAATCCACACGACGCAGAGGAAGCGCTCCAGGAGACATTTCTCCGCGCCTATTTGGCGATTAAAACCTTTGAAGGTAAATCGCAAATATACACGTGGCTAACTCGGATTGCCGTAAACACTGCTCTGATGGTCCTTCGCAAAAAACGTGTTCGTCCCGAAGTATTGTTCGACCCTCAACCCGATGGTCGCTCTGAAACTACCACCTTCGAAGTGAGGGACCCTGCCCCGAATCCAGAGGAACTGTGTGCTCTGCATCAGTGTCAACTGCAGACCGTACGCGCGATCCGTCGTCTTCGTCCGCATCTGCGGGAGTCAATCCGGATGCGAATAACACACGGACTATCGATTACGGAGATTAGCCGAGCGCTGAATATCTCTGAGGCAGCCGTCAAGTCCCGCATATTCAGGGCTCGTCAACTGCTTTCCACTTCTTTGGTCACCTGAAGTGTACTGCTGTCCAGCACTAATCCCGTGTGGGTCAAAGAAGTCTTCGGCCTACAAAAAGCAGGTCCCAAACGGTTTTTGCAGCGCGATCCAGTCGATGAAGTCAGACAAATCCAAACAGCGCAGTCGTGATCCACAGACCTCCACGATTAGCAACGATGAGGTCCAGAATACGTTCGATGCATTCATCGCGGCGCTTTACGCGGGTGATTACCAAACGCTTCGTGAACTCTACGACGACGATTATCTACTTGTTCGACCGGATGGCACATTACTTGGCAAAATGGACATCTTGAACGACCTGAAGGAACACTCGATGGTGCTCTCCTGCTTCGAGACGACACCTATTTCGCTTAAGACAAGGGGCACCGTTGGCATCTTGACCACGGAAGTAAAATGCACGTTCATTCGCGATGGGCACCGCCAAGGAACTACGCACGCTCGGCAAATTGCGATTTTTGTCAAGACTGGCAGGGTGGTCACGCTCACTCACTTCCAATCAACTAGGATCGCAACCTCATGCCCCAGCACTTCGCCGGCGTGACTCCCAGGCTTCATTGAAGAACAGCGTCCAACAAGGAGCGAGGAGTGAGAAATGACTTCCAAAAATGATATGCGAACCCGCCGCAATGCTCCACTGAGAACTCCATCGGATATCTTGCCAGAATCGGTCAAAGAAATCTCGGGAGCATTGAACAAACTTCTGGCAGACGTATTCGCTTTATATCTGAAAACCAAGACTTTTCATTGGCACATGAGTGGCCCCCACTTTCGCGACTACCATTTGCTTCTCGATGACCAGAGCGACCAAATCTTCGCGATGACAGACGACATTGCTGAGCGCGTCCGCAAGATCGGTGGGCTCACCATTCGATCCATTGGCGAGATCTCGCGCCTGCAGCGCATCGCAGATAACGATGCGGAATACGTTACTGCTGAAGATATGCTGAGCGAATTATGCGAAGACAACAAGGCGCTTGTGCTCAGCATGAGATCGCTCCACGACCTGTGCGACGCAAAGGGAGACGTCGCCACTACCAGCTTGCTCGAAAACTGGATCGATGGGACTCAGCGTCGTGCGTGGTTCCTCTTCGAAACCACGCGCTCTCACTAAGACAACAGTTCCTCGCGTGCATTTCCCGGGGAGGTAAAAGAGGCTATGTCTTCGACCCAACAATCGATACAGGATGGGACGGCCTTCGTACGTCCTGCGGGTCGGAGGGTAGATTTGAGTTTTCCGCTGGGGGAACAGCAGGTAATTGTCGGCGGCAAGGAGCAATGACATTATGGGCAAATTGAGTGGAAAAATCGCGCTCGTCACGGGTGGCAACTCTGGGATAGGCCTTGCCACAGCAAAGCAATTTGTGCAGGAAGGCGCTTATGTATTTATCAGTGGCCGTCGCGAACGTGAACTGGCCAAAGCAGTCCGGGAGATTGGTGAGAACGTCACAAGCGTTCAGGGAGACGTATCCAAACTAGCCGACCTCGAACGACTCTTCATACAGATCAAGAAAGAAAAAGGTCGCCTCGATGTTGTTTTCGCCAACGCTGGAATCGCAAAATATGGCCGCTTGGATGAAATTACGGAAGACCTTTACGATTCCATCTTCGACACCAATGTGAAAGGCGTGCTCTTTACCGCGCAAAAAGCACTCCTAGTGTTGGCGGACGGAGCATCGATAATTTTGAGTGCATCGATCGTCGCTAGCAAGGGCCTACCTGCGAATGCCGTGTATAGCGCAAGCAAGGCTGCGGTCCGTTCGTTTGCTCGAACAATGAGTACCGATCTTAAAGGACGTCAGATCCGTGTGAACGCGATCAGTCCAGGATCAACAGATACTCCCGGTTTTAGTGAGCTTGTTGGTTCCTCGGAAGTCGGTCAGGAGCGGATCAAAGCACTTTCGAGCGCAATTCCACTGGGACGTCTCGGCCATCCGGAAGAGATTGCCAAAGCTGTAACATTTCTCGCATCCGATGAGAGCAGTTACATCACGGGAATCGAACTCTTCGTGGACGGAGGGATGGCTCAAGTTTAGAAATCGACAGTATTGCAGGCCTCCTTGCCATGGCGAGGGCCAGAAGGGATCTTCGAGATGATCAGAAAAATTGAGGTTGAGCGATTCAGCCTTGTCTCCTCCAAAACTTTCGATCAGGTTGTGGCAGCTCTTTACGCTTCTATCGGTCATCCGGACATGGGCGAATTCGGGAGATTAACCACCGAAGCGAGCTCCTTTGCGGAACTGAAACGCGCTGTCGAGAAAGGCTTGAGTGAAGCCGGTCTGATGCTGTTTATGCAGCTTGATCACGGCGCGGTTGTCCGCAAAGAAACGGGTCGCGACACACCCAGGATCATCCGTTTTGTCATGGGCAATCCGCTCATCATGATGGAAATGGCTAAACACGTTCCAGACGCCGGTTCATACGCTCCTGTTACGGTTCTGGTGGACGAGCGACCGGATGGTGTGCACTTGTCATACGACAGGATGGCCAGTTTTCTAGCTTCATACGGAAACCCCGATGCGCTTCGGGTTGCAGAATATCTGGACAACAAAGTCGAAACTCTCTTACGCGAAGCAGCTGCCTGAAAGGGCGTTGCTTCTAGCCTCTGAAAAAGGCAGCGACCTGCCAACCTGAATCTTCAAGAATTTGACGGCTGGCTAGTTCAGCAGCGATTCCCAGTTGGCCGGCACCCTTCCTGCTGGTCCGGGAGCGGACTGATTTCCTGGGTGCGAATGCGGCGGAAGCAACTCTACACCCTTGACCGTCGCCTGCTTCTTATAATCGAAGAACCAATCCTCACCCGGCTCAAAGCTGGTGATGATCGGATGCCCAGCCGCCGCCGCATGCTTTGATGCATGTTGACTCGGAGAACTGTCACAGCATCCGATGTGCCCACACTCCGCACACCGGCGGAGATGAAACCACCAACCTGTCGGCGACGCCAGGCATTCTGCACATCCGTCGCCGCTTGGTTTCGAAGCAGTGTTGATTCCGCGCGCAGTCTTTTTCATCTCTGATTTTCCCTTCTTGGCGTTTGTTCGCAATAGAATGTCAAGCCAACGGCAAGACCTTCCCGATACCACCCTTTTCCGTGGCTGTCTCAGCTTCGGCCGCCTGGCTGAGTGGCGGCTTGCTGCCTATCGGATCACCAGTGTGCCATTTCGGACGGGCCCCGGCCAGAGGCAAATGTGGCGGACGAACCTGATCATCGGAATGTTTTCGTAGCCATCGCCTTGCCGTCAACCGAGTCGCTAAACTGAGATGGCCGTGGCATAAAGGAAGATGGCTAAGTTTCAGAGCCGATGACTCAGATAGCTCAATCAGAGGTTTCTCGCTCGTTGGGGCCGTGGCAGCCTCTGCGGAACCACACGTTCCGAAACCTGCTTGCGTCCAACCTGGTCTCTGATATTGGAACCTTTATGCAGAGTGTCGGCGCGGCATGGCTGATGACTTCGCTCACCAGGAATCCTCTGTATATCGCCCTGATTCAAACCGCTTCTGCTTTACCCTTTTTTCTGTTGGCGCTTCCAGCAGGCTCGATCGGAGACATCTTCGACCGCCGCAAGCTGATACTCGGCACAGAGACGTGGATGCTCGTCGTTGCGGTTTTGCTGGCAGTGGCTACGTTCGCCGGAGTGATGGCGCCTTGGCTCCTACTTCTGCTTACGCTGGGGTTGTCGATTGGAGATGCGGTCGAATCGCCTACTTGGAGGGCAATCTTTCCTGAGCTGGTCGACAAAGAGGAGCTACCCGCCGCTCTGGCTCTAAATGGGATCGAGTTCAATCTGGCTCGGGCCGTAGGGCCGGGCCTCGGCGGCTTCATTGTCGCATCTGTAGGCGTGGGCGCTGCATTTGCATTCAATGCCCTCTCCTTCTTGGGTGTCATCGCCGTGATCAAGAGATGGAAGAGGCCCGTGCGAAAGAGCGCGCTGCCTGCAGAAACCTTCCGAGGAGCGACCTCCGCTGCCATTCGCTATGTCCGGTATTCCCCCGGTATTCGTACGCTGCTGCTTCGGTCGGCAGTTCTTATCTTTTTCACGAGTTCCTTCTGGGCGCTCCTGCCAACCGCAGCGAGGGAACTCAGTAAAAGCCCAATCGCCTATGGATTCTTGCTCGGGTCCTTCGGGTTGGGCGCGGTGCTGGGGGCCGTGGTGCTGCAGCGGACCAGGTCGAAGTTCTCGACGGAGACTCTACTGTCTTCCGCCACAGCGATATTCGCCGCAATTGTCCTAAGCCTGGCGTTGTTGCGTACACCGGCGATCCTCTGCTTCCTCATGCTCTTTGGAGGCGCCTCCTGGACTGCGATCATGTCCCTCTTCAACATCATGGTGCAGGAACTTGCACCCGATTGGGTAAGGGCGCGAGTGCTCGCAGTCTATCTCTTCGTGTTTCAGGGGAGCGTTACCCTGGGCAGCACTCTGTGGGGCTTTGTAGCGTTGCGCACAAGTGTCCATGCAACTCTTGCGGCGGCAAGCATCGGAACGGCTGCATGCCTGTTGCTACGACCCTGGTTCAGATTGCCGGATACCAAGCTGGATCTCAGCATCTGGAATCACTGGGTTAAACCGGCCATGATCGAGGAACCTGACCCCGACGAGGGGCCGGTCCTCGTCACCGTGAAGTATGTAATTGATCCGGCGAAAGCTCCCGAGTTTCTCCATCAAATCCACAAGTACGAGCGTGTCCGTCGGCGCGATGGCGCGATAAGCTGGGGGATCTTCGTCGATACAGAAGCACCGAATACATATCTCGAAAACTTCAAAGTCGACTCTTGGGCCGAACACGAGCGGCAACATGACCGCTTCACTCAAGCCGACAGTGAGGTTGAGAAACAAGTGCTCAGCTACACCATCGAACCTGTCGAGGTCCAACACTATATCTACGCACGGGAAAGACCTCGCTTCTCGAAGACCGACTCTTAGCGAGAGACGAGAGTCTGGGGCCTTTGACTTTTCCTTTCTAACGGTTTTCGCCGAAAACTGTGAGATCCAGTGCAGATTGCATGCGCTCGCCTGCTCATTGTCGCGAGTTAGTCGGATCCATGCGAATTCCGGGGATCGCTGGCGGGATCGACGTAATCAGTCGAAGATGGGCCGAAGCCGGTAATCTGGACAACAACGGGTTCGTCCCCGGTTTCGGCAAAATGACTCTGGCCTGGTGGTTCTGTGTAATAGCTTCCCGGCGGAAGCGCCTTGAGTTTCGACTCGTCGAAGCGATCTCCGTATCCGATGCGCCACGTACCGGAAATCACAGTTGCGACGCGATCGTCGCGATGGGAATGGGCTGCGATTCGGGTATGCGCGGGCACGCGAAGCATAATCGTGTATACCCCAGCCTGATTCGGATCGCCTTTCAGGACCACCGTTTGGATGCCTGCAACTCCGGAGCTTCCGGTACCTGGATTGCCTCTCTGAGGGTACTCATACTCTGCCGGCGTCAAGCGCTCTTCAGGCGAAGCGTCGAGAAATCCACGGATCAACGCTACTGTCTCAACCGGGCGTTCCTCCATCAACCAGTGTCCGGAGCCTGCAACCACCGCTTCTCGAACATTGGTTGCTACGTGACGCATAATCGCGGCCTGCAAAGTGCCGAAAGACTTCTCCCCGCCCACAGCAAGCACCGGCATGGTGAGCTTTTGCTGCTCGAAGATTCGATTATCCTTCGCATCCTGAGAGAACGCGGTAAACTGCGCGAACCCAGCTCTCATTCCTCCTGGCTGTGCGTAGGTTGCTGTGAAGAAGTTTCTGGTTGCTTCGTCAGGTTTTTCCGGATCGGCGGTGAAGTCATTCCAGATTCGGTCGAAGTAAATGCGTTCGCGGCCCTGCACAAGCCGTTCTGCATCCGGTCCGTGAAAGTTGAAGTGCCAGACACCGGGATTCTGAAGTATTTCGCTCCAGGGCTCAATCCCGGGAATTGGTGCATCCATCACCACCAATCGTGCAACCTTGTCGGGATAGGATGCGGCATATGCATAGGCCACCATGTTTCCGATATCGTGCGCCACCACAAACGTCCTGTCATACCCCAGAGCGGTTACGACAGCGCGAATGTCTACGGCCTGGGTCTTCTTGTCGTAGCCCCCGGCAGGCTTCGACGATCGTCCGATCCCTCGCAGGTCGGGAACGATCACAGTATGGTCCCTCATCAGGTCCGCTGCGAGTGGCGCCCAGGAATCACTGTTCTCCGCGTATCCGTGCAGAAGAAGAACCGCGGGGCCGGTGCCGCCGAAGCGTACAAAAATCTCTGCATTCGCCGGACTATGGATCGTCCTGGCCTGAAAACTCGGCGGGAGTGATGGTTGAGCAGAACAGGACTTTGCTAGAGCGACGAAGATGGACAGAGCGAGAATGCGTCGAATCATGGGATCCTCATGTAGAGAACGGCCAATTGCCGGTCAGAGCCAAACGGGGCAGTTCTCTTTCCGGTTCACCTATACTAGACCACGCGGTCCATTATACGGGGAAATATTTTTGACGAAGGTGACTCCCCGGCAAGAGTTCCTAATCCAGCGCCCGAAGGGCGACGGCGGAAATGCTTTCGAGTTCTCTGCGATCATGGTTCAGTCGGGCCAAGGCTCGCATTCCCTGGATGGTCGCCACAAAGAACTTCGCCAAAGTCACTGGGTCCTTTTCGGCTCCGATTTCGCCTCGTGCTTGAGCATTCACGAATGCGGCAATGAAAATCGTCTCGACCTGCTTCTGGTTGTCTCGCAGGAATTCCCTAACCTCGACGTCGTCGACAGCACGGCTCAGATTGGTGTTCATGAGGAGGCAGCCTCGCTCATGCTGCGCTTTGTTTTCGCCGATCATCGCTTGGAAGATTTTTGCGAATCCTTTCCTGACCGACTTCTCCCTGGCGAAAAGCTTCCGCAAAGACGCATTTGTATCGTCGCGATAGCGGCTCATGGCCCGAAAGTAGATCGACCGCTTGTCCCCAAATGTGTCGTAGAGACTTTGTTTGGAGATCCCCATCTCCCTCATGAGTGTTTCCAAGGAGGTATGTTCATATCCGAGACGCCAGAAGACGTTGACCGCGATCTTAAGCGCCTTGTCCGGATCAAATTCCTTGGTGCGGGCCATAAATACACATTAGAGTCCCAGGCAGTAAAAGTCGATTCCGCGAAAGTCCGAAAACGTTTTAGACTGCTAGGGGACCGGAAGACGCTCGCAACACTCTGTCCACGCGGTGCGCCGCCGGTCACTAGCGAAATCACGATCTATCCATTTGGTTGCAACTGAACTAAGGCCTGGAGTAAATACCGACCGACCGTCTCGAATCTTTGCGCTTCCTGCAGTCATCCAAAAAGGGCGTAGCAACTGTGGAGTTTGGATCGCGTGGCCGCTTTTTGTGCATGCTGTGGAGCAGAGATCACATTGAAAACGGAGGCGTGTCCCTTGTGTGGCGCTCCTCAGCACGGAATGTTGCCGCCTGATTTGTTGCCCACGTTCGCTGTAATCACGGAACCATCTCAAGATGACGTCGAATTGGTCCGGACCGAGAAAGCTGACGCCCAAGTTGGGCAAATCAGCCATCCGCTGGTTCAAAGCTACTGATTTAGGCTGATTTTGCAAGGCACACTTCGACGAAAGGGAAGCGTCGCTGAGCAACACGTTGGGACGTTCCGAGGAGTGGTGTATGCCTTCAATCGCAAGCATCCTCTACCCAGTGGATTTCTCGCCGTCCTGCATCGCCATGGCTCCTTACGTGAAGAGAGCGGCGGCATTGCTCGAGGCCAGGGTCTCACTGATTCATGTTGTAGATCCTACCGGCTACAACGGCTTGCAACTTTACGTGAGGCCAATCTCCGAGGTTTCAGAGGAGCATATGGCTATTGGCCGGGATAGACTTGACTCCTTTCTAACTGCAGAATTCCCCGCGGCGGAGTTCCCAAGAATCCTAACTTCAGGCGACGCCGCGACCGAGATCGCACGAGTTGCGAGGGAGGATAGATTCAATCTCATCATCATGCCCACGCACTCTGGAATTTTTCGGCAGATGCTGCTTGGCTCAACAACAGCCAAAGTAATTAACGATGCGGACTGTCCGGTATTGACGAGCCGGCATGCTCAGACAATCGCACCTAGGCCTTTGGAGCACCGAGAATGGCTGTGCGCGGTCGGTTTGAGTTCAAATTCGGAAAGAGTGCTTCGTTTTGCCAGCCAAGTGGCGGCACAAGCCCGTGGCAAGCTCTCAATCATTCATGCGGTCCAAGCCGGAGATACGAATCTGCCGATTCAACTCGATTTGCGGGAAGAAATCCATTCCGCCGAAAGGCAGGAGGCGAATCGGCGCATCGCCGATCTCCAGCAGATGATCGGTGTGGATGCCCCGGTCCGCATTGCAGTCGGTCAAGTAAAAGAGGCACTGCTTGAGGCTGCACGGGAAGCGGATGCGGACGCGCTCATCATCGGACGAAGCCATCAGCCCGGCGCTCATGGCCGTATGAGAGATTTGACGTACGCCATGGTTCGCGACTCACCGTTTCCGGTACTGAGCGTCTAACCTGGCAATTTGCGAGGCCCCATCGTTCTTTGTTGTCTTCTGGTAGCGTGTCAGATGATGCCAATTTGTCGCGCTTGTTCGTTATTGTGTCCTTAGTATGCTCGCGACCCTCCAGGCCCGCGGATGTAGCAAAGCCGATGCGAGTCCTGATACCGGATTACTTCGCCTACGAGCTATGCGCCACGCTTGCGAAGTCCGGCGAGCATCTCGTCGATGTCGTCCACGGCGAACACGATGCGGAGGCAGCCTAAAGCGTTCGCTGGGGCGTTCCGTTGATCCGCGACGACGGGCAACCCGAGGAAGCGGGAAAGGCGCGAGACAGCCTGCCCACGTAAGGCCGGATTCAGAGACGCCTCGATCAGAGCATGCGAAGGGTTGTCATAAAGTTATCGATCGTGCGCGTCGACGACGCCTTACCGGATTTGAGATTGCGTTCAATGCATAATCCGGAGAAGAAAGACAGCACCATCTCTGCAATGGCAGAAGGAGCCATCTTGGGCTTTTCGGCCTCGATGTTCATGGCAAGAAGGCGCTGCAATAGCGCTCGATTCTCCGTCACGACTCCATAGGCTTCATCCGGAAGGATCGCGAACTCCCGCATGGAGTTGACGGAAAAGCATCCCTGCTGCTCCCCGTTGTTGAGAGGACCATTCTTGAGAAACGTTGCGACGTTCGTCCAGCCAAGAGGCTCCTTGGTGAGAAGTCCCCTCCTCCCCTGGCTCTCGAGGTAATGCCGCAGGCACGCCACAAAAAGATCTTCCTTGTCTCGAAACTCCGTATAGAGCCCAGACTTGTTCACGCCTGTAGCTCGTTCCAGTTCCTGAACACTCGTGTCCGCAAACCCGTGCTTCCAAAAGACAGGCATCGCCTTTTCCAGAACTTGCTCTCGGCTAAAGCCCTTTGGACGGCCCATAGCCTCATTATCCGGTAAAAAACTAAATAGTTCAATATCTCTGCATCCACACCGCGCCCGCGTCATCGTATAGAACTGAATGGTTCAGAACCGTCTGAAACCGCGAACAAGACGCAGCTGAATCGGGTTTTTGAATTGTGCCGAATACGGCAAAGGAGACACATGTCCAAGTTAGCGAAGAAGGTAGCACTCGTAACCGGCGGGTCCCGGGGCATCGGCGCGGCAATTGCGAAGCGCCTGGCTGCCGATGGAGCAAGCGTAGCCATTACCTATGCGAAGGACGCCAGCGCGGCCTCCGCCGTAGTCAAAGCGATTGAACTCGCTGGCGGGAAGGCCATCGCGATCCAGGCGGACGCTGCCAACGTTGAAGCCGTCAAGGGTGCGGTCGAAAAGGCCGTCTCGACCTTCGGCCGACTGGATGTGCTAGTGAACAATGCCGGCACCGCTATGCCGAAACCGTTCGAGGAGGCGACGCAGGAGGAGATGGATCGCGTGCTCGACATCAACGTCCGCGGCGTGTTCGCCACAACACAGGCGGCGCTGAAGCACATGAAGGACGGTGGTCGCATCATCATGGTCGGTTCGGCGGTGGGCGAGCGCGCCGTCGCGCCCGGACTTGTGCCCTACGCGGCCACAAAGGGAGCCGTCAAAATGTTTACCCAGGCACTATCCAGAGAGGTCGGGGGCCGGGGCATAACGGTGAACAACGTCCAGCCGGGTCCGATCGACACGGACTTGAATCCTGCCTCGGGTGATTGGGCAGTGCCACAGAAGGCCGCGACAGCGCTCGACCGCTATGGGCGTGCTGAGGAGATCGCCGCAATGGTGGCGTTCGTCGCGGGTCCTGAATCCTCGTACATCACTGGGGCCAACCTTACCGTCGATGGCGGAATGAACGCTTGACTAACAAGAGCAGGAGGAGACAATGCTTGAGCTCGAAAACAAAACTGCGCTTGTCACGGGCGCGTCGAGAGGAATTGGCCAAGCGACAGCGCTGGCGCTCGCCAGGGCCGGCGCACACGTCCTTGTTCACTATGGCCGATCAAGACCTGAAGCGGAGTCGCTCGTTGTCGGGATCCGAAGGAAAGGTGGCAATGCAGATCCAATCTCAGCGGACCTGGGAACTCCGGACGGCGCTTCGCTGCTCGCAAAACAGGTGCGCTCAATGGTCGGCGATCGACTAGATGTGCTTGTCCTCAACGCCGGAATCAGCAAGGCGGCGCGTATTGCGGATTACACAGTAGAGGATTTTGACAGTCTCTTTGCCACAAATGTCCGAGGTCCGTTCTTACTGGTACAGCAACTCTTGCCGGTTCTCGGTGACGGCTCAAGCGTTGTTGTTGTCTCTTCTCTCGGAGCCCGCTCGGTGGTAGGCAAGCCTGGTTTGAATGATCCTTCAATTCTTGCTTACGCCTCTACCAAAGGAGCGCTGGAGACTCTGGTCAGGAACTGGGCAGCCATTCTCGGGTCTCGCGGCATACGCGTAAACGCTGTCGCACCGGGAGTAATCGACACGGACATGTCGAATTTCACGAAGACAGAGACGGGACGCGAGGTCGCACTGGGCATGCAGGCGTTGAAGCGACTTGGCAAACCCGAGGATGTTGCCGACGTAGTTGCTTTTGTGGCATCCGATGGTGCGCGCTGGATTACAGGCGCCAGTATTCCCGTCGATGGTGGTTCGAAGCTTTAACTGAGTTGAGGAACGCAATGAATAGCACCTTGAGCAAAGGCAAAGAGATCAAGATTCCTGGCCCTGATCATCCCATCACGATTTCACCGGTTGAGGGCAAGGTCCGTGTAGCGATCGCTGGAAAAACAGTGGCTGAATCGGCGCGAGCTCTTCGGCTGGAAGAGAAGGGATACCCGCCCGTTTACTATTTGCCGCGCGACGATGCGGACATGTCGCTGCTGGTACGGACAACGCACTACACCTATTGTCCGTACAAGGGAGATTGCAGCTACTACAGCATTCCAATCGGCGGTTCTCGATCGGAGAATGCCGTGTGGACGTATGAGAGGCCGCATGAGGCGGTCGCCAGAATTCGCGATTACCTTGCGTTTTATCCGTCACGGGTCGATGCGATCGAAGTCATTTCTTAGGAACGTTCAGTTCATCTATGCAGGAGTTCGTGTGATGCCGACTCAGCCGCTTTTCACACCCTATCGGATGGGAGACCTCATTCTTCCTAACCGCATCGTCATGGCGCCGCTCACCCGGATGCGTGCGCAACCGCATGATCACGTGCCCACGACTTTGCAAGCGGAATATTACGTGCAGCGCGCTTCGGCTGGACTGATCATCACTGAGGCGACCGCAGTCAGTCCGGAAGGATTCGGCTGGGCCGATACGCCAGGACTGTGGACCGGGGAGCAGGTGCGCGGATGGCGACGTGTCACGGATGCCGTCCATGCTGCCGGCGGTCGGATCATTGCCCAACTCTGGCACACCGGAGCGATCTCGCATCCCGAATTGTTGGACGGCGCGCAGCCGGTGTCCGCATCGGACGTCGATCCGGGGCAGATCTCGGTTACACCAACAGGAAGGAAGCCCACAGTAAAGCCACGGCCTCTGGCGAAACAGGAGATTCAAGTTACGGTTGCAGATTTCGCACGCGCTGCGCGAAACGCGATGGAAGCCGGCTTCGATGGTGTCGAGATCCTCGCCAACTATCTCTATCTGATCTCTCAGTTTCTGAACGCCGCCACCAACCTGCGCAAAGACGAATATGGCGGAAGCCTGGAAAATCGCTCGCGCTTTCTTTTCGAAGTAGTCGAGTCGGTCCTGAGCGAGGTTGATGCACAGCGGGTTGGTGTCAAGATCAGCCCGATGCACGAAGGCGCGGCATTTCAAGCCAATGACGAAACCCTGCCGGTTGCCGAATACGCAATTCAGAAGCTGAGTTCCTACAATCTTTCGCACTTGTTGCTCATGGGCAACACCACCGACTTCACCGGTACGCCGCTCGAGAAACTGGCCGATGATGGCATGTTCCGGCATTTCCGTCCTCTCTACAAAGGCACGCTCATCGCGAACGTGAAGATGGATCGTGATCGCGGCAATCGCCTTGTCGCGGAAGGCTTGGCGGATCTGGTGGCTTTCGGCCGTCCCTATATCGCAAATCCAGACCTGGTCCAGAGGTTTGCCGAAAATGTCCCTCTTGCCGAAGTGGACTGGGAAACCGTCTATGCCTCGGGGCCACACGGCTATTCCGATTACCCAACCTATCAATCATCACAATTCACGCGGAGCTGAATATATGCCAAAGACAACACCCGAACAGAACAAGGCAATCGTTCTCGAAGCCTTCGATACGCTCTTCAACAAACGCGACTACGCAGCAGCAGAACGCTTCTGGTCGCCGAAGTACATCCAGCACAGCGCGCACATTGCGCCAGGACGCGAAGGCCTGTTTGCTCTGGTCCGGGCGACGCCGGCTTCGCTGCGGTATGAAAATCAACTCATCGTCGCAGAAGGCGACTACGTCATCGCGCATGGCCGGTTCACTGGGATGGGAAGGCCCGCGGCCTGGATTGCGGCCGACGTTGTCCGATTCGAGAACGGCCTTCTGGCTGAGCATTGGGATGTATTGCAGGACGAAGCCACGCGGAAAGAATCCGTCAGCGGTCTTCCAATGTTTGGCGATAGCTTCCCTGGGTAGGCCTCGGACCTTCACGCAACAACCACACCGAACTAATTGGAGAAATCATGAATCTCACTGGAAACACCATCTTCATTACCGGCGGCGGATCTGGTATTGGCCGCGGTCTGGCCGAGGAACTGCACAAACGCGGAAACAAGGTAATCATCTCAGGCAGACGCAAGAGCCATCTAGACTCGGCCGCAAGGGCCAATCCGGGCATCGAGGCAATCGAACTCGACATCGCAAACCCGGACAGTATCAAAGCAGTTGCAAAGAAGCTAATCACAGAACATCCGGATCTGAATGTTCTCATCAATAACGCTGGAATCATGGAACCGGACCAGGCAGCGGGCGCCATCGACGACAAGCTTCTCGTGTCGACCGTCACGACCAATCTTCTGGGCCCTATCCGCTTGACCTCGGCTCTTCTGGGTCAGCTGAAGAGCCGGCGCGGCGTAATTGTCTACAACACCTCGGTCCTTGCTTTTGTGCCTTTGGCTGTGACGGCAATCTATTCTGCCACAAAAGCGGCGCTCCACTCCTATGTGTTGTCGCAACGCTTCTTGCTTCGAGGCAGCGGTGTTCGAGTGCTCGAGATGGCGCCGCCCTGGGTGCGCACGGAATTGATGAATAGCCAGGAGGCCGAGCAGGCAATGCCTCTCGATCAATTTGTCGCCGAAACGTTGGACGCACTTGCAACAGATGCTGACGAAATTCTTGTGGAGGCGGCAAAGCCTCTGCGAGCCAATCCCGGACCTGGGGAGCATGCATTGGTGAACGGGTTCAACCAGCAAATGGTGAAAGTGTTTACTTCAAGCCAGGCGTAATTGGGGCTGGATAACAATTGTTTTTTAGGCCGACTGGGCGCAGGGGGAGTGAGGAAACTATCGATGTCGGAAAATAAGAAGCTGCAGGGAAAAGTGGCAGTCATTACCGGTGGCACATCCGGGATAGGGTTGGCCACTGCAAAGCTGTTCGTAAGAGAGGGTGCCTACGTCTTCATCACGGGCCGCCGTCAGAAAGAGCTCGACGCGGCCGTGCAGGCGATCGGCCGCAACGTCACTGGTGTTCAAGGAGACGTTGCCAGATTGGCCGACCTCGATCGTCTCTACGAGGCCGTCAAGGCTAAGGGAAGAATCGATGTCGTTTTTGCCAACGCCGGCGTTGCTGAATTTGCTCCCCTCGGCAAAATCACAGAGGAGCATTTTGACAAGCTCTTCGAGACCAACGTCAAGGGAACGCTGTTCACGGTGCAGAAAGCCTTACCGCTGCTGAACGATGGTGGCTCGATTGTTCTCAACGGTTCAGTCGGGAGCGTAAAGGGTACGCCAGCCTTCGGTGTCTACGGCGCGACGAAGGCCGCCCTCCGCTCATTCGTCCGAACCTGGACTTCGGATCTCAAGGACCGCCATATTCGTTCAAACGTTGTCAGCCCGGGCCCTACTGATACGCCAATCGTGGATGGGCAACCTGAAGATGCTATTGCGCGGATTGTGTCAACCATTCCGATGGGGCGGATGGGCGAACCCGATGAAATTGCCAAGGCGGCGTTGTTTCTGGCGTCGGATGATTCCAGTTTTGTTACAGGTATCGAACTCTTCGTTGACGGTGGTCGAGGGCAAGTCTGATCGAGAGACGATGCACCGAAGACCTTGCACGTCACTTTCAGTCGGGATGCTTGAGAAGATCTGCCACCGTCTTCAAGATTTCCCGCGAAAGAGCCTCATCCGATACGGCGCGGGCCAGAGACATCGCTCCGACGAGCGCGCTGAAAGTCAGGATAGCTCTCGATCTTGCCCGGTGCTTATCGTTGCCTGGGAGCAACCCGGCAAGCAACTCAATATCCGCCTTGACTTGATCAGTGGTGAGCTCACGAGTCCGCTTGTCGCTGCGAGCGATTTCCGGGGCCAATGTGCTGAAGGCGCAGCCCGCACCTGGATTCCTGCGATGCACATCGCTTACATAGTCGTCGATAAGCTTCTCGAAGGAGAGCGGCCGCCCGCTGGATGCAGTAGCTGCCTTTTGGCGCTGCCAGACTCCGAATGCATCGCTGAGTGCCTCCGTTACCAGTTCGTCACGAGAGTCGAAGTGCTTGTAGAAGCCACCAACCGTCAGGCCGGCTTCCTTCATCAACTCCGCAATTCCGAATCCCGCAAGGCCTTTTTCACGGAATCTCTTTGAAGCAATGGCAACGATGCGCTTATGAGTCTTCGCCTTTTGCGCCTGGGAATAACCCATCTGAACCTCCCCGAAAATAATCTGCGACTAAATCAGGATTACGAATCTAATCCTGCAGTGAGGATTATAACAGTAATCCAAAGCGCTCGACGAAGGCCAAGGGCTCAATCAATTGGGGATCTGCTGGCGGTCTCGATCGACATTAATACTCTCCGGGGTTGCGGCCTAGCGGCGCGGGTCAGGAGTGACATGGAAAAGGGAGAAGCGATATGCGTGCAATCAGAGCGGAGCAGTTTAGCGGTTATGAAGCGTTGAAGCTCGTAGAGCTTTCAAAACCAACGGTCACAGATGGGAAGGTACTGGTGCGAGTCACGGCAGCCGGCGTCACGCCGCTCGACCATACGATTCTCATCGGCGATTTCCATATTCCGGAGAAGCCGCTCATCTTGGGCAACGAAGGAGCGGGTGTAGTGGAGGAGGGAGGCGGAACGGATTTTCCTACGGGGTCACGGGTGATGTTCTGGGGTACCTATGGCGCTTTTGAAGACGGAACTTACCGTGAATGGATTGCCGTCCGGAAGGAAGATCTTTGCCTGATACCTGACAATGTCGACGACGTGAGCGCTGCAGGTGTTCCCGTCGCTTATCTCACCGCGCAGGTGGCTCTCACCCTGGCTGGATTTCGTCCAGGCAAAACCGTTCTCGCGCCAGCGATCGGGGGATCGGTCGGCAACGCAGTGACGCAATTGGCACGTGCACTGGGAGCAAAACACGCCATATCGAGCACGACCAGTCACTCAAAAGCGGAGCAGGCGAAGACACTCGGATTCAATGAGGTCATCGATACTTCCGTGGAAAAGTTAACTGACGGCGTACGTCGTATCACCGATGGCTACGGCGCAGACATCATCATCGACGGGATCGGCGGCGAGGTGTTGAGCGAAGCGGTCAAAGCGCTCGCGCCAGGAGGAAGCCTCATAACACTGGGGTATTCCGCAAGCCGTAAGGCAACTATTGACGTGACTAGTCTCATCGTGTCGCAGACCAGCATCCGGGGTTTCAATATGTTCTCTCAGCCGCAGGCGATCGTTGCTGACGCGTGGAAATCTACTGCCTCTCTGCTTCAATCCGGTGCGATCAAACCGATCGTGGCTAAGACTTTTCCTCTCGTAGAAGCGGCTGATGCTCTCCGCTATCTCGTTGAAGGCCGCCCCTTCGGGAGGGTAGTTCTCACAATCTGACGACGACGGGTGGAGAAAACATAACAGGTATCCCGCAATTAGCGAAGGGTTCGCACTACGCGCAGGCGTAGTGCGTGCACAAATTGTCAAATCAACCCAACTTCGCTCGGACGAGCTTACTCAGAGAGGAATCAATGACAACAATAAAGGCAATTCGGCTGGCTTCGGTGGTCACGGCCATCAATGTCCTGGTTGCGAGCGGCTTTTCCATCGTAGGGATCATCCGTCCGCAATACCTGCTCCCTGCCGGATCGGTTCCAACGCCAGCGTCGATGATATTGGCGCTGTACGCGGCGGCGCGCACAATCCCTCTGGCTTTGTTCGCATTGTGGGCGATCTACAAGCAGTCGACACCTGTGTTGTTAATCCTGGGTGCGCTGGCCGGCGCCACGCAATTGCTGGATGCCGGGATCGGTCTGTTTGAGCATGATTTTGGGAAATGTGCTGGGCCGTTTTTTATCGCCGTCCTCCAATTCCTCGTGGTGTATCTGCTTCACAGATCCGTGCGGATCACGCCGCAAACCACGAATGGATAGCGCAGACACAAGTAATCAAACCTGCCCAAGAACCCTCGAACGAGCTTACAGGAGTTTTCATGTTTATCTTCATCAACGCATTTCTCATTGGGACCGCCTCCGGACTAAGAGCCCTGATTGGATTGACCGCCGTCAGTTGGGCCGTCCACTCCGGCATCTTGCCTCTAGACCACACCTGGCTCGCTTTCCTGGGCTATGCGTTCACCCCGTACATTTTGACCCTCATTGCGATCGGAGAGCTAGTCAACGATAAGCTTCCGAGGACTCCAAGCCGATTGGTACCTCCTCAGTTCATCACCAGAATCGTTACGAGTGCTCTGTGCGGTCTTGCGATTGGGTTTCCTGGCCATGGAATGATCATTGGGCTGGTAGCGGGAATTTTAGGAGCTGTGGCCGGAACATTCGGAGGAGCTAAGGCGAAGAGCCTTTTAGCAAGGACGTTTGGACGTGATCTACCAGCCGCTCTGCTTGAAGATGCAGTCGCCTTTGGTATCTCGGCGTTCGCACTCTTTCGGTAGCCGGCACCGGCTTACCGAGTTTCAAACAAGAAAGGAGATCATACCAGAATGACGAACGAAGAAATTCTCGGCGTTACAGTTCTCAACTGATGGAGGCTTGTCATTAACCGCTTTAACAAAACCCTTTCTGAGCTGAGCGATGAGCAACTTCAGCAACAGGTCGCTCCGGGGAGGAACCGCGTGTTCTATCTTCTCGGCCACCTGACCGCGATGCACGATCGCATGTTTCCCTTACTCGGCATCGGGGAGAGACCTAACACTGAACTGGACGAGCCGTATATCGCGAATCCGGACCACGTGCTTGCCGATCCCCTCTCGGCAACCGAACTTAGGAGAGCATGGGCGGAGGTCAATGACAAACTCACTACAGCCTTCGAAGGGTTCACATGGGAAGACTGGCTGCAAAAGCACACAGCAGTGCCGGATGAAGAGTTTGTCAAAGATCCTATGCGCAACCGGCTTGCCGTCGTGATGAATCGCACCAGCCACGCTTCGTACCACGCGGGGCAGGCCGCTCTTACAAAATGAACGCAACACGAGAGGCAGATACGGTCGAGAGTTTACGACAGGTGCTTGGTCAATGAGCGCTAAGGCCTGTTGTCTGCAGTCTGGCAAGTGTCGCCATCGACTTCGGATTGAAAGAACAACTTTACGGATTATGTTTTGACGAAGTCATGGCTGCAGCTTCTGCCGTAAATCCGGCACATACAGGGGCTGCGCGTCGGCTTCCAATCGATGTGCCGCTGCCAGTGCCAATTCGTAGGCGGCTCGTGCACTGTTTTTGTCGCCTAATGCCGTCAGGGCGTCCCCCAAGGCCGTCTGCGCTAGCAAATTCTCCGGCTGCCATGCAACAGCATTCTTTGCGGCAATCAAAGCCTCTGTCCGCTTATGCTCCCTCAGCAGGATTGCCGACTTTTGGACTGCTGCCAATGCTGCCGCTTCATGCACATTGAGATCGCCACGGTAGACAAACACACTGTGATCGATCTGCTCTGCCATCGGCATCCACCGAAATCGCTCGAAGACATTCAACTGGTCGCTGGGCCAGTCACAAGCTTCGAGATCGTCTGCGCTTAACAGGAGGTTGCCATGGATGATTTCTGGCACGTCGGGCAGGATCTCCCAGCCGGTATGGGCCGTGGGCAACAGGTGGCAGTTGATGCCATAGGCTTGCGGGCGAAGCTCCGGATAAGCTGAGTAGGCAAACCAGCACTCCTCGCCCGGATGGGCGTCAACCCATTGCTTTACGTGCGGTAGCTGTTGCGCCCAATCCACACTGGAATCGCTGAGGTACTTGTGTGTGTTTGCCGTTCCGCCCCAGGCTTCGTTGCCGTAGGCCATCTCTGCTGGAAACACCGCCATGGCAGAGATTATGTGACATGCCACCAATGCACCACCGATCCAAATCCAGCGACGGCTAGGCTGCGCGAGGGCAGTCAGGCCCGCTGCGGTCAGCAACGCGGCCAGTGGATACAAGAACAGAACATGACGAGTGCCGATGTTCATCCCGCTGAGGATCGCCACCGTGAGATAGATAGCTCCGGGCACTATCAGATACGCTACCTCTCTTCCGAGTTTGAGGCGGCGGCTGATCAGCGAAATCGCTGCCAAAACCAGCAGACCGATCAAGCCCAGAGTGGTCTTGATGGACAGCGCGACTGGGAAGTACCACCAGACACCGTGAGGATAGTCGTGCCCCAGCAGGAAGATGGGATACTGCTGCGCGGCGTAGTGAATGTCCGTCAACCCCATCAGGTAGGATTCCGGCAGCAACCGCCAGTTTGCGAGATGTCCAATCACCCAACTGTTCACGCCAGTGAGTGGTGCGGCATACTCGCTCAGCGTCGGGTTCATCGCCAGACCTGGTGGTCTGGCCACGTAGCGGAAACCGTAGAAAGCCCAGAGCACCACCACCGCGAGGACTACTATGGCGACAAATCCGCCAAACAGTTTCGCAGCCATCTGCTTGCGCCGTGTCCTCTCGGCACAGGCGATCTCTACCAGGATTAATCCCAGCAGCATCGGAGCCAGCAAGATCCCGCTGTGCTTGGCCGACAGCGCGAGTCCAGCGGCCAGCCCGGTCAGCAACAGGCGCGCCACAGATGGCTGTCTTGCATAACGGTAAAAACAATAGATTGTGGCCAGAAAGAAGCACGCGACGCCCATATCGGTTGTGACCAGGTCACTGTTGGCCAAGGTGTTGGGCTCGAAGACCACCAGGAGCAAGGCCAGCAAACCAGCTGCTTGGCCAAAGAGCTGGCTCCCCATGAGAAATACCATCACGGAGAGGCCCACGGCAAAGACACCTGCTGCCAATCGCATGCGGAAGAGCAGGTGATGGTTTGGGCCGTCATTCCGCTCCAAAAAATCACGGCCATCCCGGTACGCCTCCCCCTTGAACATTCGCTGTTGCAGCGGAGGCACCCAAAGCTGCTCCTGCAGCAGCGGCAGTGTCGCCACCAGCTTCACCAACGGCGGATGCTCGGGATTCAGACCGTAGTCGCCGGTATGCCACATCATGTAGCCAGCGAAAATATGGTCGCCCTCGTCAAAGGTGAGCGACTCGCCGTGAACGATGATCGCAATCAGGATCATCTGCAAGATGATCAATCCGGCCGCCAAGGACCAGACGGGCATTTTCAATCTATTCATCGAGACTCCACCCAACAGATTTACGAGTGCAATGCAGTAGCAGAGGAAAACGCTATGCGCAATCATTCGCGCCGCCACTTTATCGATACTCACTCGGGACGAATGATAAATCGACAATGCGATCACCAGCGACACACGCGAGCCACATGGCCGAATAGTCGCCATTTCGCGGCCGCGAAGTTCGAGAACGGCAAACTCTTCGAACGGCCCGACGACACCACCGCTAACAAGCAAGCCGCATAAAAACTTTGTTCGCGGGTTTTGGCAATTGCTCCGACGAGTTTATCCTTACGACGTGGTCACGTGACCTGTGACCAGCGTCAATCCGTTAACGAAAACCTGGGCTGCCGAATATGGGCCAAAAGGGTCCGCGTGAACGCAATGAGTCCAGGATCCACGCGCACGGAGGGTACGGAGGCGGGGAGCCTGGGCGGCTAGCTTGTCCGGACGTCCGGCAACAGCCGATGAAATTGCAGAAGCAATTGTCTTCCTGGCGACAGACCGCGCCAGCATCATTCACGGCGCAAAACTCGCCGTAGATGGAGGGCGCACCGCCATCTGAATAAATCCGGCAACTCCGCCGCTTTCAATCGCCCAATTCTGCTCGCCAGTCTCCACCAGTGCATAAGACCCAAGGCGAAGGTTTGGGCAGAGGCTTACAGGGCAGAGGTCGGGGGTCCGATAAAGATCCAATAACGGTTACCAGGGGTATCTCTGAGCGCCAAAAAAAGCCATCCGTGACGCGTAGTTTCAATAGGTTACTACCCGCCTCTGTGCTGTAAGCCTCTGCTCAATACAGAATCGATCGATGCGGACGGTTGCCATCTGGTGATTGATCGATATGCCATTTTCCGTTCTCTCCATCCGTTCCGAGCCAAATTAGGTCCAATGCGCATCCGGCCCTATGGCAATGTCCGATCAGTTCAGGCTGGGGAGGTTCTTTTCGAACCGGGCAAGTTGGGCATGTCCTGTTTCGTGGTGCTCTCAGGAAAGCTCGACATCGCAATGCCCGGACTCTCCGGTGAGCAGGTGTTTGTGACCCATGGACCAGGCCAATTCTCCGGTGAAGTGGTCCTGATCTCCGGAGCTCGCGCTCTTTCTCGCGGGCGTGTGGCCGAACCGGGAGAGTTTCTTGAGATCGGGGCAGACGCGTTGCGCACGTTGATTGCAAAGGATGCCGAGTTGAGCGATCTCTTCATGCGCGCATTTATCCTGCGTCGTGTTGCGATGATTTCGGGAGGCTTGGGCAATGTGGTCGTGCTGGGATCGCAACACTCATCCAACACGCTGCGCTTGCGCGAATTCCTGACCCGCAACGGCCATCCCCATAGCTATGTCGACCTCGATAGCGACAAGGCGTCGCAGGAACTTCTTGACCGGTTTGACATAAAGCTGGAGGACATTCCCGTTGTGATCTGCAGCGGAAAGAGTGTATTGCGAAATCCGACCAATCAGAAATTGGCAGAGTGTCTGGGGTTCACGGGCCGAATAGAGCAGCACCGCATTCACGATGTTGCGATTGTCGGCGCTGGTCCCGCGGGTTTAGCCGCTGCCGTGTATGCGGCTTCCGAAGGACTGGACGCTCTAGTGATCGAATCAGAGTTCCCTGGAGGCCAGGCGGGTGCGAGTTCAAAAATCGAGAATTATGTCGGTTTTCCAATGGGCATTTCGGGGCAGGAGCTTACCAACCGTGCGGTTGTGCAGGCAGAAAAATTTGGCGCTCAGATGATAGTCGGTCAAAAGGTGATGAAGATCCGATGTGACCAGCGGCCGTACCAGCTTACTTTGGAGAACGGCGAAATCATCGACACGCGGAGTATTGTTATCGCCACCGGCGCCCAATACAACAAGCCGAAGGTTGAGAATCTGCAACAATTCGAGGGGCAGGGCATTTACTACGCTGCCACGGCCATGGAAGCACAACTGTGCACAGGCGAGGAGATCATCGTGGTTGGTGGAGGAAACTCTGCCGGTCAGGCAGCGGTCTTCCTTGCAGAGACAGTACACAAGGTCCACATGCTGGTTCGCGGTAAGGAATTGTCCGAAACCATGTCGCGCTATCTGATTCAACGAATCGTTGAGAACCCGGCCATCGAACTGCATCTCCGAGCGGAGATTGTTGCATTGGGAGGCGATTCGCACCTCGAACGGGTCATCTGGCTGAATCGGGCGACAGGCGAAGAATCTGTGCACAACATCCGCCATGTGTTCGTGATGGCAGGTGCTTCGCCGCGTACAGATTGGCTGCGTGAATGTCTTTCCCTCGATCAACAAGGATTCATTCTTACAGGACGTGATTTGGACCCGATTCTGGACAGCGCGCCACAGAAATGGCCGCTCAGCCGGCCTCCGCAGATGCTCGAAACCAGTCTGCCTGCAGTTTTTGCCGTCGGAGATATTCGTTCCGGAAACGTGAAGCGCGTTGCATCTGCGGTCGGTGAAGGATCAATTTCGATCCACCTAGTGCATAACTCGCTGGCGGCGGTGTGAGGTTCCATCACTAGCTTTTATGGACGACTTCAAACGAATATCCGTCCAGGTCAAAAACATCGGCGGCGTAGTATCCCGGATAGTATTCCACTCGCGCCCGCGGTGAAATATTGTCCCTGGCTCCAGCGAATATTGCTGCCCTATAGAATTCATCGACTTTATCCTTGTTTTCGGCCGCAAACCCCCAGTGAATGGACGATGGATCAGGCATCCCTTGTTTGATCCAGAAGAACGCCCTCTTGCCGTCACCAAATCCCCACAGATCAGGATGATCGCCCTCCCCCTTGTAGGGTAGGAAAAACTTGATATTGAGAGGCTTCAAGGCCGCCTCATAGAACGCCAACGAACGTTCGACGTCGCTGACACTCAGAATGATGTGGTCGAGCATTATTCTCTCCTTTAAATGGATTGACCGAATTCTTTGAACCGCTGGGTCCCGACCTTCGATTCCTACCCAAGTTTTAGAGAATCCGCTAACGCGCCGCCGCTACGGGGTGATCGCTGCCACCCGCGTTGAGGTGGAAGGGTTTGGTGTACGGTTCGACAGGAAAACCTTTCGCTCTCCAGCCATCGAGGCCACCTATCAGAAATTTGACTCGCAAAAATCCCATTGCGAGAGCGCGGCGCAAAATGATGCGGCTGGTTTTGTCGCTCGGGCATGTGCAATAGACGACAATGTCGCTATCTTTCGGCAGCAACGACGGATTAGCGCGCACCTCTTCGGGCGCCAACCGCTCTGCGCCTGGGATGATGACAGAATCGCCCAATAAGTCGAGAGGCTGGCGAACATCAACGACCAGTACTTCCCGTTTGGAAGCCATCAGCGCATGCAGGGCTTCCGCCGTAATGCTGTGCCCTTCCATTTCACGGCGGCCTCTGGTGCGTTTTGCCATAAGAACGGCCAGCAGAACAGCAGCGCACATGGTCGTTATCGCCAGGAACATCTACGCTTCTCCTTGACAGTAGTTAGATTCATTCGAGAATGGATGGATTCGTCCGAGAGAGACGGCGCAGATCCCCGAGATCTCCAAACAGTTGCAATGCAGCACCAGAGTGGGAGAGAAGAGGGACAACCGAATAGGCAATTCGCCACATCCTGGCTGGTCATGCTTCGCGCTGGCCTTTTCCGGCCGACGTTGGCCTTAAGCTGCGTTGCCATGCGGTCAGTTGTGTGAGATGACGTCCGCAATGGTGGAGACAGTGCGAGCGGATCACTCGACGCAGTGGTTCGGAGTCTTCCGACTCGGTCATCATGTTCGAATAGGCTTTCCGCAGTTCGCCGCGCGTTTTCCGAAACTCGTCGATGAGCGATACAAACGTGCGTGTCGAGCCGGCGGCCACCTGGGCGTCGTTAATCAGGTCGACTTCCTCTTTCGTGATACGTCGAGGCTGCCAGGTTCCCCCGCGGATTGTTGCGAGTTCATCCAATGCTGCGACTTCCCAAGCGACAAGATGCGCCAATACATCTTTCGCTGACCATCTTGTTGTCGCTCCAATCATGAGCCGTTCATCTGGGGTGAAGGCTTCCAGAACTTCCATAAGTTCGCGGAAGACCAGTTGTTCCTTTGAAGAAAGTTCGTCCATATCCATAGTGATCTCCCAGGCGTTACTCGACGCATTCTGAGGCGGCAACTGCAGGCGACGGCGATGCATGTGTTCTCCGTGGTCGCACGACCGCTCCACCCCAAGTTGCACGTATTGCCATCTCGATCTCTTTCAGATTCGGCCACTTCTCAACATATAGATGACAGTCGACCTCTGATGATTCTTGCGGCGCCAAATTATCATGGCGCTTGAGGAGGCTTTCGTTCCTACTCGAGTCGCAGGCTCCCGAGATCTCCAGATAGCCGCAATGCGCGAGAGGGCGGGAGAGAAAGGCTCTGTCCCGTGTCCGAACCGCGAGCCACTTCAGCTTGGAACGATTGACGCAGCTTTGCTCTCGCACACTTCGCTCAATCAGGTTCTACTCTGATCTCAACGCCTGTACAGGATCGATCGACGCGGCGTTCCGGGCTGGAATGATCGACACCGCGATTCCGCATCCCAACAAGCCGAGGGGGACCAGCACCATAGTCCACGGATCGGTCTGACTAACGCCGTAAAGAAACCCATGCAACAACCGGTTACTCCAGAACGCAAGACCAATTCCCATCATGGACCCAGAGCTCATCAGCACAAATGTCTGGATCATTACCATGCGAACAACCGTAATTCGATCGGCCCCTAAGGCCATGCGGATTCCTATTTCCCGCGTCCTTCGCGCGACCATGTGACTCAATAGGCCGTATAGTCCGAAGATCGTGATCAACAATGCCAGCCCGCCAAAGACGCCAACCACGCCAGCCGCCAGCCTCTGCGTTCCCAGCGAGTCCTCCACGTCTTGCTCCATGGTCGTGGATTCACCGATTGCGAGATGCGGATTTTCCT
>JBEKPD010000065.1:0-60914 GCA_049521075.1 Occallatibacter sp.
CTACCTGCGCGACAACAACGTCATCAACAAGATCGAGATCGTCACCGCGACGATGACAACGCAATCGGATCTCAGCTCGCGCTTCGGCCTTTCCGGCTTTCTCGACTTCTCGGTTATCCTCGACCGCAAAGGAGACGTCTTCGACATCTTCTCCTTCGGCAGCCCTTACGATCCGATAGCGAAGAAGATGCTGGATGAACCGCGCAAAGGCCTCTCCTTCGCCTCGCTTGGCATCGACATGATCTTTGCCGAGGACCCGCTGCAAAATAAGTATCTCTTCAACTCATCAGACGTGCGCTTCGACGTGGTGCGCAGCACGCCGCGTCTGCAGAGCCTGTTCCTGAATCTTGCCCTGAGCCTGCAGCGGCTGATCTCAAGCAATAAGGAGTCGCCGCCCAGCAGCAGCGGTTTTGCGGCGCTCATTACCGACGCAACGCTCTCCGGCGTCGAAGGCGGCGTTTGGTATGGCCTCGAATATCAACTCAACATGGGAACGCCCGGCAATCTGGCCGGCGCCGTGGGGCTCACCTCGGGCCTGTTGACGGCCTGGGCTCCAAAGAGCGGCCCCAGCGCCTACTCCGCATTGGCTGGACTGCGGCTTCCCGGCACCGGAGGCGGCGCGAAGCTGATCAGCCTGCAAAATGTACTGAAGCTCTCGATCGGCCAGATGGTGCTGACCTTTGACCGAAACAAAAACTCCTTCCTGCTGATGCTGACCGAAATTGCGTTGCGCTTCCTCGGCCTGCTGAAGATTCCGCCCAGCGGCTCCTCGACATTTTTCCTCTTCGGCAACCCCGCCGGCGACGGCAAGCCCTCTGGCCTCGGCTGGTACGCAATGTTTAACCGTCTGACGCCCAAACCCCCTGCCGCGCTTCCTTCCGAGGCTTCCGACGCGAGGTCCCAATGAGCTTAACGGATATTCTGATCAAACTGTCGAAAAGCGGCGGGGACGTTCTCTCGCGCAATCTCAGTTCGCGCGTGACCAACATTCTCGATTATCTTCAGGGACTTACTGAGATCCGCATCTTCACCGCAAACAGCCAGAACTTTGGCCATCAGGCGTCGACCGTCAACATCCTTCGCAACCTCATCCGCATGGGCGTCACCAAGCCCTCCTACACGCTGGTTCTTTACGGCAAGAACGAGCCCGATTACACCGACCTGGCGATGAAGATTGCGGTTCTGATTCCGCAGTACACGGTCCTGGCGGAGTCGTTTGTCCTGAATGGCTGCACCGTCAAAGTAAAGTTGATGGACCCCACCAAGCCTGAGCTGCCGCTTGGCCCTCTAGCCATCAACGGGGGGTTCGACAATCTTGAGGACGACAAGGTTCCTCCTTACGACCAGCTGAATGTCGTCAATTATCTTCAGTTACAGCCCTATGCCTGGCATCGTGGCACCAACATGGTGCGCATCGACGACGGCGGGCTCACCGACATTATCGATCTGGATAAATTGAGCCCCGGAACCAATATGCCGAGGCGCGCATTCTATCTGGATCCCAAGGTGACTCCTGACGATTGGGAGAAAATGAAGTCCGGCAAGATGGCGGTCGAGACCAACATCTGCGAATACCTTCTCGAGCAGCTGGATGCTTCCAAAATCTTCCTCACGGTCGGCTACGGTTATGGAACAAAAGGCGGTGGACTAACCAGCCTCTACAACATGCTGGCAGGAATGCGGCAATCGCAGATCACGCTCGCTGCTGCGCAAAAGCCCACCGTGCTGGTCGCGATCGGCGTCGACTCCGCAGAATCCAGCGAGCTCAGCGATGCCGACTTTGGCCTTGCCGACTTCAGAAGCCCCACCGAAGCATTTACAAACTTCCTCAATAGCCAGGTCGTCGGTCATATTCCTTCCGTCGGATTTGGGTCTACAGAGGTTTCGCTCAAAAAAGTCAAGCAGGCAGTCGAAGAGCTGGAGGCCGACAAAAACAAGAATCAGAAGGTTCTGATTGTCTTCCTCGACAAGGTGCCGGGGCCCCTTTTCGATCAGCTTTACAAGCGCGCGTCGGTCCCTCCGCTGCTCGAAGGCCAGAACACCGTCGAGTTAATGTTGAATCTGGGCAAGCCTTACCTGAAGATTTCCAGCAATGAGACAGACGCGGTCTTCGGTTATCCCACCTTGCCTCTCAGCTCGCGCAGCAGCAGCGCGCAGGCGCTCGATGCACAGGGTAGAGCCTTCAACGGAATCAGGGCCGCGGAGCCAAGTAGCTGGTTTCCGGAGAGAGCCACCTATCCGCCGGCGCAATTGCCGCCGATCTCGAAGGCCTATCTCACTCCGCAGGGCAGCACGCTGGCAAAGTACTTTACGCGGCTCTCTCAGTTTTTCCACGACGAGCTGAACGATAAGCTGTTGCGCGGCCTCGATCTCTTCGTGAACGTGGTCGGCCCTGGGCAATTCGCGGCGCCGCAGGCCGCGCTCGTCAGGGCCGGTAGGAAGGCCGTCGAAAAAGCCGATGAAAACATCGTCGAAGCGCTGTACCTGAAGCTTGTCGCCTTTACCCACGACGGCGTTCTCAATCTTCTTCAAGCGGTCACATCCGGCGACATCTACGATTTTTTCTCCGCCGTGGGGATCGACCAGCTCTTCCGCATTACCGACGCGATTCCCGAGTTAAGCAAGAACAAAGAAGTCTGCACACTCCACGGCAATACCCTGGCCTTTGGCGGCGACATTGGCGTCACCAAGGTGAACTTCGAATTTGTCGACGCCAACGACAGCGGCAAGCTGGGAACCACCTTCAAAGCCGAATTCTCTGCCAAGTGGGCGCTGCCGGGAGCAGACTGGCTCTCGATTTCGAAACCCGTGTTCGGCTTCACGATGAGTCCGGTGAGCAAGGTGCCGTTTATCGGCACTGTCGGCGCGCACATCACCGCGGGGCTGGCCGCCGACATGAAGGTGACGGTTCCGGTCGAGCCGGATATCTTCGAGTTCCAGGTCCTCTTCGTCGCTCCGCGGCCGGGGATCAGCAATCTCTTTCAAATGGTGGGCGGAATCAACCTGCAGCAATACCTGCCCTCGCAGCTGCAACTGCTCACCGATATTGAAGCGGCCTCGTTCACCATGCGCTACAACTACGCGCTGGGCAGCGTGGATGCAATGAGCGCAACCCTGGAGACGCCGACCGGCAAACAGTGGAATCTCATTCCCAAGGTGGACGTGACGTCCATTCAGATGGAAGTCACGGTGATCGCGCCCGGAGACCGCGTTGCGCGCAAGACGATGTTCGCCATCACCGGAGAGTTCGCGATCGTGGAAGCGAAGGCGTATATCGCCGCCTATGCGCCGCAACTGCGCGTGATGGGCGGCCTGCGTGAGAACAGCGAACCGCTCTCCGTAAGGGCGATTGTCACAACCTATCTCGGCGAGGAGTTTGCCAGTATTCTTCCCCAGCCGATTGCGGAAGCGAAAATTTCGCGTCTCGCTTTCCTGGTCGATCAGGGAGCCGGCCGCTACTCCTTCGGCATGACCGTCCAAACCCTTTGGGAGATTCCCTTCGGCAAGCCGATCTTCACCGTCAAGGAACTCGGCTTTGACATCGATGCCACCTCGCGCGCCATCGATACGCCCACCGGGAAAGAGGGCCGCACCATCGTCGTCACCGGCGAGCAGGGCGAGACCGCGGGACCATCGACGACCGAGATCACCGGATCATTCACCGGCAACATCGAGGTCGATACCGCGGAGACCGATAAGGCGCAGATCTCCGTCGGCGCAAACTACCTGGGCAAGGACAAGGGTTGGACCTTCTCCGGCAAGCAGACCGGGGGCGAGGTCAACCTGGGTTATATCATCCATCGCTATCTGGGATTCCCCAAGCCCAAGCCGGAGTATGACTACGCACTGGACGGCCTCGCGGTGACCGCGGCAACCGGCGATGGCGCCTGGTCCTTTGCCGCCAAGACCAAGGGCCCCTGGAAGATTCCATTCATTCCGGGTTTCGAGCTGGAAGCGAATTTCTCCGCTGGCTATAACCCGCCCCCCAAAAAATTCTTGCTCGAAGGCTCGACGATCGTCGTTCCCTTCGGAGCTTTGGCCGCCGCTAATGGATGCGACGGCACTGGAAATTATGCGCGCGTGGAAGTGATCACGCGCTGGAACAATATCGAGTTGCTGGTTTGGTTTAATTACTGCGGCTCGATCAAGAGTTTTGGCATCACCTGGGAGTTTCTCGAGGCTGAGGTCACGGAAAGAGAGAACAAGGACAAGAAGCTGGAGTGGATCGGCATTCTGCGCTTCAAAAAAGGCACCACGCTAGGCGAGATTGTGTCCAAAATGGTCACCTGGCTCACCGGATCAGCGTTCGCTCTCGAAGCTCCGTGGAGTGTGCTGAACACCATCTCGCTGAATGCGCTCTCGCTGGAGTTCAACTTCTCGACCAATGCGGTCAGCTTTAATGTCGACATTGGCCCCATCGAGTTGGGCTTTGCCCGTATCGACTCCATCGGCGTTGTCTATAACAGCAACACCGAGGATCCGAAGGCCAAATCGGGCGTCAACGTAACGCTGAAAGGCTCGTTCCCATGGAATATCGGCGACAGCGCTAACGGCGACACCGGTAGCCTC
The DNA here is from genome assembly GCA_049521075.1 of Occallatibacter sp. Classification (GTDB taxonomy): domain Bacteria; phylum Acidobacteriota; class Terriglobia; order Terriglobales; family Acidobacteriaceae; genus Telmatobacter. The sequence continues at coordinate 4,570 of JBEKPD010000065.1, forward strand.
GGTCCCTGGGACACCAGCAAGCCGGGCACTGCACCGGCGCCTCCGGGCAATGGCAACAAGTATTTTGACCTGCGTTTGCTCGCGCTGGGCCAGCATGTCACCGCGACCTGCCTGCCGACGTCGAAGACCGTACAGGCGGCCATCGACTGCCTGGCCTCTCTGCCGGATACAAAACCAGGCGAAATTCCCAAGATCGTCTTCGATGCCCAGAGCGCCTGGCTGGTCGGCACCGAGTTTGGCGTGCTGGCCTTCGGCGAAGATAAGAAGCCGGGCCAACTCGCGCTGGTTCCGCGCACAAGCAATGCATTGGCCAAGCCGCCAGAACCCAAGAGCGGCTATATGCTCACGCTGCAGATCGTCTTCAACGATCCCAGCTTGTACGGTTTGCGCATCGCGCTTGCGGGGCCAGCGGCCAAGATCTTCAAGGGCCTGGATTTCCAGATCATGTACCGCCAGATCAGCGACAGCGTCGGTGTTTACCAAGCCGAGATCACGCTGCCGGATGTGATGCGCTATCTCAGCGTCGGCGCCTATTCGCTGACGCTCCCGGTCTTCGGAATTTCGGTCTATACAAACGGCGATTTCCAGGTGGATGTAGGCTTCCCATGGAACCAGGATTTCTCCCGCTCCTTCACCATTGAAGGCATCGTTTATCCGGGCATTCCGCTGATCGGTTCAGCTGGGTTCTATTTCGGCAAGCTCTCGAGCGCCACATCGAATCAGGTTCCGGTGGTCACCAACGGCACCTTCAATCCGGTGATTGTCTTCGGCTTCGGCTTGCAGATCGGAGTGGGCAAGTCGATCCGCTACGGCATTCTTTCGGCCGGCTTCAGCATCACCGTCTTTGGCATCATCGAAGGCGTCATCGCCAAGTGGAATCCCTACCAGCTCACCAATGGCGGCGTCAGCGACAACTCGCAACTGCAGGGCGCGTACTACTTCTGGCTGCGCGGCACGGTCGGCATCATCGGCAAGGTCTTCGGCAGCATCGATTTCGCGATCATCAAGGCCGACGTCAATATCGAAGTCAAGCTGATGCTGCAGCTCACCTACGAGTCTTATGTTTCTATCGCCATCACCGTTATCGCGTCGGTTTCGGTCTCGGTCTCCATCTCGATCAATCTCGGATTGTTCTCGATCACCATCGGATTCAGCTTCTCGATGCGCCTCAAGGAGACCTTCACAATCGAGAATGGAAGCACGCCGCCGTGGAGGCTGGCTGGCCCGCCGCCAACTCTGTTGCGCTCCAAAGCAAATCGCCGCCTGCGCGCGCACAAGAGCGCGTTGCTCCTGGCACAGGGGCCGGCTGCGCTCAATTGGTCAAATTTGACGGAAAGCACAACCAAGACTCCTCTCTCCGGCTATTTCATTCCCGGACTCACGGTTGCGCACGACGAGTGGGACGCGGCCAACCAGCCTGCTGCGCAGATTCCCTGCTATGTCGCGGTGATCGCCATCGAGTCCACGCCGCCGCCCACGGTCGAAAGCCAGCGTCTGCTCGCAGCTCAGCCCGGCAGCGCCGAAACATCCTTCGAGAAACTAGCCAAGATGGCCCTGCGCTGGGCGATCGCAGCGCAGCACGGCGCGCCGATTTCACCGGAAGGCGTGGATGCAAGCATCATTACCGCCGATGCACTGCAAGTCCTGATTGATTTCCAACTGAACAGCAAGGACGCCGACCCGACGCCGATTCCCGCGGATGCGGCTTCGGAGTTCATGCGCCGCCAGTTCCTGTTCACGTTGAACCTGCCCACTTCAGAGAATGCCAACACTTCCTTCTTCCCCATGCCCGCGGAGCTATCGCTGGCGGTCGATGCCTGGGGAGCAGACCAGCCCTTGAGTTACCAGTTCAAGAATTACAACCAGCTCTCCGATGCGATGCTTGCCTATCTCCGCAAGTACTTCGACGAACTGGCCGTCAAGGTGCAGCAGGAGCAGGGCGCGCCGCCGGTCCAGGCGCAGGCTCTTGCCGGCAACTCTCTCTCCATGGCGGAGTGGATCTTGTCTGATTACTTCCTGCTGATTGTCCGGCAGATGGTGCAGGCGGCACGCGATGCGTTGCGCCAATTCAAGGTTCCGCTCGTCGCCGGCGACACTCCGAACAAGATCGCCGGCTGGCTCAAGACGACAGGCGGCCTCGAAGACTACACGCTCTTCGAGCTTTTTGCCGCCAATCCAACCCATCCACTCAATGGTGCCAAGCGCCTGGTGATCGGCGTTCACGCGGCTGCCAGCGCGCCGGCCGGAATGCTGAGCTTCGATTCGCTAGCCCGCGACGCCAAACAGAATGTGGGCGCATTCAGTGCCCCGGCAATTGCATTTGCCAATGCGGCGAGCGTGTTGATCTTGCAAGCCGGCGTGATTGTCCGCTATATCAAAGCCGATAACACCGTGGTCACCTACACCATTGCGGAAGCGAACTCCACGCTCGATGTCGCGAAAGCATTCAAAGTCTCGCTCGCCGATCTGCTGATCAACTCGGATATCCTCAGCGTGAAGGCGCTACGCGACGGCGCCGAGCTTCTGCTTCCCTACGCGACCTGCCGCGTGCTTGCCGGAGAAACCTTCAACTCCATCGCCGGCAATGCTGTTTATCAGGGCGGGTTCACCGGTGCGGCGCTGGCGCGGGGCAATGCGGGACAGTCTATTCTGCGCATCGGAGCCAAAGTTGTAATCACATCCACGGGCCGCGAGTACATTACCCGAGCCAACGATACGCTGGCCGACGTCGCAAGTGGCCTTGACCTCACGCTGGCGCAGCTCTTCGAGCAGACCACGGTGCTCGCAGACGTAGCGCTGCTGGCTCCGGTCGCGGTACTACAACTGCCGGCTTTCGGAATTACGACAGAGGCTGCGGAGACTCTCGAGCAGATCGTCGAGCGCTTTGCGATCTCGATGGACGTGCTCGCGCTGACTCCCGCCAACGGCGACCAGGTGGATCTCTTCCTGATCGACGCGAAGAATCTCACTCTCGACGCTCCGCACTTGCCGCAGTTCCGCGTCGACGAATTGATCAAGGAGATTCAGCGCGGAGTAGTCCTGCAACAGCTCTCCGGCATGGCCTCGCGCTATTATCTGCATGGTCTCCGCCTGCCGACGAAACAGAGCGCGGCGCTGGGTGTGCAGCCCCTGGCCCGCGGCATGTGGGTGCGGGAGGTCGACAAAAAGCTCGTTCTGCCGGACCGCACCGGGTTGTATGCGCTCACCGGCCAGCAGTTCAAGGTTCCGGTTCTGCCCGATGCGGAGAAGACGCCTCCGTTTGTGTTCCGACTGCAGCGCGCCGCGGGTCCCACGTGGATGGTTTTCACGGGCGGGCAGCAGGAGCTTACCATCTCCATCGCATACGACTCTCCGGACGCCAAGCGAATTCGCAAGGTGACCGACGCGGCGCGCGCGGGTGCGACCGCGATTTCGCTCTCGAAGCTCGGCCGCGGCGTGATGCTGCAAAGTGAGCCGGTGCGTTACGCATTCGCCAGTTCCCTGCTTTGGCAGAGCGCCGCGCCTGTCCAGCTGCCCTATGCAGAGCGCGCGCAGGGTGGACTTCCGTCGCTACGCATCTGGCGCATGCCCGATGCGATGATCAACCTCGCGAGGCCTGCGATTTACGGCAGCCCCGAGGCCGGGTTGCTGCCCCGCTTCGGCGTCAGGATCGCACGTTACGACGAGGCCACTGGCGCGACCATCACCACCGGAGTCCGGGGTTACGGCTGGGCGACGACAATTGAATTTACTGTCAAGCGCGTTCCCGAGGTGGCTACCAGTGTTTCAAGCAAGACAACCTATGAACTGGTGGGGGCCGCCGGCAACTCCGTTCAACTGCTGGAGCGCATCATCGAGCAAGTGCAGGGAAACAACTCCGCGTTCCAGACAATTTATCTCGGGTTTGCGCCGGAGCAGACGGGACCGGCAAGCGAGGGCATTCAGACAGACGCTCCCGCCGGCTTGACCTTCGGCATCGCGCAGGTCAATCTCTCGACCATCACGCGGCCGCCAACCACGGCCTTCGGCCTGCAGGCTAAGCAGGCAGGGCTTGGCATGTTGAACTCACCGGCCGAGTTCCTGCAATTGCTTTGGACGGCCAGTATCAGCCGCGCCGGCGGATTCTATCTCTATTACTTCGACGCCGAAGAAAATCGCGGCCTGCCGGAGCGACTCTTCAACGATCGTAACGAAGCGGCGCTGGTGCTTACTGTGATCTACTCCGCGCCGGCGCAGGAGTCTGCGCAAAACCGGGTTACCGATTACATGAACGCCGTGGCCGTCGGCGAGACCGTGGAGACGGTCAACTCGGTTGTCTTTGCCGAGAGCAATCCGACCGAGTTCTCGCTCGACTCAAACGATCTCGGTTCGCTGGATGCGATAGCGCTCAAGTACTACGCGGATGCCGCGAAGATCGCAGTGGCAAATGAGGGACGCGAGCTTGCCGCGGGCAGTAAGATCGTCGTGACCGAAGGCCTCTATCAGCCGCCGCCGGGACTAGGCGTCCCTCTCGGTACGATTCAGAGCAATTTCTCTGTCACGCTCGACGAATTGCGCACTGCGAATCCGCGCTACAACGGAGCGCTGCCTGACCCGGTCGTCTTCCCGGTCACGCTCAACCTGCCGCGCATTGAAGTTACAGTTGGAACCAGTCCCAGCAGCGGCAACTTTACGGCCATTGCGGCGTACTACGGTCAAGCCGTTGCCTCCCTCGCTTCGTATGCGGAGAATCGCGTCGTCTCGCCGATCTTTGCACCGTCGCAGAAGATCGATGTAACCAGCGGCGCGATTTCAAACTCGGCCACCGTTCCTCCGGGCGTGCAGGCGCTGCTTGCTCTGCGCGATGCGCCGCCGCCAGTTCCGGTAAACCCCGACGCCCCAAACTATGCCGATATCTTCCTCGCCAATAACTTCAGCCTGCTGAGTTATACCGTAGCGGCCAATTCGTACTTCAGAACCAGTAACCTGGGCCTGCCCGCCGGTCCCACTTCGAAGCCTGCGGTCGAAACCGTCGATAAGCTACTAATTCCCGCGCCGGTCGCCGATGTCAAAGAGTGGACCTACCAGCAGAGCGTGCCCTACTCGCAGTTTGCCATCGTTCCCTCGATCGAGGCTGCGTTATTCCTGCCGCCGGCAAAGGACAACCCCTATCGTGGTGTCAGCGATCTTTTGCAAATTCAATTTGACTGGCAGGATCTCTACGGCAACACGCTGGTCACCGGGCTCACCTCTCCCACCGCCGGCAAGCTGCCCTATAACCAGCCGCCCATGCGCCTGGGATATACCGATGCGCTCATCGGCCTCTCGCAGTGGCCTTCTATCGCATCGAGCTACCAGGTGGATGCGCCGAAGGGTAGCGCGCAAGTGCAGCTCTTCCTCGGTTTCGATGCCAGCCGCTATGAGGGAGTGCTCACGGCAAAGATGCCCGGCGCGGGCAGCATTCTTGTCACGTTTACGCAGGATGTGGACAAGGTCTCGGCAGAGACCGTCTCCAACTATGCCATCGAAGGCCAGACCATTACCGCGGCAACAGTTGTGGACGCGCGAACGGTACGCCTCACTGCAGATCTCGCGCTGGATCGTTTATTTGCTCTGGTAGTAAATCAGATCGATTCGGCGGATTTGAAGCGGCAATTCAGCGGGCAAGCGTCATTCATCGGAGACCAGGCAATCTCCTCGAGCCTCACCATAGGCGCAATGAATGCGCTACGCACCTATCAGCAGTTGTACTACCAGTTCAATGATCCATTCGGAGTCGCCTTCAGCGTCGAGACCAGCCTTTTGCAGAAGCCGATCGCACTCTCATCCACACAAGTCGCCGCGGTGACCAACTGGCTCTTCGATGGCGAATCCGGCAAGACCTCTATCTACCAGTTCCTCCAGGACCGCGCCGCGGGCAACACGGGAGTTGCTCCACCGCCCAGCACCTGCAATCTCGAACTGCCCATCGCCACCGATCAACTAAACGGTGATGAAATCTTCCTGTTGAATCTCTCCTTCATTGTCCGCCGCACTGGCGGCGCGGTGCTCGACGAGCTGGCCAACACTCCGGGAATTACCCGCAGCGAAACCATCATTTCTCCGCAGCTCAAGCAGGTTTCCGGTGGACCGGAAAACCCGACTCTTGGCCTGGTGCAGTTTGCCGCGCTCTTCCAGAACGCGCTTTCCACCTCGGGCAAGATCCGCTGGAAGATCGCCACCGGCGTCGATCGCCGCAGCGTCACCTCGGCCCGCAACGGCAGCGCGCTCTGGGTAGTGCGGCTGGGCATCCAGCAGGAACCGCAGCTTCCCATCTCCTATACGATTCCAAGTGCCAATCAACCGGCGATCTTCGCGCCACGTCCGATCTCGAACGAACTGCAATCGCACTCCGTCGAGATCACAACTTACATCACCGGCGAAGGGCTCAAAGGGCCGAAGCTGCGGCTCGATTTCTCCAATATCGATATGGATAACTGGGGACGCCAGTTCTTCGCCTCCGTCGACGGCGTGCTTACGCCAGAATTCACCTCGGCCACGCAGATCGTCGGCACCCTGCAATCGAAAAACTATCTCAAAGATTTGCTGACCCAGAAGGAGCTGCTCGCCGGCATCGCGAAGAAGTGGATGATACCGGCCTATGATTCCGAATCCGGTGCCGATACCACACGCGTGCAGGAGGCCTACTACCAGCAAATGCTGACCACGCTGGCCTCGGCGTACACGACGCGAGCGGCGCTCGAGTACAGCGCAAAAGTCCGCGCCCAGGTGGACGAGCCTGAGTACCCGATCACACCGCGTCTCTTCGGCTCAATCGATCTGGCCACGCCACGCATTCTCTCGGCCGTCTCCAGCCCGGAAACGCCCACCATGGTGCTAATCAACTTCTCTTCGCCGATGGACGTGGCGCAGGCAACCGCGCCGGCGAATTACACCTTCACGCCCAGCATCGGAATTCTCTCTGTCAATCTCTCCCCCGACGGAAAGAGCGCCATCCTGCAACTGAATGCGGAAGTGCAACTCAACAGCACAATGGTCACTGTCTCGACGGCCGTGAAAGATAAAATCGGCCGCACGTTGCATCCGCCTCTCTCGTGGGTGATCCGTCAACCCAACGACGCACGGGACGTGGCGCGCGAAATTACCTTCTCTTCGCCTAAGCTCGACCTCAAAGGTGCAGACGCCGCACCGATTCCCTTCCTGGTCATCGCTCCGGAAAACGTTCGCGGCGGAAGCGGCGAGATCGTTGCCACGCTGGAACTCGATCTGGTTTATCGCGGCTCGGACATTGAGCATCAGATCTCGCGGCCCGAAGGCGTCAAGGGATACGTCGCTTCCTCCTGGCTGAGCGTTGTGATCCGCGATGAAGATTGGCCGCTCGAACGGAATCTGGGCGTGGCGCGCATTCCCATGCCGCTGCGTTCCTTCCCCACCGCTCCGGCGATGACCGACCAGACGCCGGTGGTCGATCCCGACGCGCCAGATCTCTCCAACCTCACCCGCTGGAGTTATACCTTTACCTACTCGCTGCCCGTTCACTATCCGCAGGATCGGGTCCTCTGTTCTGTGGACTTCAACCTGGACGACAATGCACAGTTGCTTGCCGAGCCGGGACTGGAAGGCGCTTTCAACGAGGTAGCGCAATTCATCAACACCTTTCCACAGGTCTCGCAGGATTTGATTAAGTTCCTCGGAGCGGTGGATTCCGAGAGCGAAGCAGGAAGCAAGAATGTGGTCAATGCGGGAGTCGCGCTCACAAGCACCATCGAAATGCTGCGCGCCATTACCGACAAGGCAACCAAAGAAGGCGGCCTGGTGATGCCAGCTAGCCGCCGCCTGGGATTGGGCGATCCCAACCTGCGTTACAGCTTCTATATCGAGGAGTGCTCGATTGAACAGGATGGCTCACCACAGAACGGCGCATTGCTGGTCACGCTGGTTGGCGCGCCGCCCACGGGAGTGGGCTTGCCCTGGGTGCATGTCGGCGATGTCAACTACAAGCCCGAGCGCTATCTGGGCAACGACTGCGCCGGCGCGGCCTGCGACAACCTGAACCGCTTCTGTTTCCTCTATAAAGACGATGCGGGCAACTATCTCTCCGCGGAAAAGGGGCAGTTGATTCCCGCCCGCATCGTTGAGCTGCCCGAGCTCGATCTCTTCCAGCGGCAGAACGCCCAGGCCGTCGCTTCGATCAAGCGCAATGTCGGGCTGGCGGAGCCCTTTGTCTACACCACCTCCGATGTCAGCTTCGCCAACCCGCTGCAACCGACTGTCGACTCCTCACGCGTTTACGATATCGCCGCGCTCGGCTCTGGACAGCTGGTCAAGCGATCCCTGTTCCAGCAATTGAAGAATCTCTTCGATAACCTACTCAAGAACAACCAGCAGCCAACCATCACGCTCCAGGTGGAGATCAACTACGCCTACATTCTCAACCCCGCGCTGCCGCCGGTGCCGCTGCCTCTGCTGATGCAGCCGGCCACCGTGGTGCGCGTCACTGGCAATGGTTCCGAACCAACGCTCGACCAGGTGCTCACGGCATGGAGCGAGGGCATCACGCACTGGTTTGAGACCACGCTGCCATTGGGCACTCTGGGCAAGCTCAACTTCAACCTCCCCCTGATGACAAATCTGGTGAAGCCATCGATGCCGCTGCTCTGGACGCGCAACCTGGAACTGGCGCTCGCGTCCATCGATCCCCCGCTACCCACACGGTAACTCGATTGGGCCGCGCTGAGGGGCGGAGGATTATTTCAAGAAGGAGTACACACCGATGGCAGACACCGATGTAGTGAAGCACGATTTAAAAACAACAGCGAATGCCGCGGAGATGAACTGGGAGGAATACACGGAAGGCGTTCCCTTTCCCAGTGGCCGAAGAGATCCATCTTTTGAAGCTGACCAGTTGAACTACACCCCGCCGGTAACCACCCGCGTCTCTGACGAGGAGCTGATCACGGCGCCTTACCGCAGCGTGGGAAGAATGGGATTGGTTATCGGTGGCGCAAAGAAAACTGCAAGCGGGTGGGTCGGGGCCCGTCGAGCGTTCTTCACCGCGGGGCACTGCGTCTTCCATCCCGACTACGGTGGCTGGATCACACGGGCGGGCTTTGGCCCACGGTATAACAACGGTGTCGATACCGCCTTTACCGTGGCGACAGTCTATACGCTCAAGGGTTGGGTTGACTCCAAAAATTGGGTCTACGATATGGCGGCCTGCGTCGTCACTAAGAACTTCGCTGCAACCGAGCCCCCGCTCAAATATCAGGATGGCATCTTCCCTCCCGGCAAGTTCACCGCAATCGGTTATCCGATTCGCCCGATTCCGCATTACGATTTCAATGGCGAACGTATGTGGAAGTGCGTCGGTGAATTCATTAAAGAGTCAGAGGACATGTGGTGGGCCGCGAATAACATGACCGCGGGCGCCAGCGGAGGTCCGTGGTGCGACAACGAGAATGAAACCACGGTCTACGGCCTCACCTCCAAGCGCAAAGACGATTCAGAGGTTGCTTTCTCGCCGATCTTGCTGAATGGCTTTGAGAACCTTTACAACGCCGTGAAGGATCTTTAGAGACGGCGCATACGTCGAGGAAATACTCATTCCATCGCAGGCTGGTCACTCGATTCCTGGCCGGAACGAATGGAGGCCGCGCAGATGCGCAGGGCGCAAGCAAATTGGATCGTCAAGGGGATCAGAGAAGATGGCAAAAGACGATGTCGTCAAACATGACCTTACCGTTCCCGTGCACGCTGCGCTAACGGACTGGGAGGAGGAGATCGAACCCATTCCTCTTCCGCGGGGCGGGGCGCACGGGCTCTCCGCAGATCGTCTCAAAGAGGTCGTGCCTCCCGTGACTACGCTGGTCACCGACGAGGAGCGCATCACGGCGCCCTACCGAAGTGTGGGGAAGATGGGAATGATTACCGTGAAGGACACGAAGAAGGTCGGCACGGGATGGGTCGTGGCCCGGCGAGCATTCTTCACCGCCGGCCACTGCGTTTTTCATCCCGATATCGGCGGCTGGATCGCCCAGGCAATCTTTCTTCCCCGCTACAACGGCGTGGTGGAGAAGAGATATATCGGAATGACCGCTTATTCGCTCAAAGGCTGGGTGGAAGATCACGACCACGCTTACGACATGGGGGCCTGCGTGATCACGGAAAATTTTGCCGACACGGAGCCGCCCCTGACCTTCGACACCGGCATCATCCCCGCGCTCAAGGACACAGCCATCGGCTATCCGGCCCGGCCCATCCCCGGTCACGACTTCAACGGCAAGCGCATGTGGAAATGCGTCGGCAAGCTGATCGAAATCAAGAAAGGGGAACAGTCGGCGACCAACAACCTGACCGACGGCGCCAGCGGCGGCCCCTGGTGCGATAACGACAGCAACTACGCTGTCACAGGCCTCAACTCCAACCGCGAGAACGATGCCAATGTCCTCTTTTCTCCGCTCTTCGACAACGGCTTCGAGAAACTTTACGACACTGTCAAGGGTTTTTGATCCCCGAGCGATTTTTGATCCCCGAGCGCAGGGAGCAGCACGATCCGTCCGCTGCGAGAAGCACGGCCCCCTGCCGCAACTCGGGCCTGACGCGCTGTTCGACAAAATGAAGGCGAATCGATTCATGTGAGAGTAAAGGACAATGGCAGACACCGATGTAGTGAAACATGACCTGACCAAATCCTTGCGCGGAGAGCAGATCGACTGGGATGAATTCACCGAGCCCGTGCCCTTCCCCGAAGAAGAGAGCGGCCTGTCGTCCGAAAACGACCGCGTGGGTACCGTACCGCCGGTGACGACGCGGGTTACGGACGAAGAACTGATCACTGCTCCCTTCCGCAGTGTGGGAAAAATGGGGTTAATCATTGGAGGGGGAAGAAAGACCGCGTCGGGATGGGTCGTGGCCCGGCGCGCCTTCTTTACTGCGGGACACTGCGTCTTCCATCCCAAGTTCGGCGGCTGGATTAGCTGGGCCAGCTTCGCTCCACGGTACAACAACGGCGTGGATACGATGTTCCTTGGGGCGACGGTCTATTCGCTCAAGGGTTGGGTCGAATCGAATGATCGAGCCTACGACATGGCGGCGTGCGTGGTCACGGAAAACTTTGCCGAGACAGAACCGCCTCTGGCCGTCGATGCAGGCATCCTTCCTGGGCTGAATTTCACCGCCATCGGCTATCCCCTCCGGCCCATCCCCGGCCATGACTTCAATGGCAAACGGATGTGGAAGTCCGTGGGTGACTTCATCAAATTGGAGAACGGCCGTCTCTATGCGGCCAATAGCTTAAACGATGGGGCCAGCGGCGGCCCTTGGTGCGAAACCGGCAACAAGATGGTTGTCTCCGGTCTGAATGCCCAACGCCGCAATAGCGCCGAGGTGTGTATCTCCCCTTACTTTGTGAATGGCTTCCAGAACCTCTACGACGCAGTGAAGGGCTTCTGACCCTGGCGAGCGCGTTGAATGGAACCGTTTGCAATATATGCATCGGTTGTTATGGATGCCGGATAATTGAAGCGGCGCTGGAGTCAATTCATCCTGCCGTTGCCGACGCGGCAAATTAAGCGGGTCGCAGGGATATGCAAAAGGCATTTCAAGGGGGCAAACGACGATGGCAGACACTGACGTAGTGCGGCATGATCTCAACGTTTCACTTTGCGCCGCGTCGGCAGATTGGAGCGCGTACACAGAACCGGTCCCCTTTCCGCGCAGCAAAATTAACGGGAGCTCGGAGTTTTTGTCATGAGTAATTGAATGCAGGAATAGTCCCGGAATCCGAGTTGTACTCTCGTATCAGATGCTTGGTCATTTAGCCTGCGAGATAACTCTATGACAACCGTTCGAATTTCCGGAGGAGTCGTACATAACCTTCCGGCTGATCTCCGAAAGGCGCTCGCGTCCGACGCGAAGGCACTGGCGGCTTGGGAAGACATAACGCCGCTCGCGCGCAACGAGTGGATCTGCTGGACCATCTCCGTCAAGAAAGATGAGACAAGGCGGCAGCATGTCGAAAGAGTGTGCTCGGAACTCAAAGATGGGATGCGGCGGCCGTGCTGCTGGCCGGGCTGCCCACATCGATGAACATTTTCGATTGTGATTCGCGCTTGAGCGGTTGTTTGATATAGCGGAGTCTGTGCTGGAATCGGCATTTCGCTTGAGTCGCTGCCAATCCCGACGCAACGCGAGTGCTTCTGTGAGGGCCTTTTCGGCATCTACGTGACGCTGCGAATTCGCATAATCGAAAGTAACCAAAAACCGGCTTAGTTTTCGTGATTTAGGCTTTCGTACTGCGGGAATGTGAACTAGGATCGGCAATAAAGAAGTCCCTAGATCCAGTCTGAGCAGTAGGCATTAAAACGCTCGGAGAATTTTTATTCTCTGCAAACTTCCTTCGAGCTGATTTTGCAAAGCGTGCCTTGAATACATTTCAGGAAAATCCAGTGAGAATGCGCTTTTTTTCTTGCTTCAAGAGCACAATCATGCTGCTTGCTTTTCTTTGCGGCTGTGGCTCAATTGCTGTCAACTCGGGAAGCGGCACTCCTACGTCGCCAGGGTCGAACCCGACAGGGGGCACGCCGCCTGTGACGGCTGGACTCACAAAAGTTGGTACCGGCGAGTACGAGACTTACTATCTGATTGACGGAATCATCTACGGCGTTGGCAGTCCGGGCCTTTTGGGCCTCGGCAATAACCTGACGAATATCGCCATTCCGCCGGTCGCTATCGCCGCCCCTGCGGGACTCAAGTTCGTCGACGTGCAGGGCGGAATGCACCAGAGCCTGGGTCTGGACCAGAACGGGCACGTGTGGACGTGGGGCGATGCCGCCAATGGCAGAGCCGGAGACGGTCAAAACCTGGCGAGCGCCGTGAACACCACTCCCTACATGATCACGCAGGATAACCAGGGAAACAATTTTTCTGGGGTGGCTGCTATCTACGCGTCCTACGTGTTCGACGCCGCCCTCAAAAGCGACGGCACAGTTTGGGTGTGGGGCGATTGCACGGCCGCAGTTACCGGCGACGGCACTGCCGGTGCAATCGTGACCCGACCGACCAAGGTGCCGCTCTCGCTCGCGAGCGGAGTGAAGATTACTCAAGTGGCCGTCGGCCCCGGAGTCTTCGCTCTTGCCTCCGACGGTACTGTGTGGGCGTGGGGACTAAGCGAGAACGTCGACGATCTCGGTACCGGAAATCCAGATTACGAAAATCCGCACCAGGTCTCCGGACTACCGGCCAACATTAAACAAGTTGCATGGGGCGCTGGCCACTATGCTCTCACGTCCGATGGGGAGCTCTACGGTTGGGGTTATCGGGGTGCGTATCTCGGAATCGGCGACGGTGTGAATACCTGGCAGCCAACGCCCACCGCGATTTCTCTTAAGTCCGTGCTCAATTTGCCCGCGCCCGTGGCGTTCGTTGCGTCCAGCAGCTTGACCACGCACGTTATCCTCACCGACGGCTCGCTCTGGAGTTGGGGCAGCGCAGGCGATGGACAAATCGGCGATGGAGAAGAGCCAAACTGGGGCGCGGCCAATCCGCCTGACGCTTGGGACTGGGGCGCCTACGACATGATGGTCATGAAGCCTGTGCACATCGTTCCCGCGGTGAGCAACTTTAAGGCCGTCTTCACCAACTCGACCTATGACTTTTATGTCTATGCTCTGACCACCGATGGCAAGCTCTATTCGTGGGGACGCAACAAAACCGGGGTTCTCGGCAACGGCGTTTATCCGATGTCCGCGAACGGCAACTTCGGGACCGCCTCTAATATGACCGCCACTTATCCCAACAGTTGGGATGTGCCGACGGCGACTGCAGTCAGTCCGATGACTACGCAAGGCATTCCTACGAATTCTCCGTATTGCGTCGCCAACCCCACTGCTGCGGATTGCGACTGAGCAGATGCTGGATAGAGGATTGAAATAAGTTCTCAAGGTGCTTACGCGCGAAACCTCAACCCGGCATTGAAAGACTTTGATTTCTTTCTGGAAAAACCGACCGTCGATTAAACACGGCGCCGGGTTATTTCTGGATCGGCTACACCACACCGAGAAATCGGTTTCGGAGCCACATAAGTTCTCCCAAAACGGTATTTCTTCTGACCCTCTCTCTTACCTTGTCCAAAGATTGAAGGTCGCACAATGCGGGACTTCCTAGCTTTCCGGGTGGCCGGTAGCCACCAGGGCAGATGCAACGGAGGCGAAACCGTCTTCGCGCGTCTCCTGACAAAGCCTCCCTGCTGCGGCGGCGTCGACAGGTCTTGAGAACAAGTATCCTTGAAGGTACTCGCAGCCTAGCTCACGGAGTGCGCATAGTTGTTGTTCCGTCTCCACTCCTTCGGCGATCACCTCTAGTTCGTAGGAGCGGGCCAGTTGCAAAATCGCCTTGACTATGTCCAGGCTGCCGGTGCCCGCGGTCATTTCACGAATGAAAGAACGATCGATCTTGAGCGCGTCGAAGGGAAACCGCTGCAGGTAGCTCAGCGAGGAATAACCGGTTCCGAAGTCGTCTATTTCCAAATGGACATTCATCGCTTTGAGGCGGTCGAGGGTGGCCAGCGTTTGCTCCGCATTTCCTATTATTGAGCTTTCGGTGATCTCCAACGCCAGGGATTCGGGGTTCAGTCCGGAATCAACAAGCGCGGACTCCACGTCCTGAATTAGGTCGGAATCGGTCAATTGCCGAGTGGACACATTGACACTAACCGTCAGTGGACGAAGGGGAGCGAAGCTCCTTTGCCACTCGGCCATTTGCCGGCAAGACTCGCGCAGAACCCAGGTGCCGAGGAGAACAATGATCTCGCTTTCTTCGGCGATGGGAATGAACTCACCGGGGAGGATAAGTCCGCGTGTGGGGTGTTGCCAGCGAACCAGCGCCTCGAATCCGCAAATGTTATTTGCGCTGAGCGACATGATCGGCTGGTAATAAACGACGAGTTGTTGCTTCTCGATGGCCTTGCGCAAGTCGTTTTCGACTTCGAATCGAGTAACAACCATTTCGCGCATTTCCTCGTTGAAGAACTCGGAGCGTGCTTTGCCGTTCGTCTTGGCGCGATACATGGCAGTGTCGGCGTTGCGAAGCAGTTCTTCGGCTGTGTCACCGGTGGAACTGAGGGCAATTCCGATACTGGCGGAGACAAACATGCTGCGGCCTTCGAACTGAAACGGCTCGCTGAGTTTCTCCAGGATTCGCGCTGCGACAGTCAAGGCATCCGACTCGTGTAGCGCATGGCCAAGGAGGACGGCGAACTCGTCTCCCCCTATGCGCGCGACGACAGATTGCGTAGGGCCGCCCAGGCGTGGACCACTGCGGATGCTGGTGCGCAAACGCCCGGCAACATCAATGAGCAACTCATCGCCAGCTGCGTGTCCAAGGCTGTCGTTGACCATTTTGAATTGGTCTAGGTCGACGAAAAGAACCGCGAAAGGCGCGTCTTGTTGGCGCGCCGTCTCGATCGCGGACTCGAGGCGGTCGATAAAGTACAGGCGGTTGGGGAGATGGGTAAGCGGATCGGCAACTTTACCTTCGGTGATATCTGTCTGCGAGCCGGCCATGCGGAGAGCTTTGCCGGAGGAGTCGCGGACCGCAATTCCCCGGCTGAGGGTCCAGATATAACCGCCGGATTTGTGGCGCATGCGATATTCACTCACAAACTCCGGAGTCTTTCCCTCGCTGTGCGCGGCAATCCCGGCGCGAACCTGTTCCCGGTCGTCGGCATGAATGTGGCTGAACCATTCTTCGGGACCTGACCAAGTCTCGCTCGCCGAATAGCCAAGCATATGGTTCCAGCGGGGAGAAAAGTAGATTTCATTGGTAGCAAGATCCCAGTCCCAGAGGCCGTCGTTGGCTCCCCGGGCGGCGAGGGCATAGCGCTCCTCGCTCACCCGAAGCGACTTGAGGGCGTCGTTGAGTGCGTCTTCACGGAATTCGATCTGGGAAAGCATTTCGTTGAACGAACTGATCAGGCGTCCAGTTTCGCCGCCTGCACGTGTTTTGACGCGGATGGAGTAATCCTTCTGAGTTGAGACATAGCTCGCGGCAGCGGCCAACTGCACGAGTGGATCTCCGATTGAGACCGCAAGGCGCAAAGAAGCTAAGAATGTGGCCAGGACTGAAAGGAGAAGAACGAGAGTAGCGATCTTCGCATATTCAAGAAGTTGGGAGCGAAGATCGCTCAGATCGAAAACCAGGGCGATTGATCCCGTGCGCTGGCCATTGAGCAAGACACCGCGGAATAGTGCGAGTGACTTGCGGTCGAAGTAGGCACCATCCGGGCGCAGACCTGGAAGTATGAGTCCGCTCTGACCGCTGCCGGGACTGCGGTATTCTGCGAAGCTATTCCCATTGTTGTCATAGAGGCGGGCCAGCAGGACGTGCGGTTCGGTAGCCAGTGCGCTGAGCATCTCTTGTGCGGTCTGCTTATCGTCGAATGCAAGGGACGCGGCTGAATTGGCACCGAGCGTATCGGCCAATGCAGTCAATTCGCGAACCGCACTCGAACGATAATTCGAGCGCTCATAGATGCCGAATCCGAAAGAAGCGAGCAGGACGGCAAGCGCGCTCGCTGAGAGAATCAGAAGGGCTAGATTGACGCGGATGGACAAATTCCTGAGGTTCATGGAGTCAATTTCCACTTTTCATTCCGTCGCCAAGCTTCACTGAAGAGGCGAGCAGAAGCAGTCGTGAGCTAATTTTGAGATGAGACGACTCGGCAGCCCCAACGTTAATGTCGAATCGAATTTTTCCCTGGTCGAGATGCAGCCGAATGATTCCGCCCTCCAAGAGAAAATTATCGGCTTCACCAACTGTTAGAACCGGTTGATCGCGCAAATTCTTAAGGATTGCGTTCTGATGCAGACTTTCATCGCGGCTGAGGAAGAAGAGGCTACATCCTTGTGCGGATTGCATCTGATTCAACAGGCGCACATGAACCAAACGGGTTCCAAGGGGGCTGCCCTCCAGAGTACTTTGCAATGCCTGGCGATGCGGCTCGTCGTCGAAGATACACAGGTTGAATGATTGGTCTTCCGCGTTGAATGAGCCGGAAGGCCAATCTACAAGCTGGGCGAAGTGGAATAGAAATGCGGCCTTGACCTTATACTCGTCGGTGGCGGGTTGAGCGCATGCCGGCTGCAGCGCTTCTAAGGCAAGCGCAACTACCCAGAGAAGTGCAAGCATCGGGACCAAAGCGCGTGCTCGTTCAGTCGCCTTCACCACCGGGTTTTTGAATGCGCAAAGCAAAAGAGGCCTCACAGCTAGAAAGACCAGATAATTTTGGCGTAGGCAGATCGCCGCATCAAATCGGTATCGACGGTCGCGTCGGTACCGGCATATTCAGGGTGAAGGCTCTTCAGGAGATTCTGCCCTGCAACGCTTAGGGAGACAGTTTCGCCCACGTGCCAAATCAAGTTCGTATCGACGCGGGTATATGAGGGGATCGATACTGCGGGGAGACGGTTGACGAAGTAAGCAGAGGCATTCCATTGGAGATTATGTGGAAGTTGTACGCTGGAGCGCAATCCCGCCTGATGGTCTGGTGTGCTCCCTTCAGTTGCGGTTGCGAATGTGAAAGCCTCACTGCCGGCAAACGGGTGCAGGTGCATGGAAAAGAATGTATAGCTCGGACTTAGAGTCCAGGAGTTTGCTGTCCTCCAGTTTGCGAAGATCTCCAATCCGTGAGTTTCTCCGTGGAGCCCATTACTGAAGTAGCTGGGAACAAGCAGATGCATTGGCGCGGGATTCATCTCAAGCTCCGTAGCTCCAGACTCCACCGATACCAAATCACGATATCGGTTGTAGAAAATGGTTGAATCTATCGAGAGCGAGCTTGTCCACGAATTCCTATAACCCAATTCATATGCTGTGAGCCGTTCGTTCTTGAAGTTTGGATCGCCGAAGAGGCTAACGAGCACCGGCATGTTTCCGGGTCCAGGGAGGGCGTCGTAATTTACCCGGATATCATTGTCACTGCGGGATGGAGTCCGGTTGGCGTCGGAGATCGCGCTCCAGATCATGTTCTTTCCGCTCGGGGTCCAGACCATGCGAGCCGAAGGTTGAAAGCCGAATCCAGTGTAGTCATTGTGTTCTAACCGAGCTCCTATACTCAGTTGAAGACGTTCCGGCCGGACGGCAATCTCATCCTGTACGAATGCACTGAACAGTTGTAAGTTGCGATTTTGAGGAGTAAAAACGATTCGCAATGTTGGGCTGGCATCGTCCGAACTTAAGCGGTAGCCGAGCCCCCACACGATATCCTGCCGTGTTCCGACGGCAACGTGGTGTTGAAAGTCGACATCGAAGGTATTCACGCCAACGGCGTAGGTCGTGTCGCCTCGATTTATCCGGTCGAAATAGACCTGGAGGGAAGTCTGCGAATGCGATGAGATAGTGCGGTTCCATCTGGAGAGCAGATTCCAGCCAGAGTAAACGTCGTGCAGGGCTACGGTCTCGGTTTCCGGAGGCAAAAGGGAAACGGGTGTTGTGGTCATTTCACCCGCGTTCCCCTTGTACGCTTCTCCCTCGGTGGTCAACGAATCTTTCGTAGAAAGAGCGGAATCTGTGCGGAAGCCACCGTGGGTAAGACGCCAGTCGTCCATGCCGTCGCCTCCATTTAGCGCGGGGAGGCTATCGTAGTGGAAGCCTTCCGCATAGACGCGATACGAACCGAGCCTTCGGATCTTGCCTCCGTAACGAATAGTTTCGGGCCCTGTCCCGATATTGCCCATCCCGGCGGAGAGATAACCCCCTTGTGTGTCGCCTGAGTTCTGAGTGATGATATTGATAACGCCGTTAACCGCGTTCGATCCCCATACGGCGGCGCCGGGCCCACGAATGACTTCGATGCGCTCGATGGTGTCGAGAGGCACATTCTGGGAATCCCAGTAGATGCCGGCGAAAATGTCTGAGTACACAGTGCGCCCATCCACCAGGACAAGAAGCTTATTCGAAAACTGCCCGTTGAAGCCTCGAGCGCTGATGGCCCATTTGCCCACATCAATCTGAGCTACATCGAGGCCGGGGACCATGCGCAGTAGATCGGGAATATTGAGTGCACCGGAACGGCGAATATCGTCCTGGGATATCACAAAGATAGCTCCAGGGGCCTGGGAAGTCTTTTGCTCCTTTTTCGACACCGAGGTGATGTTGATATTCATTAAGTCTTCGAGACTCGTCTGGGTGAGGTCAGAGTTCGAGCTTTGCTGAGGATGGATGGAGACTGTCCAAAAAGAGACTGTTGCGAGCGCTGCCGACATGAGAGCCACTCGCGCGCCCGATCTGGAAGGCCTGGCCTTGGAACAGTTGGAAAATCTCGTGAATACGCCGCCACGACAAAAACAAGCATGAATCATCGCTCACCTGCTAATTCGTTAATGATCCGCAATCTACTTAACATCGGCAGTGAACGGCTACGACAACATCCCCCATTCGATATGTGGAAGAAGGGGCATCTATGATGGAAGTTACATACACGTCGCAAATTCCCGTACATGACGTCAATTTTCACTTTTCACTCCGTCCCCTAGCTTCACTGAAGATGCGAGCAGAAGCAGCCGTGAGCTGATTTTGAGATGAGATGCGTCAGCAGCTCCTAGGTTGATGTCGAAACGAATCTTATCTTGCTCGAAGCGGAAGCGGATCATCCCGCCGGAGCTCAAGAAATCATCCGACTCTCCGATAGTGAGAACCGGCAGGTTTCGAAGAGTGGCGAGCTGAAAACTCTTGCTCTCACTTTTGTCGATGAAGAGCAGGTTGCAGTCGCGTGCGGCTTGGGAAAGATGAACATGTCGAATGCGAATTGTCCGCGATCCAACTTGCTTTCCCTGGATTGTGTTTTCCAATTCGTCGTAAAACGAATCGTCGTCGAGAGTGCATAGGACCAGCGAACTGCCGCTGCCGCCAAATGCTTCAGGGGGCCACTCCACAAGTTGCGCGAAATGAAATAAGAACGCAGCCTTCATCTGATCTGCATCGCCTGGCTGTGCCCACGCGGTCTCCGAGACCGCAAAGCGAATTGCCACTACAAGGAGCAGGACTGACCGGAACGCAAACAGAATGACCCGTACGTGCCGGAAGAACCGGGAATGCGCCTTCCGGATAAGTAAAGGTCTCGCGTTCGCATTGGCTCTAGATCTCAATACCTTATCCCCGTCAGCGCTGCCGGGCAGTCCCGGCGAAGAAACTGCATTTGTTTGTCAGGCGCGACTGCTTCACGTGGGCCTCAGAAAACATAGGTGACCCTTCCGAATGTGTTGCGGGGGCTCAGGGTCTGGATCGCCCCATTTCCGCCTGTGTATTCCGCCCTCCGCGGATAAAGCAGATCCTGTCCTCCAACATCGATGCGTATGGATTCCTCAACGTGCCACTGCAGATTGCTGTCCACGTGACAGTACGATGGCAGCGCAGGTGCGGAATCCCCTCCGAGACCCGAGGGCATCGGTCCGGTATATTGTGCCAAGACATTGAAATCCAGGTTCTTCTTGAGCGCGTAGGACGAACGCACTCCGAAGTGGTTCGTCGGCGTGCCGGTATTAAATCCGAATGCCGTACTCGTGTCGTTGCTCCGTGAGTTTGCGCGCATCTTCAGCTTCAGCCACGAGTATGTGGCCGTCATCTTCCAGCCCGGAACCACATTCCAGCTTGCCGCAACCTCTGCTCCGAAACTCTTGCCAAATAGATTGTTGGCCCATTGTTCCGGATACTCTGTATATCCCGCGTGTGCCACCGGTGCAAGATTTTCGTTGGTTTCAACATCGTTATAGTTGTTGACAAACCCCGTCGCATCTATCGATACGCGCTTAAGCTGCATGCGATAGCCGCTCTCGTAAGCTAGCAGATGCTCGTCTTTATATTTAGGGTTTCCGACCAGCGTCGCCAGATCGATTCCATCCGTGCCTAAACTCGCGCTCTCTGGGCGGTACATAGATGTATTTAGAATGTTCGGAATCTTCACTGCCTTTGCTACAGAGGCCCACACCGCATCCTTCTCGGTTGGTCTCCAGTTCATGCGTAAACTCGGCTGAAAATCAAAACCCGTGAAGCGATTGTGCTCGGTCTTACCGCCTGCGGTAAGAGATAGCTTTTTCGGGACCAATGTAATCTCATCTTGGATGAACGCACTGTATAGCGGGTAGTCCTGTCTTGCCGGGTTGATCGTCAAGAACGGCGTGGCTGGAGCGTAAAACTGCGAATAGCGGTATCCTGCCCCACCCACGAGGTCGTGTCTCGAAGTCACGTGGAGGTGGTGCTGCACATCGACATCCACCGTACCCAGATTGTCCGGCCGCTCCGTTGCATTGCGGACTTCCTTTTCGTAATAAATCTGCACCTGTGTTTCTTGACCGTCGACGTAACGGTGCGTCCAGCGCCCCATCACGGCTCCGCCCGAGACGGAGTTTATGCCGCCGACCGTCGCGGCAAACGGCGCAACCAACAGGGCCTCGTTCAACGGCTCGCCGAAGCTTCCAAAATTGATGTTGCATTCCGCCACGAGCGCGTCACGTTCCCGCAGCTTCAAATCCGAGCGGAATCCCCCATGCAGCAGATGCCAGGCGTCTCCCGCCCAATGCCCCGTCGCGTCTTGATTGCCGAATGCGTCTGTGTATTTCGAGAAGATGCGGTATGTGCCAATTCTGCCCACCTGGCCGCCGTAGCGTGCCGTGATTGAAACAGGCATATCGCTGGACGACAGCTCGCGAAGCAGTAGCCCTTGTGTCGCTTGCGAAGATCGCGTGATGATGTTCACCGTGCCATCGACCGCATTTGTTCCCCACAGTGATCCCCCCGGCCCGCGAATTACTTCGATCCGGTCGATATCATCCATAACCACGCCAATGCTGTCCCAGTAGATTCCACCGAAGATAGGTGAATAAAGGCTTCTGCCGTCTATCATCACCAGCATCTTATTGCTGAAGCGTTCGTCAAATCCGCGGATCCCCACGTCAAACACACTCGCGTCAATCCGGTTCACATCCACTCCGGGCACCAGACGAAGTGCGTCGGGAATACTGCGGGCACCCGCAGAGCGAATCTCTTCCCGGGTCACCACGTACACCGCTGCGGGAGTATCAAGCACCTGCTCTTCTTTCTTGCTTACCGAACTGATTTTGGCTGTCATCAGGTCTTCTATGCTTTTCTGAGCGAGGTCAGGCACCTGTTGAGAGGAGGTGGGAAGATCGGGAAAGGTGAAAAAAGCCAGCGCAGCAAGTATCTGCGCCCATCGAACGAAACCACGGAGGAATAAGGCGGTGCTTAAGACATCTGGCAGTCTCACGAAGACAGTGCACCGAAACGGATCAGTTGGCATGTTAGTACACCTACGTTTACACCCAGGCATCTGGCTTAGGCCGCAAATGGCAGAAAGTGTTCGCTTCATCGCCTGTTTTGGTCACCTTGTTGCCAAACCACTCAGGAAGCTACACATAGATCGCCAAACCAAACACCGTCGAGCGTCGTACATGTGAGAAGATGCCCTTCTCGCCCTGCGGCTTGAGTTCATGACCTGTGTCAACGAACAATATCGGCAAAAGTGAGAACTTCGAACAGAGTTGTCGAAGAATCGTGCAACCTCTAATGTCTATCGGCGATTCATGAGATGATCCGCCGTCTTTGATCCAGGGATGGATAAGAAGATGTGCAGGGAGATTCCCCATAAACCTGCATCTGAGCAAGCGCGCCTTTTACAGAGCGCGAAACAGTTCCGGACGCATCACGCCTAACCATCCCTCACTTTTGGGGACATTCCAGGCCCCTAGGCTGTATCGAATTTTAGCATTCAGTTAAGCGATTGAATCCAAATTGTCATCCTGAGCGGAGCGCGTTTGGGGCCCCATGATTGCCACGCAAGCATGGGGTAGCGGCTTGCCGCTGGGGGGAGTCGAAGGATCTGCGAGGCCCGCGTCAGTTCGAGTCATGCCGCTTGCGATGTTGGCGCCTGCCTCGCCGCCCGCGCTGGGAAGGTCTGAACCTCAAGTTCGATGCTGGCGATTTCCTTGCCACATTCCATCTGGCGGCCGTTAGTGCACTGACAGAGTGCGGTGAGGTGGGCGTGCTCGTTCAAGTTCAGTTCCACACCCGCACCGATTAGAGTGCAATAGATGTCTGCGCATTTCTGTCGTTCGAACTCGAACAGCATGATTATTACACCAGATCCGTTGATGCCTTGACTTAGTACCCAGCCGCCAAGCGCGACAATTGAGTCTGCCAGCGTCCGCACCAGTCGCGCCGACTCTTCGACAGAAGAGCCTTTGATCTCCATTGCCCAAGGGATGCTCGTAATTTGTCCCACGTATCGGTCGTGCACAATATGCCTTATCGGATAACGGCATCCCACCCGTAGTACCTGTGCAGGATCGGTACGTCAACTGACCGGCGTAGGGCATTCATGCATCCAGGGACCCAGCGAACCCCGCGTCGGTACCGAAATGGTGATGTCGCCGCCACTACGGTCTCGGCCATCGGGGGCTGTTACTGCCCCTGTTCCATCAAACTATTTACTAGTTCGGAATACCTTTTCCGCGATCGTTCCTAACCGCCAGGCCCAGTGCTTTCTTCTGGCCGACCGCCACGAGCAATCGTCTGGCGCGTGAAATCCCGGTGTAGAACAGATTGCGCTGGCGCAACATGGAGTAGCCGTTGATTCCGGGCGACTGCGTGAGGTTCTGCTTTGCCGCGATCGAGAATCAAATCCAGCCGTCTCTCGTTTCCCAGAGCCTCTAAGCACGGTCGAATGCAGTCAGCACAAAGCCTCGGTCGTTTCCAACCGAGGCCTCTTCTGTGTAACCAACTCTAAAATGGAGCGGCTTCGGTTCGAAAAGGACCTGCCTTCTCAGGCACTACTTTCTTTCCCTTCGCCATAGAAAGTTTCTTCAACTCAGATCTCTTCGCGGGTCCAGGCTTCTTGACTGGTGCCTTCTTCGCCCGAACCTTCTTTACCACCTTCTTGGCGGGAGCGGCTTTCACAACCTTTTTTGCTGCCTTAATCGCCGCCCAACGCTTCTTCTGTGCCACTGCGATACGCTTCCGTGCGGCTGCGCTCATTCCCCGATTCTTGACCGGAACGGCAGCCTCCGTCTCTGGATTGGATTGTGGTACGGATTCCTTGGCTGCTTTGACGGGGGTAAGTTCCGCAGCACCCTTTGTTAATGCCCACCGCTTTCGTTGAGCCGCGGAGATACGTCTCCGGGCAGCTGCGTTCAGTTTACGTTTGGCTGTTTCCTTGGCTGGTGCGTGGGATTCTTTTACAACCCCATCGAGGCTTGACAGCAGTAGGCGGGCTTGTTCGAGCCTTTCGATTTCCGCGTCGATTTCAGCAATCATTGAATTGATCGGCATTCACATCTTCCTTTCAGAGAAATCATACAGTCCAGTACATGCCCCCGATTTGAAACCGGCAGGAGACAGTCTTATGCTACCGCCCGACACAACATCATGTTGTCACCAAGGCTCTTCGGAAAATGTATTACTGTGCCAACCAAAACGAAGGGGGCCTTAGTTAGCGACTCTCCTTATCGCGGAGTTACTGACGCTTGGGTGACGATCCACCCGCGGTTGAGCAACAACGTATTGCCGACGAGCACCCCGGACCGGCGCCGTTACTGCGCCGGCGGCGCGACAGAGGATTGTGCTTCAAGCGGGCTCTTGAGAGCGGCGGAGCGCGAGCCAAGAGGGATCGTGAGGGCGACGCCGTGCGCGAGATAGGGCGCGATTACTTCGGGGCGGCGCCAGTCAAGTTTCCAACCTTGATCGATAGCGACGGCAGTGTATCGGCCGGGTGGGACGCGCTCAGAGACGAAGCTGCCGTCGGAGTCGCTCTGATTGGTAATCCAGGCGGTGCTGCCTGCGTGGAGATCGTTGGGAACAAGCAGAACAAAGACGCCGCTTGTGGGTTTGCCGTCGTGCACAACGGAGCCGGTAACAGACGTGATGGGCGCGGCAGCGACGACAGTGAGCTCTATGGGATCTGACCCAAGATGCAACGTTGAGCTGCGGCTCGGAGCCCCATTGATCGTGAGCCGGCTGACGGCGAGCAAGCCATCGCTCCCGTTGATGCGCACCTCGTAATCGCCCGGCCGCGCGCTGTTGAGATGGAATGTACCATCAGGTTGAATTTGAGCATTGCTTACCTGTTCGAGCTCATCGCTGATAAGAGAAATCGATGACGATTCGGGCTGTTTTCCGCTGCCCTCCATCAAGACCTTGCCGGAGACGGAAGCGGCAAACTGAAGCGTAGAAGTGTCGACGGAGAGGTCGTTCGATGAGACTCGAATCGCGCCAAATCGGCCCGAACCGGGATTGGGACCGCCTTCCGGGATTTCGACTTCATACTCGCCGGGCGCTACACCGGAAACGGTGACTGTCATGGCGCTGCCGGCGGAATTGTCGGAATTTGTCCATGAGATACCGCCGCCCTGGACGAACTCCTTATCGCCCAGGATGCTTTGGTGAAGCTGCGGCATCTGCAAGCCCTGGTTGGGTCCAGGCCTTGGAACCTGAAAGGATACGCGAATTGCAGGAACAGCATGGAAGATCAGGTTGATCTCGATGTGGTCGCCCGCGTTGAGGGTGATCGGTTCCGCAGCCGCGGGATCGGCTGTATCGGGATAACAACTGGGCGCGTAGGCAACGTCGAGGGGCGAGCGGGGCTCGTCTGCCTGGCTATCTGAGTTCAGACGGCTTGGCCGGTACCAGGGGACACCCGTGGCGCAGAGATAATAAATCCCGGGCGTAAGCTGGGAGATTTCAAAGTTGCCCATCAAGTCGGCATTGGCAAAGTTGGCGCGCTGCTTTGCGTTGAGACGCATCGGGTCCTCGCGGAAAATGTGAAGCTGCGCCCGGGGAACGGGGTCGCCAGAGTCTTCAGTGACTGTGCCGAATATGGAGGCCAGCGGGGCGAGTGAAAGAACAAGTCCGGTCGTATCGAGGTTCTCGCCAGTGACGATGGCGGTGGAGACTCCGCCGTGCTGATCGTAAGCTGAGGTGACATAACCGCGGCGCGAGGCAATCAAGTCGAAGCGCCCGTCGGGAAGACTCGTAAAGCTGAATCGGCCCTGGGCGTCGGTTGCGGTTTCAGCGGAAGGACCGGAGTGGTCGTTCTCGACGAGCGTGACGTCGGCACCTTCGAGCGGCTGGCCGCTTGCACCGTTAACGACGCCGGAGATGACGCGATTGCCAGCTTGTGCCTGCGCGGCCGCGGCGCCAATCGCGGCGAAGAAGAGCGCGGCGAGAAACGGGCGTTTCATTGTGCGGTCTCCTCATCGCGGTTGCGAATCGGGTCTACCTGCAGGTCAAGCGTTGCGTTCGGCTGGATGGTGACGGTTTGCCCCTGAGCAGCGAGCCGGGTCATCGCGTCGGCGTCGTCGAGGTCGATCTCCCGTTCCTTCTCAAACGCCAGAACCAGATATTTTCCCGGAGGCAAAGGAAGTGGGGGCATTGGAAGGCTGATGGATTGCACATAGGAAGAATAGATGCGATGCGGCCCCGAGTCCGTCGGGATGGCATAGACCGGGATCGGCGATGCACCGGCAGCGCCCTGATCAGGCACCGATGCAAGGCCGGCTTTAGTCGTGCACTGCAGAAACCCCGTGTCGTTGCGCAGGGTGATCTGGATGGGCTGTACACTGCTGCCAGCTCCGATGATCAGAGGCTCGCGGAGAAGATCCGTGCTGCCGCTGGTGATCGATGCAGCGTAGGTCTGGGGCCCGAACGCTCGGACGTCGAGCAAATAGACGCCCTGCTGAAGTCGATCCATAAGAAACGTGTCCATCGATCCGGGATTGCGGCGAATATTGACGCCCCTCGCTCCATCGAGAGGCCGATCGACCGGATCAAAGCTGATTTGCACCGGCGGCTGGTCGCCGTTCGGGCCGCTAATGCGCGGGGAGTCATTAGCTTCGCCAAAAACAGGCGCCGGGTTTGCTGTGAACTCTTCGCGGATTTCAACGGGAATCGGTACGACGGGTGCGGGAACAAGGGTAAGGCCGCTAACAGGCGCGCCGGCGACCGTGAAGTCGAGGCGGCCATAGGCCGGCGCATCGCCCCAAAAAGGAGATTCTGCATAATAGTTCCCATTAGGGAGAATGAATTCCCAGCTTCCGCTCCGATCGTTGAAGTGGTTGCTGACATTGGCTGGGAGGCCGGAGCGGTCGAGGATCATCATCAAGGGCGGACGGCTGGCGCTACTGCCGGCAACGGAGATTGAAACCGGATAAAAGGGCTGGCGGGTGAAGGAGAATTCGAGTTGCGCCTGCTGTCCGGGAGAGAGCGTAAGCGGCGCGGCGATGGCAGATGATGGAGCGGCGCCTCCTGGATAGCAGGCGCCCGGATAGCCCGGGACTGGCGTGCCCGGATCGGAGGAAACGTTGCGATCCGCCGATCCAAGCGTGCACAGCACATACGCAGCTGGCGCGGCGAGCCCAGGAAAGTGAAAGGTGCCGACACTGTCGGTAATCGTATGGCCGGCATGCATCCAGTGGGCATGCCCTTCTTCAATTTGCTTGCGAAAGAGAATAAATTCTATGCCTGCCGCTTGGTCTCCTGATGAGAGCGTGACATGCCCGGTAATGGAGGCAACCGGAGTAAGAAAGATGGTGACCGGCTGTGTATTTGCGCTGACGTTTACGCGTAGCTGCGCGGGCGGGCGGCCGGTTTCTTGGCCCTCGTAGCCGGGGCGGCGCACGCTTATGTCAGCGCCACCCTCGGGAAGGTGCAGCTCGAAGCGGCCCTGGCTGTCTGTGAGGACCGCGTCCGAGGCAGATTCGACGAGAGCGCGGGCAACGGGCTGATGCGTGAGACTGCTTTTAACAATGCCGCCGACGGAAAAGGTGCTGGGCGCTTGCTGCGCTGCGCAACAAACGAGAAAAACGAACGGCGCGAAACAGGCGGTCAGGGTGACGCGGCCCGCACGCATTGAGAGCCTGGAATATTCGGTCAACGAGGCGATCGTTTGCATCGCAATTCAGAAAGAGACAACAGTATAGACGGAGCTGAGAGTTTTTTGTCGGCTTCTCGTGCGCTTTCTGGGGCGCCCGCACAGTTCCAGGCGGATCACCGCCCAGCCTTAATTACTCGGTAAACACTGCCGCACACCTCCACCATCGGGCAATAGCGGGTAAAGAGTCACGGGATTGATGGCAGTCATCGTAACCTTGGCATCGTGTTTACTGTAACTTACAGATCCTAAAACGGGGAAAAGAGAGAGCGGTAAGCTCTCTCTGATATGACCTCATTCACCAATACTGTCGTTTTTTACTCTCCATTTGTTACGGCATGATAGTCCGCTCCTGTTATCGCCTACGTCTTTCTTCCTGCGAATTTCTGGTCAGTTTTGTTACCCCCGGTCGAAGCAGTTCGCATGAGCAACCACTTTTCCGCTTGACAAGAAACTTCGGTTACGGCACAATCGCCCCTATGGTCACCGTCTGTCATGATGTCGGGTTACTAAAAGATAGCTAGACATGTTCGGGTAATCTCGAGTTCCAGACTGGCGTCTAGTCCAGTCACCACGAGCTACCGGAGCGAAGAGGAAGATGTCCTGAATGATCAGGACACGAATCCTTACGAACGGCTACCATGTCGCGCCACCCTAGCTGTCCCGTTAGTGGGTGCCTATCAAGATAGACCGTACTGATTTTCCCCTCGATCGGTCTTTTTCCTTGGAAATGCAGGCTTGGGCAAGTGTTGCTCGTTCCCGAGAGGCGCTTGCGGGCCGTTTGCACGACGGAAGATCCCGATCTGCGATCAGCACGACCCAAACGACATGCTTGGTTTTGCCGAATGTTGAGTTCCCCCCTTCTTGGCCGCTGCAAAACTGCCGTCTAAGAAGTTCTCACTACATTCCAATAAACCTTGACCGTTCAGCACGCCCCTAACGCAAGCCACACTGCAACCCGTACGCACTACTCTTCTCTCTGCATTTGCGGAGAGCGTGAGCACGTGTATCGCAAAAATCTCTAATCGGAGGAAACTCCATGAAGGCGTCGGTGTGTTCTTACAGAGCGCGGGTGATTTCAAGTCAAATGCTCCGACTGGTTCTGGTCATTGTTCTTTCAGTGACTGTGCTATCTACGACCGGGAAAGCTCAAACAACAGTTGGGGGCCATATCGGTTTCGTCCTCCCGCTAGTTACTTGGGCTGGCGGTCAAACTACTAACCTGACTGACAATTTTTCCATAGGATTTCCGGCCGGAATCACAGTTAAGGGAACAGGCCGGATGGCATTTGATCTTGAGTTCATTTCGTCGGTACAAGATAGTCCACGCGACGTATCGCTCACGGTTCATCCTGGGTTCTTGTGGAACGTTGGCCACGGCTTCGCACCCGGGATTCGCGCTGCATTCGTAGTTAATTCTCCTGAGTATGGTTTCACTCCGCTGTTAAACAAAGGTTGGCCAATAAAATCCAAAGGCAGTTTGTTTAAGGCCTACTTCGTGGAGGCGGATCTTCCAGTGCGATTTAATCGTCCGGTCGGTGGTCCAAGCACTGATCCGGTGACTTTTGCCATGCATTTCGGATTGGGATTCTGAGGATACACCTTGCGCCTCCCCATTCACACATGCCTGTTAGGACGGCACATTCACCCTAGTAAGGTGAACATAACCGAGTTACAGGTTAGAAAAACGTTGGGTCATTTGTGGCTCTTACAGCAAACAACCTGGAAATGGCATGTGCCGAACTGTCGATGACGGTAAGTAGAACGACAAGGGATAGAGGAGGCTTTTGGGATGAGGCGCATAGTTGCAACTGGTGCGGGAGTATGTGCGGGCTTGTGTGCGTTGTCGCTCCTGCTCATGCTGGCGGAGCCATCGCAAGTTCTACAAGCCGGGATCAGCGATGACGCCGACTATGGCACTGGGCCAAGTTTCTCACCACAAGCCGCGGCGACGTTCAACGGCCGCTGCACGGCATGTCATACATACGGCAAAGGAATCAAGGTGGGACCCGATTTGAAGGGTGTCACTGAGCGACGCAAGCGTGATTGGTTGTTGAAGTTCATTCATGGTTCGTCCGGAGTAATCAAATCGGGAGACCCAACGGCGACGGCCCTCTTCGCACAGTTCAAACAGCAGCGCATGCCAGATTGGGTGGATCTGTCAGAGAAACAGATCAACGACATCCTTGACTACCTTGCCATCGGCGGTCCCGATATCAAGCCTGTCGACGAGCGCGACGCAGCTATAGCGACATCCGCAGAGACCGAGAATGGCCGTAAGCTGTTTTACGGTGAGATACAGACCAAGTATGGGGCGCAAGCCTGCGTAACCTGCCATAGCGTGCGTGGCACCGGATTGCGCGGTGGCAGCCTCGGTCCGGACCTGACGGTCGTCTATCTCCGCTACCAGGATCCGGAGTTGACTCTGTTTCTGCGCCATAGATGCTTCAATTTTCAGATCCAGACAACCCAGGGAGGTTACCTAACAGCGAGGGAGTCCTTTGCACTGAAGGCGTTCCTCCGGGCGTCAGCTTTATCAGACAAGCAAACTTCATACGCCGCGGATAAACACCCAGAGCTCAGGAAGTCAGGAAGCTATGAAAAATAGCTCCCTATTTGTACTTTGGCCATATATAGCAGTTGTCCTGTTAGTGGCGGGAACCCTGGTACGTTACCTCGTGGCGACCCGTCAACCCTCTGTTCTTGCCGCAGAGATGGCCGACGCCAAGACGATTTTCGGGGGGCGGCTCTTCCGGATCAGCGTGTTCGTGTTAATTGCGGGGCATGTCGCGGGATTGCTGTTTCCGCGCGCGGTTCTTTCCTGGAACAGCAGCACAGCAGGGCTCTACCTGCTGGAAGGCTTGGCTCTCGCTGCTGGACTGGCGGCCGTTGCCAGCAGCGCTGTAATGATTTGGCGGCATCTTGAAAGGTCCGGCCGGTCCCGCATGAGTGAGGCCTTTGACGCGCTATTTCTGGGCTTATTCTTTACCGTCCTGGTTTCGGGGGTATTGGTCGCAGTCCTTTATCGTTGGGGATCGTCCTGGGGCGAGATAACACTGGGGCCGTATATCGACTCGCTTTTGCGAGGCCAACCGGCGGTCCAGCTTGCGACAGAATTGCCGGCTCTTGTGAGGCTTCATGTCTTGGCCACATTCGCGGCGATTGCGGTGGTTCCGCTTACCCGGCTGTCAATATTTCTTGTCGTCGTGTTGCAAGGCTGCGTGGTGTTGATCGCTCAGCCCTTCCGTGCGGTAAGTAGCGCTTTTGCGGAGTGGTCGAACAATCACAATCCAGGCAGTTGGATCTGGCCGGACGAGGATTAATCGCATGCAGACGTCACTTACAGTCGTGGTTGTTCTGGCGCTGCTCCTCGGGGGCGGAGGCGGAATCTGGGAGCTCTCGCGCATGGGACTCAACCAAGGCTATTCACCCGAGCAACCGATCCGATTCCCTCATAAGGTTCACGCCGGCGATAACAAGATTCCTTGTCTTTATTGTCACTACGCGGCGCGCACCAGCCGCCATGCGGGAATCCCTCCGGCAAGCGTCTGCATGAACTGCCACAGCATCGTAGAAAAACAGACGGTGGAAATTGAAAAGCTAAAAGAGGATGTGCAGCGTCAGGTACCGATTCGCTGGATAAAGATCCATAACCTTCCCGACTTCGTCTATTTCAACCACAGCCAGCATGTCCTCTCGGGCGTTGCCTGCCAGCGATGCCATGGACCTGTGGAAAGCATGGAGCAAGTGAGGCAATACTCACCGCTCACCATGGGATGGTGCCTGCAATGTCATCGCGAGCACGCCAATATTGCGACGAATGATTTCCAACGTTCGTTGGTGAGCCTTTCGCGGAAACAGAAGCCGACGGCCGCTCTGGATTGCTCAAGTTGCCACTATTAGCGCGGGAAACAAAACTCAAGTACAGCGAAAAGAGAAAGAGAGAATATGGACCCGGACCTCCAGAACAAACCGCCCTGCAAGAGCGCGAAGGGTCAATTTGTCCAGATCGGACAACGTGTCGAACCTGCTTATTGGAAGAGCGTGGAGGAATTGCACGACGGACCGCGTTTCAGCGGAGAGTTTCCGGGCGGACTTCCCGCCAACTCCGCAGACCTCGCAACCAGCGCAACCCGCCGCGACTTTCTGGCCATGATGGGATTTAGCTTGGCTGCGGTCGGCGTGACGGGATGCCGTGGACCGGTGCAACATGCCATACCGTTGCTGTCCGGCGCCGACGACATTATCCCTGGAGTCGCAAATTTTTACGCCACCACCTGTCGTGGTTGCTCATCTTCGTGCAGCCTTCTGGTGAAGCAGCGTGACGGCCGGCCAATCAAAATCGAGGGCAATAACGAATCGGCCCTGTTCGGCAAGGGAACCTGTGCCGTGGGGCAGGCGACCGTGCTCTCGCTCTACGACGACGAACGGCTTCGTGCACCGAGGTGGAAAGGCCAGGCCACGACCTGGCAGGAGGTGGATCGTCAGATCTTGGAAGCCCTGAACCAGGCCCGCGAGGGGAACGAAAAGATCGTGCTTCTCTCCGAGACCGTGACTAGTCCCTCGACGCAACAGATCATCGCGGACTTCGGGAGATACTACCCGACGTTCCAGCATGTAGTTTATGACGCTGTCTCTTACAGCGCATTGCGCGAAGCCAATGGCGAGTCCTTTGGCCGCGTGGTGATTCCACACTACGCGTTCGACAAGGCGCGGGTCATCGTGGCGTTCGATGCGGATTTCCTGGGAACCTGGCTCTCTCCGGTAGAGTTCGCCCGCCAGTACGCCGGCAATCGCAAGCCTGAGGGGCCGCCCGCATTGCACGTTCAATTTGAACCCACCTTAAGCGTGACTGGAAGTAACGCCGACGTGCGCATCCCCATCGCGCCATCGGAGATTGGCGTAGCGGCTGTAGCTTTGCTGCGGCGCATCGCCCGCGAAAGCGGCACGGCCAGCGTCCTCGATGGTCCCGATCCCGTGGATGCCAAGAAACTCGATGCGATTGCGGAGGAACTCTGGAAACATCGTGGAGAATCCCTGGTGGTCAGCGGACGCAACGATGTTTCAATGCAGATCGTAATCAATGCTCTAAACGCTCTACTTGGCAACATCGGCAAGACCATTGACCTGGATCGCCCATCGGCACAGCGTGGCGGCGACGACACGGCCATGGCAGCCCTGATCGAGGAGATGAATCGAGGCGATGTGCACTCACTCCTGCTCTACAACGTGAATCCTGCGTACGACTATGGCAATGGCGCGCGCTTTCTGAGCGGGATGGAAAAAGTTGCGCTCTCCGTTTCGTTCTCCGACCGGCCCGATGAAACCAGCTCTCACGCCGATGCGATTTGTCCTGACCACCATTTTCTGGAAGCCTGGGGCGACGCTGAACCTGTGGATTCCCATTTCAGCCTCGCGCAGCCGTTGATCGCTCCCTTGTTTGACACGCGCGCGACCCAAGAAAGTCTGCTCGTTTGGTCGGGCCAACCCGATACAAGTTACTACAGCTACCTGCGCGCGTTCTGGACCAAGAGTCTGTTCCCCAGGCAGAAGGAGTTGCAGGATGCAACCGCATTCTGGGAGCGCTCGCTGCAAGACGGCGTGGTGGTGTTACCCGCGACAGGACCCAGCGTTGTTCCAGCGCATCTCGGCAATTGGAAGGCTGCTGCTGAAAGCATCGTGAATGCGCAGAAATCCCGCACAGAAGAACGCTATGAGTTGCACTTCTACGAGAGTGTGCGCGCCCGCGACGGGCGTCATGCGAACAATCCGTGGCTCCAGGAACTCCCCGATCCAATTAGTAAAGTGACTTGGGGAAATTACGCAGCGATCAGCCCGCAACTGGCGCAACAACTGGGGCTGTCGGAAGGCGATGTCGTCAAGTTGACGGCCGATCATGGCAGCATTGATGCGCCCGTCTTCATTCAACCGGGGCAGGAACCTCGCACCATTTCGGTGGCCATGGGTTATGGGCGCAGGCAGGTGGGTAAAGTTGGACAGAACGTTGGCGTGAATGTATTTCCACTGGCATTGACTGTCAACGGGACGCGCCAGTACTCGGCGACGAACGTGCGCATCGAGAAGACCGGGCGCCGCGAAGAGATTGCAGGCACGCAAAGCCAATTCTCCATGGAAGGCCGTCCGATCGTTCTTGAGACCACGCTGGAAGAGCTAAGTCAACCCGCTTACGAAGTTAAGTCTTCAGAAGCCTTGCCTACACTCTGGGCCGACCGACTCCACGGCGAACACTCCTGGGGATTGGCGATCGACATGAACGCTTGTACCGGCTGTTCCGCCTGCGTGATTGCGTGCCAGGCTGAAAACAACATCCCCGTTGTAGGCAAGGACCAGGTGAAGCGTACCCGTATCATGCATTGGATCCGCATCGACAGCTACTACAGTGGCTCCGAGAGCGATCCGCAGAGCGTGCATCAGCCCATGCTGTGCCAGCACTGCCAAAATGCTCCCTGCGAAACGGTGTGCCCGGTGCTGGCCACAACCACCAGCTCCGACGGGTTGAATCAGCAGGTCTACAACCGTTGCATCGGAACTCGGTATTGCGCCAATAACTGTCCTTACAAAGTCCGGCGCTTCAATTGGTACAACTACACAGACAATCCGGATTTCGATTTCAATATGGCGAGCCCGCTGGGACGCATGGTACTGAATCCGGACGTGGTGGTGCGCTCGCGCGGCGTGATGGAAAAGTGCAGCATGTGCGTGCAGCGCATCCAACTGGCGAAGAACATTGCCCTGCAGGGAAGACGCGACTTAGCCGACGGCGATATTCAAACCGCATGCCAACAGGCTTGTCCTACGCAAGCGATTGTTTTCGGCGATCTAAAGGATACTAACAGCCGAGTCTCGCAACTGCGCGGCAGCCGGCGGAACTATCACGTACTGGAAGAACTTGGAGTACGGCCCAACGTGGGGTACCTGAAGAAAGTTCGCAATCCACTTAATACCGCTTAAGGAGAGAACAATATGAGTGCCACGGTCGCGGCATACGCAGAAGTTGGCCCGCAACTGCTTCCGCCTACGCGATGGATCGACGAAGGGATATCTCTCCAGCAGATAACCGACGATATCTCCCGGCCAATGGAAGCACGGCCCGGAAGGGGATGGTGGATCTGTTTCGCATTTGCGTTTGCCGCGCTGATCGAGTTCGCCGCCGTCATCACTTACCTCTTCGCCAAGGGTGTCGGGATTTGGGGAATCAATAACAGCGTGGGCTGGGCGTTTGCCATCACCAACTTCGTTTTCTGGATCGGTATCGGACACGCGGGCACATTGATCTCGGCCATTCTGCTTCTTTTCCGGCAACAATGGCGTACTTCCATTAACCGTTCGGCGGAAGCCATGACGATCATGGCGGTGATGTGCGCGGGGGTGTTTCCGCTCATTCATCTGGGCCGTCCATGGGATGCATTTTTTATCTTCCCTTACTTTCCTAACCAGCGGGGGCCGCTGTGGGTTAACTTCCGCTCTCCTCTGGTTTGGGACGTGTTTGCCGTGAGCACGTACTTCACTATCTCTCTGGTGTTCTGGTTCCTGGGTCTGGTTCCAGACTTGGCCACGCTACGCGATCGCGCGACAGGACGAGTCAAGAAACAGATCTTCGGGTTTCTGAGCATGGGTTGGAACGGATCTTTCCGCACCTGGGCCCGCTATGAGATGGTCAGCCTGATTCTTGCAGGATTGGCGACACCGCTGGTGCTCTCCGTGCATTCCATCGTGAGCATGGACTTTGCCACTTCACTGGTACCTGGCTGGCATACGACTATCTTTCCTCCCTACTTCGTCGCCGGCGCGGTCTATTCAGGTTTTGGCATGGTCCTGACATTGCTGATCATTACCCGCCACACCATGCACCTGCAGCGGTACATCACTATGCGACATTTGGACAAGATGGCTAAGGTGACCATGCTCACCGGGATGATTGTGAGCTATGCCTACGCCACGGAATTCTTCAGCGCCTGGTACGGCGGGAATATCTACGAGCGCTATCACTTCATCAATCGCGCCACGGGGCCTTATGCCTGGTGCTTCTATCTGATGGTGCTGTGCAATGTCATCACGCCGCACTTTCTCTGGTTCAAGAAGGCACGCAACAGCGTGGCGATGCTCTTCATCGTTTCCATCCTGGTGAACATCGGAATGTGGTTCGAACGCTTTGTCATCATCGTAGTGGGGTTGCACCGGGCGTTTCTGCCTTCAGGTTGGGGAATGTTTTATCCCACACGTTATGACATTGGCATTCTGATAGGCAGCTTCGGTCTCTTCTTCACTTTGTTCCTTCTCTTCATTCGTTCTCTGCCCATGATTGCCATGTGGGAGATCAAGGACGTAACCGCGAGCAGCGCTCATATCGCCAAGATCATCGAGATGACAAAGCACGATCCACCGCAAAAAGACAGCGAGGTAGCCATGAATGCCTAGCCAATTTGTCGTAGCGACCTTCTCCGATCCTGACAGACTGCTTGCGGCCGTCCGCACACTTCGGGATCACAGCTTTCCGATTTACGATGTCTATACTCCTTACCCAGTCCATCACCTGGATCGCGCGATGGGCCTGCGCAGAACGCGTCTACCCTGGGTTACATTCTTCGCTGGTCTGCTGGGATTGACGTTGGCCTTCTCATTTCTGTCGTATACCACGGTTCTGGATTGGCCCCTGAACGTCGGCGGCAAGCCAGATAATTCGACGCTCGCTTTCATCCCGATCTGCTTCGAACTAACGGTGCTGATCGGTGGCTTGTCCACCGTAGCCGCGTTGCTGTTTCGCGCCCGGCTTTTCCCCGGCAAGAAAGTCCGCTTGCCTGTGCCGAGCCTCACCGATGACATATTCGCAATCGTGCTTCGCCGCCGTACTGAACACTTTGATCCGGCTATGGTGTCGAGGCTGTTACGGAACAGCGGCGCCTGCGATGTTCACGAAATCGAGACTCAACTATGATGCGCCGGTCCATGGCCCTGGTATTCGTGGCAACTGTGCTTGCCCTAGCAGGTTGCGGCTCCTCTGGTCGGCGTGCATACGAGTACATGCCGGATATGGCGCGCGACCCGGCCTACAAGGCATTTGCTGCCAATTTTGTGACTCGCGACGGTTTGACCCTGCAGCATCCGGTCGCTGGCACCATCGCGCGCGGATATCATCCATTTCACTATGGACCCGGTGAGCAGGAAGCGGAGCGCGCTGGCCTGGAGCTAAAGGATCCTTACCAACCAACGGCCAGGAATCTTGAAGAGGGCAAGGCCCTCTTTGAAACCTATTGCGCCGTATGTCACGGAACACAGGGCAAAGGCGACGGCCCTATTTCGTCGAAGATTCCTCCACCACCTTCTTACCACTCCGATCGCCTGATGCAGTTTGCTCCCGGCCGCATCTTCCACGTCATCACACTGGGCAGCGGCAAGATGCCGTCGTATGCGGCGCAATTGAGCGCGGACGAGCGGTGGAAGATCGTCACGTATGTCTACACGACCCTGCAGAAGCGCGGCGACGAACCTCAGCCCGCTCTGGCGAAAGGAACTCCATGAGCGAGGATATTTCGTTTGCAATCTCAGCACGCAGCAAGCTATCGGCCACGGGTCTGGTTGCGATTGGAGCCTTAGCAACCCTTTATGAGTTACGCATAGACCCGCGGGGGGTGTGGCCCTCTTTGTTATTGAACGGCTTTTATGTCACCTCGCTGGCGGTCTCGGCCGTATTCTTTCTCGCTACCCAGCGCGCCACTGAAGCAAGGTGGTCGGCGAGTCTGCGCAGAATTCCGGAAGCTCTAATGCTTATGTTGCCCGTGGTCGCGCTGCTCACGTTGGCGCTCTTCGTGGGGCGACATACCATCTTTCCCTGGGCTCACACAGGCGCATTCGATCGCTCGCCCACGTTTGCAGGAAAGATTCAGTACCTGCAGATGCGGTGGCTGATCGCACGCACAGTTACGGCGCTGGTATTGTGGACCGCATTTGCCCTGCTCATGCGCCGTGCTTCGCTCGATCAGGACAATAGACCAGAGATGAGCCTCATCCTGCACCGCCGCATCACCCGCTACGCAATCCTGTTTATTCCCGTTTTCGCAGTGACCTTCACACTGATGTCTTTCGACTGGATCATTAGCCTCGAACCGGAGTGGTTCAGCACCATGTTTGCCGTTTACGTTTTTGCAGGAACATTCGTGCAGGGGATTGCGGCTATAACCCTGGCGACGGTCCTGCTTAGACAATCCATGTCGCAGGGTAGCGGCATGTTCGAAGACCAGCTTCACGACTTAGGCAAGATGCTGTTCGCGTTTTGCACCTTCTGGGCCTACATCTGGACATGCCAATACCTGCTGATCTGGTATGGAAACATCCCCGAAGAGATCACTCACTACATACCTCGAACAAATGGGCCGTGGCTCTATCTCTTCGCTCTGAATTTGATCGTGAACTGGGTGATTCCCTTCGTTGTGCTGTTATCGGAGAGCCGCAAACGCTCCCCGAAGATTCTCGTCGCGATGAGCATCCTTCTTCTGCTAGGACATTGGCTAGACCTCTATCTATTAATTATGCCCACGTTCCGAAACACGCCTAGTTTGGGGTTGCCGGAGATTGTTATCGCCGCAGGTTACTTCGCTTTGCTGTTTCTCCTGTTTGTGAACGCTTTGGCGCGGGCTCCCATGGTTCCATTGAACGACCCAATCCTGAACTACGAGGCATTGGCGCTCGATCACGAGATGATCCATCGGCCATTTGGAGCGAAGTTATGATGAACGGAAATGGAAGTGGAATGGGTTTGAAACTTACGGTGTTTCTGGCGTCTGTCGCCGCTATCACAGCGTTCGCCTTTCGCCAGCCCAGTCAGCACGATTTGAACGACATTCCGAATCGGCTTCCGGAAGCCGCTCCCTACGTCGTCGCGGAAGCTCAGGTGTTTCCGCCTCCATACCACAACCATTGGGAGGCCGAGGACAGCCCTGGACAGTGCCAGACCTGCCATCAGAAAATATTCGACGAATGGAACGGCTCAATGATGTCCAATTCCTGGCGCGATCCAGCCTGGAGGGCTGCATTCCTGCTGCTGTCACGCGCGACATCGGCGAATGGGGAGTGCGACACGCCGCAACCTCCGGATGGCACGCCCAAGGCGACGCACAACCCGTTTGCCGACAAGGGAGAGTGTTCTTCCACATTCAATATCGGCACGCAAAATTATACGGTTTCTAGACCGGGATCTCTGCTGGACTTCTTCTGCTCTCGATGCCACATGCCTACGGATTACACCGATAACATCCCTTTCAAGAACATAACCTACGACGCACATCATCTGGAGTCGGCGCCGGGCGACCCCAACTTCTTCCCTACCTCCGACAACGGAACCGGCATTGCATTCGCCACGCTGGAGTCGCAGTTCCGCAACACTAACTCGGGCAAAAGCGGCATCATCTGCGCGGTCTGCCACACTTATGCTGAAACCCGCGACACTCCGTACCATAACTATGAGCGCAGCCAGAGCGCCTATACACCAGCCCCCAGCACACAGTCGCGCGCCGACCTGCTGGCCGCGGCGGGCAAGCCGCCAGACATCTTCAACGTTCCCGACAAAGACAAACAGAATCTGGGATACAGTATTGGCGCAGGTGCGTATCGGCTTTCGCCCCATGCAATCGTCTACCCGGAGAGATTCGGTCCCCTGGCTGCGAACAAACCCGCCGATCCGGTTGACCACTATACCAGCGGAATCTTTGGCCAGACCATCGACTACCAGCAGATCGATCCCGCCAAGCATAAAGGATATCACCAGGCGATGTTTATCCGCGCAGAGATGTGCGCCGCCTGCCACGACGTGACAAGCGCTCTGCCCATCAAGAACCCAATCGGCAAGTGGGTTGGAGGGTTCCCGATCGAGCGCACGTATACAGAATGGGCCAACAGCGCCTACGCCGACCGGCCCGGCAATAAGAACTTCGATCCCCGCTACAAGCGCGACTGCCAGAGCTGCCATATGCAGCAGGACTACGGCCAGCCGGGAACCGCCCAGACTCTGTACCGCGACGGAAAACCGCTGCCGCCACCCGAGGATCACGTCGCCAACGAAGGTGGCTCGCCGCATCCGTTCTTCACTCACCACTTTGTGGGAGGCAACGCCTATGTAACCGGGCTCATTGGCAAGGATGTCGATGAACACGGCGCTGTCTCGCCTTATCCTGAGCTCTCTACTTTCAGCTTTTCTTCCGCCGACCACCACAGCGTTTACTCCCGGGCCTTCTACACTCATTTGGAAAGACGCGGCGCCTACGCACAGCAGGCTCGTCTTGCCTGGGATCGTCTGCGCCACGTGCTCAGCATGGATTTGCACGGTCCGGCTGAAGCAAAGGCAGGAAATGAGGCTCCTCTTTCGATTACCATTGCCAATACCGGAAGCGGTCACAATTTTCCCACCGGCTTCCCGGAGGGTCGCACAGCCTGGCTTGCGATTCATGCCTACGATCTAGCGACTGGCAATGAGCTTCCCATTTACGACAAGTTCTGGAACCGGACGTCGATCGGCGTAGGCAACCTAACCTCCGAAGAGATGACCGACCCCAACTTCCCCGGCTGTAATTGGAAGATCCCAGCCGGTTCGGCCGATCCGTACGCAATGCAGTTCAAAGCAATCGCCTCGCTGGGGGACGGATGCCCCACGCTCGATTTGCCGTATGCGACAGCACTCAATCTCCAGACAAGCAAGGATGGCCTGCCGGTTGATAAAAATGGCCGGGTGATCGATACTTCGAACCCTACCGCTTTACCTGTGTTCATGGATAAAAACGGTAATGACGATTTGTTTGATGACTCCTTCCTCCGAGACACTCGGTTCAAGCCGCGCGGGCGGCCCGAATACGAGAAGAAGATTGACCGATACTCGGTAGTCATCCCGCGCGGAACGCAGGGACCAATCGCGGTGACCACTGCGGTTTACTATCAATCGCTCGAGGCCATTGTTGCGCTCAAGTTTCTCGGCAATCTGGCGGACACCAATAACAACTTCGTACTCGAGCCTTGTGTTCTGGGCGGAAGATGCGATGGACGCACCCCGTCCACGGAGCCTCCGGTGGTTGAGGGAGCTCCCCCCGTCCCCATGGTCGTGCGCAATTGGATCATAACGGTCGAGGGTATGCCCGCCGATCACCGTTCCCTGCAAACAGCTTTATATCCGGCTGCCGGCGCAACTCGCGTATATCAAAACGCTGTTGTGAAAGTGTTTTTTTCCAAGCCCGTTACTGATGTTGACACACGCAATTTCACTTTGACCGATTCATCTGGTGCGGCCGTTCCAGCTTGGGTTGATCAGGTCGGCGCCGGCGCCTGGGGGCTTTTTCCCAATCAGGTGATTCTCAAGGCAGGGGAAACTTATACAGCGCGCCTCAAAGCCGGAGTCTGCGACTCCAGTGGGAACTGTACCAAGCAGGACTTTGTGTGGAGATTTACAGTCAGCAAAGAGGCGGAACAGGCCAGTGGCGATACGACAATTCCGCAAGGTTTCACCTTGCCGGAAGGACGACCCACCCCCCGTGACTCCGATATGGCACGGAGGAGCCTACCTTGAATTTGTTTTTCTGCCTGTGTTCAGCCTGACAGAAGCGCAGCTGAAAACCAGGCTCACGCAATTTCTCCGCGGAACCATTGCCGTGTGGCAGATTTGGAATCCGGACTTGTGCGGTCCGCAATTTGCGGACACTGGCCGACTGGCGCGGATCAATTACATTCGGGCATAGATGAACCGTTTTCGAATCTGCGGACTCGCTGCTGATTTAAAATCTGGATGGACAATATCTAGCTATCGGCGCGAAACAATGCTATGTTGCAGGGCATGGGGAACAGCGAGCTCTCTGAAGACTGCAAGCAAAGGTTACGCGATCTCGAACATGGTATCGCCCAGGTGATCCAGTGCCTGACCGAAAAGGACTATGACCAGAGCACGCTTTTGAGCGGACAACTGGTCCCCCTTATCGATCAAGGTTCGGGCCCTGACGAGCCCTGCAAAGAAGTGCTTCGCGGCATCGAACAAACTTCCACTTCGCTTGCCCTCATTTTCCGCTCGAACCGCGTTCCCGCCTTTGAGGAGGAGGTTGTACGACTCATCGATGAACTCGAGGGATCGCGCCGGCGGATTGAGGCGATTCTACTCGTTGATAGCGAGCACGCATAGACAGGGGGGCCGTTATGCCTTATGCGGTGGTCTTTTCGGGCGGCGGCGCCCTCGGTTCCTGGGAGGTCGGCTGCTACGAGCAGCTTCTCGCCCACCACGGCGGCGAACTTCCCGTCTGTGTCACCGGAGCTTCGGCAGGCGCGCTCAATGCAGCGGCCATCTGCGCCGGTATGTCCGTCG
This sequence comes from Occallatibacter sp., assembly GCA_049521075.1. Taxonomy (GTDB): domain Bacteria; phylum Acidobacteriota; class Terriglobia; order Terriglobales; family Acidobacteriaceae; genus Telmatobacter. Next base: position 46,809 of record JBEKPD010000065.1, read on the forward strand.
TCCAGATCCAAGGGCTCTGGACAAACCTCAAGAACGCCGATGTGTACATTCCCTGCGTGACCGTGAAGGCGGTTGGCTGGGCGCTCACTCGCTGTGGACTTTCTCGCTCTCTCAAGCCGCTGATGGATTACGCGGCCTCCAAAGGAAGCGTCCTCGATACCCGGCCGCTCGAAAAGTCGCTCGGTGCCATCTTCAATGGTTATGAAGCCGCATTCCTTGGCTCGCCGATTTGGTTCGCCATTTCACTTACCAATCTCACCACTAAATCTAAGGAGATGTTCTACAAGACTCCTCCGGGAACCGCTCTCCCGGCCAGGTTTCAGCAGACCACTTTGCCCAAGGAGCAACCACCGGAGTGGAAGCCGGTTACGAGCTACGTGATCCTGCGCCAGGCGCTGATGGGAACCACGGCGCTTCCACTTCTCTTTCCTTCCTTTCAAAGCTACTTCGACGGTGGCGTTCTCCTCAATCAGCCCATTAGTCCCGCCATACAGATCATGGACGCGATTCTCGATCCCAACTCGAACGCGAAAGCCCCTCTTGACATCTTCGTCCTCATTCCTGATCCGGAGTCCCTGGGAGAGACCAAAGCACTGCCTTCGATCGCAACCACCGTACTAACCACGTGGCTTTCGGCGAGTCTTCTTTCTCAGATCACGACCGTCAAGTGGCGCAACAAGATCCGCAGCCAGTCGGGCCAGGGCCCGATTCGTTTGTGTGTTGTGCGCCCTTCGGCCGATTTTACGGTGGGGCTTCTGGATTTCGGCAAAGACGTCCCCAAGTTGATTGCGCAGGGGGCCTCCGATTGCTCCGCGCGCTTAAGCCGCTTTGACCCTGGGAACGAAAACACTTGGTATTAGGTGATAGAGCCCGCTGAATAGTTTACGAAGCCAAACCCAGACGTTATGAAGATCCCCACTAGTTGAGGCTCTACGTAGGGAGCAAATTCCCGGGCTACGGGCGAGTCATGGGCTAGCCGGAAGTTATCCAATTGAAACGCGAGCCGGCTCCTGTGCATCTGATTTTAAGGCTGTATATGCCTTGAGCTCTGGGAGGTACGCGATGAAGGCAGTGGTGCTGCATGAGTACGGCAGTCCTGAGAAGCTGAAATTTGAAGACAACGTTCCCGAACCGCAGATTAGCGGAAATACCGTACTGATCGCGGCAGCCGCTGCGAGTGTTAATCCGATCGACTGGAAACTGCGTTCAGGGATGATGCGGAAGAATTTTCCGCTGTCGTTTCCGGCAATTCTGGGCCGGGATGTGAGTGGCATCGTGCAGGAGGTGGGCGCCAATGTGAAGCACTTCAAGGCCGGCGACCGCGTTCTCGCACTATCGAACGCGACCTATGCCAAGTTGGTTGCAGTGGACGATTCGGACGTGACCCATCTGCCGGATGGCGTGGACTTGGCGGAGGCGGCCGCGATCCCGCTGATTTCGCTCACAGGTGACCAGCTGGTGCGCCTTGCGACAAACGTGAAAAAGGGACAGGTGGTTCTGATAACTGGAGCGCTGGGCAGTGTTGGGCGCGCGGCGGTGCATGCGGCCAAGAAGATAGGCGCGCAGGTGATTGCAGGTGTTCGCGGGAAAGAATTGGAGACCGCCCGCTCCCTCGGGGTTTCTGACGTGCTCGCGATTGATGACGATAAAGCGATTGAGAATTTGCGCTTAGTGGATGCAATTGCGGACACCGTTGGCGGTGACGTTGCAGCGGAGCTGATCGCGAAGGTAAAGCAGGGCGGATCCTTTGGCTACACCGCAGTGTTGCCGGAAAGTGCGGCGGCTAAGAATCCGACAGTGAAGATTACGCGTGTGCGTGCTCAGCCTGATCCATCCAAAGTGCGCGAGTTTGCCGATGACGTGCGCGATGGCAAGTTCGTGCTTCCTATTGGCCGCCGGATGCCGTTGCGTGATGCGGCTGAAGCACATGTGCTAGGGAAGAAAGGTGGCATTGGTAAAATCCTCCTGCTGGCGCCAGATTCTAAAGAGTGATTACTTCACCGTTCACGCGGCGGAACTGAGAGCGGCGCACATTACGCGGCGCAGGAGCTTCGTTACCAAACGTCAGCTCAATCTACATAAAATCGCCGAGGTACGGCCAAATTCCGAACGCAGAACCCGTATTCCCCAACAGCGGGTCTAAATTCAATCTCTAAGCCGCTTTCTATTCCGGCGCCACGCAGAGGTTGGCGCGCATGGTGTGGTCTTCCCCGGGTCCCAGTTGTACCGCGCAACTAAGGATGTTACTGGCTTCGACACAAGTCATCTGCTGCCATTCATCCTCTCCAAGATCCGACAGCGATGCCGCTCCGCGCTGCCAAGGGTTCCAGACAACCGTCGTTCGAGAATTCCCTTTCTCCGTGCGGACGGTGCGGCAAAGAACCGGATCGACCAACTCCGCAGCGCTCTGGATACTGAGGTAGGCATTGTCGGTCGTGCCAGTCAAAACTAAGTCGCCGGACTGAGTCTTTTCGCGATTCTGATCGACGTTGTCGAGGTAGCTGACGCCGTTAAGGCCCCGCACGCGTACACTCGCGGCCTGGCCCACCCGGAAATAGGTATGCAGTGCCTCTTCAAACGAAAAAGGTGCCGATCCTTTGTTTGTCGCAGTCAATTCGAGACCAAGAGTGCTGCCAATTGTGATCCGGAGTGCGAGTCGAAACTCGTGCGGCCACCAGCGGCGCGTAGAAGCATCGCCTTCGGTTGAAAAGACCGCGATCACAGATCCGTCTTCTTTTGCAATCACGGAATCGAGTTGCCACTCGCGCGTGCGTACAAATCCATGAGCCGGCGCCTTGGGATCGTCCGCTTTGGCCCGAAACCAGGGGAAGCTGACCGGAATTCCTCCGCGAATCGCGTGGCCGTCCTCCCAATGCGAGTGCCCGCTGAGAAAAATGACTTCTTCGGCACCAACCGGCTGCCAGGAAGTGACCTGGGCGCCGTGCAAGTAAATCTCGGCCGAAGCCGACTTGGCGTTGACCACGAGCTTGGATAGTCCGCCGTTTCCAGAAATCAGCCGTGCAAGTCCAGGGATCCCGAATTGGCGATTCAGAGCATCGGCGCGAGAGAGATCAGCCATAACAGGTTGGATTCTATTCGAGAGAGGTTGATGCTGACTGCGATCGGGTTTTGAACACTTGCCGGAAGCTGTGCCAACGTTTCGCGACGTGTGCGCCGGAAACAGGGATGGGGCCCGGAATTCCAGCATCTCGCGTTCCGCACAGGTACGGTTCCTTGGCGGCCATTGGCGGCTCGCAACGAGATCGCGACCGAAACAGTACACTCACATCTAATAGACGATGGATTCTCCGAACATTCCCCTCAGCGGTCCGCCGCTCGTCCCCGCCCTTATCGGGCAGCAGGTGTGTTTCGCATTCGATAACACATATGCGCGGCTTCCGGAGCACTTCTACGCACGTTTGGACCCAACACCGGTCGCGGCGCCGCGCATCGTGAAAGTCAATGTGGAACTGGCCCGGGAACTGCGACTCGATGCGGATGCGCTCACGAGCGAACAAGGTGTTGCAGTTCTCGCCGGCAACCGGGTGGCCGACGGTGCAGAGCCGATCGCGCTGGCCTATGCCGGGCATCAGTTCGGGTACTTTGTACCTCAACTCGGCGACGGGCGCGCCAACCTTCTCGGCGAGTTGTTATCGCGAGACGGCCAGCGCTACGACGTCCAGCTCAAGGGTTCTGGCCGAACCCCCTTCTCACGCGGCGGCGACGGCAGGGCTGCACTTGGTCCAGTGTTGCGAGAGTACATTGTCAGCGAGGCCATGGCGGCGCTGGGCGTACCCACCACGCGGGCCCTGGCCGCTGTGACCACAGGCGAACGCGTGCTACGGGACACCGTCTTGCCCGGAGCTGTGCTGACGCGGATAGCGGCAAGCCACCTGCGTGTGGGTACCTTCCAATACTTCGCGGCAAGGGGCGACGTGGAGGGCTTGCGTATGCTTGCCGACTATGCGATCGCCCGGCATTATCCTGAGGCCGCGCAAGCGAAAGCGCCGTACCGGGCGTTGCTGGAGGGCGTAATCGCACGACAGGCGCGGCTGATCGCGCAATGGATGCTGCTCGGTTTCATTCATGGCGTCATGAACACTGACAACACATCCATCTCTGGCGAGACCATCGATTACGGTCCCTGCGCCTTCCTTGAGGAATACGATCCGGCCAAGGTTTACAGCTCAATTGACCACGCTGGCCGCTATGCCTTTGGCAACCAGCCTCGTGTAGCGCTGTGGAACCTGGCGCGGCTGGCCGAATCATCGCTGCCGGTTCTTGCGCAAGAATCTGGCAGCGAAGAAGCAGGGTTGGTTGCAGCAAACGAAGCCCTCTCGGCCTTCGAGCCTCAGTTTGAGGATGCCCACAGTGCGGGACTGCGTCGCAAACTTGGGCTCCTTCTAGAGCGCGAAGGCGATGTGGCTCTGGCCCAAAATTTGCTCCAGTGCATGGCCGCCAACCACGCGGACTTCACACTGACGTTCAGGAGATTGTGCGATGCCGCCACCGGACCGGAGGGCGACGCGGGAGTTCGCGCGCTCTTTGCCGACCCCGTCGCATATGACGGCTGGACAGCTCAATGGCGCCGTCGTCTCGAACAAGAGTCCGCCGATGGGCAGGCGCGCGCCGCAGCCATGCGCAGAATAAATCCGGCGTTCATACCCCGCAACCATCTTGTGGAAGCGGCGCTCGATGCCGCGAACTTGCGCCAAGATTTCCAGCCCTTCGAGGATCTGCTCGCCGTTGTCTCGCGGCCATATGACGAGCGGCCGGAGTTTGAGAGGTTCTCGGCGCCCGCCCGTCCTGAGGAGCGTGTCCTGCAGACTTTTTGCGGGACGTAAACTACTGGGCAATGTTATTGAGTTGGGCCGAGCCTATCGTCCCGTTTGGTCTGTTAATTATTTCGAGCGCCAGAATCGACGTACCATGGCCTGAGGGAGCCGAGGAAAAATGTCTACCGCAGAGATGAATCCGTCCCGCAAGCACGCATACACAGATGCTAGTGCAGCCCAACTCCCGGAGCCGACCTATGCGGAGCGCGTCCGCACCCTCGTTTCCCTCAGCACGATTGCGACGCTCTCGACTGTCTCCCGCAAGCGGCCAGCATATCCATTCGGTTCTCTCATGCCTTATGCGATCGACGAGACTGGACGACCTATCTTTCTGATCAGCAATATGGCCATGCACACCCAGAATATTCAAGCTGACCACCGGGCAAGTCTCTTTGTGGCGCAAGCGTCCGACGGCGATCCGCTCGGCACCGCGCGGGCAACGCTTGTTGGTGATGTGCTTCCTGTACCGGAGGATGAAGTTGGCGAGGCTCGTCAACGCTACTTGTCGCGCTATGAGAACAGCCGTTCATGGGTGGATTTTAAGGATTTTGGCTTCTATCGCCTGCAGCCTCTCGACATCTACTATGTCGGCGGCTTCGGGGTTATGGGTTGGGTAACTGCGGAGGATTACCGGTCCGCAAAGATTGATTCACTCGCCGACGCGGCTCTCAAGATTCTTGGACACATGAACTCAGATCATGTTCCCGCCATGATCCTGCTGGCTAAAGTTTATGCCGGCTTCGACGCAACTGAGGCCACAATGACGGCGGTCGACCGGCTTGGATTCCATCTTCGACTGAAGACCAACGACGGCATGAACGGGACGCGCATCAACTTCCTGCGAGAAGTCCATGACTCGGACGAAGCACGCAAAGTGCTCGTGGAAATGGTTCGAGCCGCTGAGCCAAAAGCCTGACTGCAGCGAATAATCGAGTCTCTTGATGCTTCTCAAATGATAGCAACTACGCCATCGTGGTCGGGGAGATCGAGCGTCATCCCTGCGTCGCGACCGGAATAAAGCGCCCTCCCGCCGAGCCGGGTCTGAGGAGGCTCGGGGAGTCTGCAGCGTTTCAGGCCATTGATCTTCGTTCGCGAGCGAATCCCGGTGAAATCAACAAGATCCCGGCGGCTTTCTCAACTACCCGACCGCGATGCCTGGATGTCAAACCTAAGTAACGTTGATCCCGCGAATGATTATGGATTAGTCTAGTCCAGATTCTCTTACTTATAGTTGTGCCGCTCACCTGGCTGTACTGATTTCTTGCCTCGGAGGTTTTTGTATGAGGAGCAACTATGCAAGCGCCGTCGGCACTTCGATCTCTGCCCGGTCCAGCTCTATCTTTGGCAGTATGCCTGATTGCAGCTTCACTTGCGACCGGCTGTAATATCGCCCTGCAAGGCAATGGAAGCGGCGCTGCCGGCATCTCCACAAGCAGCAGCTCGATTCGGGTGAATCAACAACTTCAACTGACCCCGACGCAGCTTCGCCCAGGCGATCAACTCATCTATTCCGTGAATGGCGTGCCAGGGGGCAATGACGTATTCGGCACGGTGAGCGCCACTGGCCTTTATGTTGCGCCCGCGGTTGTTCCCACGCCGTATACGGTGACAATCACAGCCACTTCAACCGTGTTCCCCACGGCGACCCCGGGGTCAGTATCTCTCCAAGTGTGGAACCCGATTCCGGTGCTCACTGGAGTCACTCCGTCGTCCTTCACCGAAGGAACAACAGTTGTTCAAGTGAATGGCTCGCAGTTTGTTTACGGCGCCCAGGTTAGCTGGAACGGCGCGCTTCTCGATACCACCTACGTTTCCAACACCCAATTGGTGGCAACAATTTCCGCCCCCAATCCCGGAACCTTCCCGCTGACGGTCACTAATCCCAATCCAGGATCGGCAAGCGCCAATCCGATTTCAGTAACAGTTGGCCCCGGTCAGGTGGTGCTGAAACTGGATACCAGCGGCGGCACCGACGTGCGCGTCTTGAATTCGATTACATTGGGGCTCACCGTCAACGGAACCAATAACACCGGCGTCACGCTTGCCGTGAACGGCGTTGCCAACGGCAATGCGCAGTGGGGAACCGCGGCAATCAATAACGGTCTCATTACATATACCGCGCCGGCGGTGGTTCCAACACAAAGCACAGTGATATCCGGTTATCCTAACATCGTCCAACTCACCGTTGTCAGCCAAGACAATCCTACGGTCGCTATTGCGCAAAACATCTCGGTGATGAATCCCATCCCGATTCTTCAGTCCGTCACTCCCTCGTCATATAGTGCGACCAGTTCGACCCCGGCGACCGTGACGCTCACGGGGACGAGTTTTATATCCGGAGCGACGGTGCTGGTAAATGGCGCAGGAGTGACAACGACCTTCATAGATGGCGGGCACCTGAGCGCCCCCGTTAATATCTCTGAATTGGGAAATATCGACTTGCAGGTTCTGAATCCAGCGCCCGGCCCTGCCGCATCCGAGGACCTGATTGTAACCGTCGGTGCCAGCCAACCGCCGTATCAGGTAGTCCAACCGGCTGACGCGGCGCGCTTCCTCGAACATGCCACCTTCGGTGCAACCGACGCCGATATCCGTCATCTCTCCACGATTGGCTATCAGGCGTGGCTGACCGAACAGTTCAATACTCCCCAGACGCCTGCGGAGCCTGCGGTCGAAGAGGCGCTGATTGTGGATAACTCGCCCTGCGCCGCCGGCGACGTTACTTGCAACGCAGCGCTGTTTGTGCAGAACAACCAGAACGAAAATCTTGTCCAGGCCCAATTCTGGCAACAGGCGCTGACGGGCAATGACGAGTTACGAGAGAGAGTCAAGTACGCATTGACGCAGTTGTTCGTGATATCGAGCAACAACTCCACCAATATCCAGGACATGCCGCGCGGCGAAGCCAGTTACTACGACATGCTGGGCGCCGAAACGCTAAACAACGACAATATCGAGCACGGCGTATTCTCGAACTTCCACACGATTTTGCAGGATGTGACGCTGAGTCCGATGATGGGCCAGTTCCTTAACATGCTAGGCAATGATAAGGGGAACGCGACCACCGATCCCGACGAGAATTACGCACGAGAGATCATGCAGTTATTTACCATTGGCCTCTGGCAGCTTAACGACGACGGCTCGCAGAAGCTGGATACTAACTTGCAGCCCATCCCTACGTATTCAAATACCGACGTCATGGGCTTGGCGGCGGTCTTTACCGGATTTAGTTGGAACGTACCCGGCAACACTACTGACACCGCCTGGTCTAGCTGCTGCATTTATGTAGGCCCGGGGTTTGGCGAAGAACTGCTGCCCATGCAGAGTTACCCCAGCCATCACTCCACCGGAACGGAGACGGTCCTCGGCCAGAACATTACCCTTTCCGACCCCAACACCGATCTCAATGCCGCTCTCAATATCATCTTCAACCATCCGAACTTACCCGCCTTCTTCGCCAAGCAGATGATTCAGCACCTTGTAACCAGCAATCCGAGCCCCGCCTACATAAGCCGGGTGGCGCAAACATTCGAGGGCAATGGACAATATGGAACCGGAGTGCGCGGGGATATGAAGGCCGTGATTACGGCTATCCTGCTCGATCCCGAAGCGCAGACCCCCACCACCGACGCAAGCGTCAACATGCAGCAATACGGCAAGGTGCGCGAGCCCCTGTTGCGCTATACCGAGTGGGCGCGCGCATTCACGGCGCAGTCGCGCACCGGATCTTTTAACCTCGGCTCGACGGAGGATCCGATCTACGGATTGGGTGAGATGTGGCTCAGATCGCCCACGGTCTTTAACTGGTTCAGTCCGGGATACACTCCCCCCGGCACCACTATCGCTACAGATAACCTGCTCGCTCCCGAGATGCAGATTACCAATGTCTCTACGGTTGTCGGCTTCATCAACTACATGCAGAATGCGATTGGCGCAACTAACACGCAGGGTCCGGACGTCTTCTCGAATTACACCGAAGAAATGCAGTTAGCTGGAGCTCAGGATCTGGACCCACTGATGGACCGAATCAATCTGCTGCTGATGGCGGGGCAGATGAACCAAACCCTGTACACCGCGATTGAAAAAGCCGTCAGCTCCATCCCCTTGCCTACCAACGGCGACACCACGGCGATGAACGCCGCCTTACTTAGCCGCGTGCAAACGGCAGTTTATCTCACCGTGGCGTCGCCTGACTTCGCCGCAGAACAATAGGAGCCAGTCATGAGCAAGATCAACCAATCTCGAAGGCAGTTTCTCAGAACCGCTTCCCTGGCCTCTATGGCCGGCTTTTATGTCAGTCCTTTCTTTCTTGAGCTCAATTCTGTTGCCGCCATGGCTCAGGGAACCACAGGATCGGACTATCGCGCGCTGGTGTGCGTGTATTTGCAGGGCGGCAACGACGGCCACGGTACGGTCATTGCGACAGACACCGATTCCTATGCCGCCTTTACCTCGGCACGTTCGGGCGCACCCGGCCTCGCATATCCCATGGCAGATTTACTGCCCATCACCCTTCAGACTCCGCAGAGCGGCCGCACCTTCGCGCTCAACCCTTATCTATCCGGCGTGCAGAATCTCTTCAACGCCGGCCGTGCCGCCATCGTCGCCAATACCGGCACCCTGGTGGTACCGGCCACCAAAACCCAGATCGATGCCAACTCGGTCACTTTACCCGACTCCCTCTTTTCCCACTTCGATCAGACCGCCGCATGGCAGGCAATCTCATCGAATCTAGGCAGCGGCCAACATACCGGTTGGGGTGGCTCCGTCGCCGACGCCATCGAAGCGATGAACATGAATTCGAATTCCATCTTCACCTGCATATCTACCTCCGGTAACTGCCTGTTTCTCGCCGGCAATAATTCGGTGCAGTTGAATGTTACCCCCGCTGGGCCCATCCCCATTTACGGCCTTACTCAGCCTCCCTTTGGGGCGACGTACAACCCCCTCAGCTCCATCTTGGAGGCCGGGGAGTCCAACCTATTTGCTACGGAGTACGAAAACGTCATCCAACTTTCCATCAAGGCGCAGGCCGCGTTAACGACCGCAATGGCTCCCATAGGTCCGGGCGGGGTCGCAACCTCACCGCAGTACCTCGATCCCGTCTCCGGAAAGCTCATGGACAATCCGCTCGCCGACTCCCTTCAGACCGTTGCACGGATCATCGCCGGCAGGTCCAGCCTCGGAGTTACACGGCAGATATTCTACGTCCAGCTCGGCAGCTTCGATACTCATAACAACCAGGCCCAGGTTCACTCGCAACTGCTCACCCAGTTAGGATCGGCCTTTGAGTACTTCGACAGCCTTATGGTCGGCATGGGGCTCAGTAACCAGGTAACTGCCTTCACTATCTCCGATTTTGGACGCACACTCACGTGCAACAGCAATGGCACCGACCACGGCTGGGGAAGCCATCACTTCGTCCTCGGTGGCGCGGTGAATGGACAGAATATGTACGGCCAGTACCCGGTAGTCGGCGTCAATCAGGCCAACGATCTAGGCGCGGGAAGGCTCATTCCAACCACATCCGTCGAACAATATGCGGGCACACTGGCCAGTTGGTTTGGGCTCTCCGATAGCCAGGTCAGGGCGGTCTTTCCTAACTTCGCTAACTTCGGCACCAGCCCGTATCTCGGATTCATGGGCTAGGCGCGCCCGGTATCAAGCGATCGATAAGTTAGTCCCGACAAATAAGCTTCTCGTCACTGAGAGGGATAACTCGTCTAACCAACGCCTGTATTACCAGCGCACGTCTCGCGATGCATGCGATGGGTGCGGCACAGCGCAGCCTTCATTACGTGAATCAGTTTTCAGTTGGCTTCGTGATGTGGTCGACCACGAGGTTGGGCACGGACTCGTGTACAGCTTCGAGCTTGAGCCCGAGCTGTTCTTGCACCGCGGTGAAAATCGAGGGCCAGCTTTCCGGATCGCGCTCGGACCAATCGCGGCCAATCTGAAGCGTGTAGTTGTAGATGCCGGTGAGACCGGTCTTGTCAACGACGGGCGCTTCTACCATCGAACTCAGGACACCGGTGATGGCCCGCATTGGGGCATTTGATCCGACAAACTCGAGGCCATGCTGCGATCCATGCGCCTGGACATCGGCGGGTGGCGGCGGAGGCGGCGCCTCTCCATCGGCGGGAGGCGAAGGCACAAGCTGCATCTTGGCGCCGCCTTTGTCCACGACAAGGTTGTAGATGGAGGTATTGTGCGTTTCAAGGTGCGTCTTGAGGCCGAAACGCTCTGCCAGCAGCACGCGAATCGCGTTCCGCTTTTCAAGCCGAACCTCGTTATTGGTGAGCCGTGCGAGCCTCGCATCGGCCGCCTCGTCCGAGCGGGCCTGGATGTCGTAGAACGTGTTCGCGACCCAGTCCGGTGCGCCGACGACCGGGGCATCGAAGCCGTAAGCAATCTGGAGAAGGGCCTTGATAGGAAGATTCGTGGCTTCGAAACGGCTGGAGTGCGGCGGACTGGAGACGGTTACGTGGAAGTTGGCATCCGGCGGCGGTGCGGGGCGAATGGTGGCAACGTCGAAGGTCAGCGTGGGCGTGTAGTTGGGTTCCTCCACGATGGGAGTCTGCGCGCAAAGGTACAGGCCGCACTGGAAGACGAGAAGAGCTGCGAACAAACCGATATGTCGCTGAACGATGCGAAACATGAGGAGAACTCCTTGTGGCAATAATACGTTCGAACAAACTGTCCGGTTCCTGCCCAGTTCCCGTATCGCCACGAAAACGACTTGCAAGTTTCCGCTTCACGTTGCCGTGGACTGGAGCAATTCTAGCTCCGAAGTCGTCCGCTTCTCCTTCTCCCAAAGATAAATCTCGGCGCCCCGCTTTGCGCTAATGCGGCCCACCGACGAAACTTCATGTAGGCGCCGGTCGAGTGACAGCAACAGCCCGCCCCGACAGCGGTGCTTTTGCAGCCCGGCTCTGGGAACATGGGTCCGGGCCTGCGTACAGGTTATCGATGACTTTCGGCCAAGCCGACGATCTCGTTTACGAGTTTGCCACAAACAGAATCGCCACCACGGGCCGCCAAACTCAACACTGAGTTGGCGAATGCGTGACCGCACACTGAGAGCATTAGATTCGCGAAGCACGATTTCTCCTTTGCATCTCCTTCCTGCGCTTCTTCAGATAGCGGGAACTGAGTTTCGTGGCACTCACCTTGTTCCAACCACGAAGCGAAGGCCATTTTGCACTACAACCGCTGACCAGCAAACCCAAACATATGAATGACGCCGGTTAGCGAAGAAACAGAATTCATTCCCTCAATCGTCCAAGAATAACAAGTAATACACCGCATAGACCGCGGCAACGTCTGTCTCAGCCCAGAAGCGGTGGAATTTGAATACTGGAGTCGGTCCGGTGCCTGCAGCATATGCTGCGACCACCGGGTATTCTAGATCATTCATGTATTTGGTCGGATGCTCAGGAACGTCGAGTCGGAGTTGATCGGATCGCCATTGGGCATGGTTCCCGTCCAACCCGAAGGAATGAAGATCGGTGTGGTGATCTGATTGTAAGTGGTACCCGTTTCCGGAGCCGAAACGCCGATGCTGTCGCGGTCAAGTGCCCATATATCTTGCAACAGCGTCTTGGCCAGAGTGAGGACGGCGTCGGCTGTGGCAGCATCTATCTGCCGAATGCTCGCTCCAGGTGGCATGCTGTAAGGGCGCTGCTGTTAACAGCAGCGCCCTTGGTTGAAAGTGCTCTTTAGTTTCCGGGGAAGAGATTTGCGTAGACGGCATAGGCCGACGCTATATCCACCTGCGCCCAGAAACGGTGATAGTTGAAGGTTGGACCCGCTCCCGTTCCCGCGCAGCCCGACTGAACTAGCGAGAAGTTAGGATCGTTCGTGTACTTGGGACGGAGGCTTAGGAATGTCGGCTGCGGGCTAACAGTGACGTCTTCGCCAGCCGGCATGGTGCCCGGTTCCCAATTGGAAGGCACAAACACGGTGGCGCCGAACCCGCCGTTGAGGGTGGTACCCCCCTCGGTGCTCTGGCTGGTCGTGATGGTGCAGTAGTCGCTGCGCGTCTCGGCCACCGAGATTCCGATGGAATCGCGGTAGTTGGTCCAGACACCGGTCAGCAGGCTCTTGGCCAACGCCTCGGAGGTTGCATCGGGCGTCTTACTAGAACCCCACTTCCCAACTGCGGCGCTGTAGTAGGACAGGGCCTTAGCCAGCGAACCGGCTAGGCCTATGTCCGTTGCAGTGCCCGTGACCCTGACGTGAAGGTTCGGGTTAAGCGGGACGGTGGTCCAGTCTTGCGTGGTGGCGTTCCAGTTGGTTGCAGGTTCGTTCGCGGTACTCGAGTCGACCAGGCCGCAGGTCGAGTCGTTCCACGGATTCGTCGTGTCTCCCTGGCCGGGGGAGTTGTCCCAGCAGAGGGATCCAGGAATCGTGAAGGTTCCGTTCGAATTGACCGTCGTCACACTCTCCACCCAGGGAATCCAGCTGTTCAGGACGGTTGCGGCCTTGGAATCGCCGGTGATGTAGTAGTACTCAGCAAGACGCTCCATGGACCAGGTCTGCATACCAAACCACTGGTTGCTCGGCGGGTTGTGATAGACAGGCTCCCAATCGTAAACCATGTTGTAGAAGGTGGAGTCGCCGGTGGGAGTCGGGGAGTAGGAGCCTTCCCAACTGTTGGTTACGCCGCCGGCGATGGCGCCTTCATCCGATTGCGCCCAGCGGTAGAGCTCAAGCTGACGCTCCAAACTGGTGCTCCAGTCGGTCACGCTCTGCGCGGGAAGTTTGCCGCTGATGCCCGGATCCTTCGACAGGGCGTACGCCGCCACTGGGTTCTGATAGCCAAAGTGCGCGGTACCGTCTCCAATGCGCCACGCCCAGCTTCCGTCGGCCGGTATTGCACCGCCCCAGGCAAAGTACCACCCGAGCAGGTAATGCGCGGAATTGTAGCCGCTGCCAGCCGGGCAGCTCGTTGCGCTCGCGCTGGCGCCAATGCAGCCCATTTCCTTGAAGTACTTGTCAAAGAACGCGTAGCGCAGGTAGTCGCCCAGCTCAGCGGCCTTGGGCAGCAAAGCTGTGACAATGCTGTTTCCGCCCTGCGCGTTTGCGTATTGTTCCGCCCAATACATGGCCTGTACCGTGCGGGCATCGGCGTCTGGTGCGTCCGTGTACTTCCACTGGTTCGTATACGGAGCGGGAGCAGTAAATAGATCAAGGTAGCCGTTGGTTTCGCTGCCGTACTTCAAGTTATCCCAGCAAGACTGCGGAACCGTCAGGAACACGGATTCGTTTG
>JBEKPD010000066.1:0-33497 GCA_049521075.1 Occallatibacter sp.
TCCTGAGCGGAGCGCGTTTGGGGCCCCATGATTGCCACGCAAGCATGGGGTAGCGGCTTGCCGCTGGGGGGAGTCGAAGGATCTGCGGTTGCTTTTCAATCACCCTGCGCTGTCCTCAAAAACAGGACTTGGCGCTTCACGTATATGTCGATACAGCCTAGGGCCAGGACCAATCCTCGATTGATGCAAAATCTCCGCTTCACTCACCAAGGGCAGATCGGTAACGATAAGCGGTTTGTGGTGATCTTTACCCAGGTGGAAGCTTCAGGGTACGAGCGATTGCAGCCACCCTTGCGTTGCGCGCGGCCCCACTCTCCCTCCGTGGGTGGCTTCTAGGCGGCTGCGGTGCCAATGCCATCGAGAATCGCGAGAGCTTCGTCGGGCACTTCCAGCGTTCGAGCCTTGAGATTCTCGCGCAGATGCTGGACCGACGAAGTGCCGGGGATCAGCAGAATGTTTGGAGACCTGCGCAGTAGCCACGCCAACGCCACTTGCATCGCGGTGGCCCCGAGCGACGCGGCTATTTCATTGAGCCTGGATGACTGCAGCGGTGAGAATCCGCCCAGCGGAAAGTACGGCACATACGCTATACCTTGCGCCGCGAGTGCATTGACGAATTCGTTGTCGCTGCGTTGGACCACGTTGTAGAAATTCTGAACGCACACGATCTCAGTAATAACCTGCGCCTCAGCCAGTTGTTTGGCAGATACGGTGCTCAGGCCGATATGCCGGATCAGCCCCTGTTGCTTGAGTTCGGCAAGCGCGGTCAGCGGCTCGTCAAAGGGTTCGTCCACAGGCCCGCTAAAGCCGCCGAGACGGAGATTGACCACATCCAGCGCATCGAGGCCAAGATTGCGCAGATTGTCGTGCACGGCATCGACAATCTCCTGTCGTGAGCGAGCGTGCGGCCATGAGCCATCGCTGGCGCGGCGATTTCCCACCTTGGTCACGATCACAAGATCGTCCGGATAAGGATGAAGCGCCTGCTTGATGAGTTGATTGGTTACGTGTGGACCGTAAAAGTCGCTGGTATCGATGTGGTTCACGCCCGAGGCAACGGCCTCGCGTAGTACATTGATCGCACCCGGAACGTCCCGCGGGGGCCCCCAAACCACCTTGTTACCATCCTTTCCCGCAAGCTGCATGGCGCCAAAGCCCATGCGCTTCACGGTCAATGAAGAGTTCGGAAAGATAAATGTGTCGCCAAGATCAAATTGCTTTGCCATTTGTCTCCTCAGAAGTTGCCAGTGAATGTGTCAAAACCCATGTCGATGAATTCGACTAGTGTCCTGAGTCTGAAGTTCGCATCACAATAGAACGGTCATCCTGAGCGGAGTTTGACGCGTTTTTTGCGCCAAACGGAGTCGAAGGATCTACATTTGTTCTTCAATGAACTTTAGATTCACCACACTAGATGAACAAACCTGCAAATTAGAGTCCGCAATTGCAAAAACGATCCCAACGTACGTTGGAGCCGCGGAAATCGCCGCCTCAGGCGCTGAGCGTCCGCGGCCGAAAAAACCCACCCGCCGATTTGCCGACAATTAAATGCATCCGGCGCACAATGAAACCAGAGATCAGAGACCAGGGATCAGGGATAACGGATCAGTCACTCCCACCCCCACCCCCTCCCCCCTATGCCCTCTACCCCCACCCCCTCCCCCCTATGCCCTCTACCCCCACCCCCCTATTTCCCACGCCCCGGAATACTGACACCTGACACCTAACACCTGAACCCCTCCTATAAAATCTCGAAAAAACGAACTGTGAAACTGTGAAGCTCGGAACCAGCAAGGAATCAGCCGCTTACAGCCAAATCCACCCAGTCACACAGAAACTGTGAAACTGTGCTCCACAGCCGGCTAAGTTCTTCGGGGATTGCGCCGTGATCTAATCACTAACCACTAACTACTAATCACTGCTTCTCTCACTCCGCGTGAAACACGACATCGAAGAGCAGCAAACTCGCAGTCGTGAAGATGATGTCGTAGCCGAGAAGCATCTTGATCCAAAGCGTAGGATCGCTTTCGCCGGTGAAGATTGCGGTAGTGGATCGCACCATGGCGAGCAGCGCGGGAATGAAGATGGGAAAGAGAATGATCGAGAGCAGCAGTTCGCGGTTGCGGCTGTTCATGGAGAGCGCGGCAAAAAACACGCCGTTTCCAACCAAAGCCCAAGTGCCCAGCGGCAGCACCAGCGCCAGCAACCAAGCGTTCCCCGCGATGTGCAGGTTATAGAACACGAAGAAAAGCGGCGCCAGAATCACCTGCACGATCGAGACGAAGAGAAAGTTGACGATCGCCTTGGCCAGGAAGAGCTCGGCGCTCGGCGCGGGAACCATGCGCTGCGCGTCCATCACTTGATGCCGGATTTCGCGTGCCCAAGCCTGATTGAGCGCGCTGACCGATGCGAACATAGTGGCTACGCAAAGCACGCCGCCGGCGATCTGCTGCGCGAACTGGCCCTGCGGATCGAACGCGATGGAGAAAAGCACAACGACAAGACCCGAGAAAAAGAGCATGGAGATCATAGCGTCGAGCGTGCGCCACTCGATGCGAAGATCTTTGATGAGATGAGTCCAGAGGGCGCGCGTCATGATGGACTCTCCGATGAAGACGGCTTCGCGTCCTTCGTCAGATCGACAGTCTCAACCGGTTCGCCGATAGCCGCTGCGGCGCGCAGGTAGTCGTCAGGCGCGAGGATCAACTGCGTGCCGCGAGTTCCCGCCGAAACGCTGATCTTGTCGAAGAGAATCACGGTTTCATCGACGAAGACGGGATAAGGCTTCTTCGCGCCGAACACCGTAACGCCTCCACGGATGTAGCCGGTAAGCGGCTGCACGTCCTTGAGGGGCGACATTTCGGCCTTGCGCCAACCTGCGGCGCGCGCGAGTTTCTTGAAGTCGAGCTCAGCGTCGCCCGGAACAACGGCAAAAACGTAATCGCCGGCGCCAGTCCCAGCTCCTGTCGTCGTAAGCAGAGTCTTGAAGACCTGCTCTGCAGGCATGCCGATCTTTTTGGCAACCGTAATCGCAGTCAGATCGTTGGGATCGACCTCGTACTCTCGCAGTTCGAATGCGATGCCGAGCGACTCAAGAAAACGCGCGCCGTTGGTCTTCATAGCGTCGGCCTTCCCGGTTCAAACGAGGCCACGCGGCCGGCGTGAAGAGTAAGCACCCAGTCGGCAATAGGCGCAGCCAGCTCGCGCTGGTGCGTGGTGAGGACGATGGTGCGATCGCTCTGCCGAAAACGTGCGAGCAGCTCGACCATCTGCCGCGCGCTCTCGACGTCCATGTTGGAGAACGGCTCATCGAGCAGCAGAAGCTCCGGCGAGGAGACGAGGACGCGCGCGAGCGACGTGCGCTGCCGCATGCCCTGCGAGTATTGGCCGAAGGGCCGTTTCAGCTCGGGATCGAGGCCCACTTGGCGAAGAGCGTCGGCAGGCGCGAGGCAGTTGCGGCCGGGCCAATCGCGGCCAGAATAGAGGCTGGCGAAATAGCGCAGGTTCTCCTCGGCGGTGAGTTCGTCGTAAAGCATCGGCGCGTGGCTCATGTAGCCGATGCGGGCGCGCTCCTGCTGCGGCTCCGCGCTGCCAAAAACACGCACCGTGCCGTAGCTGGGGCGCAGCAGGCCGGCCAATATGCGCAGCAGCGTGGATTTGCCGGCGCCGTTTTCGCCGAGCAACACATAGCAGCGGCCAGGTTCAAGATCGACCGTGACTTGGCGCAATGCGGCAAAGCTGCCGAAGAGCTTCGACACCTGCTCGAGCCGGGCGCAAATATTGAGCCGAGCGCAATGCTTTGTGGGTTCGGCGTCCGAAGCGTTCTCTGTCATGATGCGTTCGCGGTCATGCCAGTCAGTTTGTGGCAGATTGGGTTGCGGGCGCGGGCATCGCATTGGCCGCTTTCGTGGGGGCCGGAGCGGAAGGCTGTGCACCGGGCTGGGCCGGCGCATACTTGCTGGCGCACTTGGCCTGGAGCGTGCTGGCGTGGAAGACGCCATCATGCCCATACGTGCCGTCGGCTATGGCCTCGGAATCGTCCTTGAAGGTATCCGGCGGCGGCTCGGAGCCTTTGTAGCTCACCTTGATCGTGCGTCCGCTCGCGGCGTTGGGCATGTGGCTCTCGTATTCGTTGAGCAAGAACTCGACACGCGGCCCGTTGCGCTCAATGGAGCCGGGTTGGACAAAGCCATCGACGCGAAGATTGCGCGTGTAGGCGACATTGCCCATCGAAAGCAGCTCTGGGACTTTGACGAAGTAGCTCTTGCTGGACCCGTAGCCAGTGAAGGCCAGCCAGCCGATGGTGCCGAGGATGACGACGACTGCAATGCCGATGCGGAGCGAGTTGGGGGAGACCTTCATGATGAACCTTCTTTTTAACGATACGGGGCGGGAGGGGCGGGGTCAAGGAACAGTGAATAGAGATTAGGGACCAAGGACTAGAAGGCAGAGTTCTAAGCGGACTGCAGGACTGCAGGGTAAGAACTGGATCTGACACCCGAAACCTGACGCCTGGCTTCGAGTTAGTGGCTGCGGTGGAGCTTGCGGAACAGACACGTGCGATGGCGGCTGACGGCACGGGCCGGAACAGGCGAGCTCGCGATTAGCGGCACTACGATGGTTACGACGAGGATCAGCTCGATCACGAAGTCATTCATCGAATTCTCCGTTTGCGTGTTCCATGCGGCCATTCCCGCTCCAACCCAGCCCTTTCAGGGCATGCGAGGTTCAAGACTTCGTAAGAAAAGCGCAGCTTGAAATGGACGGCCTCAAGGCAGACCCGAAGGAGAAATACTTCAGCGGTCTTGCTCATCGCTTTTCGCGCACTGTAGTGATGCAATCAGTGCGGGCACCAGAATCATTGCGACGAGGGCAAACCCTATCAAAAAGTCAACCATGGAGATCCTACCTAATCCAGGCTGACTGGCAAGCCTTGGCCCTGTGAGCGAGCGAAACGAACTCAGGCTAGACGGTAGCTCGGATGTATGTCGAAAGGAAATCACTCCAGAGTGGGACGGTGTGGTCCATTGGGGTCATGCGCGCTTTGCCAGCGTTTCAGAAAAGCGATGGCGCGACGATGGCGGGGGAAGCCACGAGCGCAAGAAAAAACAGGGCGAGGCTTCTCAGTGGGCCGATTCGAGGACACCGGCGGCGCGGTTTAGCGCCTGCGTTAGAACCTGCAATTGCTGCGCGGCCAGGTTCGCGTCGTGGGCGCTAAGGGCCTCATTCACGCCAGGCAGGACGACGGCGGCGTAGCCGGTGAGCTCGCCGGGGGCGAAGATGGTGTGCCGGTACCAGGGGCGATTGGGAAGGCCTGCGTCAGAGAGCAGTGCCGTCTCGGTTTGGCGCAAGGCGAGATTGAGCCGGACTAGATCGCCGGAAGGCGCGGACTCGGCGGCATAAGCGCGTTGCGCGGCCGCGGAAAAGCGCGCGGCTGCGGCCTGAGCCGGAGCGAAGTCGAGCGAAGCGAATCCGGCGTCGGAGGCGCGTTGCTTGGCGGCTTCAAGATAGGCGGAGATTTCGCGCGCGTAGGCCACATAGTCGTAAGGCAGCGCGTCGGCATCGGCCATGCGCATGGCTTCTAGGCCCAGCACGCGCGCCATCTGCTGCAAATAGAAAAAGTGCGGGTCGGCATTCTGCGTGAACCATGCAAAGTCATCGAAGGCCGAGTGATACACGCCATAGGGACCGGTGGATTCAATGTCGGTGGCGGGCACGCCGGCGTGTTGCAAGAAGGGCGTGAAGTCCGATCCAGAGCCGAGATCGCCCACATGCACCTCTTCTCCCGGGATGGGCGGAGCATTTGATGGGTGCTGCTGGTTGTCGGCCGAGGGCTTGCTGCGCCACGACATATACACCGTGCCGCCAAGCGGGCTGGGAACGGTACGCGCGATGCCGCGAATGAATTCCTTGAGCGAGGGCACGGCAGAGGCAGAGAAGTCCGTGCCGGAAACGGCGACGTCGACATTGAAGTAGGCCACGGCGTGATCGAGCACGCGGCCCTGCTGTTCGACCCATTCAGTTGACCCGATGAGGCCTTCCTCCTCGGCGTCCCAACTGCAGAAGACGATGGTGCGTTTGGGACGCCAGCCCTCGCGAAGAAGCGCGCCGATGCCGTGTGCTGCCTCAAGCATGGCGGCCGTGCCGCTGGAAGGATCGACTGCACCGTAGACCCACGCATCGCGATGATTACCGACGATGACCCATGAGTCCGGCTCCTGCGAGCCCTGAATTTTGCCAATCACGTCCCAGATGATGCGGCGCTGATAGTCCTGCTCGGAGACGAGGTGGACTTTGGCTCCCGCGGGACCCAAGTGGTAGTGGAAGGGCAGCGCGCCCTGCCAGTTCTGCGGCACACCTGGGCCTTTGAGCGCCTGCAGAATCGGCGCGGCATCGTGGTAGCTGATGGGAATCGAGATAATATGCGGCTGGCTGCCGCCGGGTCCGTCGGGATGCGGGACGCGAGCTGCATCGGGCAGATCGAGCGTGGAAGCGACTCCGGGAGTTTCGGGATCGCCAGGATACTTGAAGAGATACTGCACCGAGCCGCGCTGCACTCCGGTCTCAGGCCGCCAGGGACCGATCGGCCAGGGATCGCCCTTGGAATAACCGTCATCCTGCGGGTCGGAGTAGAGGAGCACGCCGACGGCGCCGCGCTGTTCGGCAATGTAGACCTTGACGCCGCGAAAGTTGGAGCCGTAACGGCAGATGACGATTTTGCCGTGCAGATCGATGTTGCGGGCCGCGAGTTCGTTAAAGTCTTCTTCGCGGCCGTAGTTCGCGTAGACCACTTCGCCGGTGACGTCGCCCGAACCCGAGGAACCGCTGAACGGCATCACCACGCGGGGATCGTCGGCGGCCGGGTCGCCGGCGACGTGCTCACGCGTGGGACCGTTCATGAGCGGATGGCCGCTCTCGTCCCAGGCCTCGACGCGCACCACTTTGGGCTGATTGAGCAGAACGCGGTAGGGAACGATTTCGGTCTCAAATCCCGCGGCGCGGAACTTGCTCGCCACGTATTCGGCGGTCTTGCGATCTTCAGGCGTCGAGGCCAGGTGCGGCTCGGCAGTGAGGGTTTTTAGTTCTTCGCCGGCGAGCTTGGCGTCGGGAACCGCGAGGAATTTCTCTTCGGCCTTGGCTTCGGTGCTGAAGTCGGCGTAACCGAACGAGCCCTGTTGCGGCGCGGTCTGCGCCTTGAGCCCACTGGCCGGAAAAACTGCAGCAATGAAGGCCGGCATGGCGAAGAGAGCGAGCGTGGTGCGAATGTTCATGAAATAGGCCCTTATTTGCGACGTTATGCTGTCAGGCGACGAGTTGGGCGCAATGGGCACAGCGCCGCGCGGCCAGCGGAATCTCGCTGAGGCACTCGGGGCATGGCTTGGTGGTGGGCGCGGCCGGCGAGGCGGCATGCATCTTCTTCATCATGTAGCGCATGGGCAAGACGATCGCAAAATAGATGGTGGCCGAGACCAGGAAAAAGTTGATAAGCGTATTGAGGAGTTTGCCGATGTGAATCTCGCCGGGCGGAATGTAATTGGCGGTCGGAGCTTTTGGCGGCGGAACGGGGCGCAGCACGGGAACGTGAATCACCAGAGCAGAGAAGTCGGGCGCGCCAACCAGCGCCGAGATCGTCGGGGTGATGACATCGGCGGTGACGGATGCGGTGATAGCGCCGAACGCTGAACCAAGAATGACGGCGACCGCCAGATCCACGACGTTGCCGCGCAGAATGAAATCGCGAAATCCCTTGAACATCGCTCCCTCCGGTGCATGGTGTTCTTCGGCCCGCGTCGCGGTGCGTCTTCGCCGCAGAAGCCGCCGCTGAACCTGCACTGTGCACATGCTACACGGCGAAGCGGGAGACGCGCAGAGCAGGTGACG
This sequence comes from Occallatibacter sp., assembly GCA_049521075.1. Lineage (GTDB taxonomy): Bacteria > Acidobacteriota > Terriglobia > Terriglobales > Acidobacteriaceae > Telmatobacter. The sequence goes on from JBEKPD010000066.1 coordinate 7,882, forward strand.
CCCTACGGCACGGCGAGCAGGACCACGATGCCGGCGAGGATCATAAGGTCTGTATAGAGGAGGATGAGAACGCCGGCGTGGTAGAAGCTCCATTTCCGTTGCAGGCAACGGGCCGTCTCGGCCATGCCCCATGCCGCCACCAGAAGGGCAAGAATCTGCCAACGCGAGCCGTGCAGGTTTTCGATATGCGGGAAGCCGGCCAGGCGCAGGCTGGCGGCAAAAGCGCCCAGCGACAGAAGGATGGCGCGCAGCAGCGACTTTTGCCGTAGACGGAAGATGTTCGAGCGAAAGGGCACAACCTTTCACTGTAGCGCGCGGACGCGGGTTGGGATCTTTGTGCGTGAAATGTCGATCCGTGGGTAGGAAAGTTGATGATTTTGGGCGCGAAGTTTGATATAAGGTGGTGCGAAGAGGTGAAAATGCCTTCCTTTCGCACCCACAACACAGAATTCCGGTTTTTTCCTCGACCTTGGTTTGCGGTAACACTGGCTCTTGCCTGCAGCCTTTCGCCTTCCCCCGCCAGAGGCCAGGACCAGGCGCCGCAGACGGCTCCCGCTCCCCAACCTGACGCTGCGCAGGCCGATGCAGCGCCAGGGCCGGAGATGGCTCCTCCTCCGCCCGCAAACTTCAAAAACCTCATTCCCGCCGACCAACTTGTGTTTTTGAAGGATTACGCCGACAAATCGTCGAATGAAATCCTGAAGGACAAGCACTTCAAGAACCTCGAAAAGCAGATCACGCCGTCGACACGGTATTTCTATCACTACGACATTTCGCTTTCCGACGCCAGAGATCAAGTGCTCGACAACCGGCCGCTGCCGATCACGGTGCGCGAGGGCCGCTACGTGATGGTGAGCAGTGCGGGCGGCGGCGATCAGCATGCCTTTGGCCGCGGATTCCTCTGGTTCGACATCCAGACGGGGATCGGGCTGGGCGGAATCTATTTTCATCCCACCAACGGGGAGCCGACTCCGACGCTGGCCATCTACTCCAAACAATTGACCGACACCAACCTGAGCATGGGCCAGCTTCCGGCCGAGTTCTACGAGGATTTCGGGCAGTGGGCCCAGGGTGCCGGAGTCAAATTCATCGCGCCGCGCTATTTCATCCCGGATGACAACAAGAAATATGTGCTGCTCCACGACGAGGACTTTTGCGCGCACCCGGAGGGCGAACCTAGCCCCGAGGGCTGTGATGACATGAATGCCGATGCGGCCGACGTGGATATGAATGCGGCGTACTTCATGGAGGAGACGCACCACGCGACCGACGCCAACGCGTGGATGTTGAATTCGGACCAGATCGCGTGGCTTGCGGTGCGCGATAGAACCTGCGTAGGTCCAAACGGCGTGTCGTGCCGAATTCGCGTGACGCGCCAACGTACGGCAGTGCTGACCGGCCATTCCTTGCCGCGGCCGCGGCCGGTGCCTGTGCGCCGGTAGTTCCAGGTTCGAGCTGCTTGATGCGGCGCGGCGGGTGATAGACTCGGTGAGTCCAGTTCCCATCCCCCCCAAAAAATTCAATCTTCCCGCTGGGCACACGAGAGGTCGACCATGCAAGCAGGCAATCCTACTGAAGCTCCACTTAATCCAGGCATTGTTTTTGAAATGCTCAACGCGCACCAGCGCACGGCCGCCCTGAAGGCCGCCATTGAACTCGATGTATTCCGGGCCGTGGGCGATGGGCCGGGAGATGCGGCATCGATTGCTCGGCATTGCTCCGCGTCGGAGCGGGGGATTCGCATTCTATGCGACTTCCTCGTCATTAACGGCGTGCTGGCGAAGGACGATGGGCACTACAAACACACGCCAACGAGCGCGGCTTTTCTCGATCCACGTTCGCCGGCGTGTCTGGCCTCGATCGCGCAGTTCCTGGGCAATGAGGAACTGCACAAGCCTTACCAGCGTCTTGCAGAGGTAGTGCGCGCAGGGCGCACGACGCTTGAGGGCGAAGGCAGCGTGGAGCCGGAAAATCCCATCTGGGTGCAATTTGCCGAGAACATGGGGCCCATGATGGCTCCGTTGGCGGGACCGCTGGGCGCGGCGGTGCTCGACGGGCACAACGGCACGATGCGCGTGCTGGATATTGCCGCGGGGCACGGGCTGTTCGGCATTGAGATTGCGAAGCAGAACCCGCAAGCGCACGTGACCGGCCTCGATTGGGCGCCGGTACTGCGCGTGGCGCTGAAAAATGCCGAGAAGGCCGGCGTGAAGGAACGTTACAATATGCTGCCCGGCAGCGCCTTCGACGTGGACTTTGGCGGGCCGTACGATGCCGTGCTGCTGACAAATTTTCTGCACCACTTCGACAAGCCAACCTGCGTGGGGCTGCTCCAGAAAGTGCGTGGCGCGCTCAAGCCTGGTGGGCGCGCGGCGACGCTCGAATTTGTGCCCAATGAGGACCGCGTTTCTCCGCCCGTGCCGGCATCTTTTGCATTGACAATGTTGGCTGCGACGCCATCGGGCGACGCGTACACGTTCAGCGACCTGAGCGGAATGTACGCGGAGGCGGGGTTCGGAGGCGTGACGGCGCATCCCATTCCCATGAGCCCGCACACGGTGGTGATGGGGAACGCGTGAGAAGCAGTGAGAAAGTGAAGAAGTGAAGGGCCGGCGTCAGCGAAGCGCCGGCCTTTACTGCGCAAGGTTACTTCGCGCTGCGCCGCGCACGGACGGCAGCGGCTAGCTCGGCAAGCAACTCGCGCGTTTCCTTCCAATCGATGCAGCCGTCGGTGATGCTTTGGCCATAAACGAGCGGCTGGCTTGGAACCAGCTTCTGCGCGCCGGCAACCAGGTTGCTCTCAATCATCGCGCCGATAATTTTGCGGTTGCCTTGGGCAACTTGCGTGGCGACATCGCGGCAGACTACGGCCTGGCGGCGATAATCCTTGCCGCTGTTGGCGTGGCTGCAGTCGATCATGATGCGCGGGGCGATGCCGGCGCGTTCCATGAGCGCGGCGGCGCTGGCTACGGATTCTGCGGTGTAGTTGACGGAGTTGCGGCCGCCGCGCAGGATGATGTGGCAATCTGGATTACCTGTCGTCACGAAGATGGCCGACTGCCCATGATGTGTATGGCCGAGGAAAGTGTGCGACCAGGAGGCCGAGAGCACAGCGTCGACGGCCACCTGCACATCGCCCGAGGTTGCGTTCTTGAATCCCACCGGGCAAGAGATGCCGGAGACAAGCTGGCGGTGCACCTGGCTCTCGGTGGTGCGCGCACCGATTGCGCCCCACGACACCAGGCCGGCGATGTACTGCGGGGAGATCATGTCGAGAAATTCGGTTCCAGTGGGCACGCCCATTTCGGCCAAATTGAGCAGCAGATGGCGGGCCAGGCGCAGGCCGTCGTTGATCTTGAAGGTGCCGTCGAGGTGGGGATCGTTGATCAGGCCCTTCCAGCCGATGGTGGTGCGCGGTTTTTCAAAATAAACGCGCATTACGATGCGGAGGTCGGGGGCGAATTCGTCGATTGCGCCTTTGAGCAGGCCTGCATATTCGCGGGCGGCCTTCACGTCGTGGATCGAGCAGGGACCGGCAAGCACGACAAGCCGGTCGTCGTCGCCGCGAAGAATCGCCGTGATGTCGTTGCGGGCGTTGAAGATGGTAGCCGAAGCGGCGTCGGTGAGGGGAAGCTCTTCCTCGAGAAAGACCGGGGGCAGAACGACCTTCGTCCATTGAATGCGAATATCTTCGGTGGGATGGAACATGCGTAGTTCTTCCGGCGCAGCGCGACCCGTCTGGAGTTTTGGCAACGTCTTGATTCCAATGTAACAGCCGCGAACCGGCTTACTCGTCAGCATGCGAACAGGAAGAGTGGGTGCGCGCGAAGATTCAACGCGTGGCAGAGTGGACTTCGCGATTTCCCGCCCGATCTGTGCTTACGGCGCGGCCCCAATCGGAACCGTATTGCCCAACAAATCGCTTCAGGCGGTTCCTCCTGCCTGATCGATCGACGGAACCAATCGAATACATTCTGCGTATCAAATCTCCATGCAGTACGTGGGTACATTAAGCTGGGGCATGGCGGCACCTGCAGTGCGGCAAGCACCTGCGGTGCGGCAGACCTTTGGACGGGCGAAGGTGCTGGAAGCTGCTGCGGCACGGCAGAGCGAGGCCCGCGCAGGCGGCAGACTTGATGGGGTGGGCGCGGATTCCGGAAGGTTGGTACGGCAGAGCGGGACCCAGTGCGCTGCGACTATGGACGCTTTGGGGGGTACGCCGGCGAGCCGAGGGGCATTGGCGAACCACGCGGGGCGCACGGAGGTAAGGGCTCTGGAGCAGGACTGGACGCAAATTGTCCGCCGCTCAATGAGCGGCGACTCCGGCGCGTGGGCCGAGATGGTCCGGGCGTACCAAAAGCGTGTGTATGGACTGTGCTACCGCTTTACCGGCAATGCGGCGGACGCCGAAGACTTGACGCAGGATGTTTTCCTGAAGATTTATATGAATCTGGGCAGCTTTGACGCGACACGCGGCAGCCTGCCGGTATGGATTACCACCATGACGCGCAACCTGCTGGTGGACAACTTCCGGCGGACGAAGAACCATCGCGCAACCGGCTCGTTGGACGAGGGTTGGGACCAGACGGAAGAGCTGAGGCCGCATCTGAGCGCTATAGACAGGCTGGCCGATGGCGGGCCTTCACCGCACGAGGCGGCGGCGCGCAATGAACTGAAAAAGATGGTCGAGAAGGCGCTGATGAAAGTGAGCTTCGATCTGCGCGAGGCGGTGATTTTGAGGGATTTGCAGGATCTTGACTATAAAGAAATTGCGCAGGTTTTAGGGATTCCCGAAGGGACCGTGAAGTCGCGCATCAGCCGGGGCCGGGCGGAACTGGCGCGGCTTTTAGAACGTACCAAGAAGGAGGTGATGTAGCCATGGCAGAAGGCACACACATTCCGGGCACACCAGCTTGCAGCGAGTGGGAGACGCAGCTGACGGATGCATTGGACGGGCTATTGAAGCCCGAGGAAGAAGCGCGGTTTCTCGCGCACAAAGCCGGCTGCCCGGTTTGCGCGGCGCTGTATGAGGAGGCGCGCAAGGGACGCGAGTGGCTGGAGTTTTTGTCGCCCGAGCCGGAGCCGGCCGAGGGATTGCTCGAAAGGATTTTGGCAACCACGGGCCCTGGTGCGGTTCTGGGCCACACGGTGAGCGGCCTGCCGGTAGCGGTGGGTGTGGATGGGGTTCCAACGTTTGTTCCGCCGGTTTGGCAACAACCGGGATTTCTGGCGCGTATGCGGGCAAGCGCGCAGCCGCGGCTGCTGATGACGGCTGCGATGGCGTTCTTTTCCATCGCGTTGACGCTGAATTTGACGGGTGTCGAGCTCAAGGACCTGCGCATGGCCGACCTGCGGCCACGCACGCTGCGCTCGTACATGGAGCGGCAACTGACCATGGCTTCGGTGCCGATTGTGCGCTATTACGACCATCTGCGGTTTGTGTACGAGGTGGAGTCGCAGGTGCGCGAGTTGCGCGGCCAGGTTGAGGATCAAAACAACGGCGGCGAACAGCAGCAACAGCAAACGCAGCCGGCGACGCCGGGCGAGACGCGGAACGACAGGGAACGAAGAAACAAGGGAACAAGGGAACAAGGAAGCAAGCCAGCCCAGCGAGTACAAACCGATCCCTGGGGACCCAGGCAGGAACCGAGGGAGCAGGCTGCCCCGGCGGGGAACCGAGAGGCTGCAGCGGAAACCAAGGGAAGCGGCAGCGGCACAAGCGATGAATTTCTGGAAACCTCACTTACGTTTCCGGCCGGGTCCATATACACCAGTGGGCAGTCCAGAGGCTACATGGTGCAAAAGTTCGAAAGGAGCACACCATGGATTGCGTAAACCACAGCGGCGTGAATGCCGCGGCGTATTGCCAGAACTGCGGCAAGGCGCTGTGCCAGGCGTGCGTGCGCAAAGGATCGGGCGGACAAATTTTCTGCGAGCCGTGCTGGACGGCGTGGCAGGGCGCACAACGGCCCTATGTGCCGCCGCCAGGCGTGGACGGGCCGAGCCCCGGACTGGCGGCCGTGCTGGGAGTGATTCCCGGCGTGGGTGCGATGTACAACGGCCAGTTCGTCAAGGGCATGGTGCACGTGGCGATCTTCGCGGTGCTGGTGAGCGCAGCCCACGTGTACGGCGTGTTTGGCCTCTTCGTGATGGCGTGGATCTTCTACCAGATGTTCGACGCGTATCACACGGCGAAGGCGCGGCGCGATGGAGATCCACTGCCCGATCCGCTGGGGCTGAACGAACTGAGCAATTCTATTCTCATGGGCATGCGGCCACCGCAGGGCCCGCCGCCAGGAGCTGCGGGCGCAAATCAGGCAGCAAATCAAGCTTCGTATCAGCCTCCGTATCAGGGGCCGTACGCGCCGCCGCCGGGAGCAGCGGGGCCAGGTTTCCCGCCCATTCCACCGATACCGCCCATTCCGCCCGTGCCTCCTATGCATTGGCGGCGCCGGGAGCCGGTTGGAGCCGTCATTTTGATTGCTCTCGGCGTGCTGTTTCTGCTGGGGCAGTTCGATTGGTTTTCGTGGCACATCTTCCAGTACTTCTGGCCGCTCGTGCTGATCGGATTGGGCGTGTGGCTGATCATGCGGCGCATGCAGGATTCGCCGGGCGGACCGCACAATGGGTCGCCGGGTAGCTCGCAGGGAGGACAAAAATGAGCCGCTATATTTTGATTCGCAGATTGCGCGGGCCGGCGATTCTGCTGCTGATTGGAACCCTGGGGTTTCTGCACCAGGTTGGCGTGATCCCGTACTTCTGGCGACTGTTCTGGCCGTTGTTGCTGATTACATGGGGCCTGCTGCTGCTGGCCGAGCGGGCGGCGCTGGCATCGGAAGGCTATCCAATCTTCCCCTGGGGACTGGGGCACGATACGGGACAGGCAGCGAATCCGGGAGCCAATTCAGGCACCCCATTTGCGGGTGCAGGACAGGGCGGTCCATCTCCGAGTGCGGGACAAGGCGAGGCACCTACGGGCGCGTTGGTTGTGTCCTCGCCGTGGCAAGAACTTGAGAAGAACAAAGAGGGAGGACAATCATGAGCAGCGTGCCTCCAAACATGCCTCCGGGGAGTGGCGCACCGCCGCCCTACGATCCCAAGACGCAATGGCGCAATTACCAAGAACAGCAGAAGGCCGCTTGGCGCGCGCAACGCGATGCTTGGCGCGCGCAGCGCCATGCATGGAAAGCGAACTACGTGGGTTTCTACGGACCACGCGTGCCCTCGATGGTTGGCCCCATCATTCTGGTGGGTGTCGGCGTGATTGCGTTGCTGATCGTCAGCGGCCACCTTGACGCGGGTGCGTTCTGGACTTGGTACGGCCGGTGGTGGCCGCTACTTCTGATTGGCGCCGGACTGGCGTTGCTGGGCGAGTGGGCGCTCGATATGCGCCGCCAAACTCCGGTGCGGCGCAGTGGGAGTTTCATCGGGATTCTAATTTTTCTCGCATTTCTCGGCGCCATTTCGGCGGCGCACAACCATTTCTGGGGCCCACTTCACGCCGACTTCGGTGACGGCGACTTCTTTAACAGCTTCGGATTGCCCGAGCACGACGTCGATCAGCCCATGGACACTCGGCAGATTCCAGCCAATGCCTCCATTGAGATTCGGGTTCCGCGCGGCGACGTGAGCATTACGGCGGCGAGCGAGCCGAACCTCCAAGTGCAGGCGCACGAAGTGGCCTTTTCCAGCTCAGATCGACGCGCCAAGCAGATTTTCGATGCCGAGGCCACGCACGTGACGGTGACTGGCACCTCGGTTTTGATCCAGGTGCAGGAGAATTCGAAAGGCAAGGTTAATCTGACGGTGACGGTTCCGCACTCGGCGCACGTGACAGTGAACGCGGGATGGGGCGATGTGACCGCGAGCGGCCTGGGCGCCGGCATCGACCTCACCGCACGCGGCGACGTGCATCTGAGCTCGATCGGCGGCCCAGTCGTGGCGCACTTCGTCCGCGGAAGACACGATGTCTTCGCCGCCCAGGATATCCAGGGCGATATGACCATGGAGGGCGACGTGAACGACATCACGCTTTCCGATATCAAAGGCGGGATCTCGCAGAACGGCGACATTCCGGGCGATGTGTCGATGGAGAATGTGGCCGGGCCGGTGCACCTGCATACCTCCGTGACCACGGTCGACGCGGTGGCGCTGCCCGGCCAGCTGACCCTGAACGACGATGACCTTCGGATCGTCGGAGCCAAGGGACAGGTGCGCGTGACAACACACTCCAAGGACGTGGATCTGAGCCAGATCGACGGCGACAGCAGCGTTGTGGATCGCGACGGCGCCATCCGCGTCGAGCCTGCGGGCGCATACAGCGTGGAAGCGACAAACAACAAGGGCGACGTGGAGATTACACTGCCGCCCAATGCCTCGGCCACGGTAAGCGGGCACACGCACAACGGCGAGGTGGTGACAGACTTCGGGCTGAGTGTGAGCGGTGAGGAGGACAAGACGGTCAACGGACGCATCGGCGGGGGCGCGGCGCGGATCACGCTGAGCGCGGACAACGGCGATCTGCATATCAGGAAGGGGCAGGCGCAGGAGATTCTGCCTGCGCAATCGGCCCCTCCCGCAGCTCCCGCGGCGTCGAATCCCGCCAACGGACGCCACCTGAAAAGTCCGAAGACGCAGCCTGCGCAGCCAGTCACACAATAGACAGGCAACTTGGCGCAGAAACTTGAGCAGGCGTGGAAGGGTGAATCCCTTTCGCGCCTGTTTTCTTTTCCACGGCAACGGTTGTATGCTCCTTCGCAGGGGTCATTGGGGTCATGACGTATTTCCCAGTCAAGGTCATCACCGTCGAACGTGAATACGGCTCGCACGGAGCGGAGTTTGCGCACGATTTAGCGGCGCGGCTAGGCTGGCGGCTGCTGGATTCAGAACTGGTAGAAGGCGCCGCGCGCATGGCTGGCGTGGATCCTAAGAAGGCGGCCAGATTCGACGAGCGGCTGGACCCCTGGTATTACCGCTACGGCAAAATCTTCTGGCAGGATCCGGTGTATGCGCCGGCCACGAACGGCGAAGAAAGAATCTTCGACGCCGAGCGCATGGTGGAGTTGGTTCAGGCGGAGATTATCGACGCTGCGAAACAAGGCAACTGCGTGCTGGTGGGCCGTGGATCGGCCTGTGCCCTCGCGGGGCGGCCGGGATGCTTTCACATTTTTGTGTACGCCACAGCCAGCGCGAAAAAAGAGTGGTTCGCGCGAGCGTTTCCTGAGCGCGCGCAGCATGCGGAGCAGGATTTGGCGGCGTTCGACCGGCGGCGTGCCGCGGCCATCCGCAAGTTTTACCAGCAGGAGTGGTGCTCGCGCGGGCTCTATCACATGCTGTTGAATTCGTGCATTGGGACGGATGCGATGATCGCCGCGGTCGAGTGCGCGGCGGGATTGTGCGCGGCGCCGCTGGAATCGACAGCGCGATAGATCTTCGGCACGGGCCAAGTCAAACAGCAGTGCGCGCGACGCGCGGGCCGATGCGCGTGAAAACCTCCCAGGGAATGGTGCCCGATGCGCGCGCGTGGTCTTGAGATGAGATGGCTTCACTGCCCTGCGTGCCGATCAGCACCACCTCGTCTCCGACCGTGACGCCGGGAATCTCCGTAACATCGATCACCGACTGGTCCATGCTCACGCGACCCACGAGCGGCGCGCGCTGTCCGCGCACAAGAAGCTCGAAGCGATTGCCGAGCGAGCGGTCGAGCCCGTCCGCATAGCCCACGGCCACAAGCGCGAGATGCATCGGTTCCGTGGCGACAAAGGTGCCGTTGTATCCCACAGTCGCGCCGGCTTCGACGGAACGCACGCCAACGACTGCAGATTTCCAAGCCAGCACAGGCTGGAGCGTCGCGCGTGCGGCGGCGAGCGAAGGCGGTTCCGCGGCGGCGTCGAAGGCAGGATCGAACTCCGGAACCACGCCGAAGAGCGCCAAGCCGGGACGCAACAGAGCCTTCATGCCGTGGCGCGCGGCCAGTTCGGCAATGGGTTGCGCCTGGCCGGCCAGCAACGCGGCCGATGCGCCCACATTAAGCCACTCGCCAAAAAGCCCGGCTGCGGAGATGCGGCCAAGGACGTCGTCAAGGCGCGTCAGTTGCTCGTGTGTTATTCCGCCGTCGGCTTCGTCGGCGGCGTAGAGATGCGTCATCACGCCTTCCAGGCGGAGCGGCGAGCCCGGCGCAAAACGCGAAAAAACCGTCGAGAGCTCGCCGGGCAGAACGCCTTGGCGGCTCATGCCGGTGTCGATTTCCAGGTGCACAGGCACGGAGCCGGGCCCTGCGCCATCGGCACGCGCGGCGGCTTCAAGCTCTTCGAGCTGCCACAACTCCCATGCGATGGGCGTCAATCCGAATTGAATGGCAGCCGCACTCTGGCCGCGTGCGATACCGGACATGATGAGCACGCGCGTATCAGGACACAGGGCGCGCGCGGCAATGCCTTCTTCCACGCTGGTGACGCCGAGCCAACCAGCCCCGGCGCACGCGGCCGCAGGCGCACACAGGGCCAGCGAGTGGCCGTAGGCATTGGCCTTCACCATGGCAAGCAACTGAGCATGGGGCGCGGCGAGACCGGCCAGAAAGCGGAAGTTCTCTTCGAGAGCGCTGGTGCGAATCTCGGCCCAGCAGGGGCGCATTGGCATGAGGTTCTGCAAAGAACAGTTTACGGCATGGCTGCAAAGGCGATGCTGCGTTGTGATTCGCCGCCGCAGGGCCGGTTTCGGATTGGTGGTTGATTTCGGAAGGAGCCCATAGCATACTGTCGCCATGAATAACCGTTCTGTGCCGGTCTCCACCGTGCTTCCACATCTTGTTTACCGTGACGTAGCCGACGCGTGCGATTGGCTCTCGAGAGTCTTCGGCTTCAAAGAGCACTTCCGCTACGGCCAGCCGGTCAGCGGGATTCAGATGTTCCTGGGTGACGCAATCATCATGATCTCCGGCCTTCGCGAGCGAACCCAAAACCCGGCCGTGCTCGGATTCAACACGCAAACCATCACGGTTATAGTTGCGGATGTCGACGCTCACTACGCGAAAACTCGCCAGCAGGGGGCGACAATTTGGGAAGAGTTGCATGAAACGATCTACGGAGAAAGACAGTATGGCGTGGAAGACCTCGAAGGTCATCGCTGGCTTTTTGCCGAGCATGTCCGCGACGTAAGCCCTGAGAAGTGGGGAGCAACGATCACCACTCCGCTGTCGTGATCTCGCACGGCTGCTTCTGAATGGGTAGTCCGAAGATTTGTGCATGGGCGAAGCTTACGGCAGCAGCGCGAACGCGACCACGGTTTCAAAGCTCGCTCCGATTTCATGGAGCAATTCCGTTTCGAGATCATGTGAGACAGGCATTTCGCAGGCGGCAACCTGCTCGGGCGTGGCGCCGATAAAGCAAAGCTCGCAATGGCCCAGGCCTTCGGCGTCGTTATCGTCCATTGTGCGAACGGGAGGGCCGAAGACGCGGCAGGTCATAGGCCGCCACGCGTACACATCGCAGCGGCCGGTTGCGGGGTCGAGCGCGGGACACGCAGCATCGTTGGCGAAGTCCTGAAAGCGGGATCGATCTTCAGCAGAGTTTCCGAGCGCACCGGTCTTTCGATCGCCGGGAAAATCTGCGCCATGTTCTCGGAGCCATTCGCGCGCGCGGCGAGCGACTTCAGAGAAGAGCGCGGAATTTGTAGCCTGTAATTCAGCCATTCCGGCACGAAGGCGCGCGGCATCGAGCGCGTTGATGGCGAATGCACCGTGGCAGCACTGCGTGCATCCAATCCCGCAGGCGAGAAACACACCGGCGCGGCGCGCTGCATCGGCAAGCGACGCGTTCATAATCTGCACAAGGTCGGCATCGCGCGCAGGAAGGTGCATAAGCGAAAGCATAGCGGATGCCAGGCGGCGTGGAGAAAGGTGCGGGTTCATTTGAAGGCCGCACATGCGCTATAGTCAGTGGAAAGCCGGAGGAGGTCACCAATGGCAGCACAATGCACGCATGTTGCAACGATCAAAAAGGGTGTAAAGCCGCGCACCAAGGGTTGCGAAGAGTGTCTGAAAATGGGCGACACGTGGCTGCACCTGAGGATGTGTCTTGAATGCGGTCACGTAGGCTGCTGCGACTCGTCGAAGAATCGTCACGCGCGGGCGCACTTTCATGAGACAAAACATCCGCTGATCCAAAGTGCCGAGCGCGGCGAGGACTGGCGCTGGTGCTACGTGGATGAGGCGTATCTCTAGCCGCGGAATGGAGACGTAGCGCTTGCGCTTCACCATTGCCGGCGCCGATCCTTGGTATGATTCTTCTGGCTGCGGAATGTTCCAAGCCGGCGTGAACGGGCTCCTAGAGTCCGGTTCATCCTCTCCGGGGCTACCCCGGGGCAACGTGAGTAACTTGACAATCCATCGCGTGAGGGGCGCTGCGCTCCCGCGCAGACATCCTCACGCATAGCCAGACTCGTTGGAGCATTCCGTTGCCGCAGAACCGGTTCAATCCGTATCTGCTCTCCTCTCTGGCTCGCGCCTTTCTCAACGCGGAACCTGATGCAGACGACATCGTGGCGCAAGCCGGCGAGATGCTGGGTAAGCGCTGGCGTTGGATCAGGCCGGTGGCCTGGCGATTTCTTGAGAGATTCGGCAACCGCACGCGCCCGCGGCAACGAGAAGTGGAACGCTTCCTGCTGAGCGATCCAAGCTTTCAACGCGCGATCAAAAAGCATGGCGCTGCATTGCAGATTGCGGCATGGGTCAGCGCTGAGCCGCGAATGCGGCCGGTCGCTGCAGCAAAGGACTGGAAGATTCCCGCCATTCTGACGGAAAGCGATTTGGCGGCCTGGCTGCGCGTGCGTGAAAACGAGCTCGAGTGGTTCGCCAATCTGAGGACCGCCGGAGCGAGGCGCGCTGAAACGCGGTTGCAACATTATCACTATCGCGTGATCTCGAAGGCCAGCGGTAACCTGCGTCTGATTGAGGCGCCCAAGCAACGACTCAAGACCATGCAGCAGAAGATTCTCGCCGATATTTTGACGGAAATTCCGGCGCATCCGGAGGTGCACGGATTCGTGAAAGGGAGATCGATCAAGACATTCGCGGCGCCTCACGCCGGAAAACGTGTTGTCCTGCGGATGGACTTGAAGGATTTCTTCCCGACATTAGGACGAGCGAAGATCCAGACATTCTTTCGGACCGCGGGTTATCCCGAACGAGTTGCCGACTTACTGGGCGGACTTAGCGCGAATTCTGTTCCGCCCTCGGTTTGGAGGGAGGTCGATGCGAAGGGCCAGCAATTCGCGGTATTTGAAGCGCGGCAGTTGTATGGCCGGCCTCATCTGCCGCAGGGCGCGCCCACTTCTCCCGCGATTGCCAACCTGTGCATGTATCGTGCAGATTGCCGGCTAAGCGGCTTGGTACGGGCCGCCGGAGCCACATACACGCGTTACGCGGACGACTTGGCGTTTTCCGGTGACGAGCCATTTGAGCGCTCCGTCGAACGATTTGCCACGCACGTTGCAGCGATTCTTCGCGAAGAGGGATTCGCAGTGAATCACCGCAAGACGCGGGTGATGCGGCGCGGGGTAAGACAGCATCTGGCCGGCCTCGTGACAAACGAGCACGTGAACGTCCCGCGCGCGGACTTCGACCGGCTGAAAGCGACGCTTACGAATTGCGCGCGTTTCGGGCCGGAGTCACAGAATCGCGAGGGGCTTCCCAACTTCCGGGCGCATCTTGAAGGCCGAGTTGCGTTTGTGGAGATGGTCAACGCGCAAAAGGCTGCGCGGCTGCGCGGAATTCTCGAAAGAATTCGATGGGAGTAGTGGGGCCAGCATTCTGAGTCTAAAGTTCGCACCACAATAAAACTGTCATCCTGAGCGTAGTTTGCCGCGCCTTTTGCGGCAAACGGAGTCGAAGGATCCGCGGTTGTTTTTCAACGAACTTCAGACTCACCACACTAGCAAAAAAATCCGCTAAGCCAGTTCCACTTCGATCTTTTTTGTTTCGGCCACGAGCTTTGTGATTTTGAAGTTGCGGATCTGACCTTCTGCGAGTGCTTCCGGAGCCGCGGTTGCCGCAGGCGCGTTGCCCTTCCAGCGGGCCTTCAACATCGATGAAAGCTGCGAGAGGTCGGGCTTGCCGGCCGATGCGTTTGGCGAAGCTGCGGCTTTCTGCGCCGAAGACGCGGCTGCCGCACCACAGGTGCCGCGGATGCCTTCACCGAGCTCGACTGTTGCGCCTGAAGCGGTGAGCTCGACCACGCGGCCCGATACTCGATCGCCCACCTTATGCTCGGCAATGTATTCGTCGATCGAGGTCGGGATCAATTGTTTCATCGAGAGCTTGATCTGACGCTTCTCCGAGTCAATCGCGAGAATGACGGCTTTGACACGCTGGCCGTCGCGCAGCACATCGCGCGGATGGTTGAGCCGGCGGTCAGCGACGATCTCGCTAATGTGCACGAGGCCGTCGACGCCCGGTGCGATCTCGACGAACGCGCCAAAGTTCATGAGCTTGGTAACGGGGCCTTCAATTTCTGAGCCCACCGGAAATTTTTTCTCGGTTTCGGACCAGGGATCTGCGAGAGTCTGCTTCAGGCCGAGCGAGATGCGGCCGGGTTCAACTCCGACGGGCGGCTTGACGGAGAGCACGACGGCATCAACGCGGTCGCCCTGATGGAGTAGGTCGCCGGGATGACGGACCTTTCTTTCCCACGACATCTCCGAAATGTGAATGAGGCCTTCAAGGCCGGGTTCGATCTCGACGAATGCGCCAAAGTCGGTGAGGCGCGTGACTGAACCGCTGACGCGCTGGCCGGGAAGGTAGCGCTCGCCCGCAGTCTCCCACGGCTCGGGCTGCAGCTGCTTGAGGCCCAGCGAGATTTTCCCGGATTCCGGATCGATTTTGATAACGCGCAGTGTGAGTTGTTCGCCGACGGAAAGCACGTCCTCGGGCTTGGCGATGCGGGCGCGCGAAATGTCGGAAACGTGCAGCAGGCCGTCGATTCCACGGCCGTCGGGGCCCGGCTCGATTTCGACAAAAGCGCCGTAAGGCATGAGCGTGCGCACGGTGCCGATTACGGTTGCGCCTTCCTGGAGCGCGGCGCGGCGTTCGGCGATCACGCCGCGCGCCTGCTCTTCGAGAACCACGCGGCGATCCACCACAACATTTTCATCGGCGACATCGAGCTTGGTGATACGGCAGGTGATTTGTTGGCCGACGAGGGCTTCAAGCTCGGCGGCTTCGCGCGCACCGCTGCGGCTGGCGGGCATAAAGGCGCGGACGCCGATGTCGACACTGAGGCCGCCTTTTATTAGTTCGGTTACGGTGCCGGCGACAGCGGTCTTCTCGGCGAAGGCGCGCTCCAGGCCGGACCAGTCGCGAGGCAGCGCGACACGAAAGCGCGAGAGTTCGTAGTAGCCCTCTTCGTTGCGGCCAGTGATGGAGACAGGAAACGCGTCGCCGGGATTCACGGATGCGGCGTTGCCCTCAAAGGCCGAGCGCGGCAGAACGCCTTCCGTCTTGTAGCCGATGTCGAGAAAAACCTGATCGGCGGAGAGCGAGACGACCGTTCCTTCGAGCTGCTTGGTCTTGGCGCGATGCGTATGCTCGCGTTCGAAAGCCGAGAGCAGGTCGGCGAAGGACTGGTCGTCCAGACTTTGGTCTTCGGCAGGAGTGCTGGGCGAAGCTTCGGCGGGCGCTGAAACTTCGGCGCAGACAACGCCGGGCTGGCTGGCCACATCCTGATCTTCTGCGGCCGTGGCGTTGGGTTCGGCGAGAGAGGGTTCGTTTGGTGGAAGAAGTTCGTCGGTCATGTCGAGTCTAACCATATTGTTTCATGGCAGGGAACAAAAGTTATGTTGGGCCGGGTGCCCCCACGACTGCCGGCCTTCCACCCAGGCCTGGAGCTAGCGTTACACAGTTGATTGCGTCAGATACTGAATGCCGTTCGACAGCAAGCGGCGGTGAAAGACTCGATGCATCTCGGTGATGCGGTGGAAGAGAAGCTTGCGGCCGTGTCCTGACCAGGCGAACGTGCCTGCGCCGATCTTGCGGTCGTGGTCGCGGCTGTAGGCGGCGATGATTTCGATGCCGTCGCCAGAGACGATGAGACCATTCGAATCGGAGCCCTTCACCTGGTACTCGATGCTCATGGCGCGGTTCACGGGAAGTCCGTCATAGACGGGATGCTTGCGCACAAAGAACCATGTGCCCATCCACGAGGCGCGCGAGGAGCCGACCATGCCGTCGAATTGAAACCCGGAAGCAGACGCGAGTTGCGCACCCGCGCCGGTAGCTTGGCCGTCACTGGTGCAAACTACGAAAAGCGGCGTGCCGGCGGTAAAGGCGGCGACGATCTCGGCGGGTAATGTAGTGGGTGGAATGGAAAGGCTGCGGCGGTCGGCTCCGACGTCGTCGGTGCTCACGGTGTCCGTGGGCCGCGCAGTCGGCGGCGAGGCGACGATGAGGTCGTAGTGCTCGCCCTGCGTGAAAGGTTCGAGCTTGAGGCCTGGGATGGGCGCGAGCTGCGCGGCAATTTCATCGGCGAGGCCGAGCGTGGCTACTCGCAGATTGTTGAATTTGTGTGGCGTGGGATTGACGACCCAAATCGTACGGCGATGCTCGGTCTCCTCGTTGCCGGCGAGCGAGAAGTACGTGGTCCACACGCCTTCGCGGTCGAGCGCGGGGCTGGTGACGTTTTCCTTGACGAGGTAAGAAAGCTGATCCTTAACCAACGCCGGCGCATTCCACGCGCCGATGGTGTGACGCATGCCCCGGGGCTCGGCGATAGAAAACGCGAGCTTGCCGGGAGTGGAACGATTCGAATCGTTGAGTAGATACAAATCAAATCCAACTTGCTCGCCGAGCGCGGCGACAAGCGCCTTCTGCTTGGCGACAGGCCGCACCGGCATAAGCGAGTTACGAATGGGATCGGGATTGGATTTGAAGTCGCGAAAATTGTCGACGAGGCCGGAGTGGTTCTCCATCGCGGTCGATTCCCAGCCGCTGACGGCGGCGTAGTCGTTGATGTCGCAGATGCGGATGTTCTCGAGGAACTGTCCCCACGACTCGTAGGCACGGCGGCCGATGGACTGAAAGAGATCGTTTGTGGTGGGGAAGGCCTTGCGGAAGCCCCACGTGTCGAGGAATTTCTCGTAGACGGCGAGCAACTCCTGGTGATCGGCGAGATCGTAACTGTGGCCGCCGTGCTTCATGATCTGCTTGATGAGCGCAGCGTGATCGTCGATCGAAGCAGCGCCTTTCATCTCGCCCCACTCCACGATTTCCGTGCGGTCATTGGAGTAGTAGAGATACTGCGTCGGGTTCACGTATTGCGCGTCCTGCCATACGTCGGAGGGCTGGCCCTGGTGCTCGTCCCACCAGCCGCCCGCGCCGCCCTCAGCGGAGGTGCGCAAGTGATCGTTGTACGGTTCCATCCATGCCTGCGGCGCGCGCGAAACGAAACCGTCGTTGGCAACAATTGACCGGCTCGGGTCCTCGGCCTTCATGAGGCGCAGCACGCGCTCGAGATTCGGGTTCGATAGATCGAGCCGTGCTTCGTTCTGCAGAATGTACTCGACCACCGAGGGATGGCTGCGATAGGCGCGGATCATGCCGAGGATCTTGGCCTGCATATAGCGCTCCGCAAAACCGTCAGGCTGGCCGGCGCGGCCGATCGCCTGATATCCGCCGCCCGGCTCGAGACAACGCAACAGGCCGCGGCGATCCTGAATGGCGAGCACTTCCTCCTTGGCGAGGTTGCGATGGAAGTTGAGGCAGTTGAGATGGAACTGCTGCGCGACTAAGACTTCTTTCTCCGCGAGTTCGGGCGTGGGGAAGAGGCCGTTGAGTGCCCAATAACCCCACGAGATGGCGGTGTAGATGCGCACGCGGCGGCCATTGAGGCGGAAGAGCGCATTGGTGCCGATGCCTTCTGGCGCGAACCAGCGAAAACCGAAGTCGATCGTGCGAGATTCAGGGGCAGTGTAGAGCGCGGAGTCGGCGGACCCGGCCCACTCTGCTTTCATGCGGTAGAGATGGGGCGAATCGAGATCCCAAAGCTGCGCGGTGGGGCAGGTAAGCTCGGCCTGAAACGTGGCGGTCTGATCGTGTTCAAGCGGAGCCGGAACTTTCACTTGCGCGAGTTCGCGGTTCGACACGGGATCGAGAATTGAAAAGCGCAAAAGCGAAGTATGCGTCGCGGGGCCGGTATTTTCGACTTCCGCATGGATGGTGACGCGGCGCGGCGCGGGTGTGTTCAGCACCCACGAGTCGCGAATGCGCGCAGGGCCGTGTGCACTCAACGTAAGAGCGCGATCGAGACCACCGAAGCCGTGGCTCTTCTGGAAGGTTGCGTTGCCCCAAGTGATTCTACCGCCATCGACCCAATCCAGACGGCCGCCGGGATTGGTGATGCGGATGGCGAGCCGATTCGCAGCGCCAGGCAGCGCGGCCGCGGTGACATCGCACTCGAAGGGCAGCTCCTCCATGAGGCTGTAGCCGACGAGCTTCTGATTGAGATAGACCTCGGCGCGTTGGCGCGCGCCGCGAACGTGCAGAAAGATGCGCTTGCCCTGAAACGCAGCTGGAATCTCAAGCGCGCGCCACCACCAGGAGACGCCGTAGTAGGCGCCGTTCTTCACTTCGTCGTCGTCGGTCTCGAAGCGGTATTCATCGTGATAGGGACGCGTGCCGGCGAGACCCCAGTAATACTGCTCGACCGTGCAGGGAAGCGTGACGGGAATGCCTTGCGCGGCGCCGAGCACGTCCCAACCGCCGGTCGGAGGATTCACGGGCAGGCCCGCGAGATGGACATCCTCAGGCAGATAGACGGTGTCGTTCTTCCACTCAGCCTTTTGATCGGGCCACATGCGCCATCCGGAGTCGGGAACGGCGACGACGCCTGCGTCATGTGTCGCGGCGGCGTTTTCTGCGGCGAGCGGAAGGCGCGAGGCGGCAAGCACCGCTGCCGAAGCTTGTATAAATGTCCTGCGATTGATTCTTCTGCCGATCATGGATTTCCTTTGCGTGCTTAGGGTTGCGGAGGCGAGTATAGCATCGCGATCGTGCGTGAGTCTCTCTCGCGCCGGCCCTCACGCGAAGACGCGATCCGTTATACCCTGAGAGCAGATGATGACGCTTTCTTCCCCTCAGCCGCGGCGCGGCCTTGAGGCATTCGCATCTCGCGATTTCAGGCGGTATCAACTTGCCCGCGTAGCTGTGGTTCTCGGTGCCGAGGCGCAGTCGGTTGCCGTGGCGTGGCAGGTGTACTCCATCACCCATCGCGCCATCGACCTGGGCTACACGGGGCTGGCGCTTTTTCTCCCCGGGCTTCTCTTTCTGCTGCCGGCGGGCCATGTGGCCGACCGCTTCGACCGGCGGCGCGTTATTATGGCGTGCTACTCGCTGCAGTGTGTGTGCACGGTAGCGCTGGTGATGCTGGCGCGCAACAACACTCAGAACATTTTCGCCATTTACTCTGTGCTGTTCGTTATCGGCACCGGGCGCGCGTTTTCAGGACCGGCGAGCTCGGCGCTGATTCCGCACCTCGTTCCGGAGGCTCACTTTGTGAATGCGGTGACGTGGGGCGGAGCGATCTTCCAATTCGCCAACATCACCGGGCCGGCGCTGGGCGGACTGCTGTTTACGTTCCCCTTGACGCATTTCGTGCCCACCTCGCGGTTGGAGGGCGCGGGCATTGTGTATGTCTTCACCTTGGGAACGCTGGGCTGGTTTCTCATCCTGGTGGCCACGCTACATGCGCGTCCCGGACGCATGGAACACCGCGATTTTTCGCTAAACGTGCTGCTGGCTGGCTTTCAATACGTGCGCCGGGCGCAGATGCTGCTGGGATCGTTTTCACTGGATCTGTTCGTGGTGCTCCTGGGCGGAGCTACGGCGCTGATGCCGATTTTTGCGCACGAGATTCTGCACCAGGGGCCGCGCGGTCTGGGCATGCTGCGCGCGGCGCCGGCGGCGGGTGCGGTGACGATGTCGCTGGTGATGGCGCGGTTTCCACTGCGGCGTCGCGCGGGACGCTGGCTTTTCGCATGCGTGTCGATCTTCGGCGCAGCCACGGTGGTCTTCGGCTTGTCGCGAACGTTGTGGCTGTCGCTGGCCGCGCTGGCCGTGGCGGGCGCGGCCGATACCATCAGCGTGATCATTCGCGGGTCGCTGCTGCAATTGGCTACGCCGTCCGAAATGCGCGGACGCGTCAGCGCGGTGAATTCGCTGTTCATCGGCGCCTCGAACGAACTGGGCGAATTTGAGAGCGGATTGACGGCGCAGTGGTGGGGCGCGGTGCGGGCCACGGTGATCGGCGGCGTGGGCGCGCTGGCCGTAGCCGGTCTGTGGGCTACGATGTTTCCTGGATTGCGCAGAGCCGATGAGTTGACGTCAGAGAGCCTGCGCGCGCAGGTGCCCACACCGCAGGAGATTTCTTCGGAATTGTGAGCCCTGCGCTGACCAGAGCGCCTCAGCGATGGAAAACGGAGAAGTACAACGCAGCCAGCGAAATCAACAAGGCGAGCAGCGCCATTGTGAGGCTGCCGGGGTTGCCTCTGCTTGCAACGGGCGGCGGGAGCGGCGTGCCTTGCGATTCATCCTTTGCAGGCGCCGGATGAACCCGCTCTGTAGCGACGAAAACCGCTATGGCGAGTTCGCCCGCGTGGCTTATGCTGAGAGCGCCCCGAGCGGCCTTTCCCTGAATCGTCATTGCCGGCTTGCCCGACGCGTCATGCACTACTTCAAGCGCCGTCCATTCCATCTCCGCAAGAGCTGGGCGGGCCTTGCGGAGAGCTTCTTTCGCGCACCAGGCTCCGGCGAGCGTCTCCTTGGGGGAAGGTTGCAGCAAAGCATAGGCGATCTCGCGCGGAGAAAATGTGTTCTTGTAAAACTCGTGCTCCCAGTAATCGGACGCCTCGGGCAATGCCGCGATGGGCTCTACATCAATGCCAACCTGAACTTCGCCGGCTGCAGCTTCTGTTTTCGCTGCAATAACCGGAGCTTGCGCAATGACTTCGGTCTGCGCGGTCTCCGGTGCGCTCGCGGAATCTCCTGCGATGCCGAGGATGCGGCAGAGCTCGCCGAAGGTTGCAGCCTGCTGCACGCCGGCGTTCGCCACACCGAGCCTGTGCCGCAGCCCTGCTTCGAGCCGGATGCGGCCCAGTGAGCCTTGCAACACCGTGCTAAGACGAGTGGCTGCGGTGATCTGCGCCTTGTGTTTGCCGCTCAAGCCGGCGACGAATTCTTTCAAAGTTTCAACGGTCATTTGCGTCAATATCCGCTCGTGCAAAGCGAGCACAGATAGTTCCCCGATGCGGCAGAGCGCAGAAGGTGCTCGTTCAACTCGCGCAGCTCCTCTGCGGTGCGGTAACAACGCGAGCAGGTGGTTTCCTGCGGAGCGCCGTCGGCCACGCCCTCGTAACGCCCCAGCCGGAACTTCAAATCGTTGAGAAATAGGGCGGCGGTTCGTCCGTCGCTTAGTTGATGATCGAATGTGAGCGTGAGCGTGTACGCGCCATAATCGCTGCCCGGTGCGAACTGCTCGCCGCCGACACCGAGAATCGCTGCCTGGTTGTCGCTGATCAGCGGCAGAAAGGCCGAGACTCCCAGGCCGGACATATCGCTAATGGTAAAGGTTGGGTTTGCGATCTGCGCAGGCGTTAGCTTGTCTTCGATGTAGGCCACGCCCAGGTCGTCAAGCATCGCCACAATCTCCTGCAGCGAACGCTCGTCGCAATTGGGCATCACTGCTACCTTTAGGCCGCGGCCGTCGTCCATAGCGAAGCCGATATTGACCGCCTCGTACTGCAGCATAACGCCCTCGCGATACGCCGCGTTGAGTGCGGGATACTTGCGCAGCAGCCGGCTCACCTCAAACACGATGACGGCCGAGGGATTGCCGCCGCCCAGCCGGGTTTCGAGAACGCGGCGCAGCCCTTGCGTGAAGCAAGTGACCGAAACAGAACTGGCAACTGCATTTCCCATGCCCGCGCAAAGGTTCACCGCTTCACTGCGTTTGCGTTTCGTGAGCGGGACTTGACGATAGGGCTGTGTGATTTTTGCCTGCGCCAACCGGACCGCTGCCGCCCCAGGCACCGGCGCGGTGGCCGCAGCCGGCGGATTCAGATAGTCGAGAACGTCCTGCTTTCGCACGACGGACTTGTCGGCAAACGCCTCACGCGGAACGCCGTGGCTCTCCATCAATCGCACAGCAAGCGGAGAAAAGCGTTGCTTGTATTCTGTCGCAGCGAGAAACTCTGCGCTCGTGGCGCGACTCAACGTCCCATTTGAAATGGAAGGTGCGGCTTTTGCTTTCGGTTCGGCAGCAGCAACCGCTCCGTTGCCGCTAGGCGTGACGGGCGCGGCCGGCGCGTTGGCGGCAGCCGTGGGAACGCTCGAAGGCGGTTGCTCGGCGATGAATCCAACGGTTGCGGAAACGGGAATCTCCGCGCCTTCCGAAAATTCCTGCACCAGATAACCGGCCCCCGGAGCATGGATCTCGATGTTTGCCTTGCTGGTTTCCACTTCAGCCAGCAGCGCATCAAACTCCACGCGTTCACCATGACCCACGAACCAACGGACAAGCGTTACGGTCTCGTCGTTCACGTTGTCGCGTTCAAGAACAATGGGAAGGCGCGCAGTCATTGCACAAGCTCCAAAGTCTGCTCCACGATCTGCTCCACGCCGGGCAGGACAAGCATTTCAAGCGGTTTTGCCGATGGAATGTGCTGCGGGCGCGAGTGGAGGCGCCGCATCTTCAACGATGGATTCAATTCATACAAAGTCGCCATGACTTCGGCGGTAAAACCGCAGAAGCCGTGGCCTTCTTCCACCAGCAGCAAGCGGCCGCTACGCTCGGCGAGCGGAAGCATCGCTTGCGCCTGCAGCGGGTAGATCTGCATGGGGCACACAATCTCCGCCACAATATCGTGCTCCACGAAAAGCTGCTCCACGGCTTTTTCTGCGTCGGGAAGCATTCCACCATAGCAGACGATAGTAGCGTCGGGCCGGGCTTCGGCGCGCATGGTGCTGATCGGAAAATCGTGGCTGCTGTGGAACCACTTGAAACCCTCCACCGCCTGGGGCGAGGCATGAACGCCGTAGAGAGTCTTGTTCTCAATCACAATGGTGGGCAGAGTGGGAACGGCGCCGCCGAGCAATCGATCGTACACTTCGGCCGGGTCGAAGCGGTGATGCAACGCGATCACGCGCGTTCCTGGAATTCCCAGCAGATGCTTTTCAAGCGATTGGCTGTGCGTAGGTCCGTAGCCGCGCTTGCCGCCCATGGGCGTGCGCACCACCAACGGAATTTCTACTTGGCCCGCATACATGAAGCTGAATTTGGCGGCATGATTGACGATTTGATCGCTGGCCAGCATGACAAAGTCGCCGAACATGATCTCGACCACGGGGCGCATGCCGCCGAGCGCCAATCCATTGCCCAAGCCGGTGATGGCGAGTTCGCTGATGGGCGTATTGCGCACGCGGCCAGGGAACAACTGGCTCAAATCTTTTGTGACTTTAAACGCCCCTCCGTAAGGACCTTCGATGTCTTCGCCCAGTAGGAACACGCGCTCATCGCGCTCAAGCGCGGCGCGCAGGCCGGCATAGATGCGATTGACGACGCGCTCCCCGCCCGGGAAATTTGTCTCCAGCCAAGTCGCGGGCGCGTCGGCAGAAGCACTTTCATCGATGCTTCCGAAGGGCGAGCTTTCCGCCTCGTTTACATGGGCGTCGATGCGCGTCAGAAGATCCGCTTCAATAGGGCCCATGATGTCGGGGTACTGTTGCTGCGCCTGATGCAGAAGGTCGCGCTCGCGATATGCAGCCACCTCGGCCACATCGCGATTGTCGTCGCTCTTGGAGTGCGCCATGAGCCGATACGTATCGACGCGCAGAAAAAGCGGACTGCGCTCCTGCCGGACAAAATCAACCGCCTCGCCCATGGCTTCGATGAGGCGCACCGGATTCCATGTATCCGCACGAAGCGCGCGGATTCCGAATGCCTCCGCGCGCGCCTCGATGGAACCACTGAGCGTTTGCGTCTGTGAAGTGCTTTGCGCGTAGAGATTATTTTCGAGAACCAAGAGCAGCGGCAGGCTCCAGATCGAAGCCAGATTCAGTGTTTCGTAAAGCGCGCCTTCACCGAGCGTGCCGTCGCCGATGCAGACCACCGAAATATCCTGCGCACTGCCGAGCTTTTTGGCCAATGCGATTCCCGCGGCTACGGGAGCGATTCCACCTTGGACGCCGTTGCTGAAGACGTTGCCGTGGCAGATGTGCTGGCTGCCACCGCGACCTCTGCAGATGCCGGCTTCGCGCCCCATGATTTCGGCAAAAAGTCCTGTGTAATTTCCCGTGCGCGCCAGGTAATGGCCATGGCAGCGATGATTGCTGAAGAGAGTGTCGTCCGTTCGCAGATGCTCAGCCAGCGCGACGCCAGTCCACTCCTGCCCAATGCAGGTGTGCACCGTGCCGAAGAGCCGGCCCTCGCTGAACAGCTTCAGCAGGCGCTCTTCGAACAAACGAATCCCCAGCGCCTTTTCAAGAAGGCGGGGTTCAGGCAAGGTGCAGTCTCCGATGCGCAAGGGGCTCGCTTCAATCATCTGCCGATGCCCACCAGAAGCCACATTCTCCTCGCTCAGCACAGTTTCGTACCTTGTTCGGTTTGGTAACCCAGGACAAACTAGCCTCATGGTACCACGCGATTGAAAATGACCTCCGCGTGGAAGCTGAACGATGAGTGAGCGTCAGGCGCGGCCGCTCATTGCACGTGGCCGCGGGGCCGTGCGGAGAGGTTGCGCTCGAAGAGAATGCGCAAGCCGTCGAGCGTAAGCATGTCGTCGATCTCCTGGATGTAACGCGAGTCCGGTGCGATCAGATGCGCCAGGCCGCCGCTGGCCACGATGCGCGGCGGGCGATCCTTGGTTGCGCCAAGCTCGGCGAGAATACGCTCGATGATGCCATCGACAAGGCCGATGTAGCCGAAGTAGATTCCACTCTGCAGGTGCGCGACGGTGTTGGTCCCGATAACTTTGGCAGGGCGCTTGATGTCCACGCGATAGAGGCGCGCGGCGCGCGAGAAGAGCGCGTCGGCGCTCAGGCCGAGGCCCGGCGCAATGGCGCCGCCCAGATATTCGCCCTGCGCGGAGATGACTTCAAATTTTGTCGCTGTCCCGAAGTCCACCACGATGCACGGGCCGCCGTAGCGCTCGTAGGCTGCGATCGAGTCGCACAGCCGGTCGGCGCCCAGCTCGGCAGGATTGTCAATGAGCATCTTCATGCCGGTCTTGATACCGGGCTCAACGAACAAGGGCTCGACGTGGAAGTAGGTCTCGCAAACCTGGCGCAGCGTGGAGTCGACCGGCGGCACCACCGAGGCGATGATAATGTCTGTCACCTGCTTCGGCGACATGCCGTGCATCTCAAAGAGATTTACGAAGAAAACGCCGTACTCGTCCACGGTCTGGGTGCGATGCGAAGTAACGCGCCAGTGCGCGGCGAGCTCGTGCTTTTCTCCATCGAGCTTGAAGAGGCCGAGAGTCGTATTGGTATTGCCGACGTCGAGAGCGAGCAGCATTTGAAGTCGAGCTCCTAGCAGCTAGTCTTTTGCGCGGAGGCCGCCGGTTTGCACGGTGAC
>JBEKPD010000067.1:0-63832 GCA_049521075.1 Occallatibacter sp.
AAGCCCTCCCGCGCAAGTGCCGAAACCCTCCCGAACACTGCTCCTGCCCGAATCAAGGCTTTTCCTACGCCTCAGCCCTGAACTTGGTCGGCAAAGCGATCTGTGTGAGAAAAGGCGGCTAGAGGGCTGATGCGCTTGGCCTTTTTCGCCGTATACATGGAGTTGTCGGCGGTTTTCATCAGTTCTTCCCTGGTTGTGCCGTCTTCCGGATAGACGGCGACTCCAACACTCGCTCCGCCGTTGATCCGATGCCCTTCGACCATGAACGGCTCCGCGAAGCAGCGTTCCAGACGCGCGACAATCGGCGTCACGTACTGTGGGCCATTCACCAGCGAAACCACGGCGACAAACTCGTCCCCGCCCAGCCTCGCCAGCAGGTCGCTGTCCAGAAGCTGATGGCTCATCCTCCGGGCCACGCTTTGCAAAAAAGCGTCTCCAACGCGATGGCCATAGGTGTCGTTGACCGGTTTGAATTCGTCTAGGTCGATATAAATCAAGCCGAGTTGTTTCCCGGCGCAGCACGTCTCTTCGATCTGCGCATCGACGAACTTCTCAAAGGCGAAGCGGTTGGGGATCTCGGTAAGCTGATCGAACTCCGAACGCCGGCGCAGTTCCTGATAAAGCCGTCGCGTTTCAATGGCCAGTGCGGCCAGTTTCGCGCCGTTGGCCAGAACCATGTTCTCTCGCTCGTCAGGCGGCACACTCCGGTCGAGTCCGGCAGAGAGCATTCCCACAGCTTCGCCGTTTGGTCCATCGATGGGAACCGCGACCACTCGCTCGTTCCCAGGTTCAGCCGGGAATCTGCCTGGGGCCTCCCAGTCTCCATGTTCGCACCAACACCGGGCTCCATTGAGAGCCGACGAGACCATCTCCGTGATTTCCATCAGGATTTCTACTAGTGGCCGAGCACCATTGATTTCTTCAAGTATGCGGCTGCGCTGGCGTTCCAGATCGGTCTCGGCCGCGGTACGGGCGGCAATCGCAGAGGCCTGTTGACGCACCTTGCGCCTCAGCAGCCAACTCCACGCCGTGAATGTGAAGACCACTCCAATCAAAAGTCCGACCAGCAGCATCAAGTTGTGGGTGTTCAGAATCGAGGGCGTCTTCACAACCGCGATGTCGTCCGGGGACTGGAGCAGGATGTTGAAGGGAACCTGCCCGCCGTAGGCATTGGCATCCGCGTTTTCCGGGATGCAGATGCCGGTGACTCTAACCCGTGCTCCAATGGGAATCCGATTGATAGGATGGTCAGCGGCCCCTCCCGCTTGAATGCGGTAGACAGCGGTGAACAGTTGCCCGTCGGCCGTCAGTTCGTACTCGTCCTGGGTGGCGCCGCGCGCCTGCGAGGTGACCTGCCCCTCCACAGAGACCAGGTCGAAGATGTTGTGGCTAGCTGCCAACTGGCTGCGCGTTGCCGGCAGGGGCGTGATTGGCGCTCTGACGTGCAGATTCTGGATCTCGGCCCGGGTCAGTTGCAGAAAGCCGTTGTGGGTTTCCGGAAAGCCGGTGGCATCCACCACGTCACCGACGTTCACCGGATGGTAGGAACCGGTTTCCACCCAGAGGCTCCTTGTTCCATCCTGAATCACCACGGCTGTACCTGCTTCGTGATAGGTAACGGAGCCATGAACGCGCACTCGCTGCGATCGGTCGATCACATGTAAGTATCCCAACACCTCGTCCATGGGCGTCAAGGGAAGAGACCATGCGGCCGCCGGTACGCGCTTCACCACACGAATCTCCGCGAGCGATGAAGAATGAAGCCGGACGCCCGTCTGCTGCATCTTGCCGTCGAAGATCCCCGAGGCTACCCCGGAGACCTCCACCTCGGCGTCGAGCAGGCTGTCCACCGCGTTCTCGTCCCCGGTGTCGACGTTGACCAAAACAATCTGGTCCTCCACCAGCATCTTCATCTGTGCGTTTGGACCGCCGAAGCCGACGATCAAGTCCGCTGACTCAACTACGCCGCGCATCGAGACCAACTGGCAATCATGGGCCCCGGTGGCCAACTCCTGATACCGGGAGCGCAAAGGCAGGGGCATTGTTCCCCGGCCCAATCGTACGATCCTGGAAGGAATAACGATCGGATGAAAGCTGGAGCGGGTCGACCCCTCGACCAGCACCCGGTCGCCCGCGGCAATTACCAGGGAGTCAGGCGCAAGCACGAAAATGGCATCAGCGCCATCCTGGACAAAGAGCGTGTGCTCATAGGAACGGTTGTAGGTCACTGTGGCTTGAAAGGCAACAGGGAGTTCCTGTGCAGCCTCAGCGTTGCTCAGCGCCCGCACCGCGTGCAGGGAAGTCAAAGGGGAGGGGCGGGCCGCCACCGCAGTCGAAGTCCACGCCAGCAAAATTGCGAAAACAGCAGCGGAAACTCTCATCCGGGCGTGCCTTTGCGCTCTACCAGTCATCCCCAGGTTGAGTCTGAGAGTCCTATCGGCAAATGTGCTAGGAGTTATAGGGTAAAGGCAAAAATCGCCCGGCGGTTAACATGGGTTCACCGCAGAAACCAATCGTTTCCTGTTGGTGAAGAGGCCCTTTTGCCCACCTGGGAGCTGGGAGTCCCTCGGGCCAGGGCGATGCCTGCTTATCAACGTTTAATCCGAAAACGCTCTGTATCCAAAATCTCTCGCAGCTCGCCCCGAACAGAGCGGTATTCAAGAAAGGTTGGCTGCTCTCAATAATAAAAGTCCATCCAGAGAAGCGCTCGTCGCCGTTCATGTGTCAGTGCAAGGTGACCGGAGTACATTCCGTACGCCTCGAGTATGTTTTGAAGTTTCAATTTCATAGTTGTCTTGAAACAGTTCGTGAAACATGCACGTACACGAATGTACGAGGTTAACCTTCCACTCGCGCTCGGCCTCCGTATAGATTTCAGTTGTCGAGCGTCCTCGGGTGCAACGACCATTTGCATCTGGCCGGCTTTCCGTTCACGCCGACTCAATTCACGAACGTGGAATATGCAGGCACAGCCATCCAACTCAAGCCGCGATAAGACTCGACCATGCCCATCTTTGACGATTCAATCGCAGAAAGAAAGCGCGTGACCAGCCAAATCCGCAGGTGGGCTCTTCTCTTTCTGCTGTGCGCTGCGGCGGCGTCCGCGCAATCCCTTCGGCAGGAAACCTATTCGTGGAAGAAAGTTCAGATTGTCGGCGCAGGTTTCGTCGACGGGATCGTCTTTCACCCCACGACGCACGATGTTCGATATGCACGCACCGATATCGGCGGCGCCTATCGCTGGGACGCCACTCGGAATCGCTGGCAGCCGATGCTGGATTGGGTCCCCTATCGGGATCTCAACTTGATGGGTGTTGAGTCCATCGCTGTCGATCCCGCCGATCCCAATCGCGTCTACTTTGCCTGCGGCACCTATACAAGCGCAGGTTCTCCCAACGGCGCAGTTTTCCGCTCCAGCAATCGTGGCCGAACCTTCGAGCGCACGGATGTACCGTTCAAGTTCGGCGGCAATGAGGATGGCCGCGGCAACGGCGAGCGCCTAGCAGTCGACCCCGGCGATGGCCGCATCCTCTTTTTAGGTACGCGTCACGACGGGCTTTGGCGCTCACTGGATCGAGGCGTCAGCTGGTCGCGCGTCGAAAGTTTTCTCGACGTAACGGAAGCAGACCCGCCTGCGCCGGTTCCTTTGCCTAACGAGACGCCCGAACAGCATTGGGCTCGCGTGCCTGTGCGGAGCGATGGGATTGTATTCGTCGAATTCGCGCCCAGGTCAGGACCGCAATCCACGCATTCCGCGACGCAGACCATCTACGCCTGCGTCTCTCTGATGAACCGGGCGAATCTCTTTGTCACCGGCGATGGCGGCGCAACGTGGCACGCAATCCCCGGCGAGCCCACACAGTACCGGCCAACCCGGGCGGCGCTTTCAAGCGACGGATTCCTCTATGTCACCTATGGCACCGCGCCTGGCCCTTCGCGCATGACCAACGGAGCCGTTTGGAAGCTGGACACGCGAACCGGCGCGTGGACCGAGATTACTCCCGAGCGGCCAGTCCTTGGAAGTCGGGAGTTCGGATACGCTGCAGTGGCCGTCGACGCCGAACATCCGCGAACGCTAATCGTAAGCACCTACAACCGCCCTGGCGGCGAAAACATTTTTCGCTCCGTCGACGGAGGTGCGGCGTGGAAGCCCCTATTTGGCGGCGGGAGCGCGAGCGGCGTGCTCGATTCGAGCCTCGCGCCCTATGTGAAGCCCACGCCTATCCATTGGCTTTTTGATATTGAGATCGATCCCAACAACCCCAATCATGCCGTGTTTACCATCGGCTACGGCGGCTGGGAGACCTTTGACCTGGCCGCGTCCGATCGCGGCAAACCCACGCACTGGAGGATTCTTGCGCAAGGCATCGAAGAGAGCGTGGCGCTTGGTCTCGTGAGCCCAGGCCGCGGCGTGCACCTGGTCAGCGCCATCGGCGACTACGGCGGCTTTGTTCATTGGAGCGTCGATCGACCCGCGCTGGTCGGCTCCTCCGCGCCACCGCGAATGGGCAACACAACGGGAGTTGCCGCCGCCACACTCAACCCCGAAATCATTGTCCGCGTTGGGTTCAGCGCCGAGCACAAGCCCGGCGAGAACATCGGCTATTCGCTCGATGGCGGTCGCACCTGGAAGCCAACCGCTGCCGCGCCGGTGCCAGAAAGCCGAGAGGGTACGATTGCTGTCTCCGCCGATGGCAACACCTGGATCTGGACCCCGTATCGCGAGCCGGCTTACGTGACCCACGATCATGGCGCAATCTGGAATGCTGCGCAGGGAATTCCCTCAGATCTTCGCGTCATCGCCGGCCCGATCTGCCCGCGCGTGTTTTACGGCATCTCACTCAGCACCGCCGTGCTTTATCGCAGCAGCGATGGGGGCGTGAGCTTCACATCGCAGCCGTTCACGCTGCCCGGGAATCCGCACGCGCCAGGGTGGTTCTCACGCGGCGACGATCGCGGCGGCCAGAACCGGATCTACGCCGCTCCCGGCCGTGCGGGAGACCTCTGGCTTGCGGCATTCGACGGCCTCTATCACATCGCTTCGCCCATGCTGCCGGACAAAGGCGGCAAGAGTGTTGCCTTCACGGGGCTGCCAGGCGTCGACGAGATCCAGGCCTTCGGCTTTGGCAAAGCAGCTCCGCACCACTCGTATCCGGCGCTCTATCTGGCGGGAATCGTGGACGGCCAGACGGGCGTCTTCCGCTCGATCGATGAAGCGCACACATGGACAAGGATCAACGACGATCAGCATCAATGGGGATTGATTTTGCAGGTCACGGGCGACCCGCGGATCTACGGGCGAGTGTATGTGGGCACTCATGGCCGCGGCGTACTCTATGGAGACCCCGCGTCGCCGCCCGCTGCTCGCCCGCAACAGCCTGGGGAGGCGCCTTAAACCGTGAACGATTCACTGGCCTTCGTCAATGACTTCAATGCCGGAAACCGCTGCATTGTTCATAATGGGCTCAAAGGTAATGTTGAGCTTGCCTTGCGCGGTGGGCTTAAGGTGGTTGAAGGGCTTGGTCAGGGCGCGAAGACTGCCCACTTCCTTGTAAATGTCGAAGTCGTCGAGCAGCGTGTTTCCGTTGCATAGGACGCGGAATACCCGGCTTCCAACACCTCCAACCCCCGATGCGCGGGGCCCGAAGTAGAATTCTGCAAAGTGCAGAATGAGAGTGTAGCGATCACGGGTGTCAACGGGAATAGCATAACTGAAGTTGCCGTACCGTTCCCCGGCGAACTGGTCGGGATCGAGCGTTCCCTCAATTTGCGCCCGCTTCGTCGAGCTGTATCCATTCATGTAATAGTCGTCGGGACGCCAAAACTGGCCGTTGTGGTCTGTGAAGGATTTGGACTGCATAACCAGGCGGATGGGAAGTTGCCGGTGCGGCATCCCGGGCAGGATTTCAATCGCACTCAGCGAGGCAGGCGCTCGCTCGCTGGTGAATCTCAGGTGCAGCATGCCGTCGCTGCTTGGGCCAACATCGCGAAAAATGCGCTCGTCAGCCGTATTCGAACCAAAGGCGTCAGTGCGGATGTCGAAGCCCTGCAGGACATTGTCTCCGTTGATGTATACGGTAAAAGTAGACATGCTGGTGGCGTCCGGCTCCTCGGCGAAGAAGTAAAGATGCAATTCGTAGACACCGGGGCTTAACGGAAAGTCATAGGAAAAGTCGCCATTCCGCCAATGTTTGAACAGCATTGGGTCGCTCGTGCGCCCTATGGAATTCTCGAGATTATCCCATGGTCCGCCCTCATGAAAATACTGGTCCGGCTGCCAGACAGCCCCAGCTCGATCGATCTGTGGTTTTCCGCTATAGCCCGCAAGGATGCGCAACGGCACCTGGGCATCGTGCGCAGCGTTGCCGGAAGTTGCCATAGACGCGGGGGCGGCCGTTGCGCCGGGGCTGGCTTCTTTTGCCCGATGTGCCCGCAAAAACCCATAGATACCAAGAGCGGTCAAGACTAAAACCAGCGCAGCGGCCGGATAAATCCACAGTGGCGCCCTTTGCCGCGCGAGCTTGAGCTGGGCGGACGCGGTCTTGTTCACGATTTCTGCCGGGGCGTGATTGGGGCGTGTGAAGACTGGGGCATAAGTCCCGAGCGGAATCGAGAGATGGATGGGATGATCTTTGCCCTCGTTCTCGTAATACTCACTCAGCTTCTTTCGCAGCCGGTGGGCTTCCACGCGTACGATCGCGTCTTCCCCTGCATTGAAGGATGTCTTCGATCGCTCAAAGACTTCGGTTGCGATGTTGTACTCGTGCAATTCGTCATGTCTATCCTGAAAGTATTTCTGTCCGATGTAGGTGATCAGCCGCAGCTGACGCGAAGATTTGGGCAAGGCGGCCACGACGGCATTGAACTCCTTGCGCTCGTCTTCGAGCGAACAGGGCGAGGGGTTCTCAGGTGCCACTCGGCTGGGATCGGACAACAGAAGCCTCCTTTGGGAAACGATCATAGCTTTCCAAGCACGCGATTGCAACGGCGCTGCGGAGCCATGCGTACGTGATCGGGTATCTCTTAAGCATAATCAAGTATCTCTATATCGTTCAATGAGGTACGCATGGTGTAACCGTTCATGCAGCGCGACAGTACAAGATAGTACGAAATTAACCTTTACAGCCGTCTCATTGTTCTCCTACTTTCGGTGGGCATTAGCTTGATACGTTTGGCGGTATCGATAGAGCTTTGCTGAACGATGCGTAAGTCGTAGCAGAGGTGGCGGGCACCATGCCGCCATCAGTGTCCGGCAGCCCGGGTGGGCAGTTGCCGCGTGTTGATCCGGCCGAGACTGCCTCGGGGCGCATATGCACAGAGCCGCTAACCGCTTTCAACGGACTGTGGTGAAAAGGGAAAAGGGGGAATCAATGAATTCTGTACATCTTTCAAGGTTAGCCAGTGGTGCTTTGGCAGATATTCGCGCCTGCTTTATCGCCATCGCGTTTGGGCTGTTGCTTGCGGGAACTCCGGCGGCATTCGCCCAATCAATCTTTGCAAGTCTCTCTGGCACTGTCACGGACCCAACCGGAGCCGTGGTCACAGGCGCCAAAGTCGACGTTCAAAACGAAGCCACCAAGGTGGCGCAGCAACTGGTCACCAACAAGGACGGATACTTTTCGATCGGGCAGTTGCAGATCGGCACGTACGACGTGTACGTGATCGCCAAAGGTTTCGAGAAGTGGACCGGCACGGGAATCGTCCTGAACGGCTCTGACGAAAAGAACGTCTCGATCAGCCTCAAAGTCGGCTCAGAAAGTCTGACGGTCGAGGTCAGCGCTAGCGCGGGCCAGATCGATGTCACCGATTCCGGGGCGAAAAGCGTTACCATCACCAGCGAAGACCTGGAGAAGCTCCCGATGATCGGCGCCAACGCCACTGAGATTCTCAGGACGATCCCCGGCGCCGCACAGATCACCCAGGGCGGCACCAATCGGCCGGCAGGGGACCCCGGGATTATCGGAATCAACGGGTCAACGGTGGGCGCCAACGCAGGCGGAATGTCCTCCGTATCGATCAATGGACAGTCGGCCACTGGACTTTCCATCAACGAAGATGGACAAAATGTCGAGGATCCAGGCGCCCCTGGCGCCGCCACACCGATCAATCCCAACCCCGATATGATCGCCGAGGTGTCGATTTTGACCTCGAACTATGGGGCCGATAATGCAAAAGGCCCGGTTGTGATCAACAGCCTGAGCAAGTCGGGTGGCTCCTCAATCCACGGCGACGCTCATATAGAAGCCCGCAACTCGGCACTGAACTCGGAAGAAGCCTACTCAAAACTGCAAGAGGTGGAGTCCGGCGATGCCCCGGGCTACTATAAGATTCCGAGCCACTACTACTACCCCGGTTTCGATGTGGGTGGTCCGGTGATGATTCCGCATACGAAATTCAACGGCAAGGGCAAGGTCAAGCTCTTCTTCCACGAATCCTTCGAGGACTACCTGCAGCTCATCGACGGCGGTATCGATACGGACTTTGTGCCAACCGCCAATATGATTCAAACCGGCGACTTCAGCGCTCTGGGCACTAGCGCGTATGCGCAAGCGGCAAACAGAAACGGTGGCACAGCCGGCATCCCCACCACTCCGGGGCAAGTGGGCCCCAATTTCCGGCCGGGATGCGCCATCGCCGGCGGTGTCATGAACAAGGCTTGCATCGACCCCAATGCGCAGTTGTGGTTGCAAGACTCTTTGCCCGCGCCGAACCTTTCGGCTCCGAACGGAAACGGATTTAACTACGTCCAGCCTGTATCGGAGAGTCAGGACGACGCCCACAACATGGCGAAAATCGACATCAATTTCTCCGACAATACCAAGGCCTACATAACCTGGAGCCACCAGCAGGAAACCGCCAAGTGGCCCCTGGGCTTGTGGACGAGTGCGGGAAATTGGACCATTCCCGCGCCCAGCCCTGTGCTCAGCAACAACACCGCCGATCTCTATACGCTCAACTTCCTGCACATTTTCTCGCCGTCGCTGACGGTGGAGGGGCGCGTTGGGTATACGCACGAGTATATGCCGGGCGCTCCACAGGATCCATCCAAGGTTCTGCGCAAGCAGATGGGCTTCCCCCTGACTGGCGTCTTCGGAAACCCGAATGCGCCTATAGCTACCAGTTGGAGCGGTTCGATCCCCAACATTGGGGATATTGGACACGACTATCACCCGACCTTCTACGCAGAGAAGGGCATCCCGAGCACCGGGGCCGACCTTACCAAGGTTTACAAGACCCATACCATGAAGTTCGGTTTCCTTTGGGAGAACATCTACAACGCACAGGATGCCTGGGCGCAGTACCAGGGTGTTTTCGCATACGGTCCGTGGAGCAGCCCCTCCACCGGAAATAACTACGCCGATATGTTGATGGGGGCGAACCAGGGCTACTTCGAGCAGGCGCTGCCCCCAACCATGCAGATGGAGCAGAAGACAACGGACTTGTATGCCACCGATCACTGGAAACTGAACCGGCACATGACCCTTGATTACGGGTTCCGTTTCTCGCACTTTGGCGCGCCGTTTGCTAACATCCCGTGGGGACTGGCGGCACTCAACCCAGCCGCGTATGCGACACAAGCTTCGGCCGGCGCCCAGAATCCGGGGCTCTCGTGGTACAGCCTCAACCCGAGCACTCCTCTGTCTGGAACCACCGAGAGCTTTTTGGTTTATTCACCCCGGTTCGGCGCTGCCATCGACGTGTTTGGCAACAGCAAGACTGTGGTTCGCGGCGGCTGGGGAGAGTACCGCTACGGCGTCAACCTGCAAACCTACCAGGGCGCGGCGAATACCGCGGCAGGATCGGTCGGCTGGAGCGCGCCGGGCGTTGCCCAAACCTGGGAAGAAATCGACCAATTCAAGGACAATGGAACATCTTCTTCGTGCGCGGCCAACGCGGTTGGCGGGATCGATGCGGGGAACAATCACTGCGCCCCGACTATAGTCTATGGAATCCCGTCGAATTTCCAAAACAGCAGTTTGACAGTGGCAGACACTAGGAACCACGATCAGCCTTACACTGTTACCTACAGCCTCAGCATCGACCAGCAGTTGCCGGACAAATTCATAACTGAAATCTCCTATATGGGCAGCCACTCCAATTTGGGTCAGCAAAGCCCCAACATGAATTCGGTGCCGGTTGGAGCCATGACGGCCTCTGCCGTGACTTCGACTTGCAGTGATTTGGATTTAGCGTCTGGTCCAAACCCTACAAACATTTTGAACGCCCGGTTAGGCGACGCTTACTGCCAGCAACGGTTCCGTCCGTACCCGTATTACCAGACTGTCAACGCGGTCGAAAGCTCCCAGATATCCCAGTACGACTCGCTGCAGGCGCAGCTGAACCGCAGTGTGGGCTGGGCGACCCTCAATTTCAACTACGCGTTCTCCAAGAACCTTGGGAACACCAATGAATCAGGTGCCTTCAAGGACTGGGGCGAGCACGAGTACTGGAGTCCTCTCAACATCAACCGCGCACAGGTCTTCAATGCGACCTATGTCTTGATGACTCCGAAGATGAGTCTTGGCAACCCGATACTGAGGGGCGCTGCCAACGGCTGGCAGCTCTCCGGAATCACGCAACTCCAGTCCGGGGCGATGTTAACGGCCGTTACAAACTACCAATTCGAATTGTCCAACGTCACTAGTGCGGCAGTCCTGGCGGGCTCGCCGGATGTTACTATAGCTCCCGTGCTGACCTGCGATCCGAAGAAGGGATTGGCTAAAGGCCAGTACGCCAACCCCAGTTGCTTCGCGGCGCCAACCGGTTCGTCGATCGGCAATGCACGTTTCCCGTATCTTGCAGGGCCGAAATACTGGAACAGCGATCTCGCGCTGCAAAAGAGCTTCGCCGTCAAGGAGCAGCAGCACCTGGATGTGAGGTTCTCCGCGTTCGACTTCATGAACCACGCCCTGCCTTCGTTCGTCGGTGGCGATTCCAATCTCACTGCGTCATTCACGAATGGCGTGTTGTCCAACGCTACGAGTCAGAACGGCAAAGCCTGCCCTGGCATTTATTGCGATGTGTTTGGCTATGCAGATGTTCACTTCGGTCAACGCCGTCTTGAGTTCTCCGCCAAATACTCCTTCTAACCCTGGTACCGGGGGTGACCATTCTGGTCGCCCCCGGCATTCTCGTCTTATTATGTATTCTTTACTTCCGGGGCTCTTGATCTCCTTCGTGCTGGCGGCTTCCGCTGCTGCGGCTCCAGCAAACTTCGAGACGATCGCCAGTCAAGCCGACAAGGCCCGCACACAGGATCGCGTGCCGGATGCGATTCGCTTGTACCGCGAGGGAACGCATCTGCGCCCGTCGTGGGCAGACGGATGGTGGTATCTGGGCAGCCTGTTCTACGACCAGGACCGATTTCCCGAGGCCGGCGCGGCGTTCCAGCACCTTCTGGCCAGCACCTCGCACCGCGGCCCGGCGCACGCCTTTCTCGCCCTCTGCGATTACGAGACCGGCAAGTATGACGACGCGCTGGCGCAATTTCGCGCGTGGGCCGGCGCGGGCTGGGCAGGACCTCGCGAGCTTCGCGATGTCGCCGATTATCATTTCGCACTTCTGCTCACGCGTGACGGCCGGTTCGTCGAGTCGCTTTACCTGATCGCTCCGCTGGCGCAGCGACTCGGTGATCGTTCAGAGCTGGTTGAAGCCATGGGGCTGGCGTCGTTGCGCATGAGATATCTTCCTGAAAACTACCCTCCCGAGCGGCGGGAGCGCATCTGGCTGGCGGGGAAGGCCGCGCTGTATGCGGCGCAATCTCCCAAGGACTTCGAGCGTGCGGATGAGTACGCCGCAGGGCTGGAATCGCGCTACGGAACGCAGCCGGAGGTCCATTACTTTCGCGGTACGCTCTACGGCTTTGAGGAGAAGAATGCGGAAGCCGAGCGCGAATATCGCGAGGAACTGAAGATCTCGCCGGACCATGTGCCTTCTTTGGATGCGCTCGCCGGGCTCGATTTGGAGAGGAGCGATCTCGCTGAGGCGGGCGCCTTGGCACGGCGGGCAGTGGCTGTCGATTCCAACGACGCGGAGGGGCATCGTCTACTCGGGCGCGTTTTCTTCGCCCATGGAGATCTGCACGCGGCCGTGGCGGAGCTGGAAAAGGCGAAGCAGCTTGCACCGGAAAACCCGCTCGTCCGCTCTCATCTGGCGATGGTCTACGCCAAACTGGGACAAACGCAGGAGGCTAAGGCCGAGGCCGCCGCCTTTCTCGCTTTGAAGAACAAGGACGAAGTAATGGCTTCGCAGCAAGAGAAGCTCGGCAAAAACAACGGGGAGAATGTCCATTGATGCGCAGAGTCCTGCTCCTGGCTGCTTTGACCGCGAGTGCCTGCTTTGTGCTCCAGATCGCGGGCCAGGAGCCTTCCGCCGCTCCCTGGCAGAGTTTCGATCAATTGCTGCAGGCCGCCGAAACAGCGCGCGACGCGAACCGGAACGACGAGGCCATCTGGCTGTTTCGGCGTGCACTAGAAGAACAGCCGGAGTCGGAACAAGCCCTGTGGTATCTGGGTACGATGCTCTACGAAAAGGAGCAGTATGCCGAAGCGCGCGACGTACTTCGGCAATTCGCGACGCTTCGTCCCGATGCAGGTCCGGCCTGGGCTCTGCTCGGGTTGAGCGAATTCCAGTTGAGGCAGTACTCGCGCGCTTTGGACCACTTGCAGCGCGCCATGGCGCAGGGCATGGGAGACCGCAAGGAGTTGATCCAGTCGGTCTACTATGAAGTCGTCGTCTTGCTCACCCGCTTCGAGCGGTACGACGACAGCATCGTTATGCTGCAGAGGATGCTCGCGAATGGTGTGGCGGACCCCGCGCTTACAGAACCGGCCGGGCTTGCCGCGCTCCGCTTGCCGTTCCTGCCCGCCGAGATTCCTCCAGATCGTCGCGAACTTGTCCATCTTACCGGTCGGGCCACGCTGGACGTGCAAACGCAGCATTACGAAGACGCCGAGACGGAATTCAAGCAGTTGGTGACAAAGTATCCGAACGAACCGGGCATTCACTACCTCTATGGCGCCTACCTGGTGCAGCTGCATCCCGATGAGAGTGTGGCCGAGTTTGAGCGCGAGCTGGAAATCTCGCCCTCCCATGTGCTGGCCCGGGTGCGGCTTGCGGAGCAACTTATCTCGCAGCACGATTTCGATCGCGCTCTGGCGCTGGCTCAACAAGCCATCAAGTTAGACCCCAAACGCGCCTCGGCTCATATGCTTGCCGGAGAGGCATTGCTGGCCAAGGGCAACGCCGGCGACGGCATCAAGGAACTGGAAACCGCGCGCGACATCGATCCCACAGTCGTCAGGGCGCACTGGGATTTGCTTCGCGCCTATATCGCCGCTGGACGGAACGAAGATGCGGATCGGGAGAAGAAGACGATTGAAAAACTGAGTGACCTCAATTCGCAGAGCCGTCCGGGGGACGCGAGAGACAATGCACGCGGTCGAGCGGCGCCATGAAGATCGCCTGTGAGGCGCCGGTTTTGAAACGTGAAACGAATTGGGCGTTGCCTGTGGGGGGAGTTTCTTGCAACCTATGTCAAAAGCTACGGCGAGGATTGCTTCGGCGGATTCGTCGAGATTGACGCGGCGCGATTTTGTTTATATGTGCTCAGGCGCGTACGGAGCCTCCCTGCTATCTCGTGCCGGAGCGTATTCCCAGGGACGCTCTTCGTCCCCCATCCATTTTTCGCCGCGTCCCATCGCCTTCACCCTCGACAGCAGCGAGACCCCGCAGCGGCACGCGCCGGAGACCATGGCCGGCGGTGTGGCAGTCTTCGACTACGACCGCGACGGCAAACCCGACATCTTCTTCACCAACGGCGCCGACATCCAAACCCTCAAGAAGGATGCGCCGAAGTACTGGAATCGACTCTTCCATAACAATGGCAACGGGACGTTCACCGATGTTACAGAGAAATCCGGCCTTAAGGGAACCGGGTTCGATGTAGGCGTGGCCATCGGCGACTACGACAACGACGGTTACGGCGACATTTTCGTGGCCGGTGTCTATCGCAATACGCTCTATCACAACAACGGCGATGGCACGTTCACCGACGTGACCGAGAAGGCAGGCCTGGCACACCCCGACAAGCAATATGGGCCACTCTGGTCGGTGGCCGCCGCGTGGGTCGACATCAATAACGACGGACTGCTCGATTTGTTCGTCGTCAATTACCTGTCTTGGGACGGCACGAAGGAGCCCGATTGCCAATACAACGGGAAGCCCGAGTATTGCCATCCCAAGTTCTATAAGGCGCTGCCCAGCCAGCTCTTCCTGAATAACGGCAACGGCACGTTTACCGACATCTCGGAACAGGCCGGCATCCGCGCACATCCTGGAAAGGGTATGTCGGCCGCGATCGCCGATTACGACAACGACGGTCTGCCCGACATTTTTGTGACCAACGACAAACTCTTCAATTTTCTCTACCACAACAAGGGCCACAACAAGTTTGAAGAGGTAGGATTCGAGATGGGAGTTGCTCTGCCCGAGCATGGCAACCTGATCTCCGGTATGGGCTGCGACTTTCGCGATTTGAACAATGACGGCCATCCGGATATCGCCCTGGCGGCGCTTCACAACGAAACTTTCCCCATCTATCAAAATGTCTCGGGGACGTCGTTTGAAGAGATCACGGCGCGCAGCGGCATGACCGTGCTCAGCAACCCCATGTCAGGCTACAGCGTGAACATTGCCGATTTTGACAATGACGGTTGGAAGGATATCTTCGTCAGCCGCGGAGACGTAGCTTCTCCCAACATGGCGGATCGCACGCCCGTGGACGAGCCCAATACCGTGTTTCGCAACCTGCAGGGGAAATGGGCCGCTCTCACGGAGGAAGCCGGCTTTGCCGCGCTGCCCCCGCGCCGACATCGTGGCGCGGCGGTGGCGGATTTTAATGGCGATGGCAAGCTCGATCTTGTTGTCACTGCGCTCAGCGCTCCTGCCGAAATCTGGATCAACGACAGTCCAGGAAACAATCACTGGATCGACCTCGCCCTCGAAGGAACGAAAAGCAATCGCGATGGCATCGGCGCCCGCATCAAGTTGACGGCGGGCGGCAAGGTGCAATTCAATCACATGACAACAGCCAGCGGATATGCTTCATCGAGCGCAGTGCCGGTTCATTTCGGTCTCGGAGACGCGCGCGTTGCCGACGAGATCGAGATTCGCTGGCCTTCAGGTGCCGTGCAGACATTGAAGAGCGTCGCCGCGGATCGCGTGGTAAAAGTGAAGGAGCCGCGATGATGACCTCCAGCCCGGGCATTTTCGGAATGTCCAATCCTCCTCAACTTTCTGTCTTGATAAGATTGCGGCGGGCACCCCGGAGCGCACGACCTATGGTTTGACGCCGGTTTTTAATGGCGTTGCTGATCATCCTGGCGTCATGCTCGGCCGCGGGCCAGCCGGATAGCTCGCGTCCGGCTCTATCCGGTTCATGAACATAACAGCTGCGGCCGCCGGAGCAGCAGCAGTCACCAAGCGCGCAGTGATCGCTGGCGACACTGCACGACGTTGTGCGTGCCATCGATCTACGGGGTAGCTTCCGGCTGTGGCCCCGCGGCGCGGGCTTTTTCGTTCAACTCCACGACGATCTGCTGCTGTCGCTCGCTCTGCTGGGTTTGGTGAAGCCGCGCATAAACCAAGGCGAGCTGCAGGTGCGCCTCGACGAAATCCGGCCACTGCTTGACCATCTTCTCAAATCCGGCCCTGGCTTCCTCCAGATGCCCGGTCGCCGCTTCCAGTGCGAAGACTTGAAACTGTGCCGGAGCCGAGTCCGGACGTAGCGTGATGGCATGCCTTAAATACGGTTCCGCGCCCTCCAGGTCTCCGTCGTGCCGCAGCACTCCTCCCAGACGCAGGCAGGCATCGAAGTCATTGGGGTCGGCTGCGAGCGCGCGGCGAAATGCGGCCTTGGCTTCTTCGTTCTCGCTGTTACCGAGCAGGGCTCGCCCATAGATGGTCCACGCTCCAGGAATTTCCGGATTCTGGTCCAGAGCTTTCTTGAGCGTTGCTGCCGCAGTTATGTAGTCTCTCGCGGCAAACTGCGAGGCGCCCACCAGGACGCTCGCCACCGCGGGGTTCCCGTTGCGCATGATGCGGTCGATCACGGCCGCGCCCTTTTGCGTCTGCCCATCCTGAATCAACGCGGAGCCCAGAATGTATTCGAGCGCCGGATCGTCCGGATGCGCTTCGTAGGCGGGTCCCACCAATGCGATCGCGTCCTTCAATCTCCCCAGCCGCAATTCGCAGTCCGCCAGCAGGTAGAATGCCTGCTGATTGGCTGGCCGGAGCTTATGCAGGTCATCGAATTCGTCGCGCGCCTTACCGAATTCGCCCTGCTTGTACAACGCGAGGCCAAGATTCAGAAGCGCAGTCTCGTTCCGCGGGTCGCGCGAAAGCACTTTACGATACTGCTGCATGGCTTCCTCATAGCGCCCTTGCTCGGCGAGAGCCACGCCCAGATCGAGGCGGGCATCGATGGCATCGGGAGCCCTTTGCAGCAGCTCTTCATACAGCTTGATGGCTTCGGCCGTGTTTCCCGCGTCAAGAGCCTGACCTGCCTGATCGAAAAGCGCCTGCGGAGAAGCTTGCTGGCAGTCGAGGTTTGAAAGGCCAATGAATGCAATGGCAATTGCCGCCACGGCGAACAGCCTAACTCTACGTTCCACACGCCGCATATCGAGGCACCCGTTAAAAAAGAGCATAGTTTTGCGCCTTCGCCCGTCGCTGGCTACTTCGAAGGCGCCTGAAACGGCATCGCCTTGAGAAATCGGGATGGAGAGGACGCTGCCAGGATTGTGTGCGGAGCGGCTTGTGCCGAATCAACGGGAGGAAGAGCTGACGCGAACAAGAATGCAAACCTCCCAAGGCGTCC
The DNA here is from genome assembly GCA_049521075.1 of Occallatibacter sp. GTDB lineage: Bacteria > Acidobacteriota > Terriglobia > Terriglobales > Acidobacteriaceae > Telmatobacter. The sequence continues at coordinate 16,880 of JBEKPD010000067.1, forward strand.
CGTGGCCACTTTCCTTACAGGTATCACAACGCAATTCTAGCGAAACACCCAACAGATCGCCATGCTTCCACGCACAAGAGCAGAAATAGCCGAAATGCGCCTTTCTATTCGATGGTGGCCGCTAAGATGCCAGAGTAATCAGGGCGCTTCCCGCGGCGCCATTTTCGTCAGCCGGGCAGAAATAGCTTCTCCCAACCTGTCGGACCACGCGCTCGGGGACGAGCCAAGGTAGCCGCCATGAGGTCCCCAGGCAATGACTAGCGTAGGAACAAGCACTTGACGCAATTCGAGGCGGATGACGGGAATACACCCATTGTCCTGCGCTCTCCCGCTTGGAAGCGCAGCGCAGGCTGCGACGATGAACGTCGCCATCCGTCGGTGCAACAGATGGATGGCTCGTCCGCTCAAGCTAGTCTTTCGCAGCGGATTTCCGTGCGCACGCATTGGTTTTAGAGTTCTGTGCATCATCATGCGCGCGTCGGCACAACGACAACCTTCACGACTTATCCGCAAAATAAGGTGGCGCCGGCCTCCAGGCCGCCAAGGCCAGCGAAGTCTTGGAAAAAGATCCTTGTGCTCTGGCCAACGGCAATCGGCGCCAATCTGCGGGCCGCACTTGACGGCGACTTTGGATCCGATCGATTAACGGAACAGCTTCCGGCTGCGGCCCGTTCCTCTGTTGCTCAACAGCACGTTCCAGGACTGGATGAGCCGTTTCCCTTTCATCGTCGATACCCTTTGCGTTTCGACTCGTCGGCATCTGGTACGAAAGCCGCACGGCAACGTCTTTCGCGGCTTGAATGTAACGCGAACCTTGTACTTTGTACATGCTGTGTTTTCAATGTGTAACAACGTTTCAGGTCATGCGTACGAGATTGAACTTGACGGCGGCTTCTGCTCTGTAGGGTAATCATTTCGACTTCTATCACTGTAATGACCTTCCAAGAAGAGTTCCGGCGGGAGGAAGGGAGGGCATGCCGATTTGACGGCGGCGTTGCCGTCTCTCGGTACACTGCGCAATTGCAGGAGGAGAAACCTCAATGCTGCGTTGCTGAAAAAGAGCTTGGCTTACATCGTCTGAAGTTTTGCCAGCGGTTGCCAGATGGCGGCCGCTCTTTCAGCCGAAAATACCGGGTTCTCTCATTTGTCTCCTTCGGGATCGCAGATCGTAGCCATCCCGTTTTCTTGTACCCAGGGTTCGTTCCAGGTTGTCCAAAGGATGATGAGCGGTCTCGGCGGAGACGGCACCTATGTTTCCGAACCGGACTTGGGGCTTCGTTTACGACTAATACCTCGAACACCCACAATCGGGATCGCCGGCATCCAGGCTCCTCTCAGGCCGGCATCGACTAGGAAGTGCAGCAATCATGTCCAACTCATTTGCGCGACTTGTGTCCGTCCTTATCTTGGTTTCTATTGTCTCCGGCGTGACGGCTCGATCCCAACAGCGGCCATCTCGCAAAATTGTCGCGAACATCGACAATACAACCGGTCCGGTCGATCGCTTCTTCGATCTATCCGTCGGATCCGATTATCCAGGCACGCTGATTCGTCCTGACAGCCAGGCACAACTGAAACTGGCTGTCGATGAGCTTGGCTTTCGCTACCTGCGTTTTCATGCTATCTTCCATGACACACTGGGAACAGTGAGCGTCGAGAACGGCAAGACAACCTACAACTGGTCGGGAATCGATCGGCTCTATGACGACCTGCTGGCGAGGCATATCAAACCGTTCGTCGAACTCGGTTTCACGCCCAAAGCGCTAGCCACCTCGCAAAACAGCATCTTCTATTGGAACGGCAATACTTCGCACCCCAACCCCGCAGGCTGGCAAGACCTAGTGACTGCATTCATCGGGCACATCGAAGAGCGCTACGGGAAAGACGAGGTTCGCACCTGGGACTTCGAGGTCTGGAACGAGCCTAACCTCTCCGGTTTCTGGGAGGGCGGAGATCAGAAAGCGTACTTCGAACTCTACGACCTGACCGCAAAGACGATCAAGTCCATTGATCCCGCGCTGCGGGTCGGAGGCCCTGCCACAGCTGGGGCGGCTTGGGTTCCCGAGTTCCTGGCACATGTCAAGCAAAGCGGAGCCGCGGTTGACTTCGTGTCGACGCATACCTATGGCGTACAAGGCGGCTTTCTCGATGAAGAAGGGAAATCCGACACAAAGCTCGATCCGTCGCCAGACTCAATCGTCGGGGACGTGCGCCGCGTTCGTGCGCAGATTGCGGCTTCACCGTTTCCGGAGCTTCCGCTTTATTTCTCTGAGTGGAGCACAAGCTACACGCCGCGTGACTTTGTGCACGATTCTTACATCAGCGCGCCCTATATTCTGACCAAGCTCAAAGCCAGTCGGGGATTGGTGCAGGGCATGAGCTACTGGACGTACACCGATCTCTTTGAAGAACCCGGGCCTCCGACGGCATCCTTTCAAGGAGGATTCGGTCTCTTGAACCGGGAAGGCATTCGCAAACCGGCATTCTTTGCCTATAAATACCTGCACGCGCTTCAGGGCGAAGGTCTCGCCACTAGCGATCCGCAGGCAATGCTTGCTACACAAGACGGAAACTTAACCGCCGTGATCTGGGATTACGTGCAACCCGTGCAAAACGTAAGCAATCGTCCGTTCTACGCAAAAGCGATTCCTTCTCATTCGGCCGCGCCCGTACAGCTGCAAGTGACGCACCTTGCGCCAGACACTCCGTACCGCCTGGAAGTGCATCGAACCGGTTACCAAACGAACGATGCCTATACGGCCTACCTTGAAATGGGCTCTCCCAAAGACCTGTCCGCGGAACAAATTGCGCAGCTCAATGAACGCACGCGAGATACCCCAGCAATAGACAAGGTTATCCAGAGCGGAGCCGATGGCAAAGCGAGGATAACCATACCGATGAACAGCAACGACATTGTGCTCGTCAAGCTGGAGCGCACTCGGGCCAACAAATAGAAGACACATTGCCACTGCGGCAATGAGGTCACAAGGGTTTTTGAATGGATCAATTTGCAAGGCTATTTCTCATTTTTCTCCTCTTTGTGTTTGTATTCTCAATCGGGGCATGCAACAGCGGCGGAAGCCCGTAAGGCGGGGGACAGTGCAGAATCCGACCACTTCGACGGTGACCGTTACGGCAGCATCCAGCAGCAATACGACCACCCAGCGTCTCGGCGTCACGATCGTGGTGTCTGGCATGGATGGCGCGCGCCGGCCGGATCGGTGTTCTTTCCAGCGGAAGTTATATTTTTTCCGCCACCACGCTTAGCTCCGTCTCGGCAACCATTACGATTCCGGCAGGATCGCCCGCCGCAGACAGAGAGACGCTGACTCCCTGGTACACGCCAGACTCCGCCAGTTCCGCGAACTACAACAGCGCAACCGGAATCGGTTCGGTCCAGGTCACCTTAGGCTCCTCCACCGGTCTGACCCGCGTCGCCGTGACCTTCAACATTGACGTTCTGGCCAATCGACGCACCATCAGCCAGTTCGTCTACGACGGCAACATAGGCGGCTCCCAGAAGGTCGCCGACCTGAGCCTTCCCTTGGGCTGCTGGGGCGGCAACGGCAACCCAGACCAAGGGCGGATGGATTGTTGTCGGCACCCCGCCGCCACGCTCACGCCGTCGGGCAACAACCAATTGAGAATCGCCGGAACGGCTCTGTCGCAACCCTTGACCGTCACGTTGACTCTTGGCTAGTCCGGGGTATGGCCACTGGCGCGGGTATTCTATTCACCACCTCTGCGGGCACGCTCTCCAACGGCACAACCAGCGGGACCAGCGTGATTGCTTTAACAAATTCCTCTGGGGTTGCCTCGGTCACTTTGACACAACCTTCATCCAAGGGAAGCGTGACTGTCACCCCGCACGATCAATTCGCACTTGACGGAGCTTCGGTCGCTTTTACCGAAACTGCCAACTAGCGTAGTACGTCATGCAGATCAGTCCACCGGTGTACTCTTCCAGATAGCGAACAGTCAATGCTGTCCGGCTCTGTCAGATGCGCAACCTCGGGGACCCATTTGGCGCCGCAAAACCGATGAGCACCGACGCGTCATCGGGCTCTGACCCCGCAGGCGGTTCTATTCATGAACTCGGTTCATTTCGAATTAAGGAATGTCGCTGCCTTCAAAGCTATTTCGCCTGCGAAGCGAACACAGACGGTTTGGCCGACGGAATGAATTATCTTGTTTCGCCGCTTTAAGTGTCAGGTTTTAGGGAGAATTCACCACTTCCACAACGTCTGTGTCCGGAACCGTCCATGCCGCCGCACCCGTATGAGTAAGCTTCTGTAGCGCCTGGTCCCACTTCAGTTCCGTGATGTCATGCTCGCCGTTCTCATAGGCATACGTGGTGCCGTCGTCGGAGTACAAAGTGAAGTGCCCACTCGCACCGGGGTAGATGCGGATTGTCTTGATGCTCTGCTTTTCATTCGTGCTCTGGATTGGCTCGCCTAGTGGCAGGATGGCACCCGCGCGGACAAAGATCGGAATCGTGTCGATCGGGGCTTGCACCGTGATCCGCTGACCACCCTGAATCTTCTGGTTGGTCCAGAAGTTATACCATTCGGTATTTGCCGGCAGGTATACAGAGCGGGAGGTCGCTCCCTGGTCCGTTACCGGGGCAACTAACAACGCGGGGCCAAACATGTATTCATCGCCGATATCCGCGACGTTCTCATCATTGGGGAAATCCATAAAAAGGCCGCGCATGAACGGCGCTCCGGTCTCATGCGCCTGCCACCCCAAGGAATAGATATACGGCATTAGCTGATAGCGAAGCCTCAAGTATTTCTCGAGGATTGGCTCAGCCTGTTTGCCGTAACTCCAGACTTCGTTATGCTGCCGCGTGCCGTGCGATCGAAAAGTGGGCTGGAAGGCGCCATACTCGAACCAACGTGTGTAAAGCTCGGGATAGTCGTCATAATGGTTGACGTTATCGCGCGCATCGCTCGGGTCTACTAGCGGCGGATGCGCAGGCTTATGCATATACGGAAGCGACTGCCATCCGCCAATGTCGGTCGACCAGTAGGGCATGCCCGAGGCCGTGAAGTTGATGCCGGTTGGCACCTGGCGCTTGAGCGTGTCCCAGTTCGGGCTGATGTCGGACGACCAGAAGGTCGTGCTGTTGTGTTGCGCCCCGAGGTAGCTGTCGCGGGCCAGGATGAGCGCTCGCTGGTTCATGTCGGCCCGCATACCGTTATAGAAAGCTGCGGTGTGAAAGAGGGGATACACGTTGAAGTACTCCGTGCCCGGCCCGATTGTGAAGTAGGACCCGCTTGGCGGTAGGTCGGGTTCAGTCTCGTCTGCCCAAAAGGCGTCGAATCCCTTATCAGCGTAGTTTTCCTTGATGATGCTCCAATACCACTTAGCCGCTTCAGGATTGGTGGTATCGATGTCTGAACCGGCCCGGTCGTAGGGCAGGCCGTCTGTTGGTGTTCCGTCGGCCAGGTGCTCGAACCATCCTTTCTTAAGGATGTTGTCGTAGTAGCGGCTGCCAGGCGTAAAGCGCGGCCAGACACTGATCATCACGTGGTAGTTCATGCTGTGCAGTCGCGTCAACATCTTCGCCGGATCTGGCCATGCTTTAGGATCCATGTCCATTTGGCCCATCTTTGTGTACGTAAACCAATCGATCACGAGATCGTCGATGGGCAGCTTGCGGTCGCGATAGCCCTTCGCCACCTCCATCAGGTCAGCCTGTGCAGCGTAGCGCTGCTTGCATTGAATGTAGCCGTAGGCGCTCTTGGGCAGCATGGGCACATCGCCCGTCAGCAAGCGATAGCCCTTGTAAATCGCTTCGTAGTCGCCGGCAATCACAAAGAAGCTGACGCGCCGGCCCACCTGGCTCTTGAATGTGTTCTGGTTGTTGAAGCCCAGGGACACTGTAGTCTTTGATGGGTTATCCCATATCAGCCCAAAGCCCTTGTTCGTAACCAGAAATGGCACGCAAACAGTTGGACCTGCAGGCGCATTGTAGTCGTGGGAACACTCGATGACGTGTCCGCGCCGGTCCAGAAAACCCTGCTGGTTTTGGCCCAACCCATAGTCGTGCTCGTCATCGCTTGCCGCAAAGCTCGCACTTACGGTGAAGAACGGCGGGTCCGTGGGTCGGCGGTCAAATTCAATCGCGTAGGTGCGATCCTTGTGGCTGGGAGTGTCCATTTGCCAGCCGTTCAGGCGCAGCAGTGGCTTGCCATCCGCTGTGGCGATGTCGAGTCCAACATATCCGGTAGATCCGGAGAAGAATTTCGCTGTCTCCGGTTGCGGGCCCTCTTCCTTTGGCTGTGAAGCGACACGCACAGTCAATGCTTCGGACTTTAGAGTGTCCCCCTGCTCTCCGGAAGTCAACTGCCATCCTGATGACATTGGCTTGGCTGAGATCCCGTAGCCCGGTGCGGCGAGCGCGTCGCCCCTGCGCACGCTGAGGCTCACGCGAACGATATTTGGAGCATAAGGCTCCACCAATACCGTCGCTGTTCCGCGTTGGACTTGGATATGCTGCGCGTGGGCCACGCCGAGGCCTATGTACAACACGTTCGCTGCCGTCATCCACATCGCGGTAGAGTGCCAGCCAGTGCAAACGCGAAAGACTATCCTGCAATACATGCAAGCAATCCCTGCATAGTACGGAAGCTTGACCTTCAAAGGCTTGGGCTTATCGATAGTAACGCGCATCTATATCGGTTCCTTCCCGAGATCCTGGATTTAGCTCCCAGTGAGATGTTTCCGCCTGAATGGAGGAACCCACGACAATTAGAAAGCTAACATTCACTCGTCCAACGTCCCGACCAGCGGCGTCTCCCGTGAAGATGGCCCCGCCAGCACGCGGTAGCTTCCCTTGGGCAGAATGAAGCTGTCCTTCGCCGTATCGAAGATCGACATCGTGAGCGGATCGAGCATCACCGTTAAGTTCCGGCTCTGACCGCCGCCCAGCTCCACTCTCTGCCATCCAGCAAGGCGTTTGAAATTCTCGCCGGCGGACTCGGGCAATTCCACGTAGACCTCGGCGATCTCTGTACCTGCGCGATCCCCGGTGTTCGTCACGATAAAGCTCACCGCGCACCGGCCAGAGTCTACCTGGAGGTTCGAATAAGCGAAAGTCGTGTACGACAGTCCGAACCCGAAGGGATAGAGCGGCTCCTTATGCTCCGAATCGAACCACTTGTATCCGAAGCGCACACCTTCCGTGTAGTCCACATCGAAGGGTGTGGTGATGTCGCTGGCGCCGTCCGGCGTTCCCGGCGTGGCTTTGGCCGGATCGAAACCCGTCACACCGGGATGAGGAAGATCGGCATCGCGCGCGGGAAATGTGGCCGCAAGCTTTCCTGAAGGGTTGATGTCACCGAACAGGATGTTGGCAATCGCCTGCGCTCCCCCGATCCCCGGATACCAGGCTGCAAGAATTCCCTCCACCGTGTTGTGCCATGGCATCGAAACCGGGCCGCCTGTCTCGAGTACTACGATTGTGTTCGGATTCGCTGCCACTACCGCACTCACCAGCACATCCTGGTGGTCAGGCAGCGACAGTGTCGCCGCATCACGACCTTCGCTCATATATTGATTCACAAAGACGATCGCCACATCTGCGCCTTTTGCTGTCGCAACTGCCTCTTCAACCTTGCCGCCATCCGCGTACGTCACGCTTGCCTCCGGGGCCTTCTTCCGGATCTCCTGCAGCGGGGACGACGGGAAGTACACCGGCTTGCCCCATTCGCCATTGCCCCTCTTGGGGTCAGCCACATTGCCCCCCGGCGGATCCACTTGCGCCGATCCGCCGCCCGAGAGCACTCCCACATCCGCATGCGACCCGATCAGAGCGATCGACTTTATCCCAGGCCGCAGTGGCAGCAAGCCACCGGCGTTCCGAAGTAGCACAATGCTTTCTTCCTCAATATGCTGCGCATCGATCCGCCCCTGAAAGGGGTCCATCACTGCAGCGACCGGCGGATCGTCGATCACGCCTACCGCAAACATGCTGCGCAGTATCCGGTGCGCCATGTCGTTGAGCCGCGCCGCTGGCACTTGCCCTGCGGCAATCGCCTCGCGCAGCGCCTCGCCGAAATACTTGCTTCCCGGCTGCTCCTGATCCAGCCCGCTCAGCGCGGCCTTGACCGTACTGTGCGTGCCTTCCCAGTCCGACAACACCCAACCTCTAAAACCGAAGTCCTTCTTGAGCACCCGATTCAGGGCGTAGTCGTTCTCGCATGCAAAATCGCCATTAATCTTGTTATAACTGCACATCACCGCCGCAGGATGGGCAATCGCAATCGCGATTTGGAAGGCCAGCAGATCGCTCTCTCGCATCGACTTCTTGTCGAGCACCACATTAAGGACATTCCGGCCCGTCTCCTGGTCGTTGAGCGCGTAATGCTTGATGTCGCCCATCACTCTCTGTGCCTGCAAGCCCCCGATCAGATTGCCAGTCATCGTTCCCGCCAACAGCGGATCTTCGCCGGCGTACTCGAAGTTTCGCCCGTTGCGCGGCTCGCGCATCAGGTCCACGCCTCCACCAATGGACATGTTGTAGCCTTGTGCACGCAACTCACGTCCAATCACGGCTCCATACAGATATGCCGCATCCGCGTCCCAGCTCGAGGCCGCGCCCAGCGTGGAGGGTAGCAGCGTGGAATAGCGACCATGCAAAGCCGCCATCCTTACACCTACAGCCGAGTCGGCAAGATTCACATCCGGGATGCCCAGTCGAGGGATCCCGGGGACAAACCCAGCTCCCCCGTTATCGCCCGCAGGCACGGGCGTATCCGGCCTCAGCACGCCCCAGCCTGTGCCATGCACCAGTTGTAGTTTCTCCGCCTCCGTCATCTGGGCTAATACGAGATCTGCCCGCTGATCGGGCGACAGACTTTGATCCATCCACGGCATGACCGTCTTCTTCTGCTGCGCCTTCACGCGCACCGCGCCGGCCGAAGCCCACAGCATTACAACAACGACCGCCGTCACCACCCGCCGAGCACCGCGACACCACTTCGACGCCCTCTCCCCGCTTTGCCACTGACCTTGCCGATACATTGGATCTACCTCAAACGCCACCCGCTTTGTTTGCTCGTTCCGATGGCCAACCCAGGTTGATACGGAATCTGACTGCGGTTAGGAGCATTCACCGCGGAGTTAACTTGCTGAAAAAGAAACTGAAAATTGGGGAGTCGACCTGGAGAGTTTCGTCGTGGCCGATGCGGAGGATCTCTCCGTCGCTAAAGTCATGGCTCCAGGGCGTGACTCCAGAGACGGACGCGGTTCTTCCTCCTCGGCTGCGAGTCAGCTTGACCAGCGCAATTTCGCTGCTGTTCATCTGCAGAGTCAATTCAACGGCGCCGGTTGGCCCGCTGTGCACAGTCTTGTCCGTCTCCGGCAGGTCCTGCGTTAGGTCGCTCAAGTGGGCAATCTGTTTCGCCGATAAGTTATTGGGAGAACCCATCTCAATGTATGCGTAGTCAGCATCTTTGGGGCGATACTCAGTGCGATGCACCTCAAGACGGTAAGCTTCATTCGGCGCCAAATGAGTAATCTGCACCTCAACAGGCGCAGCAGGACGATTGGGCACGAGCCTTGTGTAATAGGATCGGTTGCCCACTCTCTGCTCCGACGTTTCGAAATCCCAGACGACAGCGCGGGCATCCCAGCAATAGGCGCCGCCGATATCTGTGCGGACATAGCGAACATTGTGCGCCGTGGGGCGAAAGACCATTCCGTCGACGAAGCGCGCGTCGACAATCTGAACGTTCTTCCACAAATAGGTTGACTGCCGAAGCGATCGTGCGGAGGCCATCGCAGCGTACAGCAGAAAGAGAAGACCTAGCCATCGGAGTAGGCCAGGGATGAGTTTACTTTCCGCGATTGAATTGTCAAAGATCGGCATGATCACGGCTCATCGCAGCTTGAGTTGCTCTTCCCTTCGTCGCATGCGATGCTGGCCGTTGCCGCACCAACCGATTCTGAATAAGCGTCTGTGGAGGTTTCGTTTCTGCATGGCCGCATGGGACAAAACAGATTGAAGTTAACGTGAGATTCAATGCGAACGGAAGGTTAAGTTCGTACAATCGTGTACCATCACGTTTCTCAGAGAGTCTTAGAGCGCCTATGAGATTGAAACGCCGTGAGATACCGCCCACACCCCAACGATTCTTCAGCCACGTTTCAATCGTGTACATGAACGGCGAACAACTTTTGTCAGGGAGAAAACTTGTTGTCGACTCGACCAAATTGTGACTGGGCGCACTCCGTCCGGCGTGTTAGAGAATCAGCGTCTGGAGCTTCTGGACGCAACCGCGGGTCAGCGTTCTTCGCGACAGAATCCGTTGTGAACCACGCCGCCGTCTTACCCCTCACGGTCGATGACAGAGAAAAACCGCGAATCAGCGTCGCTTTCGGGCGGCAGGAAGCGGCGTTAGCCGCGCTACTGAGGCAACAGGCATTTCCGCTACGCCAGAGCTTCCGCTACCAGCTCCTAAATGCAACAACCTCGGAGACGGTAGGCTTGAAATCGATGACTCTAATCCGAAGCACAACCTGTAGGTTCTTCTTGGCCCAATCTTTTTGGAGTCGGTCGGTGATGATGTGGATATCCGTCGGACTACTGACCAGCTCGGCGGCGGCAGAAGTTCCGTATTGCCCTAGCCCAGCCACACTGACTACGGGCGAATCCCCATCTCGTTGGACAATTCGAGTGATGATCGCGTAGTCAGCCAATGCGCCGGCGATTTCGGGTGCGTTCAGAAACCACTTGCGATTAGGGTTCAAAGTATCGGTTATCTCATTTCCATTGCGCATCACAAACTCCAGGCGCTTACCCAATTCGAGGGTCATTGAATTGTTAAAGCCACCCACGAGCACCGCCGGCGCGCTTCGCAATTCGGCAAAGGATACATCGTCCGGGAACCGTTCCTGGTAGTCCTTTTTGTTCCGCGTGAGCATGGCCACGACATCGGAGACAGCAGCGACGTCGCCCAGCGCTACAAAGCTGTTTCGTGCCGGAAAAAACTGGTTCGCCGCCAAAATCCCATTTTCATCAGGCGGTATGAAGATTTCCTGTCCCTGATTCTCTAACCCGTGATCTTTGGAATATCGCCAGACGTAGTCGAATTGGAGTCGATAAACGGCATTGCTTCCCACCGAGATAATTACCGGCTTCGGACTATTCATCCATGGAGCCCAAAAGGCTTTGAATCCCTTCTCCGAAGATGAGACGCGGATTGCGGCGAAAAATCCAGTTACGACGAGTATAAGCAGCGCAATTGCTGCGATCGTAGCGGCGCTTTGCCGCCCGCTGGAGATTCGTTTCCCGACGTGCGAATCATCATCCGGTCGGGTCGCGCGGTCTTCAATATCAACCGCTTGGCCGTGCAGAAGGAAGGAATCCGGTATCGAGGAGAATTCCGCCGTTGGACCCGGGGAGTGCTTCCTAACTTCGTCTACCGGCGCTTCCGAGTTCCAACGAAAGGTTGCACGATAACTTCCCGGCGGGATATCGATTCGTACGATTCGCGGGTCACGGTCAGATAGATAGTATTGAGCCAGTCGTTTTCGGACCTCCGAAGCCCGCAGCCGGACCACGGGGTCTTCGCTGGTTTCGTAGTCGGCCGGACGCCCAAACAGTTCAGTGCCGATTACCCGCTCTCGCAACAGGTTCTCTTCCCGAGTGAGAGTGTGTTCAACGATGTAACGTAGCAGGCTACTGCACTGATTTGAGCTCCGGAAGGGACGGCTGACCAAGACTCTCTTCAACGCAAGGTGTACTTCGTCTCCGTTTATCTCACCAGACCTAGGCTCGGTTAGGTCTTCGTGGATCACAGCTCACCAGCCTCACACCAGAATCCCCGCACGTAGAAGTATAGTACGGGCAAGTTCGCCATCGTCAAGCCGCTTATTATCGGTGAAATTTGAGAACTGTACTGTACTGCACATTGGATGTCGTCCGATCGAGGGAGTTGAATTGCACGCTGTAGAAAACTTCATGGTGAGGCTGCGATCAGAGATTTCACGCCGCCAGCCGATGGAACCTTTTGCACCACTTTCAAGGAGACTACGACGATCTTCGATTGCAAACAGCGACCCAAACCGAAGATCGAACTCCTCGGTTGCGTCCTCGCCAGCGGCCTATTGCTGCAGAATGGTTGCGCCGTCCTCTGGGCGCTCTTATTTCATGTTTTTGGGTTCGTTAGACGTACCATTTTGCCTTCCGGACCCTGGAGCTTTAAGTTGCGTTCGACTTCGTATCGTTGCAGGCTCCTTGTTTCCTATCTGCGTGCTTTTCGTGGCCTTCCTTTCCATGAAAAGGCGCGGCACTCCTCTACACGTAAAATCGTCACCGGCACGCCACAGGCTGGACGGCCGGTCGACCATCTCTCAGTCTGTTCCAAGATCCGGGCACTCTCACGCGTACTGGCACCCAGGCACAACCTAAGATCGCTCTGGGCGAACTCGCCTTTCGCTCCATACGCTTCCATGCAGATTCGCAAGATGTGCGAGGGATGGTTCGCGTCGGCGGCGGAAAGACTGTCTGTGGCTGGATCAAAACCAGTTAACTCCACAACCAACAGCCCATGCTCCGCGGCAATAAGATTGGCGAAATCTCTGTGGACGACCAATACGGAGCAATGCTATCGCCTTGTCGTGTTGACACATATGCTAGAGAGAAATTGATCGAAATGGCCATAATTGCTTTCGGTTTCAAGCGGCGCAATCTTCCTCGCGCAAGCTGCGGGACAAGGAGCTTCGCAAATTGCAGGAAGTCCACTCGCATGCGTAACATCTCTAGCCTTCTTGCTTTGGTTGTTGCCCCTCGCTAAAAGTTTCGCGCAAACCGGCGGTTTCCCAACCTCCTCTCGGACTACCTGAGGGCATTGCTTTGATGTCCGATTCGCAGTCCTTCAAACTCGATGCGATCGTCGCTAGGTTTACTCCCCAAAGTTGCGTACTTCGCGATCCATCAAGCTCTGGCAGCGATATCGGCTATCTCCGCTCGCGACGATCGCCGAACCTGGCCAGTAAGTCGTGCGGGAAACCTGTGTTTCCTGTCAGTCATTCATCGGCAACTGTATCGGGTCACCGCTCGACAGATGAATGAGGCAATCCGGGAGCAGCTTGGCATAAGCATTGCGGAAGATCTGAAGCAGTTCTGGATCTATGAACGATGAGAATCCGAGCCGAAAGGGCGGCACCTCGCCTCTGTGAACAGCTCGCGCCATGGCAATGATCTTGGATTTTTTCTGAAGCGCTTCGTGGGCGTAGGCGATGATCATCTGCCCTGGCGGCGTAATGCGCACGCCGTCCCTATTGCGGACGAAGATCGGAAATCCAACTTCGTCTTCCAGGTCCTTGATCTGTTTGCTAAGAGAGGGCTGGGCGAGAAAAAGTCGTTCCGCGGCGCGCGTGATGTTGGCCTCGTCCGCCACCGCAACGATGTACTTCAGATGCCTGAACTCCACGAGATCGGACATGGCGTTGAACTCCTCTGCTTTTGGGTGGAGAACCAAGGCAAAAAGTGAATCAGCCATTCGGAAGTCGATCTCAATGCCAGCTTCCACAGAAAGTACCGTTTGAGTCAATAAGGTACTTTTTGGTTCCCTTGGCTCGGTGATCGTCAGGCTTTGCCATAGACAGAAAATATGGCGGCATAGTATTCGGTCCGCAATTCGGCAAGGTACCGTGCCGTTGATATGACTGCAAGGAAAATTTGAACGACCAGGAGGAACCGATGGCGTCTGATGCTCTTTCGTCAATACGCGACGTTCGGGAAGATGAGCGGAGCGAGAGTCTGCGAAAGCCTGTGGTGTCCGTGGATTTCGTTCCAGAGCGATTCCTCGATACTGAGGAGGCCGCGGCCATCATGAAGATTCATCCGAAAACGTTGCAGAAGTTGGCACGGAAGGGCTTGGTGCGCGGAATTCACGTCGGAAAGCTGTGGCGCTTTCGAGTGTCGGAGATCGAAGAGTGGGCTCAGAGGCAAATGGCGAGCTGAGCAAAAAGTGACGACCTCTGCCCGGCGCAGCGTTACCATACAGGTAGCCATTCGTTGCGCCTCTACAGGAGAAATCATGTCGAGGCGAATACGGTATCAACAAGGAAGCGTGCAACGCGAAAAGCGGCAGAGTGGGTCCGACGTTTGGGTCTTCCGCTGGTGGGAAGCCACCTCTGATGGAAAAAGCAAACGCCGGAAGGCAATAGTTGGGACCGTCCAGGCTTTGCCGACCGAAGCATCCGCACTCAAAGCAGCCAAAGCGTTGCGCATTGACGCCAACCAACAAACCCCGCACACGGAAGGCGGACCGGGCACACTTGCCGAACTGGTTGCTCATTACAAGCTGAAAGAGCTGGTAGGTGAGAATCAGGGACGCAAGTCGTTCTCGACGCGAGCCGCGTATGAAAGCTATCTGAGGGTTTGGATTCTCCCTCGTTGGGGAGACCACAGACTGGATCAGATAAAGCCGGTAGCCGTTGAAGCATGGCTGGACGGTATCAAGCGGGCGAAGGCTTCGAGAGCGAAGATTAGAAATCTGATGAGCGCCATCTTCCATCACGCGATGCGGTATGAATGGGTTGACCGTAACCCAATCAAGCTCGTCCGCCAAAGCGCGAAACGGGAGAAGGTGCCTGATGTGCTCGAACTGGCGGAACTTCAGATTCTCCTCAGCAAGTTGTCGGTTCGGGAGCGCACGTTGGCTCTCCTCGACGCGGCTACCGGACTTCGAGTCAGCGAACTGCTTGCCCTTCGCTGGAGCGATGTCGATTTCGAGAATCTGGAGCTGAATGTCACTCGATCGATCTGGCACCAGGTAGTGGGCAACTGCAAGACTGAAGCCTCGGCTAAGCCTGTCCCCTTGGACAGCTACATGGCAGAGGATCTTCTCCGCTGGCGGCGCCAGAGCCCCTATCCGATGGACTCCAATTACGTCTTCGCAAGTCCGACAATGAAGGGCAAGCAGCCCTACTGGCCGGACAATCTCATGAAGCGTTATATCAAGCCGGTCGCGCGCAAAGCGGGCATCAACAAGAATATCGGTTGGCACACTTTCCGCCACTCCTTCGGCACGCTGCTGAAGGCAAACGGAGAGGATGTCAAGACAGTTCAAGAGCTCTTACGGCACGCGAATAGCCGGATCACCCTGGATGTTTACACCCAGGCAGTGAACTCGAATAAGCGAGCCGCACAGAGCAAGGTTGTAACGATGATGGTGTCAGATGTGGGTCAGAAGCGTGAGGAAAAATACCCGCAAACTGTATAGCAGCGGGCTTATTGGACCTTTATCGGACCCTGATTTGACTGTCACTTTCTGTCGCCGTTCATTCCTAAGTCATTTGGAATGTATGGCGGGGACGACGGGGCTCGAACCCGCGACCTCTGCCGTGACAGTTTTGCCAGTAACCGTAAGTTATAGAAAACATGAGCGCCGATGGCTAACAAAAGCGCTCTAAGTCATTGAAAAACACTCAAGGTTTACCCCTCAGCACCCTCGTCAGCGCCCTCGACAAGGGTCTGAGTCTGTTTTGTATCTCTCGAATTTCGGTTTTTGCGAAGACCTCTGCCGTTCGCTGGCAAGACGATCCGCGAAACCTCTGCCGTTCCCTCGCAAGACCATCTAAAAGTGCTGACCTCTGCCGTTGCTCAACTGCTATCGCGTCACTCCCATAAATTTGGGGGACTTTCCTCCGCCGCTGTCGGCGGCTGAGGGTGCTGGCGAGGGTGCTGAACAGAGGAAACAAAGACCTTACTGCTCATTTATAATCTTCCGATGGATCGGATACTTTTGCTATAATAGTCCGCAGGGGGATTTGACCGCCATGATCGAAAGCCTGACTCCATCGGAAGCCGCTGTCGTCGCCGGTGTCTCGGTGCGCGATGTCCATCGCATGATCGACGAACACATCCTTCCCGAAGCGCTTTATACGGCCACCCAGACGCGGTCGTTCAAGAGCCAGGCCTGCGCCCTGATCTCCTTCTACTTCCGCGCGGCGAATAGGCTGACCTCGGAAGAACGGCAAAGGACCATCACGCGGGCGAGCGAATCAAACCCGGAGCCTCAAACCATTCGCGATGAGTTTCTGACCATCGACCTGACCTCGTTTCACAAGGAAGTGGAAGAACGGCTGGAGCGCCTTCAGGCAGCTCAGGAGATCGTAGTTTCGGACCCCGAGATCCTGAGCGGAACCCCGGTCATTCGCGGAACGAGAGTGCCGGTTTATGACGTTGCTGCGTCCGTTGCAACTGGCATCTCTGTGGAGCGGATTCTTGCCGCCTACCCAAGCCTCAAGCGGAAACAGGTCGAACTGGCGGCACTTTATGTTGAAGCAAACCCACAGCGAGGGAGGCCGCGCCAGAAGACCTCCCTGCCCCCGAATGCGAAAGTCATCTCAAGACGCACGGGGACCATTTCCAAGCCTCAATGACCAAACTCCTCATCGACGAGTGCCTCAGCGCCGAACTTACACTGATGGCCCGCGAACGCGGCCACCATGAAGCGTCGCACGTGGTCTGGATTGGCAAGTCAGGCTGGAAGGACTGGGAACTGAAGCAGGTCCTGCTCGACGGGGACTGGGTTCTCGTCACCTGGAATTGCAAGGATTTCCGCGGGCCGAAAGATGCTCCGGGCTCGAAGGGAGTGCTCGCCAATGTTCCCCTCCATGCCGGCCTCATCTGCATCGATGGACCGACTGGGATGGACCTTGACCTCCAGCGAGTTCTTTTCGGGTTTGTGCTCGAGGAGCTCGACCAGCAGCCCGACCTTACGAATCAAGTCCTGGAAGTCACTGTCGATGAATCAGCTGAGCACGTTGACATCGTCCGGTATGAATTGCCGGCGGACTATTAACATAGCTTTCACCGATCTGTGGTGCTGCTTTAGGCTTCGCGATGTAACGACGGAAGGTTCTCTCGAATCGACTACCCTTTTCACGCGAACGGACGATCGTAGCCAGACATTGTTACGCGGAGTTGTTGTACGCTGCCTAAATGTTGGTAGAGACCAACGTCATTCACAACATTAAGCTTCCAGCGAGTGAAGGGGCTTACTCCGACATAGGATGCCGCGCCTCCATTCGAAGAATCTAAGCTCCAATCTGAACCGGCGAACTGCCCCTGAATAATCAGAGTTCCAGTTGCGTCATAGCCGAGTACAACTGCGCGTGAAGGGGTGAGAAACTCGAAAAGGTTACCCTTGACATCCAAGAATTTATGGTAACCAGAGTGCTCCAGGTTATAACGGATCGGGTATACTGCTGTCCCGTCACTCAGTAGAAAGTCCACCGTAATCGACGAGATTAGAACCCGCGCCAATCCAGAGAAGGAGGCCATGTCAGGAGTTAAATAGAAAGACATACTTCCGTTGCTGCTCAAACTGGCCTGATCATCCGCTCCTATGGTCAAAGTCGTGCTGAGATTTGTAAATTGACCTGGCGGGTTGGCTGCAGCTTGTAATGCGTCGACCTTGCGCTGAGTCAGGTCAGCAAGTATCGACTTCATTGCACCGAAATCTGCAAATTGCTGTGGAGGATCTACCGGGGTTAGGCTCCAATAGTCCAGCGCGCGCGATTGCTGCAGAATGTCGAAATAAATCCCCTGAAGTAGCCTTCGCTGCATTTTGTTCAGTTGATCTAGAAATGAGCTTACGTCCGCGGCCTGAAGAGTCTGTCTCTGCGTATTGAGACTTTCGATCGTCAACTGGAGAGAAGTGGAATTCTCATCGAGCGCCGCTAGCTTCATTCCGATCCCGGAATAGCTCAGCAACTGCTGGTTTCGGGTTTGGACGATGTTCAGGTACTGTTCGACGGCAGCCTTATAAGCTGACTTTTCATCGGATGCCGGCAATTGGTCGATCTGCGTCTCTACATCTTTCCTAGTCGCATCGAAGTCCCCTTGATCGACGAGGAACTTGGTAGTGTCTACCTTTGGGTCAGGTGCATTGCCACCAAGAGAAGTCTTTAGATCGTTGTAAGCAGTAGATATTTCATTGATTTTCGAACTCACCTGACCAACTGTAGACGAGATTACCTTTACGTCTTTGATGATCGTTTGGAGGCCAGAAAGCGATGGAGTTTGGGCAAGCTGATTTCCCGCGTCGGTGGCAGCTGAAGCCGCAGAAGCGATGCTCGTGGCAGCTATCGGAAGTCCAGAGGCGAACGTACAGATAAGTGAGACTGCACTGATGATCTCTGACATTGAACACCCTGGGGCTGCTAACGCGGCGTTGAGTGCAGCGGCTGTCGTGTTCACCGTCAACATCGCGGCTAACTGCTCCACAAGAAGCTCACCGATTTGTGCACTCAGAGGGCCTTGTTGGGCCAAAATGTTCGCGCGGTCTGTTTGGTTCTGAGCTATCTGTGACGTTGCTTGTGTAAGCGATGCGTCCAGAGCGGCCATGCGTGTCGTCTGATCGTTGCGTTGCGCCTGATAGCTGGAAATTGCGGTATCGAGCGCGATTCCGCCATCGATGATGGAACCGTTAGAGGCTTCCCATGTACCTACTGAAAGTGTCTGCGCGTAGTTCTTGGGGTGACCATAGAAATCAAGACCGGTCTTCAATTGCAAAAGCAATGTGGCCGCTCTTGCAAGGTAAGTATCCACATCTGAAGCACCGTTGGAGCCTATCGAGGTAAGCCAGCTGAGCTTGGCAACCGCATCGACCCAATCCCCATTGGCGTAGTCGTTCTCCGCGTCTTCGAGAACTTGGTTCCAATAATCATTGGCAAGTAGAGGGCTTATAGCCGTCGAAAGCTTAGCTGCGTCGGAAGTCGTGCTGGCTGCGCCATTCGCACCAGGATTTCCGTCATTCGCGGTCGGTCCTTGGTTGCCTGCATTTCCGTTTGTCGGTTGGGGTTGGTCCCATACCCAATTAGGCGGTGGGGGCGGGACCCATTGGTGAATAACAGGACCGTTTTCGTTATGTCCCAATCGTTGTCCGCCTGCTCCACCGGGCCCACCATTACCGGGATTTCCTGCACTGCCATAGTGTCCCGCAAGGCAGGAGGAGGTGATGGTGATTCCAAATGAATTAGCGGTGAGAATTGAAATGCTACCGCCATTCCCTGCGTTGCCTCCTACCCCGGCGGCACCGCCAGCGCCGCCTGTCCCGCCTGGTTGGCCTGCGGATCCATTCGGGCCGACTGCTCCGTCTCCTCCGTCTTGACCATTTCCACCGTTACCACCGTTAGCTCTCAATACCACAGAGCATTGCGGGCTTGATCCGGTTATGGTCTGAGCGAAAATGTTCAGCACGCCACCGTTAACGCCAGCACCGCCGGTATTTCCCGGCGATCCATTGTCGCCTGGCTGTGCGCCCGGGTTTGCTTTGCCTTCGGGCTGACCATTGCTGCCGCTTACATCGATCACCACGCCGTCGTCAAATATGATTTCGTTCGCAATCAGTGTGACTGAGCCGGCAGGAAGAACATATTGTGTCGCTGCGGCAAGATGGATTCTGTAGGCTTGGATCACATATGGCGAAGTTCCAAGACCAAGCAGGGGCTCAGCGTCTAATTCGAGTACAGGATCGGCCATTAAGGTATTTCCTCCATTGAGAACTCAAGGCCCGATAGGGAAAAATTGGCTACAGAGGGGACTGGATCAAAGACAGAGCCGCAAATATATCACAAGTGCGTGGTCCGACAAGTTAGAGCTACTGGCATTTGGTATGTGAGCCATAAAAAGCAAAAGCTGCCACCGGGTTGGCGCCGACTCGCCTACGGGCTCATCGAAGCTTCGTTTCGCAGGCTTCTGCGGTCCTCACCGAGCATTCACAGGATGAACGCGACCTTGACGGGTAGGTCACCGCTGTCTGTCGTCAGGGAAAAAGAACTGTATGGGCTTCTTATAGAGACGCGCAAGCTGAAGAAGGTCAATCACATCGACGCTGCGCTCGCCGGTCTCGCACTTCGAGAGGTACGAGTGTGACCTTCCCAACACGGAAGAGACTTCCCGCTGGGTCATCCCAGCCTCTTCCCGAGCCTCAATCAGCAGTCGTAGGAGTGTATCGTATGTATGTTGATGGGGAGCCGTCCTGGCCTTTCGCGATCTCCGGGTTTCGCTGGAACGGGACTTGCTCACCTCTCAAGTCTGTGAAACTCTAGCCGAATCCCCTAATAAGGGGCGGTGGAGGGTTTTGGAGTGGGCTATATGAGTGACCGCGAGATTCCGGTACCGGAGGTGGAAGGAAAGACGATCCGGTCCATGAGGCTAACGCTTACATCTTCGGCAGAGACCGGGATTCAGATCGATTTCACTGACGGAACAAGCTTTACCAGCTCGACTTGCCCCCGCGTCGAGTTCGACGCGGAACTATATATAGGGGGCAGTGGCGAGCCCCAAATCATCAAGAAGTACGGCGAGCAATAGCCCTGGATTAGCGATCCAAACGACGGGCCTATAACGACATGGAATAACGGTAGTTCCAGAAGTGATTGGACTGCCGTTTTTCTTCTCGCTAGGTTTGCGCCATAGCTGACGAACGCCCAAGTCAGCGGAGGTGCAAAGTGAATCTTCTCCACCGTCAATTCCGATTGGCAAAGAGCGCCAATCGGTTGCTTGGTCAGCTCAACACCCGTTGGGCTCCTCACTTCTCAAAGCAGACTCTTGCCCACGTTGTTCGCGTGTTTACCCCAACCTTGTTTGCCCTCGCCTTCGCCAGTGCAGCTCATGCCCAGGGAACGATGGACTTCTCCGGCGCCCAAACGCTTATGGGCACTTTCAAGACGTTCGCTATCTATGCGGGCGCAGTCATCTGCTTCGGCGGCCTGATTTTCGCCGGCATTCGGATGATGAGCGGTCGCTTTCAGGACGCCATTCCTGGGCTATTCGGCGCGCTATTTGGTGCCGGAATACTCGGCTGGGGAGCGGGTTGGATTGGTTCCCTAACTGGGCAGTCGATGTAGGAGGCTGCCATGCACACCACCAAGCGGGGAGAACCGTTACCGATCAATCAGGCATTGAACAGGCCGAGAGCCAAGCTCGGGCTTGAGCTCTCGACGTGGATGGTCATCGTGTTTGTGACGGTAACGGTTTTTCTCGTTGGGTTCCGAATGCTGGCCATTCTCAGTTTCCCAACTCTTGCAGGCGGCGCGTGGCTCATCGTCCGCAAACACCCAAAGATGTTCCAACTCTGGGGCCTCAGCCTCGGCCAGAAGAGCTACTATGACCCGCGCAAATACTGAACGGCTCAAACACACTCCGTGGTTCGCGAAGGCGGGCGCTGCCTGCAGCATCGTTCCGATTTCACGCTTCGTCGGACCGAATGTCTTTGCCCTGAAAGGTGGCGGATACGGTTGCCTTTTCTCCCTCACGGGCCTTGATGAGGAGGGGATGACGGACCTGGAGTTGGAGTCGCAAGTTCGTTCCATTGAAGGCGCTTTACGCGGACTTCCGGAAGGCTCCTGCCTTTATCAGTACACCCGTGTGATGTCTGGGTTCACGCTTCCGCGACAGAAACGGTATGCGAACGAGATCACTGAGAATTTCGCAAGCAATCGTCTCGGCTTCCTGGAGCAAACCGCGGCCTTTCGAAGAATTGATCTTCACTGGTGCCTCACGCTGGAGCCTTCGAAGGCTACGGCCTTTGACCGGACGCCCAAGTATAACGCTCTGGAGACCTCCCGGATGCTCTCCGATCTGGAGAAGACCGCAACGCTGCTCGAAGGACACCTCGGCAGTTCGCTTGGACTCAGGATGCTCGGCAAGAACGCGGCCTTTCAGTTCTTCAGCTATCTGTTCAATCTGGAAGAGTGGGCCGGTCAGGACGGGCTACGCGGCGATACCGGCGTGGATCGGCAGATTGTAAAGTGCCCGGTGGCGTGGCACAGCGACCACGTACGGGTCGGCAAGCGGCATATCCAGATGTTTTCTTTGAAGACCCCGCCTGATGCATCGCGGCCGTGCCTCTTCTCGAATTTGCTAACACTCGATTGCGACAGTGTGCTGTGCACGACATGGCGCGTCAAGTCTACGTCCGCCGCACGCAGCGAGATCGACGCCCAGGAGAAGTTCATCTCGTTCTTCAAAGTCGGCGTCTTGACTCGCGTAATGAGTGGACGGGATATGGCCTCGCTGGAAACGGGCGCTGGAGCCAGGGCTGCCAATAACAATGTTGACGATCTCAGCGATGTCATTCGTTCGCTCGACAAGAAGGCCCAGGGCGAGTTCTCCCTTCGGCTTCTACTTGCCGCGCGCACTCCGGAGCAGCTTCGCGGCATCGGTCCCGCTGTGCACCGGGTTTTTGTGGATGCCCGCGCTCAAGTGATGGAGGAGACCCTTGGGAATCTATCGGCGTTCTACGCGATGTTTCCTGGCAATCATAGGTTCAATGTCTTCCCTATGTGGCTGGCGGAGGATCACCATGCACGCCTCTCCTCCGTGTTCGCCCCTCATTTAGGACACCCGCGTTCGGAGGATCTCGATAACGAATACCTGAACATCTTCGAGACCCGGACACGGACGCCGTTCTTTCAGGACGTTTATGTTGACGGAGTTCGAGTCATGCTCATCATCGGGCCGACCGGAACGGGCAAATCGGTTCACGGCAATACTCTCGTGGCCCTCGAACAGAAGTACGGCGGTTTCACCTATATCTTCGACATTGGCGGCAGCTACGAGAGCGTTGTCGAACTGTATGGCGGCAAGGTCGATCGAGTTGGAAAGGATGGCCCGCGAGTCAATCCTTTCGCGCTGGAGCCGACCGAAAGCAATATCAAGTTTCTTTACTCCTTCGTCAAGTTGCTGCTAACCAACGGCGGTGCCGAACTGGAGCCTGAAGACGACGATGTGATCCATAAGGCCGTGCAGGATATGTACCTGCTCGACTCGGCCAATCGCAGACTTTCGAACCTCTTTCTTCCAAAAAAGCTCGACCGGTATCTGTCGAAGTGGGTTGGTAAAGGCATCTACAGCGCCGTCTTCGACAACGTGGAAGACAGCCTTTCGCTCTCCCGCCTCCAGTGCTTCGACTTCCAAGGCGTGAATAACGAGCAATACGCCGACCTTATTGAACCGCTCATGGTCTGGCTACTCCGCCGAATCAACGACGTGCTCTACAACCCAGCCAATCTTGGCGTACCGAAGCACATTCTGATCGAAGAGATCTTCTCCTCGATGAAGAACAAGCAGTTGCTCGACGGCGCCTTGGCTTCCATTAAAACCGTCCGCAAGAATCTTGGCGGCGTGACCTTGATCGGCCAATCGGCCGACGACCTTGGAACGAATGCGGACAGCATCGTGAATTCCTGCACATCGTTCCTTTTCCTAAAGGACGCAACCTTCAGCCGCAAGCGTTATGCCGAGCTGTTCAAGATGAACGAGCAGCAGATCGCACTGTTTGAGAGTTTGCAGGACCGCGAAGGACTCTACATCCGGCGTGATGGGTTAACGAAGGTCGTCACGCTAAATCTCGACAGCCGCAGCTATGCAACGTTTTCGACAAAGCCAAAGGACCGGGTTCGCCGCACCAGGCTAATCGAGAAATACGGACTATCCGAGGGCATCGCTCGTTTCGCCCAAGGCGAGTCAGTGTAACGAGTTCATTCCACCGCCAAAAGGGGCCTTATGAAACCGCCGATGATCCTCGCCTTTACCTCTCTCCTCTCGTTTGCCTGTGGGATCGCCCATGCGTCTCCCGCGCCCACCCCACATCATCTTGAGCCGAGCGTCCCGCGTTCAGTTACGGTTTCCGAGACACAAACTCCCCCAACGATCCGCGCGGGCCTCCTGCAATCGACCCTAATCCTGCTTCCCGACGAGGAGAAGGTCGCAACCGTTTTCGGCGGAGACACCGTGGATTGGGTCTTCGATGCCGGCCACGTTGCCAGCAGGTTTATCAGCGTAAAGCCCAAGCTCGCCAATGCGACGACGGACATTCACATAGTCTCGGACCACGGCAACGAATACACTCTGCAGCTCCAAGAGGTTTCGAGTGATGCCGACGATCACTTCGACTCAAAGATCTTCCTTGTGCCCGGCGACAAGACGGCCAAAGACAGACTGACAGAGATGCCCGTATTCGTACCGGCCGCTGATTTGGAGAAGGCCCGACAAGAGGCAGCAACTGCGAAGGCGGCGCAGACCGCCGAGTTGAAGGCCGAAGAAGTCAAAGCCGAGACGTACCGAAGCCTGTATCCCGGAAGCCTTCACTTCGACTACACCTGGGACGCAAAAAAGGCTAAGGAATTGGGCCTCCAACAGATCTGGCGCGATGACAAGTTCACCTATCTGCGGGGCCAGTTCCAGGAGACACCCGCGCTCTACGAACTGAAAGATGGCAAGGGATCGCTCATCAACTTTGACTACAACGACGGCCTCTATACCGTTCCGAAGCAACTCGATAACGGATATCTCGCGATTGGCAAGAAGCGTGTGGACTTCCACCGCAACTCTCAAGCAAATGCGGAGAAGAACTAGCCATGCCCGAGATCAATGAAAATCCGCCCGCCACTGTTCCGGCGCAACGCGAAGCTGTTGGACCGGTCAAGAAGAGCACGCCTGTCGTGATCGCGCTGGTTGCCATTGTCGCCCTGATTGGTATCGCGAATGTGTCGAGCCTCGTCAGCGGCAAGAAGAAATCCGCGCCACCGAGCGCTTTGCCAACGCGGCCCTCGACTGCGAATCCACAGCAAGTTGCTAGTTTTGAGACTCAGCAACAGATGCAAGCGCGAAGGGATGCGGAAGACCAGCAACGCCAGCACGCCCTTTCTGCCGAGATGCAGCAGCTTCAGCAAGAGCAGGCCGTTCCTGGCCCCGAGGCGGATGGAACGCCCAGGATGACCGCCGCCCAGCGCGAGGCCATCTATGGAGACAGCCCCAATGCTCCGCAACAAACCTCGAATGTTTCGCAGGCCCAAGCCGAAGCCAAGCAAAAGGCGTTGGAACGCGAGAAGTTGCGTCAGGACGCTATGAATAGCGACACAGTAGCTATCGATTTCAGCCATCAGAGTGCCGCCCCCTCGGCAGGGTCGCCAGCGACCACAGTGCTAGCCGAGCGAGAAGAGGCTTCTACGAACGCTTCAGCGGAAGCGCCCAGTTCCAATGCGCGGGATATTCAAAAGTCCCCAGATCCGCAGCAAACGAAGTCTTCGGGCAAAGTCGATCCGATGGCCCCCTTTGACTTTGACAGTTATCAAGGGAGGCTTTACCGGATATTCGAGGGAACGGTGCTTGAGGGGGTGGTGACGAACCACATCGACGGCGGCTTGGCAGGTCCAATTCTGATCATGCTCACCACGGACTACTATTCGCACGATCACCAGCAACTCCTTTTGCCGCAAGGAACCCGCCTGATCGGGACTGTCCAGAGTGTCGGGAACGCACAGCAACGCAAGATGTTCGTCACGTTCCATCGAGCTGTATGCCCTGACGGGTTCTCGATTGAATTGGACAAGTACGTCGGCCTTGACCCATTGGGAACTACCGGCCTTGCCACGAAGGTAGACCACGGCTACCTCCAGGCATTCGCTGCTGCTGCGGCTGTGGGCGGTTTAGGTGGACTCGCGCAGATCGGCAACAACGGCAGCGTCCTTGCGCCTTCGACGGAGATACGAAATGGCATCTCGGAGCAGTCGGCGACCGAGGGCGAGCAGATACTGAATCACTTTCTGAATCGCTTACCTGTTATCACGCTCAAGGAAGGCTCGCGCGCTCGCGTGTACATCGGCACGGACATCCTGATTCCTTCCTACGCCGAACATCGCGTCGATCCGACCCTGTAATGAACTCGCTGGAGAGAGCATGAAGAGCAGCATCGCAAAGCTAGTGCGTCCAACCGTCGTACCTCTGGCAACGATCCTCGCCTGTGGTCTCGCTCACTCGTCTTTCGGCGACGGTCTCGGGAGTGTTCCGAACGGCGTTGAGTTGGCCGGCGACGTGATGGGCTTCTTTCATCGAGCGGCCACAAGCTTCACCGAGCTTTCGGGGCGGTTGGACCCAACCTGCTCTGAGTGCAACCAACCCTAACCCTTCAGGAGTCCTTATGAAGCTGAAATTGAACCGCCGGAAGAAGTACCTGATAGCGGGCGGACTATTGCTTGCGACGGCTACGCCGGGTTTCGCGCTCTTCGGCGTCGGAGATATCGTCTTCGATCCGACGAGCTACGCAAGCCTCGTATCTCAGGCAACGACCGCTCTCAACCAGTTCAAGACCATCGAGAACAACGTTACCCACTTTTCGTTCAAGCAGCAGTGGCAGACGACTCTCAATGCGCTCAAGAACGCTAACGTGGCGAATATGTTTGGCGAAACCGCAGGGTTCAGCATCGCGCTAAACACCAATTCGCCGAGCGCCTCGACGATGGCCTGGAAGACTGCCAGCGTCCCGGTAAACAGTACAACCAGCACCTACCTCCAAAGCCAAACGGTCGGGAACAGCGCACAACTCTCCCAACTGGCAATGGTCGAGATGTCTGATTCGGTCTCCCCTGACTGCCTGACGGCAGTCGGGCAGTATCGGGCCGCCCGCGGCCAGAATGCTCCCGCCATTAGCGCGCTCACGCAGGGGCAGTTCGATACAACCTCCGCAACGAACAGTGAGGTGGAACAGTTGAACCTCTTGAACGCTGCCCAAGCTCAGCAGCTAACGGAGATGCAGTCACAGGCCGCGATGCAGGTCTGCCTAGCGTCACAAATGACCGTAGCAAACATGCAACAGCGAAATGCGGCTGCTCAGGACTTGAACACGGCAGCAGCGGTTCAGGCACAGCGATCCACAAACGACACAAGTGCAGCCAACGAAGGAAGTACCTGGCAGAACTATCTACCTTAACCCGGAGACCCAATGCTGAACCTCATCAACACGAAAATTCTCCTTGCAATCCTTGCGGCACTGACCGTCATTGGCGGTGCCGTGATTTATCAACGCGACCAAGCGGTGAAGGCAGCGGCAGCAGCCACCAAAGCGGCCGAGATCCTTCAGCTACAAAAGGACGATAACGAGTACCTCCAGCAAGAAAACGAGGCGCTTCGGAAGAAGGTCGAAGCGGAGAAGAAGCGGCATAGTTCCGCCGCCGCTCACGAGGGCAAGACCTGGAAGACGTATATCCCGTAACCCCAGAACGAGAAACCGAAAGAGAGACTGTCATGGCTCCCACATTGTTGTTGGCACAGGCACTTCCAAGCGCAAGTTCCGGCGTCGATTGGCTGTACCAGTTCACGAACAATCTGACCAATCTGACGACGCAGAACGGCGGCGCGCTCACTCAACTTGGAATGACGGAACTGAGTGCAATCGCGCTCTTTACTCTGATCAGCATGGTTGTGAATTGGCAGACCTCGACCATGACGTTCCGGCTGCACCATCATCCGGTGTTAGCCGGCGATCTGACCAAGTTCCTGTTGCAGCTCATCATCTGCTGCCTACTTGAAAGCTACTGGGTGAATCCCTTTCCGGGAGCAAGCTTCGGCATCAATCACTTCTTCTCCTACATCGCCCAGGCCATGGTTGCCGCCTTCGATCAGAGTTCGTTGGATTCACTCCTCCAACTTCTCAAAACTGCCGGCGACAACACGTCGATGCCGAGTATAACGGCCCCCGTCCAGATCCTTTGCTATTTCTTTGTGCAAGCTCTCCTTGGCCTCGCTTCCGCCATCTTATTTCTTATCAACTGCAGCGCCTTCATCCTGTACGGGGTGACCGCGCTCTTTGGCCCGATTTTTGTCCCGTTGCTAATGACAAGAACGTTCCGAGCCAAGTTCTTCAGTTTTCTGGATGTGCTGATAGGTTTTGCCATGATTCGTGCCGTCGCCGCAGCTTTCATCTTTGTGTGGTCTGGGTTCATGAATGCATTCATTCAGCAGACTTTCAACGGGAACTACTCGATGGAAATGTGGCTCGCCAATCTCATTCCCTGCACGATGGTGTTCATTGCATTCATCATCAACATGCTTTTTATTCCGAGCATGACGCAGGCGATATTTGGCGGGGCCGCAGGGATGGCGGGCAGTATGGGAAGCGCCATCAGCAACGTCGTATCGACAGCTGTTATCGCGGGAGGAGCATAAGCCATGTTCAGACCCCTGCTTCATGTGTTGGCGCTTCGCAAGCTTGGCCTAACACGTCCGTTTCGCTACCTCACCCTTATCATCTTTCTCGGATGCTTGGTAGTCGGCCTCATTTACGCATTCGTGATGTTCCACGCAGTCATTGAAAGGAATCAGGCTCCTCATGTCCAGCCACACTCTTCCAATTGAAAATCGTCTGACCCCAGAGCAAGTCATGCGCGCTGACGAGATCGGGAACGAGGTCTACGCCTCCCATTACGCCGAACGAAAGCTCAGCCGATTCATTATCGGGACAGAAACCGTTCTACTGCTCGGAGCCTTCGGCCTGATCTTCTCTTTGGCCCATCGACCGATTGCCAATCGCTACATTCGGATTGATGAGATGGGGCGCGCACAGGCGATTCAATACTCTGACCTCAATTACAGCCCGCGCGAGGGTGAAGTTCGCACGTACCTCACCGATTGGGCGAACTATCGCTACACCATCAGCCGCGACACTATCGCCAAGAAATACCCTCTCAACTACTATTTCCTGTCGCAGGCTCTCGCCTCTCAATTGATGGGCCAGGATAACCAGAGTCACCTTGTCTCTCAGGTTGTCGGAGGGCAAGTTGAGCAAAGCGATGTAGAGGTCGAAAACGTCACCATTACCTCCATGTCGGAGGAGACGGTTCAGGGCGCGACCATGGCTCGCGGAACGGCTCTTGTCACCATCGATAAGCTCTATTCGCCTCGCAACTCGCATGAGCCAAGGACAGAACATTGGCTGCTCACGGTGACGTACTACCTCAATCCGAAACAGGTCAGTGATCAATCCCGCGTATTCCC
Source organism: Occallatibacter sp. (assembly GCA_049521075.1). Lineage (GTDB taxonomy): Bacteria > Acidobacteriota > Terriglobia > Terriglobales > Acidobacteriaceae > Telmatobacter. Next base: position 45,687 of record JBEKPD010000067.1, read on the forward strand.
TCAATTCGAGACCATTAATCCGCTCGGATTAACCATCACCGAGTTCCACGAGAATCGTATGTCCGTGGACCTTATTGCGCCAGGCACAACGGCTGGCGCTTCCCCTCTTGCACCGCAGCCAATATCAGGAGAATCGAAATGAGCTACCACCTGATTCTCCCGTTCTTCCCCGAGGAGTTGCGGGAGTTGCTGCTTGACCCTTCGATATCGGACTTGATGATCAATGGGACAACCGGCGTCTACGCGGATCGGGCAGGGGTCGTGCAGCATATTCCTCTTTCGACGCCGTATACCAATGACCGGTTGCAGGCCGCTATCGAGCGGGTAGCGCGGATTCTCGGCCAGGATTTGACGACCCAGAACCCAATCCTGAATACACGGCTGCCGGACGGCTCCCGCGTCGCAGTAGTAGGAGCGCCATCTTCCATCAATGGCCCGACGTTGACGATCCGCAAATTTAACCGCTGGTACACCTCGGATGAGTTGGTCGATTCGGGGAGTATGCCGAAGCACGTTCGGGATACTGTAGTCGAACTAATAGGGCAGAAGAAGAACGGGATTATCAGCGGTGGGACCGGATCGGGCAAGACCACCCTCATGAAAGCGTTTCTTGACCATATCCCGGAGAACGAACGTCTCCTAATCATTGAGCAACCGGCTGAGCTAAAGGTCGCCCATCCAAATGCCGTCCGCTGGGAAGCTGTAGAAGAGATCCCAGGGCAGGTTGCCATTACTCCGAGCGAGCTCTTGGCGGCGGCTCTTCGCCATCGTCCCGACCGGATCATCATGGGCGAGATTCGCAACGAATGCGGTTACGACTTGCTCCAGGCTATGAACACAGGCCACGGCGGAACGCTTTCGACGATCCACGCGAAATCAGCGTGGGATGCGCTGAACCGGCTTTCCAATCTCGCTCTCAGTGCCAGACCGAATCTGAACCACGCATTCATGCGGTCTGAGACCGCAGAAGCAATCGACTTCGTGCTCTATTGCGAGCGCGACCGTACAGGCCGGCGTCGCGTGCGCGAGTTGATTACCGTCAGCGGCTATACCCATGCGGACCAGAGCTTTCAGACTGAGGAGGTCTACCGTGCCGCCGCGGCCTAACGCCCAGTCCAAACCCTAGAGAAACCAACCCGAATTTGAGGTCATACCGATGCACCAACATGCTCCTACTTGGGCTGCACAGCCCCACCTGTCTCTAAAAGCCTTCAGTGGGCCGTTCCTAAGCCTCGAAGAGCGGCACGGCAGTGGTGGGAGGCCGTCCTTCCAGAGAACTTTTGCCAGTGGGAATGAGCCGCGGTTTGGATCAAAATCTGCCGCCGAGACACGAGAGGATGACTTCGATACAGAGGGATTCATCCGCCTCGTATCCCGTCCTCTACTCGGGGTCACGCTTCGGGGCTATCCGGCGCCCTGCGGCTCGGCGCTCTTCTGCTTCGACTTCGCCACCCCACCACGCAAAGAACGCGCGCCGGGGACCCCGGTCTGCGTCGCCCTGCGGGTTACGGTTTCCATCTGCGATGGACCCTCCGCAAATGCAGAGCTTGGCACTTGGGAGCCGGGCCCTCTCGCTCGGCTTCGCCAGGTGTGACCCGAGCAGGATACGGGAAATTCAACGAAACGGAGATCACCACCATGTACCAAAACAAAGTCACCCTCATCGGCTTCCTCGGCAACGACGCAGAGGTTCGCTCCAACGACAACCGCAGCTTCACCACTCTCTCGCTGGCAACCAAGAGTTCTTACAAGAAGGACGGCCAGTACATCTCGCACACCGAATGGCACCGTTGCGTGGTCTTCGGCAAGCTCTCGGAGTTCGCCGGCACGCTGAAGAAGGGCGCTCATCTGCAGGTGGAAGGCGAGCTGCGCAGCCGGGAGTATGAGACCAAGAAAGTTGGCAAGAAGCCAGCCCTGAAGAAGACCATCTGGGAGATTCGGGTGAACTCGATTCTCAAGTTGGACCGGGCCGAAAAGGCCAGCGCGGACGAACAGGAATCGGTAGACCAAGCCCCGGAGGAAGCGGCCGCATAGGCCGCTTTCCTTTCCATCAACTTGGAAGCCCGGTGAACGCTGGGCTTCAAAACTCTGTGAGACGCCGATGAGCACCACGATCACCCAGGAATTCCTAACCCGATGCTTCGCCCCAGAAGAGACCGTAGCTGTGCTCCTGCGGAAAGATAATCCAGCGATAACCACGCAACGCGTCGTCCGGGTGGAACAGATGGTTTCGTCTCGGTATCTCGCGTGGCTGCGTTATGAAAATCACACCGGAGCGAACGTCTACGTCGGCGCCAATCCTCTCCGCCCTGGAAGTCGAAAGCGTATCAAAGAATGCGTCGCAGAAGTTCGTCATCTTTACATCGACATCGACCTGGACGGCGCAAACCGCATAGCTGCGTTAAAGACTTCGGATGTTGTTCCCGTTCCAACCATCATCCTCTCGACATCACCGGACAAGTATCAGGCTCTATGGAGGGTTGAAGGATTTGACTTCGACCAGCAGGAGACGACACTCAAATCGCTTGCTCTCACTTATGGCGGAGACTCTGCGTGCACCGACCGGAACCGGGTACTTCGCGTCCCGGGATTCCGCAATTGCAAATACAACCCTGCTCACCCGGTCACCGCTGAATATCTCAGCGCGATCATCTATCGTCCCGACGACTTCAGGCTGGAGGTTTCGGTTCTTGAATCGGCACTCCAAAGTTCGGAACCCGCACGAACATATCCCAGCGGCAAGAACAGCCATTCTGAGCAGGATTGGATGTGGGTCGTTCAGCAGCTATCCCAAGGAGCCGACGCCGGGAAGCTCACGCTTGCACTTGCTTCCGCGCGGTCTGACAAGTCCAATCCTCTTTACTACGCGCAGCGCACGATCGACATGGCTTCCGCTCGTCTTGCTCTGCTCAACGGCATGGCAATTGACGAGGTGATTGCCATGCTGGAACGGCGGCGTTCGGCGGAGATTGCACCCTCCCTTTGCTCCTCAAGAGCACGAGAGATTGCCATGACTGCGAGGCGGATGATTTCCCGGAAGAACGTTACCTCATTTCACCCCCTAAAGGAGAACCACAATGCCACTGCTTGAAGTCGTCCAAACCCGTCAAATCAGTGCTTCAATTCGGCTCACTGACACAACCGCTATCCAGGTCGATCAATACGCGGCATTCATCCGTGCTTGCGCCGATGATGTCGTGGAGCAAGCCCTTGCATATGTCTTCAGCAAGGATCGAGACTTTCAGGACTTCCTGAAGACCCCGGAAGCCCGGAAAGTCGCTTCGACGTTGCGGATTCGGAAGGCTCCCGCTGTTGAGGCTCCAGAGCCAGTTGCTCCGAAGCCTGTTTCGGCAGCCGTCGCCGCTCCCTCATCGCACGCGAAGGGCGCTTGATCCTTCATTCCATTCCGGAGCAAAGCCACTGCGGTGCTTCGCACCGGAAGAATGTTGACACTCCATCCCTTGGAGGGTCGTGTGAGAGGCCGAAATGGTTCCCTGCGGAACCATGCAGAAAGCGCAGAACTTAGCGGGCAACACGGTTCCAGTTGCAACCACGCCGGTTGCAATCGGAACCGGGCTGAACGGAGGAGCAATGAGCACAGTAGGCAATATCTCGACCCGCGTCTTGGCAGACGTGGGTCATGAGTCCAGAAGCGAAAGTTTGGCGACACGCTTCACTCGTTCAGAAGTGAATGCCCTGAGTAAGGCCGCGGCGTCCGCCGGTAAAACGGTGCGCGCCTGGTCGCGAGATGTTCTCTTGCGTGAGGCTCGACGTGCACAGGAGGACATGCTCTTCACAGAATTGATCGCCACACGCATGATCCTCCTGAATCTCCTGAAGCCGCTCGCTATGGGACAACAGGTTACGTCCGAGGACTTCGCGCGAATCAGTACAACCGTGCGCAACGACAAGAGAAAAGTGGCACAGGAAATCCAACAGCAATACATGCCTGCCGCACCGAAGGAGGCCTGACATGGCAAATCAATGGGGACGAAAGGAGACCATAATCTGGCCTCCCCATGTACCGATCCTCAGCTACACCGCCGCCACGCTCGCGGTTCTCTGCACATGTTTTTTCATTTGGCAGCGGGTAAATTTTTCGTTGCCGCCGCTCCAAAAGAGCTACATCAGCGAGTACGTCCGCTCACAGGTAGGTTCGATGTTCAAGGCACACCAGAGCTACCGTTTGCTCTACCTCGGGGGCGGAACAGCCAGGGCACGACTCGCACTTCCAGCAGACTTCATAGAAGGATCTACTACTCTTCCCAACGGCAAAACCTTTCCGGTTGCGCTCTCCGATGTGGCAAGACTGCAAGGTTATCGGTGGTTCTTCCGCGGGCCGGCCGTGAAGCTCGCAGATGTGCCCATGCATCGTTGGTTGCGGGCCGCCATTTATCAGAACCAAAGCATCCTGCGGGTGTTCACCGTAAGCCTGATAGAGGGGGCGGCGTGCCTTGCCCTGATGCTTTGGTTCGCCGTTCCATACGACATCCACCGCTTCAAGCAGATGAAATATGGGCGCATCCTGCGGGGCCCACAGATGCTATCTCCGGAGGAATTCAATACGCGGCAGAAGGGCGACGGTATCGGATTCAAGACAACCGAATTGGGCAAAATGATGAGAATTCCGCTGCGCAAAGAGGCCCAGCATTTCCAAATCATGGGCGATACGGGCGTCGGAAAGACCCAACTCATCATGCAAATTCTGCGCCAAATTCGGGAGCGTGAAGACTCCGCCATCGTCTACGATCCCGCCTGCGAGTACTTGCAACGGTTCTTCGATGGCAAGCGCGGCGACGTTGTCTTGAACCCTCTCGACGAGCGTTGCCCCTACTGGGGGCCGGCGCAGGAAATGGGTTCGAATGCGGAGGCCGATGCCATCGCAGCCTCGCTCTATCAGCCCGCCACGGATGTGAAGGACGAGTTCTTTCACCAGACGCCCGCACAGATATTCGCCCATCTGCTTAGGAAGGGACCGACTCCCCACCAACTCGCGGAATGGATGGCGAACAGCGACACTCTGGAGACTCTGGTAGCGGGCACGGAAATGTCTTTCTATATCGATCGCAAGGCGGGACCGCAGCGGGCCGGTGTGTTGGCCTCACTCGGTTTGGTCGCGAAATGCTTCCGAATCCTTCCGGAAAAAGGACATACCAATAGCGTCTGGAATGCCCGCACTTGGGCCAAGGAGCGCAAAGGATGGGTGTTCATTACTTCCCGCCCCGCCGAACGAGAGACCCTCCGTCCTTTACATTCCCTTTGGATTGACTTGCTCGTAATGCGCCTGCTGTCCGCACCTCAGCCGGGACAAAAGCCGGTATGGTTTGTGATCGACGAGCTGGCGAGCTTACAAAAGCTGCCACAGCTTCATACCGCTGTCACTGAGAACCGCAAGAGCAAAAATCCGCTCGTATTGGGCTTCCAGGGCAAGGCCCAGCTTGAGGTGATCTATGGTCACCTGGCCGAAGTCATGCTCTCCCAACCAGCGACCAAAATATTCATGAAGACCGCCGAGCCAAAGGCGTCAGAATGGATATCTGAAGCCATCGGAAAAGTCGAAATCGAACGATTGAAGGAGACAAAGTTCGACGGCTCGCGTTCCGGCAAAAACTTTACAGTGGACCGCCAGATCGAGCCGCTGGTGATGGGCTCGGAGATAAGCGGCCTCGACGACAGGCACGCTTATTTAAAGCTTGGGAACCTCGTTGCCCGCTTTGACTTTGACTACCTCGATCTTCCTACTCCGACGCCTGGCTTCCTTCCCCGCCAATCTCCGGACGGGGAGATGAGCTTTGACCCGGATACATTAGAGCCCCGCCAGCCCAGCGCGGGACCAGATGCCAACGTACAAATTGCGGAACCGCCGTCTGGCACCGGCGCCCCACTTGCACTCAAGCGAGAACCAGAGGTAACTCTACCGGAGCCAAACATGCAGACGGAGAATTCTCCGATAACGGCGTCACCGAAGGCGACGGCGGAGCTTGAGAATACAGCAGATTTAGAGCATCAGATCGATCTTCATGACTCGCTCGGCGGCCACGAGCACACAATTCATTCAGGGGTATTTTAATCGATGCTGACCATCTCCAAACCGCTGAGTTCCGGTCAGGCGCAGAGCTATCACAAACTGGAGTTCACATCCGAGTCACAGAGCTATTACAAGCAGGGCGATTCTGTGAAGGGAGAATGGCAAGGCAAACTTGCCGCTCGGTTAGGCCTGGCCAGCGAGGTTTCGCCCTTCGAGTTTTCGCGTTTGGCAGATGGCGTTCACCCGCATACCGGTGAACAGCTCGTCCGGCATCGTACCGCTACGGAGTACAAGAATCCAGACGGGAGCATCACCAAGTCCATCGAACATCGCGCTGGTTGGGACGCCACCTTTTCGGCACCCAAGTCCGTCTCGCTGACGGCTCTGGTAGGTGGAGACGAGCGAGTGCAAGACGCTCACCGTGCCGCCGTTGCAACTGCGCTTGACGAACTCGAACGCTACGCGCAGGCTCGTATCGGCGGCAACAATCCGGCCGAATCCACGGGCAAATTCATCGTTGCAAAGTTCGAACACGACACCGCCCGTCCCGTAGATGGCTATGCTGCACCGCAGTTGCATACCCACGCGGTCATCTTCAATGTCACCGAGCGAGCGAGCGGCAAATTCCGCGCCCTTCAGGAACGTGGCTTCTTCGATTCCCAGCAGTTTGCGACGGCTGTGTACCAGGCCGAGCTGACACATCGGCTATCGCAACTGGGTTATGAAATCGAGGCAGGCAGAAGCGGCGCACCCGAAATCAAGGGATACTCGCAGGAGTATCTGGACGCTTCCAGCCCTCGCTCCCGCCAGATCCGAGAGCAACTGGAAAAAACTGGGTATAGCGGTGCAGAGGCCGCCCAGATCGCGGCCCATTCCACGCGAGACCGCAAGCAGAACCTAACGGCGCGGGAGGTTCTGGCAGCACACCGGGAAATGGCTGCCAGCTTTGGAAATCAGCCTCAGCAAGTTATGGCAGTTGCCCGCGAAAGGGTCGAACGACGGCAGGCCCAACCGCAACGAGTAACCACCGCCAGAGAAGCAGTCACGTTTGCCCGCGACAGTATCTTTGAGCGCGAAGCCGTCGCCGACGAACGTGCGATCCTCCGAGATGCCCTCCGGCGCGGCATGGGCGAAGCCTCATACGGGGAGATTCGAGCGGAGTTCCACAGGCGCCAAAAAGACGGTGAGTTTCGTTCCATAGAAGGCATGAAGCATGATTCCGGCCGTCGTTTCACCACGCCAGAAACCATCACCGCAGAACGCGCCAATATCCGATACGTCTTGGAAGGCCGGAATGCTGTCGAGCCGATTATGAGCGCGGAAGCAGCAAGGCAGCAGGCCAACACACGACCTTTCTTAAACGATTCACAGCGCCGAGTCATCGAACAAGTCTTGAACTCATCCGACCGTGTTCACGGCCTTCAAGGACTCGCCGGCACTGGGAAGACCACGACGCTCCAGACCATCCGTGAGGGTGCGGAAGCAAATGGATTCGTCGTCGAAGGGTTCGCCCCAACATCCAAGGCTGCGGGACAACTTCGCGAGGCTGGAATAGACGCCACGACGCTCCAGAGCTTTCTCGCTCGTGGTCGAAATAACCCCACCACCATTGAAGGGGGACGCCATCTCTACATGCTGGACGAGTCGAGCCTTGCGAGCACAAGACAGATGCGATCGTTCCTGAGCCGACTCACTCCCGAGGACCGGGTTCTTGTCATTGGAGACACGAGACAGCACCAAGGTGTGGAAGCCGGACGGCCGTTTCAGCAAATGCAGGAAGCCGGAATGCAGACATCACAGCTAGATAAGATCGTGCGCCAGAAAGATCTCGAACTGTTGAAGGCGGTCGAACACTTCTCCAGAAATGAAACTGCGATCGGAGTGAAATTGCTTCAGCAACAGGGGCGCGTGACAGAAATTGAAGATAGGGACCAACGTTTCCAGGCAATTGCAAAGGACTATGCCGCGAGCCCCGAAAATACAATCATTGTGTCACCCGACAACGCCTCTCGCCGCCAGATAAATCAGGTAGTGCGAGCGGAATTGCAGAGACTCGGTCGTTTGGACAAAGAGGAGCATTCGGTCCGCTTGTTAGTGCCGCGATCCGACTTGACCGGCGCTGATCGCGGGTGGGCGGGTCGCTATCAGGTAGGAGACATCCTGCACTATGGGCGCGGAAGCAGAGAACTCAAGATCGACGGCGGAACCTATGCCCGAGTGGTTGCGAGAGATCCGACCGCCAATCTCCTCGTCGTGGAAACGGAGGGAGGAGAACATGCGACCTATGATCCATCGCGTCTGCGCGGCATCACGGCGTATCGGGCGGTCGGGAGCCCATTTGCCATAGGTGATCGAATTCAATTCACTGCGCCCAATCGTGCGCTCGGGATCGCGAATCGCGATCTGGGCACGCTCCGGCAGATCGGCGAGGACGGCACGATGACCGTTTATATGGATGGAAGCAAAGTCAAAATTGTCACCTTTGATCCCCGGGAGATGCGGCACTTCGATCATGGTTACACCATCACATCTCACAGCTCGCAAGGGCTTACCGCAGAACGCGTCTTAATCAATATCGATACTTCAACTCACTCGGAACTCATCAACAGCCGCTTTGCCTATGTGTCCGTGTCGCGGGCATCACATGACGCTCAGATTTACACGAATCATTCCGCTGCGCTCGCCGAAAAACTAATACGAGACGTGAGCAAGGCGTCCGCGATTGATTTGGGAAGGGCACAGGCCTCGCTCGGGAAGATGCGACCTGAGCAAACTACGGCCCTGGAGGGGCCATCGCCTGCCGAACACGGGATATCCCTGTAGTTCCTGTCGTGCAAGTACGGTGCTTCAGCGTGCCCGCCGATTCCTTTGCGGTCCCCGGCACCCATCGGATTCAGCTTGGGCCCTGCAGCTTCGCGAGGCTCTGGGCCACTTGCTGCAATACCTGATGGATGTCAGCGCGCGAAACGAGTCGCATTAACGCATCGCTGTGCTTCACAAAAGCTGACTCACTACACAGTGTGGACTCAACTTCGGGCAGTTGGGCAAGTTCGGCACACCTGATATGAATACGAAACTGCCCGTCTGCCGAATGGATTGAGAAATTTACTCGATGAATGGACCGGTTCAACACTAAATGAACGTACGGCTCGATCTCGCTCCAATATACCGCTTCGTAAGGTTGCAGCTTCAAAGGAGTGAGATTGTGACTGACGCCGGCATCTGCTAGTTCCAAATGAAGAACGTAGCTGAACAACTCGGCATGATAGCCGCTCATCTGCTTCTTCGTGAGGAGGTAGATCTCCTCACCGTTCGCAGCTCGGCGCATCTCTTGCTGCCCACAGTAGCTGATAACCTCAGGGTGCCTAATGATAGCGGCGCGCCATGGTTCTACACTAGCGGCACTTGCGATTACTTGCTCCAATTGAGGTTCGATATCCGAGTCTATGTCGATTCGGTCCCACAGACTCTTGACGACTTGCCTCGCCCCTCCCGTGGCGCCGCGTAAAAATCGCTTCCAGCTGTCCCAATTCCTCTGCGGATTCGTAAGGAAGGAATGGTTACTACCGCTTGATGGAAGGTAGTCTCCAACAGCAAGCAAGGCTCTCTTCCACAAGTGAGCTCCGCTAGCAGGCTTGGTAGGTGCCAAACCGGAAGAGTTAAAAGTGGTCTGTGCTTTCTTGAGATATATTTCGAAGGATGTTTGCAGATTTGTATGCGCTGTCTTGTCCCACTTTGCCGGCGTCTTCTCCGTTTGCCCGAGGACCCCGCAGAAGTCAAGGAGAAACTCGATCTGTCCGGCAAAGTAGCCATGCTCCTCCGCTCTACCGATGCCATCTCTCCAATCGATGTCGGCGAGGATCAGCTTGGCCTTCAGTGATTCCTCGCGCAGTTGTTGGGGACTGAAACCGGTCAGATTGATGTCCGTGTCGGAAAGACGCTCAAGTATCTCACCACTAAAAGGCAGCAACTTATTCAGGCCCTCAAGACTTCGCCGGTACTCCTCTGGGCGCTCAATCTCAGTGTTGGTGGCCAGGTTCCGTACTACTCGCATCCACTCGTTCAGGCTCGCCGGCTGCACGTTGCCTTCATGATGGCGCAGGTAGATAACGAACGCTGCAAACTGGGTTAAGCGAGTGTATTCGAGCGCCGTAGGTTCCTGAATCGCATTCTGGAAAAACGTCCTTTCATCAAAATATTGAGGACTCGACAGTATCGGAGCCAATTTGTCGTAATTGCGGCTCCATACTTCTAGAAGATTGATGAGGTTGTTCGCGAAATCGCGACTTAACCAGCCGTGCTCATGGAACAGTGAGAAAGTGCCGGCGAATTGCCGTCCTCTTAGTAACATCGTGTCCTGAATGAAGCCGGGACTTGTTGGATCGAGGCTCACGAGTGCGACAGCCCTAAGCAGATTCATGACCGGTTCGTCGAAGGTGTTCGTCTGCGGGTTCTTGTAGGCCCAGAATAGATCGGTCCACTGCGTATCCATCCTTCTTTCGAAAAACTCCGTGATGCTTACTTGCCCGCTCGCGATTTTCCGCGTCTCGGTGGGAAACAACTCAATCAGGAGCGTCTCAAAACGCGCCTTGAAGGTCTCAAAGGAAGTGAGTGGCTTTCCTCGTGCGTTCATTTTGATGTAAAGATCATCAGTCAGACCGAAATGCTCTAGTGGTAGAAGCTCGAATGAGATTGCGGGCCATTGTTCATCCACCAATCGGTTGAAGAGGCCTACGCTGGATTTGAAGAACCCGTGAATGGTGTCCAGCATTACGAGAACGGATTGAATGGTGGGGTCCAGGCGCCAGTGCAGGAAAAACCACGACTGATCTGCTACAAGCTTGCTGACCGACGGCACCTCGTCCGGTGTGGCGTGAGGAATGTAGCAGACTAGCTCATCAAAAAACTCCGTGCTGCTTGGCCGCACTCCATAGGTAAATCGAGAATGCTTTCCGTCCCACAGCTTTTCTTTGAACTCGGAAGATTGCCCGTCACGCCACGCTGTGTACCAGTGGAGCAGGAAGAGCGTGGTCAGGCGTTGCTGCCCGTCCAGCGGGAGAAAGCTGCCGGACTTCCCGCCTTCCAGGCTGCCGTAGATGAAATCCAGATTTAGAGGCAAACTTGAATCCTCTGACGGCAAGCCTAAAGCACTGTGTAGAGCCTTCAGAAAGTCTTCCCGGACTTCCTTTTCTGTTTCGCGGCCCTGCGCGTAATCTCGCTGAATGAGAGGCACCTCAATCCTGGGGTATTTCATCAGGAGCTGGCAGAATGTTATGGCCTGATTAAAGTCCGGCATACCCCCACCCCCTTGTGAAAAAAACATGCAGCGTATCGATCATCACTTTGCGATAGCCGTCTCTGTCCTCCTGCGTCCAGAACATAACGTGCTCCACTTGTGGGTTGTAGCATTTGAGAAACACGTTTCGTGTACACAGTGGTACGAACACACCGTCCCGGTCCAGCGACAAAACGCGATGGCGCTTTACAGCAAACACGGCGTTCCCGTAACTGCGATTTGTTGCGTAGTCGAGGAGCACCAAATTGGATATACCGTTATCGGCTTCGTTGTCCTGGTCTTCGCGGAAGTGACGGAGAACTTTCTCGTACACCCCGTCGAAGGCCGCGTCGTTTGCCTCCTTGGCCGGAAGGTCGATGAACGCCTGAATCTCAGTTTGAAGACCTGGAGCTTCATTGGCCAGTGCGAGATAACCTCGGCAACGTTCCAGCCAGTCAACTTTTCCTTTCGGCGTGCCAGGTCGATCGGAGGCCACGGACCGGACGTGCTCGATGTCCCAGATGGCCGTTTTAAAGCTCTCGAATTGGAAACGCATGTTCGATCGCTCATTGCCGAGCAGTGTCGCCAAATTGAACAGCAAAAGGATTCCACGAATTCTTAGTGAGCCTGGGCGGTATTCCAGCGCATCCAGTTGGTCAGCGATCCATTCCACGGTGAGCATCTCTGGTTCGACCACACCGAATGCATATTTGAATATTCTCCCCTTGAGCCTCTTCTTGAACTCCTGTTTTCCGACCCCGGCTGCCAGAGCACGCAGAGCATTTACATCTACCCCCCACCAAATCAGATAACCCACAAGGTGGTAAAGACGGCGGTCTGCGAACCACTCCTCTAGTAGCATGAATGTTCTCTTGACCGCCAACCATTCCGATTCGATGTCAGCATTTTTATCGGTAAGTTTGTTGCTGAAGTGATTAAAGGTGGCGTACTCAACGGTGCCCGGCATCATCCCCTCCTGCCGAGCTACGAGGTCAAAGATGAAGTCGATCCGACTGCCAACCGTTTCCGTATCGTTGCTGAGAAAACTCCAGAAATCGCGGCGCTGTAGGCTTTTCTCCATGGCGTCCCATTCCTGGGCAATTTGGAGTTGTTTAGACCCGGGGGACCCACCCTTGCCGCGCTTGAGGAAAAGTGCGCGAATTAGCTCGCCATTGGTTAATGGAATCTTGCCGACATTCAGACGGGTAAATGCTGCGACCTCATTTTCCGAGGGCGACAGCTGGAACCAGATGACCTTGGTCTTGTTCAGGAACGCATCCTTAATAGCTTCGACCTCGCTCTCCCTTTTTTCGAACCAATTCGAAATTGTCTCTGTCGCTTGGTTGATATGAAAGAAGTCGATGTTCGATGCTGCTGCCTCCGGAGAGGGATTATCGAGATAGGCGTGAAGATCGGGCCGCGTCTCATACTCCAGTCGGTAGAGTTTCTGCTGATATCGGGCCGAGAGGCGCACGTTGAAATGACGTAGAACCAGGAGTATGGTCGTGAGGCGCTGCTGGCCGTCAACGACCTCATAAGCTCCATCATCGTTAGGACGCAGCACCAGTGGCTGCAAGCAGTAGAACTCGTTCGGCTGCGGGTTCACTCGCTTGGTGAACTCCTGGATGTCGTCCAGCAGCTGAGACACCTGCGTAGGCGTCCAACGGTAGCCCCGCTGGTAGGCGGGGATGTAGTAGATGAGAGGCTCGTCGGAGACATCGACTCGCAAATCGTAAACCGTCTTCAAACAAAGGGAATCGCTCATATCATTCGATTTCTGGTTAGCTGCTCCCGCACCGTTGCATGTTCGATCTGTTCAGTAGTACTGCCGGATGTACTCATACGCCTTGTCAAAGAGTTCTTGGTCAGTGTGGAGTTTGTATTTGAGCAATGTGCGGCGAAGTTCCTTTTGGACCAGACGCTCTCCCTGGCTTGTGTGCTGCCAATCGGGAAAACGCACCTTCTTCACAATTTCGTCAATATCACCCACTATCCGTTCAACGATGATGTGTGTATTGGTTGTCTTCGCGGCTGTAAACAACTCTGTAAGCGCTTCAAGTGCGCGATCGCGCTCTTCGACGGAAGTAGCAGTCCTTTCGGCTTCGACGACATCTTTCGCAATTTCAAGAACAACCTTCAGGAATTCCAAGCTAGTTAGGAATCCCTGCTCATGCCGCTCCTTGACCTTTTCCAGTCGCGCGCCGAGAGCAGTGAACTTCGGATTGTTACCGTGCTTGCGAAGTCGTGCGACGATCTTGATTTCAATTTCGCGTGCCTTTTTGTCCGGCTGGCTATCTTTCAGAATTCCTTCCAACACCTGCGCGTCCATGACCAACGTATCGACATCATCGCGGACGGACTCTATGTGGACATTCTCGTTGATGAGTTCGACTGTTTTTGCACCCAGCGCATGCCAGAGCAGCTTCCCGTTTCCGCTGGGCGGTTTTACGGACTCATAAACCTGGGTCGACCAACGATAATCGGCCTCGTACGCACTCAACATCGGATCGGGTGACAACGCTTCCCAGATTCGACCCAGAACGGAGTATTCCGCCGCAAACCTGTCGCGTGTTTCATTATTAGGCAACCGCTCTTGCGCCGCCATCAGGCCCTCATATCCACCAACGCTGCGATCGACACCGGCAAAGAATGCCAAACACTTCTGGACCTGGACTGGGAGCGCTTTCCGAAGGTCGTCAATATTCGAAACGACTTGCTGAACAGCTTTTTCGTCGAAATCGAGCGCCTGCGCAACATCGTCGAAGATGCCGATGTAGTCCACAATCAGGCCATGCGTCTTTTCCTGGCCAAACGTTCGGTTCGTGCGGCAAATCGCCTGCAGAAGGTTATGATCCTTCATGGGCTTGTCCAGATACATGACCTGAAGGATAGGGGCATCAAAGCCGGTGAGCAGCTTGCTGGTCACGATCACGAACTTTAGCGGATCGGCTGGATCGCGGTAGCGGTCCAACAGCTTTTCTTCAGCATCCTTATCCCGGACGTGTTCTTTCCATTCAGGAGGATCCCCGGGAGAAGCACTCATAACAATCGCGCTGGCCTCCGGGCCGATCAACTCGTCCATGATTCCCTTGTAGAGAATGCAGCATTCCCGGTCGAAGGTCACGACCTGTGCCTTGAATCCATTGGGCTCGACCTTCGCCTGAAAGTGCTGAACCATGTGAGTTACCACCGCGCGCACACGTTCTGGATTTTTTACCAGAACCGCCATCTTTGCTGCCCGTTTTGCTAAATCGTCGCGATCCTGCTCGCTCAGAGCCCCGGTTATCTGTTTATATGCTTCATCAATGGCATCCTTGTTAATCTTCAGTCGGATCTCAGGCGCCTCGAAATGCAACGGCAGGGTGGCTTTATCGCGAATCGACTCCTGGAATGAGTAGCGGCTCATGTAGCCATGCTCATCTTCATCAGCACCAAACGCCCAGAATGTATTCTTGTCAGCTCGATTAATCGGAGTACCGGTCAGCCCGAAGAGGAAAGCGTTCGGCAGCGCGTCGCGCATCTTGCGGCCCAAGTCGCCTTCCTGTGTGCGGTGCGCTTCGTCCACCATCACAATAATGTTTGAGCGTTCATTCAATTTTCCGCCGGCTTCGCCAAATTTGTGGATCGTGGTGATGAGCACCTTGCGCACATCCTGCGCAAGCAGCTGTTGCAACTCTTGTCGTGTTCCCACTCCAAGCATGTTCGGCACGTCTGCGGCATTGAAGGTGGCTGTAATCTGTGTGTCGAGATCGATGCGGTCCACCACGATGATTACTGTAGGGCTTCCCAGTTGGGGGTGCATTCGCAGTTTCAACGCAGCAAAGACCATCAGCAGCGATTTGCCGCTTCCCTGGAAATGCCAGATCAGGCCCTTCTTTGGATAACCTGCCACAACACGATCTACGATTTGGTTAGTTGTGAAGTACTGCTGGTAACGGCAGATCATCTTGATACGACGGTGCTTGCTATCAGTTGCGAAAAGCGTGAAGTTCTGCAGTATGTCGAGGACTATTTCAGGTCGCAACATGCTCTCAACTGCGGTTCTCACATACCGGAGTTCGCCCTCCTTCTGGTTCTCTTCGTCGCGCCAAGGTCCCCAAATATCTATCGGCATGCGGATCGACCCGTAGCGAAAGAGCCGGCCTTCAGTAGCGAACGAGAACACGTTCGGCACGAACATCGCGGGGACTTGTTTTTCATAAATCTCATTCACCTGGTAAGCGCCATCGAACCAAGTGACGGCGCTTCGGGTGGCCGTCTTTGCCTCCCCGATGACCAGCGGCAGCCCGTTCACCAAGAACACGACATCGAATCGCTTTTGCACTGCTCCAACCTGAAAGGTCCACTGGTTGCAAACGGTGAGGCGGTTATTGGCAGGTTGCTCGGTATCGACGAGACGTACTGGGACATGCTCGCCGTTCGGGCCGAATGGCATTGACTTCTCACCTCGCAACCAAGCCATAAAGTTCTCATTGGCGCGGACGAGTCCGTCAGCCTGTACGGAGAGTATGCATGCGCGCAGGTTATAAATGACCTCGTCCGCGCGGTCGTGCTGATCGGCGATTTCTGGATTCAGCAAGATCAGCGCCTCGCGGACCCATGATTCCACCATCACCTCATGGACCTGGCGATGCAGTTGAGGGGCGGGAACATAGTCCCATCCAGTTCGTTGGGCCGAACCAAGAATCATGTCTTCGACAGTATTTGCTTCGCTAAACGGATTTGGACTGGACGCCATCGCCTGGCGTGGATCGGCGATCTCGATAATCTTGATCGGCTCTGCGAGTTCCCGGACCTTATGCTGTATCTCAGAATTGTTCAATAGGGCCTCAGCAGCCTCAAGGGGGAGCTCGACCTCCACAATCACGCTTCCTGCCCGAATCGACACAATAACTGCGTCTCTAGGACAAAGATCAATTGCGGCCGACACCGCCGCAAGAAACCTAACACGTTCATCATTTCCAAAGCATTCCGGATCTATGTCAAGGTGAAACTCAGCTATTGCACGAGATGAGTTACTGGGAACAGAGCGATAGCGCGCCACCCAAGGGCGCTTCTTGTACTCAAGCAGCGTTAGACGGTCCCATGCTTCATCATGGGATCGATCGTGGCAGACGGAACAGAGTA
This sequence comes from Occallatibacter sp., assembly GCA_049521075.1. Taxonomy (GTDB): domain Bacteria; phylum Acidobacteriota; class Terriglobia; order Terriglobales; family Acidobacteriaceae; genus Telmatobacter. The sequence continues at coordinate 62,117 of JBEKPD010000067.1, forward strand.
CAACTAGATTGTCAAAAGTGTGCTCCTTCTTCTCGCTCCAGGGGATCATATGACATTTCTCGAGCGATGTGGGTTCTCCACAACAGGCACAACGGTGGCCGCATTCGACCATGAGCTTACGCTGAATGGCAATCGGTATGTCCGGTCGATCTTGGCTCATTCCAAGCACCTCTCGAAGTTAGAACGTTTTGTCTCAAACACAATTCAATTGCGGGTGATTAAAAGTCCGAAGCTCCAAGGAAGGACGATCCTGTCTGTGATGCGTGACGTTTTATCCGGGAGACGACCTGGGGAAGCGTCATCATCCCGGAAAGTATCAAATTGAAGATGTGACCATGATCGAGGAGGAGCATAGGAGTTCTTTGCTTTGAGGCGGAAATCTTGGCTCCATCATTGAAGCCAGAAAGTGATACGAGAAGCCCCATTGTGTTGTCCGCCTTCGACTCGATCTTTGCCATGAATGTGTCAATGTCTGGCGAGCCAACAGGCGTCGCGGTGAACTTCGTTTCTACCAGAAAGGTTGTCCCGTCAACAGTGAGTGCACCATCTATCTGTCGCCCACTAGCCGTATAGCCTGGACGCGCCTCCAATTCGAAGAAGATCGCCAGATCGTAAAACCATCGCTCAAAGGCGTATCCGCCGGCCTGGGTTCCGAGCTGAGGGGTGATTTCAGTCAGACGACTCGAAAGCTTTTCCAGCGATTGCTGGGCAGCGACACGTGCCGTCATCTCCTCAAGTGCGGCTTTCCGCCGTATCTCGGCATCTTTTGATTCACGAATCGTTTCATTGATCGTCAGAACTGCGTCACGAAGCCGAGCAATGGCTTGCTTGGCTTCGGGTATGCGGATCTTGGTGTCTTCTTTGCGTTCGAGGTCCGGAAAGTGTCGCATCTCCGCCAGTGACCTTGCCATGTCCAAAATCGCATTTTGGCCCTTCTCGTCTTTCACGAGCTGTGGCCAAAGCCACAAGATGAAATCTCGTTTGCTTTGATCTGCATGCCATTGAGCAAGAGCTCTCTCCGCGATTCTGTGCTGCTGAAGAAACAGCCGCAAAGAAGGCTTATACCAAAACGCCTTCAACAGGGCATCTTGGGTCAACTCGACAAATGCCGGCGAAAGCTTTTTCATTTACCCTTTCCGGAACCTAGGTCCACGACGCGGACGCCTCCTATGAGAAGAAGCTGCTCGCCGGTGTTGATTTCGTTGAAGGGTTCCATGATCACAACTCCATATCCCAGAAAAGAGCACTCCGTCTTACCTGCATGTATTCCTGTCAGCCTTCTGCGAGACAACTTATGAGGTACCGAGAGAAAGTGGAGCACTCTTTCTCAATCGTCGCCAGGGCGCTGACCAAGGACTCATTGCTCCGAATTCTATTTGCAAGAAATTTCTGTTCTCCCCGCGAAAGTCCCGGCACTTTGAGTTTTGCGACATTCTTGAGGTTCATTCCGGCTTTGGCACCCTGATCATTGAACCTGTTGAACTGATTCGCGCACGGCGGAAGGCACAAGAATGTCGATGCGAGGTATGGATCATACTTCTCGCCGTCGATGCTAACCAGAGCAATGTGCTGATTGATAAAGCACTCCTCCGATAGCTCTTCAGCAAGCGCAATCAGACCGAGTTCGGCAGTAATTGAGATCAATATGTCACCATTCTTGACTTTCGTTCGAATGGCTTCCTTCGTCGGAGGCGGCGATACTCGTTGAATGTCATT
>JBEKPD010000068.1:0-32962 GCA_049521075.1 Occallatibacter sp.
TGGCGCGCTTTGCGCCGCAACCCGAAGGGCTGGGGCCAATTTTCCCCATTTCTTTGTCGCTCGTCGCTAGCAGACACCCGGTATGCGTCGCTCCTCGCTTCGCGAACTGTGAAAAATTGGCGCCCAGCGCCGCACGCGCCAAAGTTAATAACGGGCTCTAGTGTGGTGTCCCCGAAGTTCGTAGCATAAGTCGAAGCCCCGAAATGCAGGTCCTTCGACTCGCTTTGGTGCGAAATACGCACCAAAACTCGCTCAGGATGACAGCAGTATTTATGTTGCGAACTTTAGAGACGGGACATCTGGTGAGGGGCGGAGGGCGTGATTGCTGGCAATCCTTTTAGCGTCATGCCAAGCGCCACCAGCAACGCTGCAAAATAGAACCATGTGCCCCAATCGGTCTGGGCGGGTTTGTCTTTGGTGTACAGGCGCCACGCGATTCCGGCCGCCACGATGAAGAAGATTCCGGAGCCAGTGTAAATCCACAGGCCGAGCGTTACCGCAAGCAGCCCCAGCCGCTCTACCAGTCCGAGCGCGTTCATGGCCTGACCGCCGTCGAGCGCCCACACCGGAATCAGATTGAGGATATTGAGAACCAGACCGATCTGCGCCAGGCCTACCCATAGCGAATCGTGTGTGCTCGTATAGAGAAAGACGCATGCGAGGGCCGCGAGCCACCCGGCCAGCGGACCTGCAAGACTCACTTGGGCGATCTGGCGCTTCGTAACGCCGAGCCTCTTCCAACACACGTAGGCTCCCAGACCCGGCAGGAAGACGGGCATCTCTGCTGGCAGGCCGCGGCGCTTGATGTCGATGAAGTGGCCCATCTCGTGAATCAGGATGCATACCGAGATGCCCACTCCGAAGCGCCAGCCCCAAATGGCCACATCGACGGCGATAAACGAGAAAAAGCTCAACAGGAACTTGAGCTTGAAGATGGCCAGCAGCAATCCCTTGCCCTTCGCAAGCAATATGGCGATGGGCGCGAGCGGTCCCAGACGCTTTGCCCAGGCCGGCGGAGACTTGGCCTGCGGGTCACCCGCAGGGGGACTTGCCGTTTCGAGCGCGTGGACGTGATCGCGGACCCACTCGGCCTGCTTCGAGTCGTGAGGCAGCATGGCCAGGGAGCGCGTCCATGTTTCTCGTGCTTGGCTCAGATCGCCCTTCGCTTCCCAACCCTTGGCCTCTTTTGCGAGCGCATTCAGCTCTTCAGCGTGCACCAATACGTGGCAGTTTGGGCAGGCGACTGCGCCCAGGGCGAGCTCTTGGCCGCAGCCGGGACAGTGGGTGATGACGGGATGGCTCAGAGTCGACAATGTTCGTCAGGATGACAGAGTGCGGTTTGGATTCGTATTATCCCACATCTCAAAATCGAGATCTCCACCCCACGGACTAAGACCGGCACCCTATTTCATGCTGCGTTGAATGCGTGAAAAGCAACCGCAGGTCCTTCGACTCATTTTGGCGCAAAATGCGCCAAAGTTCGCTCAGGATGACAGTTTATTTGTGATGCGAACTTCTGACTCACCACACTAGCCTGTGACGTTGAACGGGCCGTCGACGCTTAGCCGCCTGGCTTTCGTCATGCGATAGGCGATGGAGAGACCGACAAAGAGAATCACCAGGCCAAGGATTCCGCTGCCCGGGCTCTGCAGCTCAAGGAAGGGTGAGGCGAGTCCCCAAAGGACCATTTGGCCTAGAACTGCTCCAAAACTCGGGCGCGCCTGCTGCGAGTTGGGCTGCGCATTTTCTGGATTGCCTGCGGCCGATGTGTCGTTGGATTGGGTCGACTGCGTGGTCTGCGCATGATGAGATGGGGCGTTCTTGATCATGTAGGAGATCGCTATGGGAATCGCCGACAACGAAATCGCCGCGTAGGTGAGCAGGACGGCGGCAATCTGGTAGCGCGTGCCTCCCATGCCATTCGAGCCTTTCATCATGGCCGTGGCCACAAGCCAGCCCACGGCAAGCGCGATATAGCCAATCGTCCATCCTGTGATGATGGTGAAGCTCGAGTAGACGATGAGGCCGAGCAATGCTCCTCCCGCGCCTAAGAGCAGGGCGCGCAAGAAGGCGGCATGGCTGTCTTTCGGTTGACCGTCGCGGGCCTCTGTGGCGCACTTGGCGCACGCCATTTGCGAGTTCACGCGATAATACTCGCCGGCAATCAGATTGCCGCAGATTCTGCAGCGCTCCGTGCCTGGCACGTGGGCATACTCCGCGGTGGCGAACTGCGGCACCTCAGAGCCCGAGGATGAGGCGGTCTCATTTGAAGTCAAACCAAGCATGTCTGGCATCTTGGACGAAAGATTAGCACAAGTTCGGAGGGGATGATTTGAAAATTTATTACCGTCGCTTTTCGGAGCCGGACCCTGGGGAACCCGGCGGATGTGACTGATAGTCTAGTCGCAAATGGCCGATAGTCCCGTAGTTCCGCTTTCTGAGCAGATCCAGGAGATGGTTCGCACCCAGTACCCGCCGGAGATCCAGGCGGAAGTTTGCGCGGCGTTGCTGGAGTTTGGCACGACCCGGTGGAATCCCGCAGCCGACCGGGTGCGTTTCGACGTCTTGTATCTAGCCGCTGGAGATTACGCGCGAGTACGGCAATTGATCGATGTGGCAAAACGGGACCCACGTGACGTGATGAGCCGGGAGTATTTCTGGAGGTCCGGACACAGTTATCCGCATGCATGGGCGCGACGGCATGAGGTGAACCGCAACTCTCGGGTGGCTCCGGAGCTTGGCCCCGAGGTAATTGCCGTGGCGAGTGTTGCTCTTCGGATGCAGAAGCGGCGCGGGATTCCAGGAGTCGTGGGCAAAGCATTGTACAAAATTGCACGGAAGCCGCGCTCTCTGTTCCTTAAACCGCGGCTACGTGCTCTGTTTCTGGCGTTCGACAATCGTGATGGACTTGAAGAATTTGCCAAAAGAATACTGACGCTCGGTGAAGGCGAGAAGATGCTGGATTTGTCGCCGGTTCTGGAATATCGGTGGGACCGAAATGGGCCGCGTACGATTCTGCGAAGGCTGCGTGGCGAGAAGGAAGAGACACTGAAATATGCGTTCGGCGTCGTTTCGTGGAATGGCAGCCGCGAATACTGGCGCGTGTGTTCGCGCCGATTGATGGAGCTTGCGCAAAGCGATGATGCCACTCATCTTTCAATGATGGGAGATACGGCGGACCGACAGGTGTTGATTGGGTATCGGATGCCGGAATGGTGGTCGCACACTCCACGGGTTGTTCGTTGACGAAGGTGCTGGCGATTCGCGCGTAACCTGTTAGTCAGCTAATGCAACTTAGTTTGGAGACCCAATTTCTGTGCTGAGTTGAGAGAGACGGGTTTGGGTTCGTGCTCTCCCACATCTCAGAATCGAGATATGGGGCACCCCCATTTTTGCTGAACTGAAAGAAGGCGGGTTGGGGTTTGTGCTGTCCCACCCTTTCGCAAAAAGCGCGAAAGGATGGCACGGGAGGTTTGTGATGAGTTGAGACTGAAAAGCAACCGCAGATCCTTCGACTCCCTTCGCTGCGCTTCGGTCGCTCAGGATGACAGAGCACAGAGGACAGACGGCTAGGAACTTTGGGTTTCGCGGTTTCCCACATCTCAGAATCGAGATGTGGGGCACTCCTTTTTTGTTGAACTGAAAGAAGGTGGGTTGGGGTTTGTGCTATCCCACCTTAGCGACAAGAACAAGAACGTCGCGAAGGTGGGGCACCCGGTTTTTGTGATTGGTTGAGAGGCCGGTTGAATTTGAGGAGCATCAACTTTGCCTCAGTTTGCCGCAGCAGTTCCGGGAGCCGCGGGGCTCTCCTTCTCGTGGAGCAGTTCGATCACGCGGCGGTACAGACGGGTGCGCATTTCGGAGCGTTCGGGGGCGCGGGTGACGTAGTGTACCTGGATGTCGATGCCGGAAACCGAGGGTCGAAGTGTGACTGTTGTGGCCGCGCTCAAAGGGCTCAAGCGGCTGGCGCGCGTAGTGCGCTTCCATTCCTGTTCGGCGAGACGGGCACCTTCGGCGGTTTCATCGCGCACCATTGCCTCGACTTGCTTGGCGAGAGACTGAATGTCCCGGTCGGCAGGAACGCTTACCGTGATCTCGTCTCTCAGCCATTGGCCCTCGGTGGAGAAGTTGAAGTACTGGCCGCGAATGGCAAAGCCGTTGAGGAAGGAGATGCGCCGGCCTGTGGGAACATCTTTGTCGACGATGCCGCTGGTTTCAAGCAGCGTGGTGCTGATGAGGCCTACCTCGGCTACCTCGCCGCTGACGCCGTTGATCTCAACCCAGTCGCCGACGCGAATGCCGTATTTGCCCACCAGGAAGAACCAGCCCAGGAAGGCGATGATGTAGTCCTGAAGAGCGATGGTGAGAGCGGCGGTGGTCAAGCCGAGCATGGTGGTGGTTTCTTGCGGCGGCCCGAAAAAAACGAGCACGATGAACAGCACACCGAGGACCTGGATCGCCACTTCGATAACGGTGCGCAGAGTCTCAGCTTGCCTGCGCTCAAGCACCGGATGGCCCAGCAGCCGGCCCACGGCTGCCGTGCCGAGGATCATGCAGAGGAGGATGAAAAGGATCAGCTCAATGGATTGCAGGACGAGATAGAGAACGATGCGATGCTGCAAGGCGACCTGAGCCGCCCACTTTTCATAGATCGACGCGAGTTGCCGGTCAGTCTGAATGCGGTCGTCGTCGATGGAGAGGATTTGGCGCTGCGTGCTGCGGTTCTTTAGAGCGGCGAGCGCGAGGGTGTGGGAGGTTGAGCTGGCGGAATTGGCGTCGGCTTTGGCTTTAAGAGTGTTGTATTCGGTGGTGAGCGCGCTCAGGTCGTTTTGCGTCTGCTGCTCGGCCTGCAGGATCATTTGGCGACGGCTTCGCTGGTCAAACCAGGCCTTGATGCGGCTGGCGAGGGTTCCATGGCGTTTGACGGCGACGACTGCGGTTTGCCCGCCGCTGGTCTGCTGTTTGTCGTACTGGCTCATGGAGGCTTCGTGCGCGGTGAGCTCCTGCTGAATGCGGACCCTCAAGTCGCCGGTTTGCTGCTCGAGATCGCGTTCGGCGTCATTGAGCTCGTCGGTGTCTAGGCCGAGTTGCGCCTGAGCGACGTCGAGATCGCTGGGGGCGGCGGAATCGGAAGTTGGGGCGGAAGTCGGGGCGGAATCGGAATCGCTTCGAGGCTTAGCGGTTGAACCGGCCGCCGATTTCAAGCTGTTGACCGCGGCCTGATCCTGAGCGACTTCCTGCTGGAGTTGGGTGATGCGTTGTTGCGTGGCAAGCGCCTGACCGGCAAGCTTGGTACGCTGCATTTGCAACTCGGCCGAGCGGAGAGCAGCGGCGAAGGCCTGATCGACCTCGTGGTCGGCAAGATGCTCGGCCTGGCGCGCGTAGTCGTCTTCCTCGGCGGTGACGGCGACGGAGGCGAGGGCTTGAGCAGTCTGCCAGGGGCTCACATCCACGAGCGTTTGGCTGGAGGCCTGGCCGTGCCCGCGAAAGGCGAAGCTTGCCACGCCGCGGTTGGCCCAGGAGAGGATCAGACACACGATCAGTGCCGCCGAGAGCACGGCGATGAGGATGTACCGGGTTCGACTGAATATTCGAGCGCGCAAACTGCTTTCGCTAGTGGTTGGGGAGGTGGCCATAGGTATCCCACCTATTGTAAGCAACGCTCGCGCGGCGGGTGGGGGCGTCGGATTACGAGTTTAGCGGGGATGGGGCGCGGTGTTCCATCCTAACGACAAAGGACGCCGCTAGGATGGGAGACACGGCAAAATCAGTCTATTTCGCTGAATGGCCCTTCGATATTTATAACTTTGGCCTTGGTCATCCCATAGGCGATGCGAAGGCCGACAAAGAGAATCACCAGGCCGATGATTCCGCTGGTGGGGTTCCGTAGCTCAAGAAAAGGCCCGATCAGCCCCCACATGGCAAGCGCGGGAAGCGCAGCGACAAGGTCGAAATGCGCAGGCGGTTCCTGGTCTTGGGTATCCGTCTTCGCGGGCTGAGTTGCTGTTGCCGATGGCTGCGCGTTAAAGGTTTGCCCAGCCGATGCGGGAGCATTCTGGGTTTGCGATACCGCGGGTTGTGCGTCCGCCTTGGCGGGCCGTCTTTTAGACGCCGAATGCTGCGCGCTAGAACTGTGCACAGCGGATGTAGGAGCATTCTGGGTTTGCGATACCGGTGGTTGTGCGTTCGCATCATTGAGCGGAGTTTTGGCGGGCTGAGTTCCAGCTGCCGGCTGTTGGGCGGTAGTGCCGGGAAGCTGCGCAGTCGTGTTCTGCGCATTTACTATCGAATTTCTTCTCGCTTCAGCAGACTCTGCGGCTGCTGCAGCGTTGATGGCGTCCACCTTTTTGATCATTTCGCCGATGATGACTGGAATCGAGGAGAGCGAGATCGCTGCGTAGGTCAGAATCACAGCGGCAATCTGGTAGCGGCGGCCACCGGCCCTCTTGGAACCAATTAACATCGCCTTGGCCACAATCCAGCCCACGGCAAGCGCGAGAAAACCGATGGTGATTCCAGTGATCAGTTCGAAGCTGCTGTAGATGACGAAACCGAGCAGAGATCCAGCGACGCCGAAGGCCAGGGCGCGGAAGAAGGCCTCATGCGTGTCGACCGGCAGATTCGCTTTGACTTCGGCAGTACATATTTTGCAGACGCGATGCCCCTTTACAAGGTAGTGTTCGCCAGCGAACAACTCACCGCAGAGCGTGCAAGGCTCAGTCCCCACGAGCAGACCCTGGTCTGCTTCTGAAGATTGGGCCTCATCGGAGGCAGCAGCAGTCGGAGAGGTATCGTATTTCGTTTTGTATTCTTCGGTGATCGGGACCCACAGATTTTTCATTTTTTCAAGCCTCTCTACTTCGGCAAATCGGGGCGGAAATCCGCTGGAAGCGCAAGGGTAAGTTTCATCAATGGATTGAGGTTTTCTACCGGCAATTAATTTGAATGGATCAAATGCGGGATCATTACCGGGATTTTGTCTCGAATTCAGACAGTATACGTCGAATCAATGGACTTAGCCCCTAATTGTTGTATGAATCTGACACACTGCAAGATTCTCCTCGTGTTCGCCTCTCCCGAATAATCGAGATCTGGGTACCCGGCAACTTCAGTCATGGCTGTCATCGCTGAGGACCCAGAGCGTAGCGATGGGGACGAAGGATCTGCGGTTGCTTTTCAGGCGTCCATGCGGTCCAAGGCTCGCCGGTAATCGGCAGGCTCGCAGTCATACCAGTTACGGCTGAGGTCGGTCCAGGTTGGGTTCACGGATTCGATGAGCGCGATCTTCTTCGAGCGTCGCCAGCCTTTGAGTTCCTTTTCGCGCGCGATCGCCGCCTGCACATCCTGGTGACGCTCGAACCAAACCAGACGATCGCAGTTGTAACGCGCGGTGAACCCGTCATGCTCCTTCCACTTGTGCTGGAAGACGCGCTTCAGCAGATCGCCCGTCACTCCGACGTAAAGCGTGTGGCTGCGGCTGGCCATCATGTAGGTGCAGTAGGAGCCTTCGTGCATGAGCATATAGTATGCCGGCAGAGATGGCGGCTGAGAAAAGCAACCGCAGATCCTTCGGCTGCGCCTCAGGATGACAGCGCATGGGGAGGGGTAGAGAATGCGGATTGAAGATGATTTCCCACCCTGACGAGAAACAACGTCGTTAGGATGGGGCCCCCGGCTTCTGTTGTTCCCCGGTCCCCAACTGCAAGGGACCGGGGGCACCCTCAGCGGGGTTTGTCAACGGAAACGGAACGGGGATCGGGGCCACCAGCCCGATTACCGCCGAGCCTTGGACCGCATGGACGCCTGAGAAGCAACCGCAGATCCTTCGGCTGCGCCTCAGGATGACAGTGCATGGGGAGGGGCAGAGTAGCTGCGGATTGAAGATGGTTTTCCACCCTAACGAAAAAGGGCGTCGTTAGGATGGGGCGGCCTGCGTTCTGCTACGATCAGCTCCCTTCGACCCTGGCCACTGACATGCCTGGCACAATAATGATGGTGCCAACCTTCAGACTTTGTGAATCGAAGAAAATGAATTGATCCCCTAAGCGCTTATAGCTTGCAGCCTCAAACGTCTTTACCGTCTTGCCATTCAGCTCGACAACGAACTTTGTCACACGTCCTCCTTGTGCTTTAGTGGTGTTCAAATGCTACGCCGTCCTGCCGTGAAAGGTGAACCGAATGTTGTATGACTGGATGCGGGTTCTCATTAGTGTTTGTTATTAACTTGTCAGTAAACACCATATGGCGCTCTTCGGGCGTAGCTAATTGAGAATCTTCGCCCAATGTTCGCTATTCGACTATAATCTTGCCATGGACTTTCAGCTTGTGACTAGCTACAAGCCGCGCGGCGACCAGCCGCGGGCGATTGAGCAGATTATGGAGGGGCTTGCTGGCGGGGAGCAGCACCAGGTTCTGCTGGGGGTTACCGGGTCGGGCAAGACTTTCACGATGGCTAAGGTGATTGAGCAGTCGAACCGGCCGGCGTTGATTCTGGCGCACAACAAGACGCTGGCGGCGCAGCTCTATCACGAGTTCAAGCAGTTCTTCCCTTCGAATGCGGTCGAGTACTTTGTGAGCTACTACGACTACTACCAGCCTGAGGCGTACATTCCCGCCGGGGATCTCTACATTGAGAAGGAAGCCACGATTAACGAGGAGCTGGACAAGCTGCGGCTCTCGGCTACGCGGTCGCTGTTTGAGCGGAGGGACGCGATTATTGTTAGCTCGGTGAGCTGCATCTACGGCCTGGGGTCGCCGGAGGCGTATTACGGCATGTTGCTGCTGCTCGAAAAGGGCCAGCACATCAGCCGCAAAGACATTACGCGGCGGCTGGTGGAGATTCTTTACGAGCGCAACGATACGGATTTCAAGCGCGGGACCTTTCGGGTGCGCGGCGACGTGATCGAGGTCTTCCCTACTTACGACGAGAGCGCGTACAGGATCGAAATGTTTGGGGACGAAATTGAGAGTCTGGCGCAGATCGATCCCCTGTTCGGCACGGTGAAGCAGAAGTATTCGCGGCTGCCGATTTACCCCAAGAGCCATTATGTGGTGCAGCCGGAGCGGAAGGCTGAGGCGATCGAATCGATCGTGAAGGAACTGAATGAATGGGTGACGTATCTCGAGTCGGAGGGGCGCGCGGTGGAGGCGCAACGGGTGCATCAGAGGACGCGCTTCGATTTGGAGATGATCAAATCGATGGGCTATTGCCACGGGATTGAGAACTACTCGCGGCACTTCAGTGGGCGGCTGCCGGGCGAGGCGCCGCCGACTCTGCTCGACTACTTTCCGCGCGATTTTTTGCTTTTTGTGGACGAGAGCCATGCGACGATTCCGCAGGTGCATGGGATGTGGTACGGAGACCGCAGCCGCAAACAAAATCTTGTCGACTACGGGTTCCGGCTGCCGTCGGCGATGGACAACCGGCCGCTGAAGTTTGAGGAGTTCGAGAATCGCGTGCACCAGACGGTGTATGTTTCGGCGACGCCGGGGCCGTATGAATTAACAAAGTCGGCCGGCGTGGTGGTGGAGCAGGTGATCCGGCCGACGGGATTAGTTGATCCAGAGGTTGAGATTCGGCCCGTAAAGGGGCAGATTGACGACCTGTTAGGCGAGATTCGCGATCGGGCCAAAAGGAGCGAGAGGGTGTTGGTGACCACGCTGACCAAGCGCATGGCGGAGGACCTGGCCGGCTACTACTCCGAAGTGGGCGTGCGCTGCCGTTATATGCACTCGGAGATTGAGACACTGGAGCGCGTGAAGCTGCTGGCGGGGCTGCGTAAGGGCGAGTTCGACGTGCTGATCGGCATTAACCTGCTGCGCGAGGGGCTCGACCTGCCGGAGGTCTCTCTGGTGGCGATTCTGGATGCGGACAAAGAAGGCTTTTTGCGCTCGGCGGGGTCGCTGATCCAGACCATGGGGCGGGCGGCGCGGCATGTTGAGGGTAGAGCGATTCTTTATGCGGATCGAATTACCGACTCCATGCGCCGGGCGATGGATGAGACGGATCGGCGGCGAGTAATTCAGCGGGCCTACAACGAGGAACACGGCATCACGCCGGTGTCGATCATGAGCCAGGTGGATATGGGGCTGGCGCACATTCTGAAGGCGGAATATGGGGAGATTGAGGCGGAGAAGACGGCGGGCATCCCCGAATTCAAGACCCAGGAGGAGCTGGACGCCTATATTGCGAAGCTCGAGACCGAGATGCGGGAGGCGGCTAAGAAGTTTGAGTTTGAGAAGGCGGCGCGGCTGCGGGATTCGATTAAGGAGCTGCGGGAGAAGGAAGTTTTGTTCGGGTGAGGTCGACCGCCGTCCTTCATGTACCCGAGAATCATCCATCGTTTTTGACGAACTCTGAAGCTAGTGTGGTGAGCCTGAAGTTCGTGGGAGAAATTGGCATCCCGAAATGCAGGTCCTTCGACTCATTTTGGCGCAAAGACGCGCCAAAATTCGCTCAGGATGACAGCTTGTTTGTGACGCGAACTTCAGACTCGGGACACTAGGTGCGGTCGTTCTCATGCTTAAGAGTGACGGAATGGAGCGGCTGCAGCTTCTTGAGAGCGGCTCTCACTGCGAAAGCCTTAAACAATAAGCGGATTCCTGGTCATTTCGATTGAACATCACGCCGCAAAGGTTGTCTCGGAACGTAGGTCGCCGAGGCCGGCCAGGAGTCCTGCTACGGAAACATCTTCGTCGAGCGCATCCCAGTGGAGGCCGCGGGTGCTCAGGCGGACTTGCTCACGCTGCTCGGGTGTGGCGCGCAACAGGCGGGGGAACCAGGCGAGAGGAACTCCAATGGTTCGCCCATCGCTCAACTCCACCCACATCGAGTCGGCGTCAAATCGAACCGATTTCGCGCTAACCGAAGAACTCATTCCATGTCCTCTCAATGCGCTCCCCATTCGCCGCCACGATTTCCACGAGGCGGCGCAACGTACGGGCATCGTAGCCATCATTGTAAGCCACTCTCACTTCGGGGCGCAGCCAGAATTTGGCCTCCGCACTGCCCTTCTCCACGTGAATATGAGCGGGCTCGCGCGGAGACCCCTCATTTGAGTAAAAGAAGAACCGGAAGCCATCTTCTACCCAGACTGTCGGCATGGCAGCATTTTACTCCGGTATCCTTGCGCCGAAACGACATGCCCGAGCCGCCTTCCAGCGTCACAACGCCAGGAACCTTTGCAACCTATGGCGTCGAGAGCACTTCCAACAGATAGAAACCCGGGAACGACGGGTTGTCGTTATAGCGAATTCTGGCCTGGATCGTTGCGTCCGGCGAAAGCCTGCTCAAGCTGGAGGAGGGCGCGTTGCGGTAAAACGTCTTCAGCCGGTCAAAGCCGTGGTCATTTCCCATGGCGCGAAGAACAACGCTGATGGCGCGGCGCGGCTGCATGTCTGCCGGGTAATGGGGCAATTGGGATCGGGGTATACCGAGGTCCCTGCACTGCGCCCCGTTGGGGTTGGTGGTGCGGATGCAGTAATCGATTTTGAAACATTCCTTCATCGTTTTGCCCATGCAGGTGCTTACGAGGGGCTCGGGCAGCCAGACCAGAACAATACTGTTGTCGCCGCCGGGGAAGTCGGGCGCCTGCACGTAGAGCGTTTGCTCCATTTCAACACCCTCCGACTGGCCACCGGAGGCTGCCGAAACCACCTGCGAAGGCGTCGCTGCTATCTCCAGCGCCGGGGCGCATAGCAGCCCGGCAACCAACACTAAGACAATTCTGACCATGGGTTTCATAGGCTTTGAAGAGTCAGGGCTATTGTGCCACAGCGCGAAAGATCTGCCCTATGAAAAACCGCTCAGGGCTGCGATCTCCCTTCGGGACCTAGCTCTATGCCCGGTTTGCCCCAACGTCTTCCCTGCGCCGGCCACGACGCCTCGATTGCAAAGCTCTAAACCAAAATGCGGGAGGCGGGGAAGAACTTCGAGTTTGAGAAGATGGCGTGGCTGCATGACTCCATCAAGGAACTGCGCGGCTGGAGATCCTTTTCAATAGATGAACTTTTTTCTCCCTCCCGGGCAACCCGACGCCCCGAGACGCCATCACATCACTGTGGTTAGGTAAGTGGAAACGGCGCGTAGATCCATAGTGCGACGTGCCTTCCGGGGCTCATGACAACTATTTTCCTAGTGGACGACGACCCTCTTCAAGCATCTCTGATGGTTTCTCTCTTGGGCCGGCGGTTCGGTGAAGTGTGCCGCGCCTCCGACGCAGGCGAAGCGCTGTGTCTTATTGAGGAATCTGGATTCGCCGAAACGCTGGGCCTGGTTATCTGCGGCCACCACACTCTGGGAATCGGCGGACCTGCCTTTGTGGCCGAGTTGCACACCCGGATGCCCGACCTACCGGTATTGGTTCTGGGCACCACTGGCGAATCTGCTGCGCATTACAGTGCGGGGAACGTTGCTTACCTAGCCAAGCCGTACAAAGCAGATAAGATACTCACTCTGACTGGCCAGATGCTTACCGACCACAAACCTGCTGCGGCCTGACCGGTCCTCGCCTGCTCCAGACCCCCATTTAGGTCCATTTCCGCGTCTGTCCGCCGTGTGAGCCAAATCACACGGTTCCGCTCTATGATAAATAAGGATAGATACGTCGGGGAGGTCTCCGGTTCCCCTTTCCCACGCCGGCAAAAATCGGCGAGAATAACTTGGGAGTCATCATGGCAGCCTTCGGAAGTTTGTGTCTTCTCATTGCGTTAGCATTGGCCGCCTATAACCTGGTTGCGGGGGCCGTGGCGTTGCGGCTAATCGCTACTGGGCAATCGGCGAGGATTTCGCCTGAGCGGCTGGCGGACACTGCGCGCCGGGCTGGGATTGCCGGCTTTGTGGCTGTGACCGCGGCCGCATTTGCGCTTATTTGGTCGGTTTTTACTAACGACTTCTCGATCACATACATCCTTCAGCACTCTAACCGGGCATTGCCGATTCCTTACAAGTTCGCGGCGATGTGGAGCGGGCAGGAGGGCTCACTTCTGCTGTGGGCGTGGCTGCTGGGGACATATGGCTTTGTTTTAAGGCTGCGGCACAAGACGGATGTGAAGCTCTACGCCTATGCTGGCACCATTCTGGCTGGGGTGCAGGTGTTTTTCCTGGCGGTGTTGAATTTTGCCGCGCCGCCTTTTTCGCTGCTCAAGGGCGCGATTCCAGACGACGGCAACGGACTCAATCCGCTGCTTCAGTACCCGGAGATGGTGATTCATCCTCCACTGCTCTATCTGGGCTATGTGGGATTTTCGGTGCCCTTTGCGTTTGCCCTGGGCGCACTGATGATGCGCTACCCGGGTGAGAAGTGGATCCGCATCACGCGTACGTGGACCATGGTGACGTGGGTGTTTTTGACCTGTGGCATCTTTCTGGGCATGCACTGGGCCTACGCGGTGCTGGGATGGGGCGGCTATTGGGGCTGGGACCCGGTGGAGAACGCGAGCTTTATGCCGTGGCTGACTGGGACCGCCTTCCTGCATTCGGTGATGATGCAGGAGCGCAAGGGCATGATGAAGAGCTGGAACGTGTGGCTGATCTTTTCCACGTTTCTGCTGACGCTGCTGGGAACGCTGCTGACGCGCGCTGGCCTGGTAAGTTCGGTGCACGCCTTTGCGCAATCGTCCATCGGCACGTGGTTTGTTGTCTTCATGTGCATCGTGCTGGCGGTGTGCATTTTCACTTACGTGCTGCAGCGACGCCACCTGCAGAGCGAGCACCAGTTGGAATCGCTGGTGAGCCGCGAATCGAGTTTCCTGTTCAATAATCTGGTGCTGCTGACGGCGTGCTTTGTGATTTTGTGGGGGACGCTGTTTCCGATTTTGTCGGAGTATGTGGAAGGCAGCAAGGTGACGGTGGGCGCGCCGTTTTATAACCGCGTGGCCGTGCCCATTGGGCTCTTTCTGCTGTTTCTTACGGGCGTGGGGCCACTGCTGCCGTGGCGCTCGACGTCGCTCAAGGCCGTCAAGCGGAATTTTGTGCTGCCGTGCATTGCGCTTTGGGCCATGGTACTGGTTTGTTTTGCAGTTGGGCCGCGGCCGTGGACGGCTTGGTTCACAGACATGGGCGATTACTATGCGCTCGTGGATTTCGCGCTTTCGGCTGCCGTGTTTACGGCGATTGTCTCTGAGTTCCTGCGCGGAGCGAACGTGATTTCGCGGCAGACGGGACGGAACCTGGCTGCGGCGCTATGGCTGCTGACGCGGCGCAATACGCGCCGATACGGCGGCTACCTTGTGCACATCGGAGTGATTCTTGTGGTTGTCGGGCTGGGGGGATCGGCGTTCAATCGCAGCATCGAAAGCGAAATGGGCCTGCATAGCAGGATGAGCATTGGACCCTACACGCTGGTGCAGGTCGGCGCCACGCAAGACTCGAACGACAACTACGACTCTGAGTACGCCTTGCTGGACGTATACAACGGCGGCAAGAAAGTGTTCCAGATTGCACCGGAGAAGCGCGTTTATCTGACCAGCGGACAGCCGCAGACCATGGTGGCGATTCACTCAACGCCGGAGTGGGATCTTTATGTTGTGTATGAAGGCGCGAACCCCGATACCGGGCAACCGATTATCAAGGCGTTTCTGAATCCGCTAGTGGGCTGGATCTGGATTGGCCTGGTGGTGATGGTCTTCGGTTCGATGATCGCACTGGTTCCCAGCCTTACGCCGGCAACTGCCGCATTGCGCGTGCCGGCAACACAGGCGGTGCCGATCGCGCCTGCGTTTAAGGGAGGCGACTGATGCGCTCACGCGCCTTTACCTTTTGGACGAGAACCGTGGAAGTTTCCATACTGGCCGTGGCGATTTGTTTTTCGCTGGGCGCCACCGACGCTAGCGCGCGCTTCAATAACCTGGGCCACCGGCTGATGTGCACCTGCAGCTGCGCGCAACTGCTCGGCGAGTGCAATCACGTGGGCTGCCCGGAGTCGGGCCGCGAGCGCAATGAGCTTACCGCCGCTATTGCATCGGGCATGACGGACCAGCAGATTCTGGATTCGTTTGCCGCGAAATATGGCGCTACTATGCTGGCTGCGCCGCCAACCAAGGGATTCGACCTAGTGGCGTGGATCGCTCCGTTTGCGGTTTTTGCCGCTGCGCTGCTGGGGACGATTCTGCTGATTCGCCGCTGGGGCGGGCTGGGCGGAAGGTCGCATGCAGCGGTGGCCGGAGAACCGGTTGCGCTCGATCCAAGGGAAATGGGGCCGGCGGAACAGGAACGGATGGAGCGCATTCGCCGCGAAACGGGTATGGACACGGGCAGTAAGGGAGGGTTTTAGCGATGACGGAGACGCAGGGATTGATTGCAGGGTTGTTTCTTCTCTTCGCGCTCTTTCTTTACACTTTCTGGCCGGAGAATGTATTTGCCAGCCAGATAGAGAAGACGCGGCTAGACTTTTTGCAGGAGCGCAAGGAGCAGCTTTACGAAAACCTGCGCGATTTGAACTTCGAATATCGCGCCGGCAAGTATCCTGAAGAGGATTTCCAGGCGCAACGCGCGCTGCTTGAGCATGAAACCGCACAATTGATGGCGGAGATTGACCTGTTGCAGGGACTAAGCGCCAGCAGGACGACCGACATCCGATGACGAAAGCCTCCATCGCATTGCTCCTCACTTCGCTGACAGCAGTTTCTTCATCAATAGTCGCTCAGAATTCACAAACATGCCCACTGCTGGCTGCAAAGAACGGGGATGTGATCACGGTGCGAGGTCAGGTTCGAGATGAACCACATGATATGGCTCTCGACGTCTCAGGTTGCAATGTCACCGTGCTCGCCACCTTCGCTGGATACTCAGACAGTGATGTGCCAGTGGAGCAGCTGCGAAATGACCCGGCAATGAAGCAGTTTATGAAATTTACAAGCTCAACCTATAAGAGCAGACGCGGGCATATCTGCGAGCAGTGCTCGAAGTACAGCAACGTCACAGCGGAACTGACCGGCAAAATCGAAATCGCGGTTGTACCAGCGGGCGCCAAGAGAGACCGCCTTGGACGCACCTGGGATTCAAACGGAAAGTACATCGGGATACTTGGCTGGGGACATCCGGCACCGCTTGCAGACTACCGGCTCGTGATTGAGTCGGTCTCAAATGTTAAGGCGCAAAGGGCTCCAAAACCAAAATTATGAGAAGAGAGTTCGCTATGAAATTGAAGTTTCGGTTCATTTCCTCGGCATTTCTTATTTTGTTTGCCGGCGCGTTTGCGCAGGCTGCTACAGTCTCCGGAACCGTGACCAACAAGACCAGCGGCAAGCCCGCTGCGGGCGATGCGGTGGTGCTGGTCGAGCCCATGTCGGGCATGAGCGAAGTAGGCCATGCGACCACGGACACAAAGGGTCACTACAGCTTGAATCTGCCCGGCAGCAATCCCTACCTGATTCGCGTGACACACCAGGGAGGCGAGTATTTTGCAAACGTGCCGCAGGGCGGAGGGACGGCCGATATCCCGGTTTACGATGTGGCCGCCAGGGTCCAGGGAATCTCCATCGATACCGACGTTCTGGAGGTTGAGGCGCAAAACGGGCAGCTCAGCGTGGACGAGCGGTGGTTTGTGCACAACACCAGCAGTCCCGCGCTTACGCAAGGGGGCGCGAAGACGTTTGAGATTGTCTTGCCCCCTGATGCGGTTGTGGGAGACTCGGCTGCGCAGAGGCCTGGCGGTCTGCCAACCAATACCAAGCTCATTCCCGACGGCGCCAAGGGGCGCTACGCTTTCAATGTCCCGATTCAACCCGACGAGGGCGACAAGAACACGCTGTTTCAAGTGACCTACACGCTGCCATACACGAGCGGCAAATACGATTTCCACGCGCAGCTTTCGCTGGCTGCCGACAACTTTGCCGTGCTGCTGCCCAAGAGCATGACCTTTACCGGCGGGGCGGGGGCAAGCTTCCGTCCCGTCCAGGCAGACCCTGGCGTTCAGACGTTTCTCATCAAGGGCGCCGGTGCGGACAAGGCGATCAATTTTTCGATCGCGGGAACCGGGTCAATGCCGCGCGAGGATCAGAATGCGCAGGGAGAGAGCAGCCAGGGATCTGCGGCCCCGGGTGGGCCGGGAGGCGGATTGGGCGAGCCGATCAATACGCCCGATCCGCTGTCGAAGTACAAGTGGTGGATTCTGGCCGGGCTGGCATTGTTGCTGGCCGCAGTCGCCGCCTTTCTACTGCGCAAACCGGCGAATGCAGGAGTTGGGGCGTACGCGGGAGGACCGGTGGGCGTTCCGACGGCCTATATTGCGCCTGCCATACCGGCGGCCAAGAACGGCGCACTCTTGAGCGCACTCAAAGATGAATTGTTCGCACTGGAAAGCGAGAAGATCGCGGGGACGCTTGGGGCGGCTGAGTACGCAGAGCAGAAGGCGGCGCTGGAGACGGTGCTGAAGCGGGCGCTGAAGAAGAGCTCGTGAATCGTGGACCGTGGGTCTAGTGTGACATCCAGGAAGTTAGTTGCATAAACGGGAGAAAGAACAACCGCAGGTCCTTCGACTCGTCCCGGCGCGCCGGGACTCGCTCAGGATGACAGCCAATTTTTGATCGCTCACGGACCACGACTCACGAATCACGGTCCACGGTTCACTACCTATGAAGATTCTGCTGCGTACACTGCTTTCTTTGTCTCTCATCGTCTGGATCGGGGCGGAGATCTTTTTCCCGATCGTTGCCGCCGTCACGTTTAATACTCTGCGGCCCGATACTCATACCGCCGGCACTATCGTGGGCCAGTTACTGCGCATTCTGCACGGCATGGGGTTGGTGGCGGGAATGGTCGCGTTGGCGGTGTTGGCGCTGGCGCCCGCGTTGGGCATCTACAAGCCGCGCACTGTGCTGGCGCCTATGGTTCTGCTGGTGGCGATGATCGGCGCTACGGTCTACTCGCAATTCGGCATCATTCCTGCGATGGATCGCGATCGCGCTGCAGCGGGTGGCGCCATCGATACCACGGACATCGCAAATCCCACGACGATTCATTTCAACGCGCTGCATCGGCGTAGCGTGTTTGTGGAGGAGGCGGTTCTGTTGCTGGGATTGGCGACGGTGGTGCTGGTTGCGTGGGCAGAATCTACGCGCCCCTGAGTCATTGCACCCGGCGTACGCTTGAATGGAGGCCGAAGGTGAGCGAGACCATTCAATTCCCTTCTATTGAGCCGAACTCTCCGGCATCGATCGCCGGACGGGCTGCTCGCGGCCAGGTTCACTGGACGGGCCCTCTCGTGTTGGTCTGTTTGCGTACGACGTTGTTGATTGCCGCGCAGGCCTTTGTGGCAGGGATTCTCTTGCGCCTTGGACACCAACGGCCATGGCGCGAGGCGGGCGATTGGTGGGCGGTTTACGGAACGGTGGCTGACATTGGCTGTTTGATTGCGTTGCGCTTCTTCGTTCGTCGGGAGAAGATGCAGCTTCGCGATCTGCTTGGCCCCATTCGCATGCGTTCCGGGCACGATCTGTGGTTGGGACTTGGTTACTATCTACTGGTCTTTCCTGTCTTCTTTGGCAGCACGTGGCTCGCGCGCAGCCTAATTTTTCCGCACGACCCGGCAGTTGCCATCGGATTCCTCTCGCGTGTTCATCCTTTGCCGGTTTGGGCGGTCGTCTACGGCGTTGGTTTTTGGTGGATGCTTTGGTCGCCGACCGAGGAGGCTACGTATCAGGCGTATGCACTGCCTCGGATCGAGGCGCTTACCGGGCATCGATCCGTGGCAGTGCTGCTGGTTGGCTTTTGTTGGGCGGCGCAACACTGCGCTCTGCCTTTGATTCTCGACTGGCGCTATCTGGCCTTCCGATTCGTCTCGTTCTTCCCGGGCGTTCTATGTTTGATGGCCATCTACATGCGCACCCGCCGGCTGACGCCGCTGATCTTTGCGCATTGGCCGATGGATATCGCCGCCGCAATCTTCCACGTCATCTACTGAGAGCGCGACGGGTTCGATCCCGCGACGACGCTTCGATCACGCTGTCTCCCTCGGTCCTGTATCATCGTAGAGGTTCACAAGCTCAATTCGAGCAGTACAAAAACCACAACGGATCGACGATGAAAACCGGAATTATCGGCCTGCCACAGGTGGGCAAAACTTCTCTCTTCAAAATTCTGACCAAAGCCAAGATTGAGGACCGCGGGTTCTCGCGCGAGGCGCACATTGGCGTGGCGCGCGTGCCCGACGAGCGTTTGGACAAGCTCTCGGCTTTGTATTCGCCGAAGAAGACCACTTACGCTTCGGTGGAGTACGCGGACGTGGCGGCTATCGGGCAGGAGGCGCTGAAGGAAACTACGTTCCTGACCAATCTGCGCAATGTGGATGCGCTGATTCACGTGCTGAGGACCTTCGACAACGACGCCGTTCCGCACGAGGGGCCGATCGATCCGCTGCGCGATGCGAAGAGTGTCGAATTCGACCTGATGGTGAGCGATCTGACGCAGGTGGAAAAGCGCATGGAGCGCCTGGAGAAGGATCTGAAAAAGGGGCGCACCGGCGAGTTGGAGCGCGAACAAGCGCTGCTTTTGCGGTCCAAAGAATCCCTGGAAAAAGAGATTCCTCTGCGCGAGCTCGAGATGACGGCGGATGAAAAGAAGCTCATTCGCGGCTTCATGTTTTTGTCGCAAAAGCCGATTCTGTATGCGCTTAATGTGAGTGAGAGCACCACGCTGGGCGTCGATCTTGAGGCCGCGGTAAGCCGCTACAAGCTGGATGAGCTGGCGCGTCGGCCGAATGCCGGCGCGACCGCGATCTGCGGCAAGGTGGAAGCCGAACTCACGGAGATGGATGACGCCGAAGCGGCGGATTTTCTGGAGAGTTACGGGCTCGGCGAAAGTGGATTAGTGCGGCTGATCCGTAAAAGTTACGAGTTGTTGGGGCTGATCAGTTTCTTCACGGCCGGCGAAGATGAGTGCCGTGCATGGACTGTGCCGGTGGGCTCGAAGGCGCCGCAGGCGGCGGGGGCGATTCACTCGGATCTCGAGCACCACTTCATTCGCGCCGAAACCATTCGCTGGGATCAGCTGCTCGATGCCGGCTCCGAGGCAGCGGCGCGGGCAAAGGGTACGCTGCGCTTGGAAGGCAAGGAGTATGTTGTGCAGGACGGGGATGTCGTGCATATACGGCATTCCGGGTGAAAACAGGTTTTAGGTGTCAGGTTTCAGCTGACCGGAGGCCTTTGCTTTAGAAAGGCTAGAATCATGCTGCGATCGTTTCGTGAGTTGACGGTTTGGCAAAAGTCGATGCAACTGGCAACAGGAATCTACAAACTTACGCAAGGTTTCCCGCGGGAGGAGACCTACGGGTTGGTGAGCCAACTGAGGCGTGCCGCAGTATCGATTCCAAGCAATATTGCCGAGGGACATGGCCGATCAGGTGTCCCAGAATACAGGCAGTTTCTTTGGATTGCCCGAGGATCAAACTTCGAACTCCAAACGCAGTTGGAGATTGCAAGGTCTCTCAAAATGGGCGACTCGAAATTGCTCAAAGAATCCGAGGCGCTTTCACAGGAGATCGGCAAGATGCTTTTTGCGCTTCTCGACAAACTACGGCCAAAGGCTTAGGCACGTCCCGCCTGAAACCTGAAACCTGGCACCTGAAACCTGGGTAGTGGAATGCTCAAGATCTCACTTATCCTCGGAACCATTGCTGCGCTGGCTGATGTGGTTGGTGGGCTGGTGCTGGTGCGGGCACACGGGGTGGAGCGCTATTTGCGCTATTTTGTGGCGTTGGGTGCGGGATTTCTGATGGCCACTGCCCTGCTCGAGATGGCGCCTGAAAGTTTCCGGCTGAATGCGCGTTTGGGCCCAGCGCTAATCATGGCAGGATATTGCGCAGTGCATCTGCTGGAACACACTATCAACGCGCATTTTCATTTTGGTGAGGAGACGCATGCCGGTGAGTTTGTCTCTAAGCGCACCAGCTATTCGGTGCTGGGGGGCTTGAGTGTGCACGCGCTCTTCGATGGCGTGGCGATTGGGTCGGGGTTCGCGCTCTCGAATTGGCTGGGGTGGCTGATTTTTCTTGCCATTTTGCTGCACAAGGCGCCAGAGGGATTCACCATGGCGAGCGTGATGCTGGCAAGCGGGCTGAGCCGAGCGTCGGCGTTCTTGTCCGCGGTGGCGCTGGCTGCAGCCACACTTGTGGGAGTGCTCGTGATCCAACTGGTGCCGCACTGGGTTCCCTATGGATTGCCGGTGTCGGCGGGCGTGGCGCTCTACGTGGCCGCGACCGATCTGGTGCCCGAAGTGAACCGGGAGCCCGGGATTCGCATGGCGCTGGTGTTTTTTGCGGGTGTGGGTGGATTTTTGCTGCTGCGGATGTTGCTGCCGCAATTGTAGGTGGCCGGTCAACCCGCGCATTCCTGGTGCGATCAGCATTTTCATTATTTCTGCAGGAAGGGCGGAGTCAGGTTCCCCCACCCTAGGCGCAAAAACAAAGACGCGCCGAGGGTGGGGCACCCGAAACTTTGCCCCTCCACTATTTGTGAAATTGCTATAAGACCCCGGAGCCAATCTGCACCGCCCCTACAGGGCTACTGTCATCTTTGAGCTACCTACCCAGGACTGCGTTCGCTAAAGCGAACTTGTCCTGGGCTATTTTCCTTGCCTCCCTACGGGAGGCGGTTCGGTTCGATATTCTATTTTCTGTGGCGCATTGCGTAGCACCTGTTCTGGAAACGATCGGCGAATCCCAGTTGAGGCGCAAGCGCTTTTCTATTGAGCTGCCAGGCGTTCTGCTCTTCACGGTGCTGGGATTTCTGGTGATGGGCTATCATCCCGGCCTGGAAGACGACGGAATTTATTTGACCGCTGTAAAAGCGGACCTCAATCCCGCACTTTTCCCGTATAACGCGAATTTCTTTAAGCTGCAGATGCAGGCCACCATCTTCGACGGGTGTTTGGCGCATTTTGTTCGCTGGACTCGGATGCCGCTGGCGTGGGCGGAACTGTTCTGGCAGTTGGCGGCGCTGTTTCTGATTCTGTGGGCGGTGAAGAAGATCCAGAACCTGCTGTTTCGCGATAGTAGCGCGCGGTGGGCAGGGGTTGCCATGGTCGCAGCCATGTTTACGCTGCCGGTTTCAGGGACTGCTCTCTACATGGCCGACCAGCATCTGCACCCGCGCACGCTGGCCACGGCCTTGATCCTACTGGCAGTGTGGCGCATTCTTGCCGGGAAGCACTGGCAGGCAATCCCGTTGCTCGTGGCGGCGTTTCTGCTGCATCCGCTGATGGCGGCCATGGGAATTTCGTTCTGTGTTTTTCTTTTTTTGGCCCTCTTAGACTCGCTGCGGGTGCGGGTGCGAGGGTTGCACAGCTCTATGGTTGCGCTGGTGCCGCTGGGATGGGTCTTCGAACCGGCCGATCCCACCTGGCGCAAGGCGCTCGACACGCGGAACTACTTCTACCTCTACAAATGGGCCTGGTATGAGTGGCTGGGAGCATTGGCGCCGCTGGTTCTCTTCGCCGTGCTGTGGTATTTCGCGCATAAACGTGGAAAGACGCTGCTGGCACGATTCGCGGCGGCTGTGTTCTTCTATGGCGTCTTCCAGCAGGCGCTCGCGATGATCATGCTCTCGCCTGTTGCGCCGGCGCGGCTGATGCCCCTGCAGCCCATGCGCTACCTGCACATCGAGTACTTCCTCTTTATGATGATGGCTGGGGCGATGCTGGGCAGATTTGCGCTGAAGAAGCGTGTGTGGCGTTGGGCCATGTTTCTCCTGGCCGTGAATGGCTCGATGTTTGCGTGGCAGCGAATGGAGTTTAGCGGCGTGGCGCATCTGGAATTGCCGGGAATGCGGCCATCGAATCCGTGGTTGCAGGCGTTTGCCTGGATCGAGGCGAACACACCGGTGAACGCGTATTTCGCGCTCGATCCGCACTATCTTGAGGCACCGGGCGAAGACTACCACTGCTTTCGTGCGCTGGCTGAGCGCAGCCAACTGGCCGATGCAGTAAAGGACACTACAGTGGTTACGCAGGTGCCAGAGTTGGGGCCCATCTGGGCCAGCCAGGTAGCAGCCCAAAGGGGCTGGCGCCGTTTCAACCGCGCAGATTTCGAACGGCTCAAGGCCGCCTATGGCGTGGATTGGGTGTTGGTGAGCTATCCGCAGGCTGAGGGTCTTAGCTGCCCGTGGCACAACGATTCGCTCAGTGCCTGCCGAATTCCGTGAGCGTTCACAAGGCTTAATGCAAAGAGGGCTTTGCAGATAGCGGCTGCATCCGCGAGAATGAGTTAGTCAGCCCTTCAACGGTGCGGATACCGGACATGCTTAACCTTGCCCAGCGACTGATTCTCGGCTGTATACTCCTCGGCTGCCTGACCGTAGGCCTGGCGCTTGCCGCGCATAGGGCGTTGGCGGCGGCCGGGCAGCTCCCCCTGGCCTACACGGTCTGCGTGTCTGCGCTCCTGATCGTCGCAGCCACCATCTTCTTGGTGCTGCGGCCGATTCAGCAACTGGCGCGCGATGCGCATCGCATAGCCCAGGGAAATCTGGAACACCGCGTGGAATGGAGCAGCCGCGACAGCTTTGGCGTGATTGCCAGCGAGCTGAACCGGATTGCAGTGCGGCTGCGCGAGCTGCGCGACACCGAGGCCGGCCGGCGGCAGATGGAATTTCAGCTCTCCGACGCCGTGCTGCAGTCGATTTTCGAGCCGATTATCGTGACCGACGGCAAAGGGCACGTGCTGAAGTTGAACCAGGCCGCCGCGGAGTTGCTTGGCGATGCTGCAGGCGACCGCATGGCTCTGGCGAACACTCCCGGCGGAGAGAAGATTCTGAGCGCGATTCGCAATGTGGTTTCAATGCAGAAGGCAGTGGCTGCCGAGGACGAAGCATCCATGTTGCCCATGCGGATCGGCGAGCAGGAGCGGAGCTACCGGCTGCGCACCACGCCTATGCGCGATTCCGAAGGCCGGCTGCTAGGCGCGGTGACGACGCTTGAAGACGTGACCAGCCTGCAGGACATTGACCGCTTCAAGACACAGTTTATATCCGTGGCCAGCCGCAAACTGTACGATCCCCTGCTGCAATTGCGGCGCGGACTGTATGCGCTGGCCCAGGGCTTCAGCGGCGAGATGACGCCGCTGCAGACCGAGCTGGTGGCCTCGGCCAGTAACGACGCAGAGAAACTGGACGACCTGATGAGTGACCTGATTGAAGTGGCGGAGCTCGATACGGGCAAGCGCGAGATGAAGTTGGAGAGCATCCGCCCATTGCAAGCGCTGAATGAGTCCCGCGACCGCTACTGCGATGAAGCTCAAAAGAAGCATATCCGCGTGGACGTGGTGGCGTACGCCGATCTGGCCATGGTTCGCGCCGACCGCCGAGCGCTACGGTCGATACTGGACAACCTTCTATCCAATGCACTGCGCTACACGCCGGAGGAAGGGGAAATCCTGCTTGCCGCGGAGGAGATCAAGAACTTTGTGCAATTCAGCGTGCGTGACACCGGACGCGGCATCGAGGCCGAGCGGTTGAGCTCGATCTTCGATCGCTTCAATCCCTTCTCCGAGCGTGGCTCGGGGCTCGGCCTGGCGCTGGTGCGTCGGCTGGTGGAGTCGCTGGGTGGGCAGATTGCCGTGGAGAGCCGGTTGGGCCACGGATCTACTTTCAGGTTTACGCTTCCCGTGGCAGTGGCCGAGGAAGTCCGTCACCCTGTTGAGGTGGGCTAGAGGATGCCCTAGACTTTCGTGGAACTTGCCGAAGCCCCGAAATGCAGGTCCTTCGACTCGTCCCGGCACGCCCGGACTCGCTCAGGATGACATTCGATTTTCGATAGCTCAGGATGACAGAGTAATTTTGTTGCGAACTTTAGAGACGGGACACTAGATCCATGGCCGAGATCAAGCTCGAAAAAACCCAGGAACTCGCCCGGTTGCGCATCTACATTGGCGCGGCGCCGGGCGTGGGCAAAACCTACGACATGGTGAACGACGCCTACAACATGAAGCATCAGCAGGGCGTCGACGTGGTGGTCGGGCTGGTTGAAACCCACGGGCGCAAAGAAACGGAAGCGCGCATCCGCGATCTCGAAGTCATTCCGCAGAAGGTGATTCCCTACCGCGGCGTGAATCTGAAAGAGATGGACGTGGACGCGATTATTGCGCGCCATCCACACACCGTGGTGGTGGACGAACTGGCCCACACCAACGTGCCCGGCAGCAAGAACCGCAAGCGGTACGAGGATGTGCTGGAGTTGCTCGAGGCGGGCATCAACGTGATGACCGCGGTGAACATCCAGCACCTAGAGACACTGAATGACGCGGTGAATCGCTCCGCGAACACGACCATCCGCGAGACCGTTCCTGACAGCTTCTTTAAGCGCGCCGACGAAGTGGTGAACGTGGACGTGACCGTAGACCAACTGCGCGATCGTCTGCGGCAAGGAAAGATCTACGCGCCGGAAAAGGTCGAGCAGTCGCTGGCCAACTTCTTCCGCAAGGGCAACCTGAACATGCTGCGTGAGCTGTCGTTACGCACCACGGCGGAACAGGTAGGCAACCGGGCCGCGGAATATCGGCGCGTGCAGGGCCTGGAGCAGGCGCCGATTCCCGAGAAGGTGATGGTGTGCCTGAGCATGCGGCCGGGCACGGAGCGGTTGCTGCGCGTGGGCGCGCGCATTGCCGGCCGCCTGGCAAGCAATTGGTACGCGGTGTATGTCACGCGGCCCGACGATAAGGGACACGGCGATCCCGAGGCCTTTCACCGTCTCGAAGAGTATCAGCGCATGGCGCGCGACCTGGGCGCGCAGGTGGTTTCGCTCACCGACCGGAATGTTTCGGACGCGCTGATCCGCTTTGCGCAGCAGGAGAGCATCAGCCACGTGGTGTTTGGACAATCGGCGCGCTCGCGCTGGGACATTCTGTGGGGTGGGTCGGTGCTGAACCGCTTCCTGTCGGAGGTGCGCGACGTGACGGTGCAGGTGGTGCCGATGCAGAAGGCGGCCAGAAAGACATAGGGAGCGAGGAAAGAGGGGCGGTCTTCGTGTACGATCCTTATTGGTTTTTCAGGGAGCCGTATGTTTACTTGCTACTTGGGTTCGCCACCTTCTCAGTTGCTGTGGCTTCAACACTTGCCGGGAAAATACCAGCGAAACGCTGGGTCTCGCGCGCAAAAGAACCATTTACATTTTGGTTTGCTGTCGCATTTTGGTGCATTGGCGGCGTTTGGATGATTGGTTACTGCTTGTATAAAGTCTCCGAACTTACGCATTGAGCTGGTCTCCGCATTGCGTTTGTCTGAACTGTGAGTGTGCTAAAAGCGACCGCAGATCCTTCGACTCGGTCGCCGCGGCGACTTCGCTCAGGATGACAATTTCATAGTGACGGGAACTTCTAAATCACTGCAGTTGTTCTCTTGCTCCCAGCCTTTTGGATCCCTTGTCCCTTCGCTTCTTGCTTCCCTGCCCTCTTGCTCCCTTGTCCCCTGCTATTCGCAGAAGACGCGGACCTTGGCTTTTTCGTCTTTGGCGTCGACATCTACGGTTAGATCTTCCAGGTGGTCGATCAACTCCTCGAGATTCTCCGGCTTGAT
Organism: Occallatibacter sp.; assembly: GCA_049521075.1. Classification (GTDB taxonomy): domain Bacteria; phylum Acidobacteriota; class Terriglobia; order Terriglobales; family Acidobacteriaceae; genus Telmatobacter. The sequence goes on from JBEKPD010000068.1 coordinate 26,500, forward strand.
TTGCGACAGGGTGAGCGGGACGCCGTGCCTGCTGAGCGTTGCGTCCAGCTGATCGTGCGCCTGCTTGGGAATGAGGCTCGCGAGACGGACGCCGGCGCGCAGCAGTTGCATGGGCACACGCACGTTAACAGTGGTGGGCCCGCCGTACTCCGCGGACTCCACCATTACGCGCAGATACTTTGCATGAGTCTTCACGGTGGAAGCGCTCGAAGCGTCAGAGCTTGGGATTTTGCCGGTGAATGCGCCCGCGGTTGCGGTAGTGTCGGGCTCTAGCGCGGCCAGCAGCTTTTCTGCCTCGTCGGCGGTGATCTTGCCTGCGGCCAGCATCTCCAGAATTTGACGGCGATTTTCGTTCATGGATGTTCTCCTCTAGGGCAAATTCTCCTGATCTGTGCGGGCCTGGAGGCCCGCACTACAGCCGGTCAGGAGACCGGCGCTACGGTTTGTTACAGAATGCGAACCAGAACTTTGCTGCCGTGCGAGCTGACGTGGACGTGGGTTCCAGGCAGGCCGCAGAGAATCGACCAGAAGACTGCGATAGCGCGCCAGGGGCTGATGCGGCCGACCATGCAAAGGCCGAAGATGACGAGAAAGATGAGCGGTGAAAGCAGGAGGACCGGAATCCAAAGCAGAAAAATGGGCAGCCAGATGCGGGGCGTGTGGAAATGCGGTGCTTCAAGTTGGAAGATGGCGATGGTTGGAATCATTTGAGGGCCTCCAATGCGTGGATGGCTTCGGCGGGGGTGATTTCGCCGTTCTTGAGCCGGGCGAGGATTTCGGTACGCGTGGGGGAGGGATCGGTTTCGACGAACTGCAACTGGCCGGCGATGCGGGTAAGGCGCGCCTTGATGGTGGGGTAACTGACGCCGAAGGTCTGCTCCATCTCCTTGATGGTGCCGTGGGCGCGGAGAAAGGCGATGACGAAGACCTGGTCTTCGAGACTGAGGCGTGCCAGTTCGGGGAGCGTGAATTGGCCTTCGACGGCGATTTGTTTTTCGGGGATGCGGACGCGCTCGATGACGAGGGGCGAGCCCTGAGCAGTGCGGAGCAGGTCTTGCCAGTCGGAGGCGGATTTGGGATCGGCGGGCATTGGAATCGAGAATCTTGAACTCGATTCCTACATTAACGATTGTTATTAATTATGTCAATATTAAATATTGATTTTATTAATTATCAAATCGCTCGCGATTGAGATTCTGAGCATGTGGATCTGGAGACCACGGCTGGCCAGGAGACCGGCGCTACAAACGCGCGGTCAAGACTCAGCCTCTCTCCATCGTCAGGCGGGCTCTGGCCCCAGAGCGTAACCAGTGCCGCAACCAAACGGCGAGCAGGAAGGAGAGACTGACTACGACCAGTGCTGCCAGCCACGGCCTCTCGCTGAACCACGATTCCAGGCAGATCCACCGTGGAAGAACACCCTCATGATAGACCTTGCTCACGGTGTCGATGCCGTGCAACTCGATCTGCGAGGCAGCGGTGTCTGCGAGCGTGAAGCGATGATGATATTCGCTGGGAGCGAGGGGCGCGTTGCTATTGGCGGCCGGAGTTCGCGGCGCACCGGAGTAGCCCGGCGGCTGTGCGTGCGCTTTTTGGCCGCTCAGGGCCGGCAATGCCGCCAGGAAGAAGAGAATCAGGCCGCGGGAGATGGTGAGTGCAGCGGATTTGCGCTCCGACGCATCGCCGCCGAAGACACTGCGGAAGGTGGCCCACATGCCGCGCAGCGAGATCTGGAAGATGCGCCTCAGACTGCGCAGCACATCGTCGCTCTCGCGAGCCTCGCCCCAGCCCAGCCAGGCATCGGCCCGCGAGTAGAGGGCGATGGTCAGTACTTCCTGTTCTTCGAGAGTCAGGTTCTCAAAATTTACGCGTAGCACAGATCCCTCAGATGAAACCACCGTTGCGGGCAGATCGGTGGCTGGAGCGGGCCGAGGAAATGCCAGACGCACCTGCGACTGGGGCATGACGTCCACGGGTTCATGGAGACGGATGCCGGTTCCGCCGCTCGATATATCGATGGTTTCGGCGGTGACCAAATAGCCGCCGGGAAATTTGACGACCAGGGGAGTCACGGCTTTGATCCGTGCCGCGGTGCGCAGCTGGCGGAGTTCGCGCGCCACCGCAGTGCAAACGCCGAGAATGACGATGTTGAACAGACACCACGTTGCATTCATCAACACTGCGCCGTGACGGTTACGGTCCCAGAGGAAGTAGGCCGGGATGGCGACGATGAGGCCGGCAAAATTGAAGAGAAGCAGAAGCAGGAAGGGCTGCGCGATGCGGGAATCGAAGAAGGTGCGCCGGATTACGCCACCTTTCGAGGTCACGTTGAACTTGCCCAGCCGGGGATTGATGAGCGCCAGCATCGTGGGCAGCAGGATGTAGGGCGAGAGCACGGTCTCGTAGATCTCGTTCCAGAAGGAATGCCGGTGATCGCCTTGAATACGGGAGTTGGTCAGGTTAAAAAGCGTGAGGTGGGGCAATGCGTAAGCAAAAATGGCGGCCCAATAGCCGGGAATGTTGACATGATTGAGGAGCAGGAATATCAGCGGCGCGGTGAGGAAGATGAGGCGCGGCACGGCGTAGAGGAAGTGGCCCATGGCGTTGAAGTAGCAGAGCCGCTGGGCAAAGGTGAGTCCGGGAGCCAGAAGCGGATTGTCGGCGCGCAGCACCTGGATCATGCCCCGCGCCCAGCGCACGCGCTGGCCTACATGCTCCGAAAGCCGCTCGGTGGCGAGTCCCGCAGCCTGGGTAATGTTGATGTAGGCTGTGTTCCAGCGACGCATCTGCATGCGCAGTGCGGTGTGGGCATCCTCGGTGACGGTCTCTACGGCAATGCCCCCGATATCGTCGAGCGCCTCGCGGCGCAGGACCGCACAGGAACCGCAGAAGAAGGCGGCATTCCAGAAATCGTTGCCGTCCTGCACGACTCCGTAAAATAGCTCGCCTTCGTTGGGAATGATATGGAACTGCTCGAGATTACGTTCGAAGGGATCTGGAGAATAGTAGTGATGCGGAGTTTGCAGCACGGCCAGCTTGGGGTCGCGCAAAAACCAGCCCACTGTCATCTGCAAAAAGCTGCGCGTGGGCACTTGATCGGAGTCGAAGATTGCGATCAGCGGAGAATGGACGGTCTTGAGGGCGGCGTTGATGTTGCCCGCCTTGGCATGGGTGTTGTCGGAGCGGGTGCGGTAGCCGAGGCCGGCAGCGAATGCGAATTGCTCGAACTCCTTGCGTCGCCCGTCGTCCAGGATGTAGACGTGGAGCTTCTCCGCCGGCCAATCCATGTTGAGCGCGCCTAGGGCGGTATAACGCACCATGTCGAGCGGCTCGTTGTATGTGGGAATGAGCACGTCGATGTGCGGCCACTCTTCGAGATTGTCGGGAAGCGCGACCGGAGCTCGGCGCAAAGGCCAGATGGTTTGGAAGTAGCCCAGAAAAAGAATCACGAAGGCATAGAATTCTGCGCCCAAGAGACAAAAAATAAAGAAGCCGTCGAGCGCGCTAGAGTGGTTCGCCGGATCGCGAAAGAAGTGCACCACCTGCGTAATGCGCCAATAACCGTAGCGCAAGGTGCAGAACATGGACAGGATCATGAGGGTCAGAGTGACCAGGTAGGAGTCGGAACCACGCGCCATGGCCAGAGCCACGATGAGGCACAGCATTCCCAGGACCGCCTGTTGCGGCCAGGCGAGCGGCAAGATGGCCATGAAACAGAAGGTTGCCGCGGCTGCAACCAGGAAAAGCAGACGGAGAATCCGGGTGAAGAGATTCTCGCCTGCCCCGATATCCTGCCAAAGTTCCGATGCCGTCATCGCTCGCTCCAGCGCACACCGCTGAAGCTTCCGCTGGCAGGTGCGGAAAGGCTCTTCACCCATCCTGCGAGGCGAGCATAGTCCTCGGTCACAGCGGAGTTGGAAGCGTAATCCATGACCGTCATGCCCTCAGCCAGAGCCTCGCTCACCACCGGGGCGTGGCGCACTGGAAACGGCAGCAGGCGGTCGCCCAGCCGCTCGCGAAGCACTTCTCTCACGTCAAGATGCAGCGGCAGCGAAGCATCGAACTGGTTGAGCACGTAGTGCGGCAGCGAAGGTTTGGCGGCGCCGCTGTGGTTTTCAAAGAAGGCGTCGATCGAGCTTACGCTGACCACGGAACACATATCGGGGAGCAGTGGGACGAGGATCTGCGGCGCTAGATGCATGATGCGGCGCGTTGTGGCGCCGGAGGCGGTCGAAAGATCGACGAGGACACGGCTGCTACCGAGGGCGTGCTTCTGGATCTCCGCAGCGAGGGTTTCGGTCGCGGATTCAGCGCCCAGCGTATCTGAATCGAGCGTAATCATCTGGATGGGCGCGTCGCCGCTGGCCACCGGTGGAGCGAAGGTGCGCAACTGGCCGGGGCGCTGATCGCGTGCGCCGAAGAAAAATGGCAGCAGGCCGTAGGCTGCCGTATCGACCAGCAGGATGCGCTCGCCGCGCGCTGAAAGCATGCGGCCGAGCATGGCCACCATGCTGGTTTTTCCTACGCCGCCAGCCAGCGAAAAGACCGCCAGAACGGGCGCGCACGCGGACGTAGGAGCGGGCGCAGCCGGCGCAGGCGCATTGTCATCGAAGATATTGCGCAGGGCAAACCAGCGTGAAGCCAGGCGATTGCGTGAGCCCTGCAGCGTGTCTTCCGGCGAGGGCGCAATAGGCGGCTGACTCGACGACTCAGTTCGCTCCGGTATTAACCAGGCGGGGCGGCCTGTGTTTTCCAGCCCGCCTCCCGGAGGCCAAGGCACGCCTTGCCGAGGAAATGCCTTTTCCGGCGGAGGTGCCGGCGCGGCGGGTTGCCGGTGAGCCTGTTTTGCGGCTTGCTGGGAGGCTTGTGCCTGTTGTGCGGTTCTTTGCGCGAACAACTCCGCGGCTTGGCGGGCAGGCTCCTGTGCGGTCTGTTGCGCGGCGCGTTGGGCGGCCTGTTGTGCGGCGAGTTCGTTGCGGCGCGCTTCGGTGGGACGTTGCGTCTCGGTTTGCTGCCGCGTACGGCGCCGCTCCTCTTCGCTGGCCAGTTCCAAGCGCTGCCGGGCTTTTTCGCGCATCTGCGCGCGCGATGCAGAAAAGTCGCGGTACTTGCCCCCGTGCAGATTGGCCCACGAATATAGCGACGCTACATCCTCCGGCGTCTCGTCCTTGTCAGGAAGCGAGTGGTCGGTCATCGTTCATCCCCGCATCATTCCTATGCTTCCAAGCTCTTGTTGTGGCAATACCTTGAATGGGAATTGCCTTCGGGAAAAACCGGAAATATGGACCCAGGTGAGGGGTATTCTCTCCGGCGATCGCAGCCGTGCTGCCGTTGTCAACAATTACACCAGTAAGATCAACAAAATAACACTTCCTGGCAATCGAAACGTCACAAACATCCCATTTCTCTATCTGATGCGCAATTTTTCCGGCATCGGTAATCTGGACCGTCAAGCCCGATGATTACCACGGGTATTGGGTGCAGAGTTACCTGAGGCCTTCAGGTATGAGACAGTCGCCGGCAAGCTCAAAACGATGGGTGCAGATCGAGCAATGGAAGCGGTCGATGGAGCGGCTTTGGGATGAGAACTGGGCTCGGCGGGCGCGAGCGGGAAACTCCTGCTGTGATAGTTTGAAAGAAGCGGCCTTGATCGAGCTCGTAGCTCAGTTGGTAGAGCAACGCCCTTTTAAGGCGTGGGTCCTGGGTTCGATTCCCAGCGAGCTCACCACTCATAATAAATGACTTACATGAAGACGAGTGGACACTCAAAAACGCCGCTGTGATACAAAAGTGATACAGGTGAGTTTTTGAATGGTACTTGCTCGCTTTTCTCGCTCACCTGACTCACCGCTTTGTGCATTTCGGCTCAGCCATGAGCGGTGAAGCAGTTTCAGCCGAACGCTGGCAGGCGTTGCACGGAGTCGCATCAGAGAGCACGGCCCTGCACCAGCCAGGTTTAGAAATCCACTTTCAGATACGGCCTCGCTGCCTGATGCTCCACTTGGAATGCTCCCAATACCATCGAAAACATTGAGGAGAAGTTCGCGTGCCGTGCAACCGCAGACGCGCCTGAGGGACACTTTCTGGCTCAGAAGCACTTCTCCAACCCCAAGCCATTTACTCCTTCTCTAGAGTTCCGCCCCTGCGTCAACCGTTCAGCGCAGGCCATTTCGCTTTGGAGTGGAATTCTGGCGAGTAACTGGACAGGAGCGGCTTGTGTCGACTTGGGGCCTCGAAGGTCACCTAGACTCAAACCGACGGCACCACACGCAAAACGCCTCTACGGTCGAGGTACGCGAGCGACTGCGAAGGACATTGAGATTCACGGCTGGGTGCAATACCGGAAGATGAATATCAATCTTGCTCAGGCAAATAAATAGCGATAGGGTATTTGCATGAAGAAGCGATCCAGTACGAAGCGAGTGCGGATGATGACGGTGCGCGAGTTCCGGGCATGGTTTGG
>JBEKPD010000069.1:0-32476 GCA_049521075.1 Occallatibacter sp.
GCGTCCTGGAGTGGGTCTTCATCTTCCTGCCCATCCTCTACCACGGCGTCTATGGCGTCTACATCTGGCTGCGCGGCAAATCGAACATTGTCTACTACCCGTGGGCAGGGAACTGGATGTACATCGCCCAGCGCTACACCGGCCTCATCGCGTTCGTGTACATCATCCAGCACCTCTGGCGGCAGCGCTTCACTGGCGTCATGCTCCCTGAGAATCCCTACTACGCGTTCCACAAGGTGCAGGTCGAACTTTCGAACCCCTGGATGGTGGCCATTTACTCTGTCGCCATGATCGCCGTCTGCTTTCACTTCGCTTACGGCGTGTGGCTCTTTGCGGCCAAGTGGGGCATTACGTCTGGAGAAACCGCGCGCCGCCGCTTCGCTTACGTCTGCATTGTGCTCGGCGTGTTGCTCGCTGCCATGGGGATCGCCAGCATCGTCGCATTTGTAGGCCCGTGGTACGCCAACGCACCCGTCCCCGGCATCTAACCGTTCGTTCTTGGCTAGACGCTAGAGGCTAGTAGCTGTTTTTCCGAAAGGTACTTCATGGCAGCACGAAAAATCATTGTGGTGGGCGGAGGCCTCGCCGGGCTTGCGGCGGTGATCAAGATCGCCGAAGCCGGCGGCACGGTGGATCTGTTTTCCATCGTCCCCGTCAAGCGCTCGCACTCGGTGTGCGCTCAGGGCGGCATCAACGCCGCCAAAAACCTCAAGGGCGAGGGCGACACCACTGCGCAGCACTTTGACGACACCATCTACGGCGGCGATTTCCTGGCCAACCAGACTCCCGTTAAAGCCATGTGCGAGGCCGCGCCCGCGATTATTGATCTTTTGGATCGCATGGGGGTGCCCTTCAACCGCACTCCTGAAGGCCTGCTCGATTTTCGTCGCTTCGGCGGTACGCTCTACCATCGCACCGCTTTTGCCGGCGCCACTACCGGCCAGCAACTGCTCTACGCGCTCGATGAGCAGGTCCGCCGCTACGAGGCCGAAGGCAAAGTCAAAAAATTCGAGGGCTGGGAGTTCCTCTCCGCCATCGTCGACGGCAAAGGCATCGCGCGCGGCATCGTGGCCATGGACCTGCGCTCCATGGAGGTCAAGGCCTTTCCGGCAGACGCCATCATCCTAGCCACCGGCGGCATCGGGGCTATTTTTGGCAAAAGCACTAACTCCGTCGTCTGCACTGGCTCCGCGCAGTCGGCCGTCTTTCAGCAGGGCGTCTACTACGCAAACGGCGAATTCATCCAGGTGCATCCCACGTCCATCCCCGGCGAAGACAAGCTGCGGTTGATGTCCGAGTCGGCGCGCGGCGAAGGCGGTCGTGTCTGGGTGCCGCGCACGCCCGGTGACAAGCGCACCGCCTGCGACATTCCCGAATCCGAGCGCTTCTACTTCCTCGAGGAGTGGTACCCCAAATACGGCAACCTCGTCCCGCGCGACGTGGCCACGCGCGCCATCCACAAGGTCGTTTATGAGCTCGGCCTCGGCATCGACGGCCAGCCCATGGTTTACCTCGACCTCACGCACATCGACCGCGCCACGCTCCACCACAAGCTCGGCGGCATTCTCGAAATCTACGAGAAGTTCGTCGGTGTCGACCCGTGCGTCGAGCCCATGAAGATCTTCCCTGGCATGCACTACACCATGGGCGGCATCTGGGTCGACTTCAAGCAGATGACCAACGTCCCCGGCATCTTTGCCGCCGGCGAGTGCGAGTACCAGTACCACGGGGCCAACCGTCTCGGCGCAAACTCGCTCGTCAGTTGCATCTTCGGCGGCTTCCAGGCCGGCCCCAACGCTATCCAGTACGCCAACAACCTGCCCGCGGCGGAAGACGATGGCGGCGCCGCTGCAGAGGTCGCGCGCCAGTCCGAAATCAACAAGAAATTGGTTAACAACCAGGGCGGCGAAAATCCCTTCAAGCTGTGGCGTGAGCTGGGCAGCGTCATGACCGAGCACGCCACCGTCATCCGCTACAACAAGAATCTGAAAACCGCCGACGAAAAGATCGTTGAGCTGCTCTCGCGCTACCAGCGCGTCAACCTGAGCGACAAGAGCCAGTGGGCCAACACGAGCTTCGCCTTCGCTCGTCAGCTCAAGAACATGCTTGAACTTGCGCGCACCATCACGCTCGGCGCTATTCTCCGCGACGAATCGCGCGGCGCGCACTACAAACCCGACTTTCCCGATCGCAACGACGAGCGCTTTCTCAAGACCACTAAAGCTAGCTTCACCGGCACAGTTGAAGGCCCGCGCTTAGAGTTCGAGGAAGTCGATACGCAGTACATCAAGCCCCGCCCGCGCCGTTACGACGCGGCGAAATGACATTGGCGCTCGCGCCAATGCCATCCCGAGCGAAGTCGAAGGATCTGCGGTTGCTTTTAGGGGAGTTTGTATTCCAATGCTATTGGGTGCCCCAGGTCTGGATTTTCAGACCTGGGAAAGCACGAACCCATGGCGGTAAGTTTTGTATCAGGGCGCGAGTTTACTCGCGTCGTGCGACGCGCAAAAATGAAGGGGTTCAGCCCCTGAGGAAACCATGGCAGAACGCACCGTAACTTTCGAAATCAAGCGCCAGGCCAACCCCGACGCGCCCGCCACGTGGGAGCGCTTCGAACTCCCTTGGCGCTCGGGCATGAACGTCATCTCCGCCATGATGGAGATCGCCACGAACCCCGTCACCGCCGACGGCCACCCGACCACGCCCATCTCCTACGACTCGAATTGTCTTGAGGAGATCTGCGGCTCATGCGCCATGAAGATCAACGGCAAGGCCCGCATGGCCTGCTCGGCGCTGGTCGACAATCTCGAACAGCCCATCCGCGTCGAGCCGCTCACCAAGTTCCCGCTGGTGCGCGATCTCCAGGTCGACCGCTCGGTTCTCTTTGAAAACCTCATGCGTGTCAAGGCCTGGGTTCCCGTCGACGGCACCTACGATCTCGGTTCCGGCCCGCGCGTTTACCCGCAGCAGCAGGAAGTCAATTATCCGCTGTCGAATTGCATCTCCTGCACCTGCTGCATGGAAGTCTGCCCGCAGTTTAACGTGGCCACGGGATTCGTCGGCGCGGCCACCATCGCCCAGGTCAAGCTCTTCAACAACCATCCCACAGGCAAGGTCTTGAAAGAAGACCGCCTGCGCGCCCTCTCCGGCGACGGCGGCATTCAGGAGTGCGGCTACGCGCAGAACTGCGTCCAAGCCTGCCCCAAACAAATCCCGCTCACCAACGCCATCAGCGACATCGGTCGCGACGTCGCCGTGCAGAAACTCAAGGACTGGCTGAAAAGCTAGGGGTGCGCCCGCGCCGTATAATAAAAATGGCTGGTTACGCCTCAACGCCAACGAAGCGCGCTTTAGGCGGCCGGATACTGCGGTGCCTTCCCTTTGAACGATGCCATCATCATCCGCGGTGCGCGGACACACAACCTGAAGAACCTCTCCTGCGATATTCCTCACGGCAAGCTGACGGTGATCAGCGGCGTGTCGGGATCGGGCAAGAGCTCGCTCGCCTTCGACACCATCTATGCCGAGGGGCAGCGGCGGTATGTGGAGTCGCTCTCGGCCTACGCTCGGCAGTTTCTGGAGCGGATTGAGAAGCCTGACGCCGACGAGATTGACGGCCTGGCGCCCGCCATCGCCATCAAGCAGAAGAACACCACCCGGAATCCGCGCTCGACGGTGGCAACCGCGACCGAAATCTACGATTACCTGCGGCTGCTCTACGCGCGTTGCGGTGAAGTGCACTGCATCTATTGCGACGGTCTGGTAAAGCGCAACTCGGTGGACGAAGCGGTCGAAACGGTCCTGGCGCTGGGAGATGGAACGCGGCTGAATGTGCTTTTTCCTGCAATGAGCGCGGCGGCCGCGGAGCCCGGGTCAGGAACCGGACCAGGACCCGGGGCAAGTATTGACGCAAAACCCGAGAAGACGGCAGGCCGCACGGCGAAAAAGACGACTAAGTCCAAGACGGCGGGGAAGACGGACGACTCACCACATGTTGAGGTGATGAAGGCGCGGCTGGCCGACTTGCGGTCGAGTGGTTTCACCCGACTGTGGCAGCAGGGCAGGCTCTTCGAGTTTTCCACGCCGGAATCGCTGATCGATTTGGACCTGTCAGCTCCGGTGTTTGTGCTTTTGGATCGGGTTGTTGTGAACGCAGAAAACCGCGCGCGCATTGTCGACGCCGTGGAGACAGCGTATCGCGAGGCGGGCGAAGTGGTCTTCGAAGAAGCGCCGCGCGACGAAGCGACGGAACATCGTCGGCTGCGTTTTTCCGGCGCGTACGAGTGTACGGTCTGCCATCGGCCGGGGCGCGAGCCGGAGCCGCGGCTGTTCAGCTTCAACAATCCTTTTGGTGCGTGCCCGCGTTGCCAGGGATTTGGCAACACGGTGGACTACGACCTGAACCTGGTGATTCCCGACCCGGCTTTGACGTTGCAGGGCGGCGCCATCGATCCGTGGAATCGGCCCAAGTACAGGCCATGGTTTGCCGAGCTCCGCAAGCGTGCGGCGGAGTTGGGCGTACCGTTGGAAGTCCCGTGGCGCGAGATGTCGGCCTCGGCGCGCGAGACGGTGCTGCGCGGTAAAGATGGATTTGCCGGCGTGATGGGATTTTTTGCGCAACTGGAGCGCAAGAAATACAAGCTGCACGTGCGCGTGATGCTCAGCAAGTATCGCGGCTATGCGGAATGCCCGGATTGCCGCGGGCAGCGGCTACGGGCCGAGGCGCGGGCGGTGCGCCTCGGAGACGCAAAGAGAGAGGGCAAGAATATTTGCGCGGCGGTAGCGCTGACCATTGCGGAGGCCAAGGAATTCTTCGACGCCCTTAAACTTTCCCCCATGCAGGAGGAGATTGCCGGGCCGATTCTCACCGAGGTACAGCAGAGGTTGAGTTTTCTGCTGGCCGTGGGACTCGAGTATCTGACGCTGGACCGGCTGGCATCGACCTTGAGCGGCGGTGAGGCGCAGAGGATTCAACTCGCGACGTCGCTGGGATCGAGTTTAGTGGGCGCGCTCTACGTGCTCGACGAGCCTTCAATCGGATTGCACACACGCGACACGGCGCGGCTCATCCACATTCTCGAAAAACTGCGCGACCTGGGAAACACGATTCTCGTCGTGGAGCACGACGCAGATATCCTGCGCGCGGCCGATCATTTGCTCGATCTAGGGCCTGGCGCGGGCGAGTTCGGTGGAAAATTGTTGGCCGAGGGCGTGCTCGCGGAGATCGAGGCCAATCCGGCGTCGCTCACGGGTCGCTATCTGAGCGGGAAGATTTCGATTCCCGTGCCCACGCGGCGGCGCACTCCCGGCCGCGAGAAGCTGGTGTTGCGTGGAGCGCGAGTGAATAATCTGCACGGACTCGACGTTACAATTCCGCTGGGAATGCTGGTGGCCGTAACGGGTGTTTCAGGATCGGGCAAATCCACGCTGGTACACCAGGTGCTGTATCGCGCCGTGGCGCGAGCGCTTGGGCAGACCGATGGCAGCGATCCGTCGAGCGTATTTACTTCGTTGAGCGGAGTGGAACGGCTGAACGATGTGGTGCTGGTGGACCAGACGCCGATCGGGCGCACGCCGCGGTCGAATCCCATCACCTACATCAAGGGCTTCGACCTGGTGCGCGAGTTGTTTGCCGCGCAACCAGAGGCCAAGCGGCGTTCGCTCACGCCCGGGCATTTCTCGTTCAACGTGCCGGGCGGGCGCTGCAACACCTGCGAAGGTGACGGCACGGTGACAGTCGAGATGCAATTTTTGGCCGACGTCGAGTTGCCCTGCGAGGACTGCAACGGCACGCGCTACCAAACCAAAATCCTCGAAGTCGAATACAAGGGCAAGAACATTCACGATGTGCTGCAAATGACAGTGAAAGAGGCGCTGCGCTTCTTTGCCGGGCAGACCAAGCTGCTCGAAAAACTGGCAGTCCTGGATGAGATCGGGCTCGGCTATCTGCGGCTGGGGCAGTCGGCGACGACCCTTTCAGGTGGCGAGGCGCAGCGCGTGAAGCTGGCCGCGCATCTTGCGTCTGTGCGCGCGGTGAATGCCACGGCCAAGCCCTCGCAGGCCAGCCGCGTGCTCTATATTCTCGACGAGCCGACGACGGGGCTGCACTTCGACGATGTATCGAAGTTGTTAACCGCGTTTCGCAAGCTGATCGACGGCGGCGGCTCGCTGATTGTGATCGAGCACAACCTGGACGTGATCAAGAGCGCCGACTGGGTGATCGATCTAGGTCCGGAGGGCGGCGAAGGCGGCGGCAAAATCGTAGCCGAGGGTTCGCCCGAAGAGATCGCAAGCAATCTCCACTCGCACACGGGCCAGTGGTTGGCGCGCGTGCTGTGAGCGGGTTACACGCTGCTATCGGCGACCGGGTCGAACCGCGAAAAGCACCAGCCCTGGCCGTGCAGCCAGCAGGATTCGTCCCTCATGTGAATATCGCAGCGCAGACAGCGTACGCTGGCACCTCCATCGCGACGCAGCGCCTGGGCTAGCTCATTGCTGACGGCGGGATCGCGAACTCCCTCAAAATCGACGAAAAAAACCGAGCCGCGCAGTGAGGCCGCAAAATGGTCTGCGCTGGTGCGAGTAATGTACGCCATAGTTCCGGGGCCGCGAGTGGAAGTAAGGGGAAAGAGGAGTTTGCCCCCAAGCTTTACAGCGGCAAGCCATGCGGTAAGGGGATGCGTGCCGCCGGCGCTGACGACAACCACATCCGCAGGCTCGAACGGCCCGCGCGAGCCGTCTGCGTGGAGCACAGTGACCTGCGGCCAGGCATCGAGCGCGTCGTGCGCGCGGGCCGCAAGTCCTTCGTCAATTTCGACGGCGGTCACTTTGCCGGCCGGGCCGGTGAGTTCGGCGAGGATAGCAGTGTAGTAACCAGTGCCGCAGCCGAGGTGGAGGATCTCGTCGCCAGGCCGAATCCGCAGCAGGTCGAAATAAATGGCCCACAGGCTGGGCTGGCCGTTGTTCAGATGCTTCGCTTCGTCGAGCACGATGAGCGCATCGCGGTAGACATGCGTGGGGTCGGCATCCTGCGTAAACCCGCTTGTGCCACCGCTTTGAATCATCCAGGGGCCAGACCCTACGAAGCGTTCGCGCGGCACAGTTGCGAAAGCCGCGAGGATGGCAGGCGAAGAGATGCTATTGAGGCGGCACAACTCCTCGGCATAAAAGTGCCGCGCGGATTCGATGGTGTCGGTCATACAGGGTGCGGGTCCCGAACATTCGAGTAGGTTCAGAGCAGATCCTGCACGACAGCCAGTCTAGAGGCTGGCCGTACACCGCCGATTATAGGCGTGTCGAAGGCGATAACGGCCAAATTGGTGCGCGGCAGCTTGCAGCAGAGCGGCCTGCGATTTCTTGCGCAATTAACGTTAACGCGAACGATTACGGAGTTGCCAGCATCAAGGTGGGTTCGATACAAAGGGGAGTGCCTTTTCCAAGGAGACAGCGGGGCGCTGAAAATAGACAGAACTGCAAAACGGCGCCGGCACGCGGACTGCCGTTGAGAAAGAGAAGTGTACTTTGAGCATTTCCGCCGGGCCTATCGATCCGCGAAGGTTGGGGCAGGGAAGTTCGCGGTCGCAGCATGAGGATCTTGAAGCTCCGCTGATACCCGCGGGGCGATTGCTGCCGTTCATTCTTGTAACGGCGCTCTTTTTTCTGTGGGGCGTGCCTAACAACTTCAACGACATCCTGATTCGCCAATTCATGAAGTCGTTCGAGATCAACCGGCTTCAGGCCGGCCTGGTACAGTCCGCCTTTTATCTGGGGTACTTTTTGTTGGCCATGCCTGCCGCGCAGTTGATGCAACGTGCGGGATACAAGGCCGGGATTCTCGTCGGTCTGTGTCTTTATGGCGCGGGATGCATGCTGTTCTGGCCTGCGGCGATCGTCGGCAAATACTGGTTCTTTCTGACGGCGCTTTTCGTGATCGCGAGCGGGTTGGCGTTTCTGGAAACTGCGGCGAGCCCCTTCACTCTGCAGATGGGAGATCCGCGGAGCGCAGCGCGGCGCCTGAATTTTGCGCAGGCTTTCAATCCGCTGGGCAGCATCTCTGCTGTGCTGATTGGCAGCCGGTTCATTTTTTCAGGAATCGAATTGACGCCGGCCCAGGCAGCGGCCAAGCGAGTGGCGGGAACCTATCAGGCCTATTTGAAATCGGAGACTCTGCGCGTGATTGCCCCTTACCTCATTCTTGGCGCGGTTGTGCTCTTCTGGGCGATTCTCATCGCGCGCACGCCTTTTCCGCGTACAGGTCTCGACTACTCCCAGAACACACTTGCCAGCGACCATTCCAAGCCGCTATGGAAGCGGAGGCATTTCGTTTTTGCAGTCATGGCGCAATTCCTTTACGTGGGCGCGCAAGTCGGCATCTGGAGCTACATGATTCCTTATGTGATTTCGGGAACAGGGATCGGGGAGCGGCAAGCGGGGTATTGGCTCACAGGCGCATTGGTGGCCTTTACGGTAGGGCGGTTCTTTTCCGCGTGGCTGCTGAACTTCGTGCCCGCACATCACTTACTGGGTAGCTATGCGGTGCTCAACACATTGATTTGCACCGTCGCGGTTTTACGGCCTGGATGGTTGGGCGTCTATGCATTGGTTGCCGCTACCTTCCTGATGTCAACGATGTTCCCATCGATTTTCGCGCTGGGCACGAGAGGTTTGGGAACCCGCACCAAGAGCGGCGCTGCCTGCATCGTAATGGCGATTATCGGAGGCGCTCTGATTACGCTGGCAATGGGGCGAGTAGCTGATCGCGTTAGCATCGCAGCCGGCTATATTGTGCCTGGAGTTTGCTTTGTAGGTATTGCACTTTACGCGTGGTTAGGGTCGCAAATGGACCCGGAAGAGATTGCTGCGGAAAACGTGTAGAGCGGATTAGGCAATGGTGTGGTGTTTTGCGAAAGGGCACGACTTCAGTCGTGCCGCAAAAGGCCGCATAAATTTGGGGGCTTTAGCCACTGAAGGAAGCTTCTTTATTGCCTCATGGCATTTATGCAACCAGCTCTAGTCTTTGCAAAGCAAATGCGAACTCAAGGAGTTCAGCGAGATTGACATTACTCCGCAACCACAGGATTGGTGAGCGAGCCCAGGCCGTCAATCGTCACGGTCACAGTCTCACCGGGTTTGAGCCAGCGCTGCGGCGTGCGGCCCATGCCCACACCGGACGGCGTACCTGTAGAAATGATGTCACCCGGCAAGAGCGGTGTGATCGATGAGATGTATTCGACGAGCTCCGGGATTTTGAAGATCAGCTCGCGCGTGTTCGAGTTCTGCAGGGTTTCTCCATCAATGCTGAGCGAAATGGTGAGATCGTGCGGGTCGGCGATCTCATCGGCAGTAACGATCGCGGTGCCCATGGGGCAGAAGGTCGGGAAGCTCTTGGCCAGCGACCACTGCGAAGTCGCTCGCTGCACGTCACGCGCGCTCACGTCGTTGACGATGGTGTAGCCGTAGACGTGCTCCCGCCACGCCGATGCGGGAATGCGATATCCGCCCTTGCCGATGATGAAGGCCAGCTCGGCCTCGTAGTCGGGTTCGTTGGAATTTCTAGGCAGCACAACGGCGTCGCCGGGACCGACAATTGCGGTTGGCATTTTGAAGAAGACCACAGGCACCGAGGGCAGCGCCATCTTCGACTCGACAGCGTGGTCGCGGTAGTTCAAACCGATGGCAAACACGCGCGGAGGGTTCGAGAGCGGGGCGTGCAGGTGGATATCGCCGACCTTAAAGCGTGTGAAGACGCCGGAATTTTCGACGGTGGTGACGCCGGCAGCGATGACGGCGAGGGTATCGGCGTAACTTTGGCTCAGATCGATTACCGAGCCCTCTTTCTCAAGCAGTACGCCAGGACGCGACTTGCTGCCGGCAACAGAAAATGAGACGAGATGCATAGACAACCTCCCCGAACTGACAGACGCGCGAAATCAAGCGGCAGTCCAGCCGCCATCAATAGTGAGCAGTGAGCCGGTAACAAAAGCGGCCTCGTCGGAAGCCAGATAGCGGATCGCGGAAGCAACTTCTTCAGGCCTGCCAAGGCGGCCGACCGGTTGGCGGGCGCGTAGCTCGGCGCGTGTTTCTTCCTTATTGTGTTTGTGGAATTTGTCGAGATAGGCCTCGACGAAGGGCGTTTGCACGGTGCCGGGGCAGACGGCATTAACGCGTAGCGTTTTGGGGTATTCGGCGGCCAACTGGCGCGTCATGGCGACGATAGCGCCTTTGCTGGTGCAGTATGCGAAGCGCTGCTTGATGCCGACTAAGCCGGAGACAGAAGCGACATTGACGATTGCGCCCACGGCTTCATGGCGCTCCTGCGCGGCAAGCAGCATAGGCAGAAATGCGCGTGTGATCAGGTAAACCGAGCGCACGTTGACATTCATCAGTCGGTCAAAGTCCTCGGGCTCAGTGGTTTCAATCGAGCCCACGTGACCAATGCCCGCGTTGTTCACGAGAATGTCGAGGAAGTCGACTTGCACGAGAGCCGCCGCGATAGATTTGGGGCTGGTGACGTCGAGGTCGAGCGCTTTGGCTTTGCCGACGGAGGCCGCGAGGGCTTCAGCAGTAGGGAAGTTGATGTCCGCGATCCAGACGAATGCGCCGGCGCGGGCGAGCTCTTTCACGGTAGCTTCGCCAATGCCGCTTGCGCCGCCTGTGACGAGAGCGATGCGGCCATCGAGACGAAAGGGCAGGGAATGATCTTCCATGGCGTTCTCAGCCTTTACGCGTGTCGGCAATTACCTTCAGATATGCGCGGGCGGCTTCTGTGATGGTTTCGGGGTGGCCTGCGTCGACGGCGGCAAGATTCACCAGGTCGCCGCCCACACCAAGGGCGTGTGCGCCAGCCTTGATGAAGCTTTCGGCGGTCTGCAACGTCACGCCGCCCGTTGGAATGAGCTTGAGATGCGGGAAGGGCGCGAGCAGCGCCTTCAAATAGCTTGCACCGCCGACAGCAGAGCAAGGAAAGATCTTCACATAGTCGGCGCCGGCGTTCCACGCGGTAATAGCTTCGGTCGGAGTGAGCGATCCAGGACACGAAATCTTGTTGTTCTTCTTCGTGACGGCGATGACTTCAGGATGGAGACTGGGACTGACAACGAACTCCGCGCCAGCATCGATGGTGGCCTGGGCCTGGTCGGCCGTGGTGACGGTGCCCGATCCAAGCAGGAGCTTCGTTCCGTATTCCTTGTTGAGTTCCTTTAACAAATGGACAGCGCCGGGCACTGTCATGGTGACTTCAACGACGGTGACGCCGCCGGCGATCATGGCCTCGACCACGGCATGGCCCTGGGCAACGCTCTTGGCGCGAAGAACGGGAATGAGCCCGACGCGCTCGATGATTTGCTGGGTAGTTTCTGACATTTACTCTTTCCTCAGTATTGGTGCGTGGTTGCGCGTTTAAGCTCTTAGCTGCTTCACTGCGCGGTGCGCGGCAAGCCACCTTCACCGCGCGATGCGCGCCGAGCCGCCTTTAATGATGCGTTCGACCTCAGCCAGTGTGGCCATGCTGGTATCGCCGGGAGTGGTCATGGCCAGAGCGCCGTGCGCCACGCCGCATTTGATGGCCCAGTCGATGCCTTTACCGGCAAGCAGTCCGTAGATGAGGCCGGAGGCGAAGCTGTCGCCGCCACCCACGCGATCGAGGATGTCGATTTCGCGCTGCAGGACGTGAACGATCTTGTCTTCGTAGAGCGCAATCGCTCCCCATGCGTTTCGGCTGGCGGTCTGCGCGGTGCGCAAGGTGCTGGCCACAAGCTTCAGGTTGGGATATGCAGCCGCGACCTCGCGCAGCATCTCTTCGTACCCGGCGATGGGTAGCTCAGCGAAGTCCTCGCTCACGCCTTTGATGGCAATGCCGAGCATGGCAGAGAAATCTTCTTCGTTGCCAAGCAGCACGTCGACTTTGCTTACGATGTTGCGATTGACCTCTTGCGCTTTGGCCTTGCCGCCGATGGATTTCCAGAGAGAGTCGCGAAAGTTCAGGTCGTAGGAAATGGGCGTGCCGTATTTGCGCGCGGCGTCCATGGCTTCTACGGTGACTTCGGCGGTGGAAGCGGAAAGCGCGGCGAAGATGCCGCCCGTGTGCAGCCATCGAGAACCATTCGCCGGGCCGAAGATCGACTCCCAATCGAAGTCGCCGGGCTTGATCTGGCTCACGGCGGTGTGGCCGCGATCGGAACAACCAGCGGCCGCGCGCACACCAAAACCGCGCTCAGTAAAGTTGAGGCCGTTGCGCACCGTGCGGCCGACCCCATCGTATGGCACCCAGCGGATCAGCGCAGTGTCCACGCCGCCCTGGAGAATGAAATCCTCAACCAGCCGGCCGACGGGATTGTCGGCGAGCGCGGTGGCCACGGCGCTGCGCAGGCCAAAGCAGCGGCGCAGGCCGCGGGCAACGTTGTATTCGCCGCCGCCCTCCCAAACTTGAAAGTGGTGCGCGGTGTGGATACGCATCTCGCCCGGATCGAGGCGAAGCATGACTTCTCCCAGACTCAGGCAGTCCCAGCGTCGATTGGAATCAGGAATAGAAAGTGGATTCATGGTCACTCAATAATGTAGCGCACGAGGGTTTGAACGGTCTGTGAGCGCTGCGGTTTGGCGGTTGCAACTGGCAATTCTGTGTTTGATATACTGAGTGGGCAGTGCGGAAGTGGTGAAATTGGCAGACACACCATCTTGAGGGGGTGGCGCCGAAAGGCATAGGGGTTCAAGTCCCCTCTTCCGCACCAAAAATTCTAGCGTCCGGCCGTCGCAATCCTCACCCTCACGCTCATCGCCGGAGCGTCTCGGAAAGCAGCTAAGAATGCCGATTCTGTTCTATTTCGTGATCGTCCTGCACGTGATTGTTTGCTTCTTCCTGATTGGCGTCGTCCTGTTACAGCAGGGCCGCTCGGCCGATCTTGCCGGCGCCTTTGGCGGCCAGGGTTCGCAAACCGCCTTCGGCCCCCGTGCTGCGGCCAATGTGCTCACGCGCCTCACCACATGGTCGGCCATCATCTTCATGTGCACGTCGATCACCCTCGTGGTTCTGTTTGTGCGCTCCACCGGCCCCCACTCCGTGCTTGACAGCCAGCACACGGCCCCGGTCAGCGCTCCCGCCAAGTCGGGAAAATAGCAGCAGAGAATAGGGACCAGGGATTAAAAAGACCTGCACAGAAGGATTGAGGTGCAGGCGGACTTAGCCTTCAGTTTCTATAGCATCGCAATCAGTAATTGGCTGATGCCAGCGCAAAGCCTTCTCATAACACGGACAAGCTGATCCCTGTTCTCTAATCCCTGTCCCCTGCCTCTTACACCGGCGGCATCGCATCCACTACCGGCACGCCCGCTGGCGGCGTGAAGTGGAAAGTGTCAGCTGGAATTGGTGCCTCGGGCTGCTCATCTGTAAAGGTGAATCGCGTGGTCGCGCCATCCACCTCGACGTATTCAATGGCCGTAATGGTGCCCGCTGCCGTCACCGTCAGTGACAAGCGCGTCACACGATTCTCCTGGCCTTTAGGCAAACCGCTAAGCGTGTAGCGGCCGTTCGAAGCCCCATCGAGCTTCAGCCCAGTCAATTCTTTCGTAAGCTCCGTATGCCCCAGTAGAAAGCGCAACGGCGAGCGCAAGTCGTCCAGCTCTTTCGCCGGAATGCGCTGCACCTGCGCATCGCCCTTGGTGTAGAGCCAGGCGAATTTCCCGTCGAGCAGAAAGATCTTTCCCGCAGGCGTCGAGTACTGCCATAACATCTGCCCCGGCTTGCGCAAAAAGAGCGTGCCGCTCTCGGTCCGCGTCATGCCCAGGCCGGCATAGTCTTCACGGAACCCGGCCTTGAGCGAATGCAATTGGTCGTAATGGCGGTCGACGCGTGCTGCGACTTCGAACGCCGTTACCTGAGCTGGCTCTTGTCCAAAAGCCAAAAGTGCGGGAGCACTACCGCAGCCCAGCGCCAAAACTGCGCAGGCAATCGCCAGGCGCAGTCTACAGGTACGAGCCAGCCTGGCGTAGGATTTCATTGTAACGATTGCGTGCAGGCAGTGCCGCCGTTGGGATCGTATTTGGGCGCAGCGCCAAACTGGTCGGTGCAGAAGCCGCGATTGCCCGATTTGCCCAGAGCCGCCGGTACCGCTGTGACCTGGTAGCCGGTGATGCGATCGGTTCCGTTTACGGTCACCTTCTCGCAATTCGCGATTTTGAAGATATAGCCCGACTTGTAGCCTGACGACGCGAGATCGTTATCTAGCAATTGCGATGAGGTCGGCGTGGGCAATGCCGTTCCCGGGACGCCGCCCAGGGCCTTCAGGTCGCAGGCGAATCCGTTCGCCGGATAGGTAGAGTCGTATTCAATCTCGGCCTGCGTAATCACGCGCAGCGAATTAATCGCCGACAGCTCGTTGGCCTTAATCCTCATGCCGCCGATGGTTTTCATGGCCATCAGCATCAGAATCAAAATGACGGCAATCACGATCAAAAGTTCCATCAGGGTAAAGCCGTTGGCCACAACGGCGCGCCGCACGCGATGGTTTCGAGCAGACAAACTCTTCCGATTCATTGAATTCCCAGTTCCTTGTGGGCCGGCATCTTCAAGCCCTTCCGAGAGAATGCTACAACGTACGGACGCAAATGGGAAATGGACCGCTCGAAAAGCAGCTTTTAGCTGTTAGCTCTTAGCCATCAGCTTGGTTGGTGCCGGATAAGGTGTTGTGCCGGACCTGAGCCTTGATTTCTGACGGCCCGCGTTTTTCAAAGCTATTGTGTGGAGCACGAAGAGCTAAAAGCTAGCAGCTGAGCCTCGTCCTGTTCAGCTTTACCCCGTCCAGTCGGCCCAGGAGCGTCACCGCAATGCTGTCCGGATCGAAGAGCCGTTGCGCCATGGTTTGCACATGGCCCGCGTCCACCTCATCCACGTGGGCAATAATCTCCTCGGCCGAGAAGAAGTGGTGGAAGTACATCTCCTGCCGCGCCAGGTTGGCCATGCGCGAGTTCGAGCTCTCCAGGCCCAGCAGAATATTGCCCTTCACCTGGTCCTTGGCGCGCGTCAGCTCCTCAGCGCTGATCTCTGTCTCCTTCAGGCTGCGGAATTCGGCCAGAACCAGGTCCACCACTTCCAGCGCCTTGTTTGCCGAAGTTCCTGCGTACACGCAGAGATTTCCGGTGTCGCGGTAAGGGCTCAGGTCCGAGTAGATCGAGTAGGCCAGTCCGCGTTCTTCGCGAATGGTTTGAAAAAGCCGCGAACTCATGCCTCCACCCAGCACCGTGTTCAGGATGAGTGTCGTATAGCGGTTTTCATCGGTGATCGGCGGTGCCGGTACACCCAGACAGATTTGTACCTGCTCCAGCGCCTTCTTATTGCGCAGAAGGATGCGCGCGCTTGCTTCGGGCGCCGAAAGCTCGTGGAGCGTGTCGCCGCCGGCGAGCGTCGAAAATTTCTCGGCCACCGTCGCAATGAACTGGTCGTGATCCAGATTGCCGGCTGCGGAAAACACCATGTTTCCGCCGAGGAAACGGTCGCCGTGGTAGGCGAAGAGCTGTTGCTGGCCCAGACTCGCGACAGTTTCGGTGGTGCCCAGGATCGGCTTGCCCAACGGATGGCCCTTCCAGAAGCTTTGCGTGAACAGCTCGTGCACCAACACATCGGGATTGTCTTCGTCGATCTTGATCTCTTCCAGAATCACGCCCCGCTCCCGCTCGATGTCGGGCGGGGCAAACGTGGGATTCATCACCATGTCGGTCAGCACGTCCAGCGCAATCGGCACGTGGTCCGCCAGCGACTTCACGTTGAAGCAGATCGTTTCCTTGCTGGTGAATGCATCCAGGTTGCCGCCGATCGAGTCCATCTCGCGCGCAATGCGCTGTGCCGAGCGCGAACGCGTGCCCTTGAAGAGCATGTGCTCCACAAAATGCGAAATGCCGTTGACCTCCGGGGTTTCGCATCGTGAGCCCGACTTGATCCAAACACCCATGGCTACGGAACGCAGATGGTCCATGCGCTCGGTCAGAACGATCAGGCCATTCGGCAATACGGTACGGCGAAGGTTTCTCTCAGTAGTCATCGGCATCAGGTCGAACCTCGATTGTAGGCCAATTCTGAGAAACAGGCAGCAATGCGTCAGACGGGAAAGACTTGTGGTTCCAGGTCAAGCGCTCTCAGGAAAGGCTAAGATTACTGCAGGCTGAGCCCCGCAATGCGTGAAAAACCGAGCCAACTCGTATCTTTAGACGCAGACAACCAGCTCGGCGGTTTCAAGGAGCCCCTGTTTGGATTGGATGCGGAATCTTTGTCCAGGCTTCTAGTGAATCTGGGCGAACCCGCGTTCCGGGGCAGACAGCTGACTGAAGCCATGTATCGTCAATGGCTTAGCGAAATTACTGAAATCAGCACTTGGCCGCTGACTTTGCGTACAAAGCTAGCCGCCAGAGGCTGGAAGATTGGCCGCCCCGCGCTCGCCCGCACCTTCCAATCCACCGACGGCACTGAACGCTATCTAATTGAATTTGCAGGCTCTGCCCCAAAAGGAGAAACAGCGGAAGCCGTGTGGATGCCGGAAGGGGACGACGGCGACGCTGGCGACGAGGCCGAACCCGAATCTAAGGATTGGTCCCGCGCCACCGTCTGCGTCTCCAGCCAGATCGGTTGCGCCGTCAACTGCCAGTTCTGCCTCACTGCAAAGTTGGGCCTGCAACGCAACCTCACGGCGGGTGAGATCGCCGGCCAGGTGGTCGCGGTCCTCGAACGCCAGGGGGTCCGCGTAGGCCGCGACCGCGTGAACCTGGTCTTCATGGGCATGGGCGAGCCGTTCCTTAACTACGACAACTTTATGGCGGCGGTGCGTCTGCTAGTCCGCGAAGTCGGCCTGAGCCCGCGGCGTATGACGGTTTCCACATCCGGCATCGTTCCCGGGATCGTAAGATTTACAAAAGAGCCTCCGGACATTCGCCCCAAGCTCGCCATCAGCCTCAACGCCCCCAACGACCAAATCCGCGCCGAGATCATGCCCATCAACCGCAAGTGGCCCATCGCCGAAGTCATCGAGGCAGTTCGCCGCGTCCCGCTGCGCCCCCGCGAGCGCATCACTTTCGAATACGTTTTGCTCGGTGGAGTCACGGACCGTCCCGAGCACGCCCGCGAGGTGGCGCGACTGGTGCGCCGCTCAGGCCTTCCCGCGAAGGTGAACCTGATCGCCTGGAATCCCGGCCCCGGCATTCACTACACAACTCCAAAACCCGAGACTGCGGAGCAGTTTCATGAGCTGCTCAAAGGGGAGGGAATCGCAGCCTACATCCGCCAGCCCCGCGGCCGTGACATCTTCGCCGCCTGCGGACAATTGAAGCGCACTGTGGAGGCGTAGGCGCAACATCGCGCGTCCGGTCCAAACGCTTATTACTTGCTCGCAGGCATGGGCAGCGGCTTCACACTGCCGCAATCCGCTCCCTTGTAAGTCGATGTGCTCTCCACCGTGTACTCGACGGGAATGGAGTTCGCTCCCATCTGCATGGTCCCGGTGAAATGCACCGTACCGTGCGCCGTATTGCCGCCGGGCCAGGAGGACTCGATGGTGGCATGAGCGTTCATCTTTCCCGTGCAAGTCATCTCGGCGGACATGCTGGTGGGCTTGAGCACGACGTTCGAGGTCGTACAGCTCTCCTGCGCTTGTGGGTTCGCAAACGGAGCGCCGAACTTGTCGATCATCTCCTGAGTCAGGCACACGTCGCTGGTGCGCGTCGTGGGGGCAAAGGGATTGGCCATTCCCTGCGGCATCGTCATGCCTGGAGGCATGGGCGATTTCTGCCACGTTATGGTGCTGGTCATCTGCCACAGGCCAGGCTTCCTCACTGCCTGTGCCAACGCAAAGATTGAAACTGCCAAAAGGCAAAAAGCCAATGCGATCCGGATATGCGACTTGCTCATACTTCCTCCCGATCAGCCGCACAGGCACTGGCCTGGCGCACCACAACTCTATCCGATCGGGCGGGCGGCAAGAAACGATTATTTTTGCGCTTAATTGTTACTTCGCGGTGCGAGCCTGCGCCAGCTCCAGCACCACGTCTGCCAGGCGGCTGGCTGTGTGGCGCACCACGTTTCCTTCACTCAGAAAGTTGCCGGCAATGCAGTGCACGCCCAGTGCTTCAATGCGCTCGAAATCGGGCACAATCGGCGTGGCGCCTTCGGCAGCGTAACGAACCAGGGTTTCCGGCGAAAGTTTTCCCGTGTTGACCACAGCGTAATCGAAGATGGGCCGCCCCGTGTGCTCGTAAATGCGCTGGATGTGTTCCGATGCGGTTAATCCCAGGCTCTCGTTGGCCTGTGTCATCAGGTTGCAGATGTACACCCGCACCCCGCGCGCGCCGGCCAGCGCTTCGGGAACTCCGTCCACAAGCAGGTTTGTAATCAGCGAGGTATAGAGCGATCCCGGGCCCACCGTGATCAGGTCCGCGCGCTCGATTGCCTCTAGCGTCTCCGGCACGGGAGTGGGATGGGGTGGATCGAGCGTCAATTCCACGATGCGCCGCTTGCTGGCCGTGATTTCAGTCTCGCCGCGCACGATGGAGCCGTCGTCCATATTGGCCACCAGCGTAGTGTTGGCGGTTGTGGCCGGATAAATGCGTCCCCGTGTGGCCAGAATCTTCGACGCCAACTGCACGGCCTGGGCAAAGTCGCCTGTAATCTCTGTAAGCGCGGCCACAAACAGGTTTCCGAAGCTGTGGCCCTTCAATTCGGAGCCGGAGCGAAATCGATGCGCGAAGAGTTTTGTCAGCAAATCTTCTTCTTCGCTGAGGGCCACCATGCAATTGCGCAGGTCGCCGGGAGGTAGCATGTTGAAATCATGGCGCAGGCGTCCCGAGGAACCGCCATCGTCGGTCACCGTCACCACGGCTGCCAAGTCGGCGATGGCGCTGGTGTCAGGGATTTTGCCGGGTGCGGAAACATGTTGGCGAAGGCCGCGCAAAAGCGTCGACAGTCCCGTGCCGCCGCCGATAGCAACTACGCGCAGCGAGCGCGGTCCCGTTTCCATCGCTTGATCGTGCTCCAGCGCGTGCGCCAGCTCACGGTTTACAGAAATCACAGAGTTCAAAAAATAGCCCTACGGAATCTCAGGATACAGTAACTCGGTGAAACGCGGATCGTCGGCCATGTTTTGAAAGTCGTTGTCGACACGCGCCTGCAGCCTGCACTTTGGGTTCAGCTCAATGGCCCGTGCCAGATTATTCAGACAGTCCTGGGCGTGGCCGGTAATGGACTCCAGCACCGCCAGCCCGTAAAACGCGTAGTCGGCGCCTGGGTGGTCGTTGAGAATCTGGGCTAACTGCTCGCGCGATTCCTCGTAATAGCCGGTATTCAGCAGCGAGATCGCGTAGTCGTAATGTTCCTCGGGCGTCGGGAACGACCGTCTGAGGCCCTGCAGTTGCCGCTGGCAGGTGGTGATGTACATGCGGCAGCGGTCCTGGATCTCGGCCGGAGCGTCGGGCAGCAGTTTTTCCAAGGCGCTGAGCGCCTTCTCGTATTTCCCCTGTTGCAGCAGCAGCACAGCTGCCTCATAGTGCTGAAAGACAGGTTCTGCCCTGCCACGGCCGTGGCCATCGGATTTCGCGGTCGCTGCCGGATTCTTTTTGCGGCCGGTTGCCGCACTTCTGGCTTCTTGCGTCATGGCTTTAATGGAATCGTGCATTCCTTTCCCCCGTATTCCGGTTCTTCGCCGGCGGGGAACCTTGGTTGAAACAAAACATGACTTAGGCCATGTTTATACGCAGAACCCCGCCTTCCGTCAATGGGGGGGCTTCAAGCGTCGATTAACGAACCTTTCCCGTCACAGAATCGCCGTAAATTGCGGGATTCAGCGCCGGATCGTTATACATCTTCATTTGCCGGTAAAGCTTGAAGCAACGCGCGCCCCGCACCGTGTCTCGCCACAGTGCATCCAGGCAGTCGGCCAGGTCCGCGCGCTGCTCTTCCAAAACCTGAAGCCGCGCCAGGTTGCGCTCCGCGTGGCCTTCGGGTGCTGTTTTGCGCTCCGTCTCCTCGCGCGTGTGATAGATCTTGAGCGTCAGAATCGACAGCCGGTCGATGATCAGTCCAGGCGACTCTGAGTTCAATGTAGCCGCGGCTTTCGGCAAACCTTGCGTCTCAAGCCACGCTAGCAGTTTACGGTCGAGTTCTTCGGTAAGGTCGTTGCGCAGTTGATTGGTCCGGTCGATACGCCGCTTCACCTCGGCCACTTCTGCGTCGCCGGCTCCCGGTCTGCGCGCTTCGTCCTCGATATGCCACAAGTCGAAATTTGCGCGATGCTGCCTGGCCACCAGGTCGAGCCACTCCCCGCCTGAGGCCAGAGCGGCATCCGCCCTCTCGTGCCAAAGTCGCGTCAGCCGATCCTGCAAGGTTGTGATCTCTCTCGCCGAAATCATCGCTAAACCCGTCCTCGGGTCCTGGGCGCTTCCAGGCCGCAGGTCCATCCTAAAACCTGCCCGAGCGATATACCAAACGGGACGACGTATGTCGTCCAAGGCAAAAGAATGCCAAAGCCGCAAAAATCTGGCCGGCGTTGACCGAAAAATGGCGAATCGCGGAGCTGAGATTTCCGTCAGAATTCATTTCTACCACAGCCAAAACTTTACTGATTCTGCCGGAGGAGGTTATGGGGGTGCCCGAATTCACTAAATGCGGCAACATTGACGAACGGTAACTTGCGGATCGCCGACAACACACCCGGAACTGAAAGATCGCGGCGAAAATACTTGCTGAGCGGATGGCCGGCTATCGCCAGCGGTGCACAAATTCTCGTCGGCGGGCGCGAAATTTCTTGACGCAGCGGTTTTTTGGAGGCATGCTCCAGCAATAAGATCCCCGGACGGTCGCTCCTTCATTGCGCGACCGTGTCCAGCCTGCATTGGCTACTGGGTGCCGAAATCCAGCAGTCGTTAAGTCATAAGCGGAGAATTTCGGCGACTTCCTCCTCACCGCAACACAAACAAAATGCGGGAGTGCGTTGAATCGGCTCAGAATTTCCATCGTGGGAGGCTGTTCAACATGAAAAACCTCTTTGGATTTGCGCCTTCCATTGCGCGCAGCAGTCGCTTCTTCATCGTGCTGAGTCTTTTCCTGGCGTCTTGGGCCACGAGCGCTCGCGTCGCTGAGGCCGCTAACCCGGTGCCGTCGATCTCATCGCTGGCACCACAAGGTGTGGCACTCGATGCCGCAGCCTTCACGCTCACCGTAAGCGGCACCAACTTTATTCCGGTGTCAACGGTGAACTGGGACGGGAACGCGCTGCCGACAACCTACGTCAGCCCCACAACGCTCACCGCCTCGGTGCCGGCTTCGGACGCCAGATCGATCGGTAGCTTTAGTCTGAGCGTTACCAACCCACCGCCGGGCGGCGGCACCTCCGCTTCATCGAACTTTTATGTCGGCAGCATCGTCACCGTGGCGGTCTCTGGCCTGAGTTCTGGCTCTGCCAACTCCCTGATTCTGAATGATAATGGCTCACCACTACCCGCAATTAATTCCGACGGCCTGACCACCTACAATCAACCTTCACCGAACTATAACGTCACCGTAGCGACCCCGCCTGTTGGCGAAACCTGTCAAGTGGCAAATGGTGGCCCGGGGGTCGGTGACCCCAACGACATCTGGGTCTCATGTCAACAAAATGGGGTTCCTCCACCGAAATCCAACTGGACTCCGCTCGCCAAAAAACCTCAACAGGGCGTTGACGCAATGTTGCTACTCTCGGACGGAAGCGTCATAGCCAATGTCTTCGGCTCGACGACGTGGTATCGCCTGAGCCCTGGCGGCGACGGCCACTATGTGAACGGCATTTGGGCGGATATGAAGAACTCGAACTGCCCACACGGCGATTTCGCTTCCCAGGTTCTACCCAATGGGAACGTTTTCGTTGCCGGGGGCGAGGCCCCTGGCACCCCATCGGACTTGCCCGGGTGCTCCCAGTCAAATCAGGCCGCCACGGGCGTTGACTCCGAATTCTACGACCCAGTTTCTAACACCTGGACTCTTGCCGATCCGCCAACCAGCTTGATCAATCCAAGCAACAGTACAAATTTCAGCTCTATTTACGGACTTCAAGCCTTCCTTGACATGATCTCCGAGACACTCCCAGACGGCACGGTGCTGATGTCTCCGGTCGATCCTATGAATTGCGGAGACACGCTGATCTTTAACTACAAGACATTTACCACCACGACAGCCGGATCGGGCTGGTCGTTCGCGGGTGCGCTGGCCAATGTCGGCACGGCAAGCAGTGCGCCCTACACATGCAGCCAGCAGGAAGATACCTGGGTGAAGCTGCAGGACGGCAGCGTGATTACGGCTGACCCTCCGCCGCCGACGCAGCCAGGTTCTCCACTGGCCAGTCAAACATCCGAGCGCTACATTCCCACATTGCACAAGTGGGTGCAGGACACACCTCTTGGATTCCGTTTGTATGACACTGAATTCGGCTGGAGCGGCGGTGGAGAGACGGGTCCGGCCTTCCTGCTTCCCAATGGGAACGCCCTCTTCATAGGGGGTTCTCCCGTCACCGGGACTTACACGCCGGCCCCAGCGCCCCCCGCAGGGTCGCCGCCGGCTCCCGGCACGTGGACGCAAGCGCCCATTGCGCCAAATGGCCCCGCAACAGGCGGCATGCCTCTCTCAGGAGACGATGTTCCGGGCGCGATGATGGTCAACGGAAAAATTCTTCTGGCCCTCAACTTTGCGGCCACTAACCAGGATCAGACTCCGAGGCCCTATTTCTTCTATGAATACGATCCTTCGACGAGTCCAGCCACGTACACAGAAGTAGCCGGTCCTGGCAATTGGGCTCCTCTCGGCCCATGGGCCGATTGTGGCGGCGTGAATATCACGATGCTCGACCTGCCGGATGGCACCGTGCTCATGGAAAGCGGTTGCGACGGCAGCCAACTCTACGTTTACCAGCCGAGTGGACCTCCACTGGCCATGGGACGACCTTCCGTTACCAGCATTGCCCCGAGTGGAAATGTCTCTGGAACGTTTATCGTGACCGGTACCGGATTCAACGGCATTTCTGAGGGCGCATCGTACGGTGATGATGCGCAGATGGCAACGAACTATCCGCTTGTGCGGCTCACCAGCACGTCCGGCAATGTCAGCTATGCTCGAACCTACAATTGGAGCAGTACGGGGCCGATGAACGGAACCGCGCCCGGGACCACCTACTTCACGCTGCCCGCAAACATCCTTCAGGCGCCTCAACAGTGGTTTACGCTGCAAGTGGTGGTCAACGGCAACGCCTCAGCGGGAACGCAGTTCCTCGCTGGAGCCAATAAGTGCGGCGGCACTGCTGTGTTAACGGGACTCGTCGGTGCATCGTGCGGAACAAGCTGCGAGAAGTGGTCGTGCGTCGGCCCAAACTCGGTTAAGTGCGAAAAAGGCCCCACCAATGCCTGTGGCGCATGCTCCGTTCTTCCACAGCCCCCGGGAGCAGGGCCTCAGCCCGGCGAAACCTGCTCATGCGGCAATGGGAAAAGTGGCCGTTTCTATTGCACCATCTCGAAGCAGCTGAGTTGCGACTGCGCACCTTAAAGGTCCCTGGCCTCGACACCACGTCGTGGCGCCTTCCAACGAAGCTATTTGTGAACACGCTCTCTGGCTACTGCGGCAGCCAGGCACATGACTCCCGTGGAGCAAAGTTCCGCAGCCGCAAAGTGCACGCCGCTCGAAGGTTTGTAGTGAATAGAGATAAGTTTCTCCAACTCCTGAGGTCCCCATAACAATCTTGTTCCAAACGGGTCACCGGCAAACCGGAAATTGCAATCTAGGCATTAGCCGAAGAAGGGAAGTAGGGACCATAAAAAACTAGGCCTTGACAACATACCCACCAGTTGGTATTGTCCATACCAACTGGTAGGTATGATATGCCAACGGCAACTGAAACTCATCATGATTCCCGCACCAAGCTGCTCAATGCCGCCCTTCATGTCATTCGCGCCAAAGGCTATTCCGCCGCACGCGTCGAGGACATCTGCGAGGCTGCCGGGCTCACCAAGGGCAGCTTTTTTCACCACTTCGCCACCAAAGAGGACTTGGCTCTCGCCGCCGCCGAACACTTCTCCGCCTTCGCCGAAAGCATCTTCTCCGCGGCGCCCTATCAATTTCTCCCTAACCCGCTCGATCGTCTCCTCGGTTACATCGACTTTCGCAAGGCGATCCTCCAGGGCGAGCTTCCTGAGTACACCTGCCTCCTCGGCACCATGGTTCAGGAGACCTACGAAACCCACCCGGCGATTCGCAAAGCGTGTGACCGCTGCATTAGCGCGCACGCCGCCACTTTGGTAGCCGACATCGCAGCAGCCATCCGAAAGTACGGTATCGCCGCCGACTGGACGGTCGAGAGCCTTGCCTACTACACGCAGGCTGTCATTCAGGGAGCCTTCATCCTTGCAAAGGCGCAACAAAGCTCTCAGGTCGCTGCTACCTGCCTCGATCACCTGCGCCGCTACCTCAAATTTTTGTTTATTTATTCCAAGTCCGCGGCCCGTCCCCTACTGTCGTCCACAACCCAACCCGCATAGGAGGTTTGAACATGCCCACAATCCACACCCCAGGAGGTTTCCCATGTCATCCGCAACTCTGAACGCACCCACGTCCGCTCCTGCATCTACTGACGAGGCCGAAATCCTCGCCCTCGCTGGCGCTGTTCATAAAGCCCACCTCGAGAAGAGTCCAGAAGGCATTGCCGCGCCCTATGCGCCGCACGCCGTCATTTACGACCTCGAACCGCCGCTCTCTCACGACGGTATTAGCGTCGAGCGCAAGCGCAAATGGCTAGAAGGATGGGACACGCCCATCGAGCTGATCGCGCAAGACTTCAAGGTCACCGTTAGCGGCGATAACGCGTACGGCCACGGTTATCTCCGCATGAGCGGAACGCCCAAGGCCGCAGGCCGCCCCATCAGCTTTTGGATGCGATCGACTATGTGCTTTGAGCGTATCGAGGGCGCCTGGCGCATCGTCCACGAGCACACATCCGTGCCGTTCTACATGGATGGCAGCTTGCGCCCAGCGTTCGATTTGCAGCCATAACCCGATCGGATTGCCCGATCCGATTCACACACTTCCGGCGAGGCTCCGTATCGGCGAATACTGAGCCTTGCCTCGCCGACAAACTCGCCAGCCTCAAGATGTTTCCGGGCATCTACGGCGCCGCAGTTGCTCAAAAGCCTTCCTGGCCTCGTAGTCCAGTTGGTCGAGATTGCTGGTCAGAGCGACGCGCTGTGCGGCATCGCTGGCATTTAGTTCCCCAAGGGACGCCTTTTGCGCGGGCAGGTCACTTGGTAATGGTCGACCATAAATGCTAAAACGTTCTATATTACCTCTTTGCTCTCAAATGCCGATAAAGCTCGAAAAGGAGTCGAGCGCATCTGTCGTCATGCTGTTTGCCGTTGTCGTCTAACGACAACGCTGGTTTCTCTAATCGCACATGAATAGCAACGGGCCTCACGGAGCCCTCACAGGGATCATGGCTTCTCACCCAATTTGCGTGTCGCGCACTAGGCACCTGAAGTGGCGCCTGCTGGTCATCGTCCTGGTGGCGTTCGCTCTTCGCCTGGCCGCGACACAATTGCCGAACTTCGAAAACCTGATGGACGCCGACCACATGCACGCCTGGGAACAGGGAAATGTGGCGGAGGCGCTGGTGGCCGGGCGCGGCTTCGGCAGCCCCTTCCAGTCGAATCAGCTTTCGGCCATCATGCCGCCGGTGTACCCGGTGATCGTGGCCGGACTGTTCATACTGTTTGGCGTTCACACGGCATCCTCGATCTTCGCCGCGCATGTGCTCAACTGCGCACTCTCGGCGCTGGCCTGCATCCCGATCTTCCTCATGGCGCGGCGCAGCTTCGGAGAGCGTGTGGCTTGGTGGTCGACATGGGCATGGGCGTTCTTTCCCTATGGCATCTACTTTGCGGCGGCATGGGCGTGGAGCACGCATCTGCTGCTGCTGTGCCTGTGCTGGCTGCTGTATCTCTGCCAAAACATGGAACGCTCACCGCGATTGTTATTGTGGGCCGGTTTCGGATTGCTGGCTGGGTTCGCAGGGCTTACCGAGCCTTCGATCCTGGTGGTGGTTCCGTTCCTGATGGCGCTGGCCTGCTGGCGGCTGCGGCAGAACGGAGAACGCTGGCTGCTTCCGGGTATGGCTGCCTCCCTGGCGATTGCGGCGATCCTCTCGCCTTGGATCGTCCGCAACGCCGTGGTCTTCCACCGCTTCATCCCCATTCGCGACAACATGGGACTAGAACTCTGGATGGGCAACAACGGCTACTCCGAGCGCTGGACCAGCGACCAGCTTCATCCGCTCCACGACAAGGACGAGCTTGCCGACTACAACGCCATGGGCGAGCTGGCTTATATGGACCACAAGAAACAGCAGGCCGACATCTTCATCAAGACACATCCCGAGTGGTACGCATGGATGTCGTTGCGTCGGGCCGTGTATCTGTGGACAGGCTACTGGAGCTTTGATCGCGCCTATCTGGAAATGGAGCCAACCGATCCCGAGAATATTCCCTACGCCACCAGCCTGACGCTCTTAGCTATTTCGGGGCTCATCCTGGCATGGCGCGAGAGGCCCTTTGAAACCCTTCGCTACGGAGTGGTCCTGTTCTTGTTTCCGATCATGTACTACTTTAGCCACCCCGAACCGTACCACATGCGCCCGCTTGACCCGCTGATATTGGTCCTGAGTTGTTCTGTGCTTGTGGCCTGGTACGAAAGAGCGCGGAAACGAGTGGCGCTGCCGGTCCCGGCGGAAGCAGCGCTGGAACGGCATTTCCCTTGAGCATTTCCGTCTCCTTCTGCGGGGTAGAATTTCAGAGCCGGCTCAGCAAATTTGGACAGGGGTTTAAATGGAGGTTCTGTTCTTTGGCAGCCTAAGATGGCTGAGAAGAGGAGAACCGATGAGCAGACATCTACACAGGAACCAATCGGCGGCTTTCAAGGTTAAAGTGGTTTTGGCCGCTATCAAGGGCGAGAAGACGCTTGCCGAACTGGCAGGGCAGTTTGACGTGCATCCGAATAAGATCAGTCCACGCCGGAGCATACGGATCGAACAGGAGCGATCACACGAGCGCAATCGCCACCTTCCGTTTTGCTCGTAGGACGATTGTGACGCCTCAAAGCAAAGTTTCGTCTTTTGAAATCATTGCCCCCTAGCTCTCGCCAGCGGCACGTCTCTCAATGGATGTAGATCGCATGCGTCCCACCAAACACACGGTTGACGATGGCGCGATGAGGATGAGAGACGTTTTCCAAGCTTGCGTTTTTTGCCGCCCGGGCAGCGGGCGTAGGTCCGGCTACACGCTGGATGGGCGTGTCAGCGAGTCCTGGAAAGATGGCAGCGAGGTATTCGCATACGGAAATGTGGAGCCGTTGGCAGCTCTCGACCGCCGACAGGATCGCCGCGATGTGCCTAATCCGGCGCTGCTGGTGCGGATGCGCGAGGAGAATAATGCTCGGCTCCGCTTCCTGAGCCGGGACGAAGCGACAATCCCAATCAGCACAAGGCTTCGTTGTCAGTATTTATGCGGTGATGCGCTGGAGGGAACAATTCTCTCTCGTGTGGAAACCACGTCGAACTGAGAAGCAGAATCGCGGCGGCTAGGATCGCAAAGGCCGCAATTACAAGAAAGAAGAAACGCTTACGTTCGGCGAGGATGATGAGAAGATCGAGCACCGAGTTTTCGCCATCCTCCTTCGGTTGGCTCGGCAACCGAAGGAGTGGAGTCGGCACTCCCGCTGATTCAGTACATGGAGCAGAATCTCGGTCGTCGTCGGTTCATGCCAACTTGTAAAATGAAGCGCGCCGTCCTCAGCATCCTGGAGGAATTGCGCTTCACAACCTGCTAATGAATCACGCTCAATGCCGAAGCGCCTAGAGCAAATTGTGAGAACAACTGTGACCAATCAAGTACACCCACCAGCGCGGATGGTTTAAAGGCCTTTTCTGGGACCACGATTGAATCGCCTGGATTGACGCGCAAACTGTCGAACTCGTTGCCCCAAAGCCCCTTGCTTATATCGCGGCTAATCACTTCTCCGTCCGCGCGAATGAGGAATTCATGCTTCCAGTCGGCTATCCTGTTGGGTCCCCCGGCCTGCTTTAGATATGCGCCAACTGCTTGCCTTTGGGCATACAAGAAAGAATTCTGATCGTACACCGCGCCAATTACATTAACGACAGCCGGAACGTGGGGAACGATCAGACGGTCACCGTCTTCCAGTGCGACATCAGGCAGGGTGTCGAGATTGCTGCTGCTGGGCTGAAAATGAAGCACGACGCGGCCTGTAGCCCGAATTTGCCGTAGACTGGCAAGAAAATCATGTTCGCTTGCTTGGGCAAGGGAACCGCTTGCCAGAGCCGCCGACGAAGCTCCCGGGGATCCCGCCAGAGCCAGATTGCTACGCTCGATTTGCATGCTCAGGCTCTGCACATATTCATCAATTCTGGCCTGCTGCACGGCGCGAGTCGATTCGCGCGTGAACACAGAGCCGTACAAATACGCGTTCTGCGTTAGCCCGCCAGCCCGCTGTACCAGTTGCCGAAGGGTCTCGCCCGGTGTCGCCGTATATGCGCCAGGGTGCACAAACTCTCCGTCCAGATGAATCAGTTTCGTCTGCTCGGCGATGGGGATGCGAATATCGGCTTCAGAGAAGATGGAAACCACGTCGCCCGCTTCTAGCTCCAGGTCCTGCGAGGTGTCGTGCTGAAGCACCAGCCTGCCCAGGTCGAAGGGGATGAGCGTGGTCTTCAAATTCTCGTGGTTGAGACGCTCAATTACCGCGTAATTCCAGTCGATTTCGGGAGCCAGGAGCTTCACCTCGGTCCGCTGGGAGGGCGAAATTACCCGGTTGGGTGACGTGATCTCCGCTGTCCCCAGTGCGGCGCTACCAGAACGCTGCTGCGCAGTGAGGCTTTGATACTGCTGGTTTCCGGACGGATTCTGCTGGTTATCTGGGGGATACTGGCTCTGAGAAGGCTCGGCTGGGTACTGATTCTGATCGGGGCCGGTCTGATTCTCCTGCGTTCCAGGTTGTTGCGAGGTTGCTGTGCCCGGCGGGGGAGAGAGCTGTATAGTGACCGGATGATTGTCGGTGGGCTGGCGCATATTGGCCATGCCTTGTATTGAATCAAATTCCGGAGCGGGCAGCCCTAGCTGCGCCCGCTGCCACCAGTAGTTGCGCGTAACCAGCGCTGCCTTATCGGGAATCAAGTCGCTGACGTGCATGCCCTGGTGCCAGGCAAAACGGCCCGGATTGGCTGTGTTGCCGCGAATAGTGACCGTTTTCTGATAAAGAGGAACGATGGAATAGACGCGCACCAGATCGCCGTCTGTCATGACAGTCGCCAAACCATTCGTGTCGTAGGCTACTTCCATAGCGCTGCGGTCGTGATGTTCGTCGATGCGCTCGATGGAGACGCGCGCCTCAGCGGCCACTGATGACACACCACCCGCATCGGCCAGAAGGCTGCTTAGCGGCTCTTGGGGCAGTAGCTCGTAGATGCCGGGGTTGCGCACGCTTCCGATCATCGCAGCCTGCGAGCCTACCGGAGGAATGAAGATTACGTCGCCAGACTCCAGCTTCGCGTCCTTCGACTTGTCACCTTTGATGAGCAGGTCATAGAGATCGAATCGGGTCACTATCGCGCCGTCTCGGCGCAACTCTATCGAGCGCAGCGAACCTTCAATCGACGGCCCGCCGCTGGCAAAGAGTGTGTCGACCAAGGTGCTTAGCGAGCTCACGGTGTAGACACCCGGTCGCCGAGCCTGCCCGGACACATACACCTGGATGGCGCGAATCTGTCCCACGTCTGCTGTCAGATCGAAGTTGTGATAGATGCGGCCAACGGCAGCACGCAAATGCCCGTCAAGCTCGGAAAAGTGAAGGCCTGCGATGTGGACTGGGCCGATTTGAGGAAGGAATACGTCGCCGGCCCTGTCTACCCGCAAATTGGACTGAAAATTGACTTGCCCCCAAACGCGGATGCGCAGCTCGTCACCGGGGCCGAGGATGTAGTCCATAGGTACCGGCGTCAAATTGAGTGGTGCAAATGTCGATGGCACCCGCCGAAATAGGTCGGCGCCGAAGATCGGCAAAATCTGGCCGGTCGTGGATGCGATGAATTTCTGAAGCTCCGTCAACGGCTCAAGGGGCAGGACCTGTTGGAGTGGATTGCCGTTCCTGCTCTGCGGATTGATCTGCTCCGTATCGGAGTAGGGGTTGCTGGAATTGGCGGCTGGCGGACGCGACGGGTTTGATTCGGCGGAGCCAGCCGGATACGGTGTCTGCGAAGTCGCCGGATATTGAGACTGGGCACTGCAGTCGGGCGAGTTTGTCTCGGCTGGATCTGCGCAATTCACCGAATCCGGTGACTGTGTCCCTGTTGTGGACGTATCATTCGTCGCCGGAAACTGAGCAAAAATACCCCGGCTGAGGAAAAAAACGCACACGAAGATACCAAAAATCCCGATCTTGCCACGCGAACCTGGAAACATAACACAGTGAGTCTAGCACAGCGGATTTGCTACCCTTGTGAGTGAAAGAACCGTGTTACGACTACCCATGCCGGTCGATCCCGTACCACAATATGACATAAATGTGATTGCAGCCGATATCAAAATGCTGCTTTGACCGATCTAAGTCTCCATCTGCCCTCGAAAATGCATCGTAGGCGAAAAAAGGGTTATTCTATGAGAACTGCGCTTGCTTTTTTTCATGGCGTTGGCGGACCACAAGCTGCAGGTCCGAAAGGTTTTCTCCGCCGAAGGAAGACGATTATCTCCTTCAGTTTCTTGGAGGGACGAAAGTTGCGCACTTGTTACAGGGATGCTAATTTCCAACTTGGCTGGCACTTTAGGTGCCAATCGCCTATAATGCGCATTAAATCGCTCATGGGACTGGAACCTTGTGACGGCTTGCTACTCAGAGTGTTTCAACGCCGATCAAGAAAACCGCAACTTTGCCGATCTCCGTGGTGTTGAAACGGGAAAGAAGCAGACGGCGGTACCGATTGAATACGTGTCATTGAACGTTGCTTGATTTTATTCACCTTGGTCGTGCGAACCGTTTTAGAGTTATGCTTACTCAAGCATCCCGAAAACCTGGAGAGATTTCCTTGTTGAGTGTGACTGCTCTCTTATCAGTCGATTCAGAGGCTTATCACGGACAGGACGCTCCTTATTCAAAGGAGGCGCCTGTCGGAAAAAGCCGCAGACCGGCCCCGTACGTCCCGGCTTTGATCGCGTGCTCTCGATTGAGCGCGTGGTCGCGTTCGCGGCGAAAGCGTGTCTTTGACTTTCTGTGCGTGCTCTGTGCTTTGCCGCTGCTTGTCCCTGTCTTTTTGGTTGTTGCCTTGGCGGTGCGGCTCACGTCTGGCGGTCCGGTGCTATTTTTGCAAGAGCGCATGGGGCGTCGCGGCAGGACCTTCACCATTTTCAAATTCCGAACCATGATCCATGCGTCGGACACTGCCCATCGTCCGGTGACTACCGCCGGCAATCAATGCTTCACGCCGGTAGGCCCTTTCTTGCGCCGCTGGAAGCTTGATGAGCTGCCCCAATTGTTCAACGTACTCCAAGGGCACATGAGTCTCGTCGGTCCGCGTCCCAAGCTGCCCGAACACGTGAAGTTCAAATTCCCCTGTCGCCCCGGAATCACCGGTGCGGCCACTCTGGCTTTCGCCTGCGAGGAGACGGTCTTGGATCGCCTTCCTAAGCATCATCTGGACCGCTACTATCACGACGTCGTGCTGCCCACTAAGCGCCGTCTTGACGCCGACTACATGGCTCGCGCCACCCTGTTTTCCGATCTCAGGCTCATTTTCAACAGCATTTTTCGCCGCGGGGATACCTCTGTCATGGAAGGGTTGCTTAAGACCGCGACGTTGACTGCGGAACCGCAACGATCAAGAACGCATGAAGCGGAAAGCCACCATCCGCTGAACGCGGATTCCGTCCCTAACTTCGGCCGGTCCGCAGTCGAGGGACAAGTCGCGTCCTTCTGACCAAGTCCAGCTGAGGATTGAAGAGCACCACTGTGATGCAGCATTGACAGTGATTTCAATTTAGGACGTGAAATTGATATTGCTTCTGCCGCCAGTGTGAATGGTCCCCGTGTGTTTGTTATAGTCAGCGGCTGAGGCTGGCGTGCAAGAAAGAGACGCCATTCAGCCGCAGGGTGATGTCGTTTGATTCATTCTGCGCTCGGATTGCGACGCTTGATTTTCTGCCAAGTACAGGTGAACAGAATCTACTTCGAGTCGCGCGGAAACCAGCTAACCTGGACGGTCGCGCTGGTGTCGCTTTGGGCACCTATCTTGTACAACGGAGCTTTCCATTTCCGGTAGATGAATATCAAGCTAGCTCCGGCAAGGCGATAAGTTGTTTGTACGTGATTGCTTGTGTCGAGATGCAGGCGCGCAGCAGGCGCACCATCAAATCCGCTTCCATGGTGCGGCGGTTGAGT
>JBEKPD010000070.1:0-32441 GCA_049521075.1 Occallatibacter sp.
TCTTTCCAAGGCATAAACGCATCTTCAAGCGTCAAGCCAAAGCTGGGAAAGCCAACTGTTCTCCGCAAATGTGTAAACCATGTCCCCGGTCTGTTTCGTAAACCATCTCCCCGGTACACT
This sequence comes from Occallatibacter sp., assembly GCA_049521075.1. Classification (GTDB taxonomy): domain Bacteria; phylum Acidobacteriota; class Terriglobia; order Terriglobales; family Acidobacteriaceae; genus Telmatobacter. The sequence goes on from JBEKPD010000070.1 coordinate 121, forward strand.
CATGCTCTGTTTCCCAGGCTCGCGCCTGGGGCTACCGTCTTGCGCCCGCTACGCGGGCGCAAGGCCTCTTTACCCGACTAAGTTCTTCTTTACCAACTCGCTCACGGCTTTGCCTTCGGCGCGTGCGCCCGACGCTTGCAGCTTAGCCTGCACCGCCTTCATCACCGGGCCCATCTCTTTCGCCGTGGGTTTGTGGCCGAGTGCAGCTTCGACTTCGGTGAGGGCTTCGGCCACCAGCTTGGCAAGGCCGGCTTCGTCGAGCGCTTTGGGCAGGAATTCTTCAATAACTACAATCTCTGCGGCTTCCTTGGTCGCGAGATCGGGCCGGTTGCCGTTGGTGAACTGTTCGATGGAGTCGCGCCGCTGCTTGATCATGGTGGCGAGAACCTGCTCGGATTCGGCCTGAGTCAGGGTGGCATCGAGTTGCTTTTGCGCCCCGCGTTTCTCGATGGCTTTGTTCATGAGCGCGGTCTTGATCAGGCGCAGAGTCCCGAGGCGTTCAGGGTCATGCGCTTTCATGGCGGTGACAATCTGTTTGCTGATGAGAGATTCGAGGGTGGCGGGTTCGGTCATTTTTTTAGGCTCCTTGCCGTTAGCTTTCAGGTCCTGCGAATTCGCCGCGCCCGAAGGAGCGGCAATTTCTTGATGAAAAACGCGTGGCCATTAGTGAACTTCTTACGCCCGCATTCGCGAGCTGCACGTTATCCGGCGTTGTTTCCCCCAGGCTTGCGCCTCCACCCCACGGACGAAGACCTGTCCGTGGGGACCCCGGCCTGTGGCTACCGTCTTTTGCCCGCTTCGCGGGCTTGGTGGAAGCGTAGGTCAAATCCACCGAAATCGGAGGCGCACTACACGAGCACTTTTCTAGGTGAGCGCTCGCGGAGCTAGGCTGGCCAAAGAAGAATTGTAACGACTTTGAGTGGTGCGATGCACGAGCTGTGCGAAAGATTCGCGCGGCGCGATCTTCGATTTCGCGCAGTGAAATCGAGTGCGGGATACGACCGGAACTTTCGGCTTGGTGCGGCATTTATACGAGTGGACTGTTTGTTGAGAGCGATGCAAGTGGGAGGAAAAAGCAAATGAAACAGTGGAGAGTATTGATCGCGCTGGCAGGTTTGGGAATGTTGGGGATGCCGGCGTTTGGTGCGGACGTCCCCAGTTCCGCCCGTTCTGCCAATCCCGCGGGACCGGGCTCGGTGAACTATATCGAAGGCAAGGCATTCCTGGATGGAAGATCACTTAGTAACCAGAACGTGGGCTCTGCTGCGCTCGGTCCTGGCCAGGAGTTGACGACGGGCGCGGGCAAGGCGGAGATTCTGCTTACGCCGGGCATCTTTCTGCGCGTGGACTCGAGCAGCGCGGTGAAGATGATTTCGCCCGACCTCGATAATACGCAGGTTGAGCTCGAGCGCGGACGCGCCGGCGTTGAAGTGGACCAGATCTTTCCGCAGAATATGGTCCAGATAATCGACCACGGCGTGACCACGCAGCTAATGAAGACCGGCTACTACGAGTTCGACGCCAATCAGCCTGAGGCCATGGTGTTTGATGGCCGGGCCGAAGTCGAAGTGGGCAACGGAAAATGGGAGACGGTGAAGGGGCATCACGAAATGGCGCTCTTCGAAGGCGCCCGCGAGAAGACTTACGACTTCAACTCACACCCGAACAACGACGAACTCTACAACTGGAGCAGCCTGCGGTCGCACTACCTGGCTGAGGCTAACAACCAGATCGCTCCCGAGTACGCCTACGGTCCAGGGTTCAACCCGGGTTGGTACTGGGATCCGTATGCGTATGGCTACACCTTCCTGGGTTTGGATCCGTTCTACAGCCCGTTCGGATGGGGCTTCTATCCGTGGGGCGGCTTCTACGGTGGCTGGGGATTTTACGGGCGCGGGTTCTATGGTGGCCGTGGATTCTACGGCGGTGGCTATCGCGGCGGGTTTGGGGGCGGAGGCTTTCATGGCGGAGGTGGATTTGGCGGTGGTGGCCGGCGGTAACGGCGACTGACAGCGAGATCAATTTGGGCCGGGTCGAGAGACTCGGCCCTTTTTTGTACTCCGGAGCGCGGTTTCCACAGGAAAATTCCCACAAAAATCACAAATTTGTGTATTATGTGATTTACGAGTTGCAAATCTGCTCCAAACGAGGACAAACATGATCCACAAGACACGCCTTTTTACTCCCGGCCCGACGCCGCTACTGCCGGCAGCTCAGTTTGCCATGGCTGCGGCCGACATCCACCACCGCACGGCGGAGTTTCGCGCCCTGTTTCAGAAGGTTTTGGCGCAGCTCAAGGTTTTTGTGGGCACCAAGAACGATGTGCTGCTGCTGTCCTGTTCGGGGACGGGCGCTATGGAGGCGTCGGTCTCGAATCTGACGTCTCCGGGTGACAAGGTGTTGGTGCTTACGGCGGGTAAATTCGGCGAGCGCTGGACGGGATTGGCGAAGGCCTTCAACTGCATGCCGGATGTGGTGACCGCGCCCTATGGACAGACCTTCGACCTGGCCCAAGTGAAGGCCGCGCTCAAGCCCGAGTACAAGGTGATCTACGTGCAGGCCACGGAGACTTCGACCGCTGTGCGGCACGATATTCAAGCTATCGCCAAGCTGCGCGATGAGGTCGCGCCGAATACGCTGCTTGTGGTTGACGGCATTACTGGCCTCGGGACGACGCATTTCGATGTCGATGGCTGGGGCATCGACGTGATCATTGGCGGCTCGCAGAAGGCGGTGATGATTCCTCCCGGCTTGGCTTATCTCAGCGTTAGTGAGAAGGCGTGGGCGGCGATGGAAGCGAGCAAGAATCCGCGCTACTACTTCGACCTGCGTAAGGAGCGTAAAAACGCCGTCAAGGGCGAGAGCGCGTATACGCCGGCGGTGGCGCTGGTGGCGGGCCTAGGCGCGGCCCTCGACTACATTGCCGGGCAGGCGGGCGGCGATCTCGAGAAAGGCCGTATTGCGCTCATCGATAACGCGCAGGTGAACGCGGAAGCGACGCGCGCGGGGCTGGTGTCGCTGGGCTTTACGCTCTATGCGCCAACCGCGCCGGCGGCTGCGGCGACTGCGGTTGCGGTGCCGGAGGGCATGGATTCGGGCGTGGTGGTGAAGGCGCTGAAGGCGAAGTTTGCGGTGGTGGCGGCCAACGGGCAGGGCGAGATGCAGGGCAAGATCTTCCGCGTGGCGCACCTAGGCTTCTTCGACTATCTCGATACCGTGGCCCTGCTGGGCGCGATGGAGCACATTGCCAAGGACACGCTGGGGCTGCCGGTGCAGTGGGGGCAGGCCGTGGCCGCAGCGCAGGAAGTGTATGCGAAAGCATCCGCGAAATAGCTGGTAGCCAGTAGCGGGTAGCCAGCGCGGCGTGAGGCCGGGAGCTACAGGCTACAAGCTGCCGGCTACAGGCTTTGTCCAAGAGAGTTATATGCCAGAACTGACATTTGCGGAGAAGCTGCTCGTCGCGCGCAAGCAGCTCGATCTCTTTCAATACGAAATGGCGGAGCGGTTGGGCGTGCATCCCAACTCGCTCACCAAGTATGAGCGCGGCGAAGGCAAGCCGCACGCGGCGGTGGTGCGGATGTTCGACCTGCTCTGCGAGCAGGAAGGCATTCGCTTTGACGACTACGAGAAAGTGGCAGATAGGGGAGCAGCCATGAAGATTGTATTGGCGGAGAAGGTTTCTCCGGCGACGCTGGCCGTGTTTGCGGCCGAGCCGGGATGGGATGTGAAAACGCACGACCAATTGCCCGAGGGCCTGCCGGCGGCGCTCGCCGATGCCGATGCTCTTGTGGTGCGCAGCGCCGTGCAGGTGGGCGACGAGCTGATGTCGCACGCGCCCAAGCTGCGCGTGATCGGCCGCGCCGGCGTGGGCGTGGACAACATCGACGCCGATGCGGCCACGCGCCGCGGCATTGTAGTGATGAACACGCCGGGCGCGAACGCCATCTCGGTGGCTGAGCTCACCATGTGCCTTATGATTGCGTTGGCCCGCAAGCTGCCTGCGGCGAACACCTCGATGCACGCCGGCAAGTGGGAGAAGAAAAATCTGCAGGGCTCGGAGCTGCGCGCGAAGACGCTCGGCATTCTGGGCTTGGGGCGTATTGGGCTTGAAGTGGCGCGGCGCGCGCGCGGCTTCGGCATGGAGATCGTCGGCAGCGATCCATTTGTCTCCGCGGCCGTGGCGCGCGAAAACGGTATCGTCCTGGTTCCGATGGAAGAACTTTTTGCGAAGGCGGACTATCTCACTCTTCATGTCGGCCTCACGCAGCAGACGCACGGGATCATTAATGCCAAAAACCTCGCCACTATGAAGAAGGGCGTGCGGATCATTAATTGCGCGCGTGGCGAGCTAGTGGTGGAAGCGGACCTGGTGGCTGCGCTGAAGAGCGGGCAAGTGGCAGGCGCGGCGCTCGATGTGTTTACCGTGGAGCCGCCCAAGGAGTCGCCTTACTTCGGCCTCGACAATGTGATTCTCACGCCGCACATCGCCGGATCGACAGGTGAGGCGCAGGAGGCAGTGGGAATACAGATTGCGCGTCAGGTGCGCGAGTACCTGAAACTCGGCGTGGTGCAAAACGCCGTGAACATGCCTTCGCTGAGCCACGAGGAGTACGTGAAGCTGGCGCCCTACATCGAGCTTGCGGGACGGCTGGGTTCATTCCTCGCGCAGGCAGGCAAGAGCGGCATCGAGTCTATCGCGCTCGTCTACGGAGGCGATTTGGCCGAAGTGAAAACCGAGCTGGTGCGCAATGCAGCGATTGCCGGATTGCTCGCGGGTTCTGAGAATGTGAACCGCATTAACGCAGCGGCCGTGGCCGCGGAGCGTGGCATCCGCGTGCACGAGGAGAAGCAAGAGAGCCATCGTGGCGGCGCGGCGTCGGTGCTTACGCTAGTGCTGCATACGGCGCAGGGCGAAAGCCGCGCCAGCGCCACGGTAATTCATGGCGAGCTGCCGCGGCTTCTGGCATTCGACGGCATCGATGTGGAAGCGCCGCTTGATGGCACACTGGTGGTTTGCCGCAATCTCGACGTGCCCGGCGTTATCGGACGCATCGGCACCATTCTTGGCCAGCAGGGCGTCAACATCGCGAACTTTGCGCTGGGCCGCGAGCGCTCTGGCCAAAACCCAGTGAAGGCGCTGGCTGTGGTGCAGGTCGATGAGCCGGTCTCAGAGCAAGTGCTCGAAGCGCTGAAGGTGATTGAGGCGCTGCTCGAAGCCAAGCTGGTCAAGCTGAACAACGGGGAAGGGAAGAAATAGCGCTCTGCCACCAGCTATTAGCCGACAGCTGGCGGGCGGGTCCGAGGCATCGAACTCGCCCGATGCGTGCTGGAAGCGCGTGCCAGGCGGTCAGGGATGGCGAAGCTATGCCGAAGCGAGGTATATGGCACCGGTGTCGGCTTGATTCGAGAAGCAATACTGTCCGCGCCCTTTGGCTTTGGCCTCGTACATAGCGGCGTCGGCGGCGCGCAGAAGGTCTTCGGGAGTACGGCCGTTCTGGGGAAACTGGGCAACACCGATGCTGGCACCGACGCGCAGTTGGCGATCTTGAATGCAAATAGGAGCCGAAATTGCGGTGAGCACCATGATAGCGATCTGACGGGCGCTGAGTTCTCCGCTCACAGCCGGCAGCACAAGGACAAACTCATCGCCGCCGAGGCGGGCGACAAAATCGCTCTCGCGAACGCAGTTCTTCAAGCGGCGAGAGACCGATTCCAGCAACTGGTCGCCGGCATGGTGGCCCATCGAATCGTTCACTTCTTTGAAGTGATCGAGGTCGAGCAATAGTACCGCAACGCCCGATTTAGTGGCTCGCCCATTTTTTACGGCCCGCCCGAGAAAGTCCTTGAGGTACACGCGATTGGGCAGCCCTGTGAGCGCATCGTGCAGCGCCATGTGCTGAATCTGCGCTTCCGCGCGTCTGCGGTCATTGATGTCGTGCGAGATTCCCATGGTTCCCACAATGCGACCGCGGCTGTCGCGGAGCGGCACTTTCGTGGTCAACACCCAGGTTTCCCGTCCGTCCGGCCAAGTCTCTTTCTCCTCGAGGCCGGGCATGGGGTTTCCCGTACGTAAGATCTCCTTTTCGTCGGCCAGCGCCTGCTCGGCATGTTCGGAGCTGAAAAAATCGCGATCGGTCTTTCCCACAGCCTCGCTGGGATCGGTCAGGCTGAAGTACTTCGCCATGGAACGGCTCAACAGAACAAAGCGGCTCTGACGATCTTTGAAGAATACGTTGTCGGGGATATGGTCGAGAAAAGCAATCAGCAATTCCCGCACCCATTTGTTTTGATTGCGCGCGAGAGACTCGAGAAATACCGCCGCGGTGAGAGCAAATGCGAAAACTGCCAGAGCAGTTTTCTCCACGGCCCGATGGCTGCGAAGAGTTAGAGCAAGAGAGGGCGACACGTTGCGCAGCAGGAGATGGGCGAGCAGAGCTCCGAGCCCTATTCCCAGCGCGGCGATGATGCTACCGGACGCCGCCGGAAAGTGTCTTCCTCTAGTCATGGTTCGCGGGCCGACACAAATGGCCTATGTAGAGATTCTCCTCAAAAGAGATGGGGAAGGCGCGACTGGTAGCAGGATTTTACGATTGCGCTGAACGGCAATGGAACGAAGTTGCAAAACGGGAAACGACGCAGACAGATTCCGGCGCTTTAGCTCAAGCGGTCTATGGAGCCATTGGGTTCGGTCGAAATCCGGGGCGTCTTCACTTCGTCGGGTCCGTCACGCGGCCCAGAAACAGAATGCTGCTCGTTGTCTTGTCGGGATCAAAAATATGAGCGGAAAACTCCGCGGCTTACTGGAGAGATGCCGCGGAGTTTTTATGCATTGAACGAATAAGGCGTCATTGCACGCGAATGCTACCCGAACCGGTTTCGACGCGCACTTCCGGGCCGCCGCCGTTGATTTGCGCGTGAACATGATGTTTATCGCTGGAGACCTGCGTCGCCATCGGTTGGCTGACAGAGATGCTCCCCGAGCCCACGGATGCGTCGAGATCGATCGGCGCATTTCCCGTGGTCAGCTCAATGGATCCCGATCCGGTCTGGAGCTTCCAGGGTGAAGAAGGAGTTCCGGCAGCCTTGATTTTGCCGGAGCCGGTTTGGGCCTGTAACGATCCATGGACGCCTTTCAAATCGATAGTGCCTGAGCCCGTCTGCGCCTTCGCATCGCCCTGGCCCGAACCTTCGATTGCGATATTGCCGGAACCAGTCTGGATTTGGAAGCCGCCCTCAATTCCGGTAGCCGTGATGCCGCCCGAGCCGGTGGTCAACTTTGCATCCTGCCCGACGCCGGTATCGTTAATGCTGCCTGAACCGGTAGCGGCCTCGAGGGCTGTGTCGGCGGGCGCCTCGATTTCGTACGCGATGCTGATGTTGTGCAGGTTCTCCTGGTGACCGCCGATGCGAATGGTGTTTCCTTGCTGCTCAATGGGAGGATTGGCGGCAATCTGTTGCGCCTGTGCTGGGTCGCCGTTCTGATTCACCTTGACGATGCCGTGGATATGAATCTGGTTGGCGGAGCCGCGTCTAAATGTAATGGATCCCGAGCCGGTGGCGACCGAGAGATCGAGCTTGCCGTTGAACGTCAAGCTGCGATCGAAGGTGGCGTCAGATTGGGAAGCTGCATTTTCCAACGGAACGGGCGGTGCGGAAAAAGCTGGAGGAACTGCGAGAGCAAATTGGTGCGGGGTAATTGAAGACGGCACTGCCGCCACTGCCGGCGAGGCGGGCTGGGCGGACGATGGCGGCGAAGCGATGGTTGGCGACGTCGGAGCGGGTGCAATTTGACTCGGCTCAGTTGCTGCCTGGACGCGGACCAGGGCCGCGGCAGCAAACAGGACGGCGGGAACAGCGAGAACCGCGACACGAGCGCGGACGCCGCCGGAGAATGCGCGGCGGAGGTAGTTGTCGTTGAGCAATCGTTCAATACGGCGAGCAATACTACTGGGACGTGCCATAGTAACTCCTATCAGTGTGGGGCGCGGCGTGGCCGCGAACTCAAGCAAAATCTGGGCGTATGCGGAGCGGTTCGAAGCCGCATTGAGGCCGGAGCGGTCGCTGATGGCCTCGCCAAGATCGGAGAGTTTGTGTTTGAGCCACCACCCCAGCGGACTGAACCAGGCCAGTGCGGCATAGAGTGAGGCCAGGATTTGCAAGTGAAAATCGCGCTGACTCACGTGAGAGCGTTCGTGTGCCAGAACGATGAGAAGTTTTTCTTCTGTCCAGTTTGCGTAATCGGCGGGAAGAACCACGCCTGAGCCGATAGTGACCGGTGTGGAAACTTTATAGCTCGCGCGGAGGTCGAGGCCGGCATGAAATTCTGCGGCGAACGCTGGCGCCACGGGACTGGCGGAGCGCCACAGGCGTAGCGCGGACGCGAGGCCAAAGAAAAGGCGGAGAAGCAGTGCTGCGGCGATGAAACAGTACGCCAGCACAGCCATGCTCGCGAGAGAAATCCGCGCGTGTGAGGCGTGCGTCGGCAAGGCAGTTGGGTTGAATGCGGGTGCGCGATCTCGAGGCGAAGAATCGGCGTCTGCGAAGTTGCGGCTGTTTTTTGCCGGTGCGGCATTTGGAGTGTGGAATTGGTGTTGAGGCGCAGCCAAGAACGCTGTAGCGCTTGATGGAACGGCTTGAGCTGTTGGCGTTGACGAGGCGGACGCAAGAGCCGATTGCAATCGGTCCAGTGAAGCTGGCGCAGGAATTGTTGCCAACGAGAGGACATGCCAGTGCGATGTGAACGGCAATGCAAAAGGCATGAGCAACGAGCCCATGAGGACCGCGGTCCATGCGCGGCGCTGGGCGATGACATTGTGAACGCGGAAGAGACGAAGACCTGCCGAGACGGCCAATGCCAGAACGAGGGAACGAAGAGCGGCTTCAATCAATGCGGCTAGCATGAGCTGACCTCCAACTAGCTTTGGTTCTTGCGTTTGTCCTGCTCGCGCACAGCGGCGATACGTTTTGCGAGGCGCTCCAGTTCAGAGCGGTCCAGAACCTTCGAATCCACCATGCCGACGAGCAGGGTTTCGACCGATCCCTCGCACAACCAGTCCACAATGCGCTTGGCAGCGCGGCCGGCCACGCGCTGCCGCGACTCGGCGGGGCGATAGACAAAGGCGCGGTCCTCAATGGAGTGGGATATATAGCCCTTTTCTTCGAGGCGGCGGAGCATAGTGCGAACCGTGGAATCCGTCAGCGGCCGATCAAGGCCTTCGCGCACCTGCTCGGCCGTCACTGACCCTTCGCGCCAGACGATTGAAAGGATGTTGCTTTCCAGTTCTCCCAACTCGGCCGGATCGTGTTTAGGCGGTGTCCTTGGCGTCATGATGTTACTGACGGTAACATAGATCAACGGTCAGATGTCAAGTGGAATTTTGAAGATTTTGCGAAAGGCGGCGAAGCGGGTTCTGCTTTTGCAGGCTGCTCGCTTTTACTTAGTCGGATCGGTGACGCGGCCTAAAAACAGAATGCTGCCCGACTTCGTGTCGCGGATCAGAAACAGGAAGGGATGGTCGGCAGTGAAGATAATGGGCGGTGGAGAAGGGGCTCTGGGTTGGATGGCCATCTCCGTCATCACTACGGCTGTGGCTGCCGCGGCCTCGGTCCCATTCTCGTCCACATCGATATACGCCTTGTGAATGGCAGCGGAGATGGCGAGGCTTTTGTTTCCCGTCATGGCGGAAAAGTCGGCGCTGCTTGCGCTGAAGGCTGTTTTCATTCCCAGGTCTTCGAGCGTGGAGCTCAACTCGAACTGCTGGGTGATCTTGAAGCGCGGCAGCGAGACAATGACCTTTTGCGCGTAACTGAGCGATGCGATCCACTTCTCAAGATTCCCGGCGGTGAGTGCGCGCTCCAGGGCGGGCAAGCCGTTCGCGTCGTCGGGCAGGAGGATCAGCATTGAGACTTCGTCTTTTTCGTAAGGCATCAGGAGCGCCTGGAAGGATGGGCCCTTGAAGTAGTCGTAACTTCCCGAGTTGCGCATCATAGGCGCTTGCACGTTTTTGCCCACGGAGACATGAAAATCTGCATTTTTGGTTGCGGACTTGCTGAACTGATCGGCCCACGCAGCCTTGAAATAGATGGCGTTGGTGAGAATCAGGCGAGTGGCCGGAGTAACGGTGCCGGGGCCGAGCAGGTTCTGGATCTTGTTGTTGGTTTGCTGCGCGACCCACGCGTTGATGGTAGTGCGCGCACTGTTGGGGTCGGACTTGAAATCGACCGGGTGAAATCCTGCGCCGTAGTTGGTCTTTACGAGGTTGAGATAGGCAGGCAGGAAGTTCGCGTTCTGTTCGGCCCAGAGCGCGTCGGTCACGTGCAGCTCGTAGCCCTGGTGCGTGCCATTCATACCGGCGAGCAACGCGCCCATGGCCGGGTGCAGGCGCTCCGGCGGCAGCGTGTAGTGGAAGACGTGCGCCATTTCCGTTGCGGTCTGGCCGCGCGCTCCTGCGTAGGCCATGGCGAATGCGGTCGAAATGCTCTCCGGCGAGAAGAAGAGATTGCCGGGCTTGGTGTGCAGTTGCGCGTAGAGATCGGTGGCGAAGGCATTGCTGCCCCTCACGATCTCTGCCTGATCGGCCGACTTGGATGAAGGTGATTGTGCAGCCACGGCAGCGGTCGAAGCGGCGAGGATTGCAAGAAGAACTAGCTTCATCGAAGCCCCTTCATTTACCGGCAAGAGGGCGTTCCCACTTTTTCGCGCAGCCCATTGCACTCTTACGTCGCATATCCATGATAGGCCGGTTTCCCAGGCAGTTGCGAGAAAATCAACAGTTACACCGCACTTTACGAGTGGCCTATCTGGTCGATTTCGCGTTGGATGGCGAGCTGCTCCAGCGTGCCGAGTGGCAACGCGAGAAACAGGCCGATTCTGCGGTTAAGTACCGTGAACGCGTCCTTGAACTCACGTGCGATCTCTTCCGGAGTGCCCTTGGCCGCGGCAGGATCAGCAATGCCCCAGTGAGCGGTCATGGGTTGGCCCGGCCAGTATGGACACTGCTCTTTCGCGGCGTTGTCGCACACGGTGAAGACGAAGTCGAGCTTCGGCGCGCCCTGCGCTGAGAACTCATCCCACGATTTACTGCGCAGGCCCGCCGTGGAGAGACCGGCAGACTCAATCTGCGCGAGCGCTTCCGGGCGTGGCTGTCCGGTCGGATGGCTGCCGGCGCTGTAGACTGTGAACTTGCCGTTGCCTTTGTGATTCAGGATCGCTTCGGCCATGATCGAGCGCGCCGAGTTGCCCGTGCACAGGAAGAGAACGTTGTAATGATCGGTCACGCTATTTCTTTGCTCCAGTCGCAGCAGGCGTGCAGCAGCCGGGCTGGCAGCAGGCGGCTTGGGGTTTGCTTGCGCGGATGAAGGCGCTGAAGAACTTCCCATTCACCTGCGGAGCGATGGCGTCGACATCAACGCCGGCTTCAGTGAGGAAGTGGCGCGCGTCCTCAACGTTGTATACGCGCGTCGGCTCGATGGAAGTCTGCTCAAAACCTGCGGAGGCTAACTTCGAGAGGTAGTCGTTCTCCTCGAGAGCACCGGCGATGCAGCCTACCCAGAGAAGCATGCTCTGGCGAACTTCTTCTGGGACGCCGCCGCGCACCACAACATCGGAAACGGCAAATCGCCCGCCGGGCTTGAGGACGCGAAATGCTTCGCGGAGCACGCGGTCCTTGTCGGCGGAGAGATTGATGACGCAGTTCGAAATGATGACGTCGACTGAATTGCCGGGCAGGGGAATGTTTTCCATCTCGCCCTTGAGGAACTCGACGTTGGCGACGCCCGCCTGCCTCTGGTTTTCGCGCGCAAGGGCGAGCATATCGTCGGTCATGTCGAGGCCATAGGCTTTGCCGGTTGGAGCCACGCGCTGGGCCGAAAGCAGCACGTCGATGCCGCCTCCCGAGCCGAGATCGAGAACCGTATCTCCCGGCCGCAGGTCGATTAATGCGGTGGGGTTGCCGCATCCGAGCGAAGCGCGCACCGCCTTCTCTGGAATCAGGCTCTTCTCGCCGGCGCTATAGAGGTTGGTGGTGATCGGATCGCAGCAGCGAAGGCCGGGATCGCAACAGGCTTGCACATTGCCAGCCTGGGCCACGGCACGCGCGGCGCTTCCATATTTCTCCTTGACCTGTTCCTGAACGGTGCTTGTTGAGTTCATAATGGCGTCTCCTCACATACGCTAAAGCGAATGTATTTCTCGCTGGACATATTTGTCAAGGCATATATCATCAGGGTATGGACCGCTCCTCAAAGACCGCCGATCTGGCTCTGCTATTTGCCGCGCTTTCAGACCGTACGCGGCTCCGGCTGCTGAATCTGATGGATGGCAGGGAGGTGTGCGTCTGCTATTTCGTGGGAATTCTTTGCCAGAGCCAGCCCAAGGTCTCTCGCCATCTCGCGTATTTGAGGCGTGCCGGTATTGTGGCGGCCAGGCGCGAAGGGAAGTGGATGCACTACAGGATTGTCGTGCCTTCCCAAACCGGCGCTGCCAGAATTCTGCGCGAAACCCTGGAGGCGCTCAGGGAAGACAAGGCGATGCAGTCGGACCTTAAGCGTCTGGGGAAGGCCTGCTGCATGGCAGAGGGAAGCTTCGCACTCGGTGGAGTGCCCTTGCCAGCTCTTGTCGATGCGCTGGCCCGTCCAACAAGGTGAGCGCATCGATGGTTTTTTAAGCGCGGCTCAGATACGCGCCTTCGCTGGTGTCGACGCGGATCTTTTCGCCCTCGTTGATGAAGGAGGGAACCTGAACCACGAGGCCGGTTTCGGTCTTGGCCGGTTTGGTGACGCTGGAGGCTGTTGCCGACTTCAGTCCCGGCTCGGTTTCAACGACTTGCAAGTCGACCGTTTGCGGCAATTCAATGCCCACCGGCTGGCCATCAAAGTAGCTGACGTGAATCTGCAGATTGGGCGTTAAGTACTCGACCGTGTCGCCAAGAGTCGCGCTTTTAAGCACGGTCTGCTCGAAGTCTTCCGGGTTCATGAAGTAGTAATCGTCGCCGTCGGCGTAGAGGAACTCCATGAGGATTTCGTCGACGACGACCTTCTCGATGGCGTCGGCGGAGCGGAAGCGATGCTCGAACATGGCGCCGGATTTCAGGTTGCGCAGCTTGGCCTGGATAAAGGCGCGAAGATTGCCGGGCGTCCGGTGCTCCACCTTGAAGACGGTGTGAAGCTGGTCGTTGTGTTTGATGATCATGCCCGGACGAAGTTGTGTGGCGGGAATCGCCATAAGTGTTGCAGCTCCTTGCTGGATTTGCGCGCATCGCGCAATGAAATATGCCGTTTGGCCTGCTTTCATTGTAGCCCAGGGGTAGTGCAGGGAGCGAGGGAGCAAAGCTATGGTTCGTGCTATCCCAGGTCTCAGAATCGAGACCTGGGGCACCCATTTTCGTGCTGTATTGAAAGAGACGGGTTGAGGATCTTGCAATCCCACCCTTTTCCGTAAGACACATGGAAAAGGATGAGGTACGGCGGCAGTATTTGTGGACTCGCGCTGTGACAAGAGCGATATAGAATAGCCAAGAGCCAGCGCGACACCGCGGGGGAGAAAGCAAGAGCGCATGAGCAAGCCAGTCTCTATCTGTGTGATCGGGTCCGGTTACGTGGGACTCGTGGCGGCCGCCTGCTTTGCTGAAATTGGCCACCGCGTGATTTGCGTGGACAACGATGAAGCCAAGGTTGGTCAGCTCCGCGACGGCGGCGTGCCCATCTTCGAGGAGCACCTGCCGGAATTACTGGCCAAGCACCGCGGCAGCTCGGTCCTCTTCACCACGGATCTGGGCGAGGCGGTGGAGAAGAGCGAAGCCGTATTCATTGCTGTCGGCACGCCGCAGGGCGACTCGGGCGCCGCGGATTTGTCCTACGTGGAAGCAGTGGTAGCGGAAATTGCGCGCACCATTACCAGTTATAAGGTGATTGTGGAGAAGAGCACTGTTCCGGTGTACACCAACGATTGGATCCGGCGCGTGCTGCTTCGCCATGGCATTGAGCCGGAAAGCTTCGATGTGGTTTCGAATCCCGAGTTCCTGCGCGAGGGCACGGCGGTGATGGATTTTCTGCATCCCGACCGCATCGTGGTGGGCGCCAACAATGAGCGATCCGCGGAATTGCTGCGGCGTATTTATGAGCCGCTGACCGGTGGCAGCTATTACAACCAGCCCGGCGCGTTGCCCGGTGCGTGTAGCGCCGCACGGCTGATAGTTACCTCGACGCAAAGTGCGGAGATCATCAAGCACGCATCGAATGCGTTCCTGGCCATGAAGATTTCGTTCATTAACGCCGTGGCGAACCTGGCCGAGGCTGTCGATGCGGACATTGAGGATATTGCCGCTGGAATCGGGCTTGACAGCCGCATCGGTCCCAAATTTCTGCGCGCAGGGTTGGGCTACGGAGGCTCCTGTTTCCCGAAGGATGTGGCCGCATTTCACTGGGTGGCGCAGGAGCGGGGGGTGGATTTTCAACTGCTCGAAGATGTGCGCAAGATCAACGAGACGCAGAAGCAGGTCTTCTTCAACAAGGTGCGGTCGGCATTGTGGACGCTGCGCGGCAAGCGACTGGCGGCGTTGGGTCTGGCTTTCAAGGGCGAGACGGACGACATCCGGGAGTCGCCGGCTATCAATATGATTGAAATGCTGCTCGATGCCGGCGCGATGGTGACGGCTTTCGATCCCGCGGCCATGGAGCGTGCCAAAGAGGCATTGCCGCCCGCGAAGAATATGCGCTATGCGGGCGATCTGTATGAAGCGACGCAGGACGCCGACGCATTGCTGATCTTGACCGACTGGAAGGAGTTTGCCCAGATCGATCTGGCGCGCTTGAACCGGGCCATGCGCTTCCCGATCGTTATCGACGGCAGAAATTTGTACAAGCCGCAGGAGATGCAGAGCCACGGATTCACTTATGTGAGCGTGGGCAGGCCGACGGCTTATCATGCGCAGGAAGGGAAACCGCGGAAGAGCAGGAATTAGGGGACTAAAGGACTAACCACTAATCACTGACCGCTGCTTTTGGAGTACGGAGTTTTGACGATGCACGTTCTTGTCACCGGCGCCGCTGGATTTCTTGGTTCCCACCTGACCGACCGCTTGTTGAGCGACGGCCACACCGTTTTGGGGGTGGACAATCTGTCCACGGGAGACCTGGAGAACCTTGTCCATCTCGGCGGTCATCCGCGCTTCCGCTTCGAAGAGCGCGACATCTGCATGAGCTTCGATCCCGGCCATGTGGATTACGTCTTCAATCTGGCTTCTCCGGCCAGCCCGCCGGAGTATCTGCGCCTGGGTATCCAGACGCTGCGCGTGGGCTCGGTCGGCGTGGAGCACACTCTGGAGATCGCCGCCCGGCACAACGCGGCGTATCTTCACACCTCCACTTCAGAGTGCTACGGCGATCCGCTCGAGCATCCGCAAAGCGAGAGCTATTGGGGCAATGTGAACCCGGTGGGCCCGCGTTCGGTGTACGACGAGGCCAAGCGATTTGCCGAAGCCATGGTAATGGCCTACCACCGCTCGCGCGGGGTGAGCACTCACTTGGTGCGCATCTTTAACACCTATGGCCCGCGCCTGCATCCCGGCGACGGCCGCGTGATCTCAAACTTCGTGATGCAGGCGCTGCGCGGCGAGCCGTTAACCATCTACGGCGACGGGCAGCAGACGCGCAGCTTCTGCTACGTGGACGATTTGATCGATGGCATCATGCGCCTGGCGCACAGCAATGAGCACCTTCCGGTCAACATCGGCAATCCCGTGGAGTTCACGATTCTGGAGTGCGCGCAAACCGTGCTTGAGGTTACGGGCTCGAAGAGCAAACTGTGCTTTGTCGATCTGCCGGTGGACGATCCGGCGCGCCGCCGCCCCGATATCGCCAAGGCGCGCACACTGCTCGGGTGGGAGCCCCACGTGCAGCTGAAGGAAGGTCTTGAGAAGTCGCTCGATTATTTCAGGAGCAAGGTCGTGCACGTCGAGGACGCAGGGCTGCTTTCCTAGCGCGGGGGCTCGTAGGGCTCGGCGCGCAACAGATTCGACAGAATATTGCGCTCGTCGGGCGAGAAGGTGTTTTGATAGCGCGCGGAGTTGAGCACCGTGCCGCGCTGATCGAGGGGGACGGAACGCAGGTCCTGAAAGGCGTGCTTGACCAGCGCCTGGCGGTCAGGCGGCAGCGCCATGTAGCGGCGGCCGGCTTGGCGTACCTGCATCTGCTCCTGCGGCGCCATGTGCTCCAGCATTTCGTTGCGTGCCAAGCGCTGTTGCCGTTGCGGCTCCGGCATCTGGTTCAGTTGATGCAGTTGCTGTACCAGCCGCTGCTGCTGGTCCGGCGGCAAACGATTGAAGCTGGGATCGCTGCGCAGCAGTTGCTCTTGCTGCTGCGGGGGAAGACCCTGGTGATGATTGAGCCAGTCGCCCAGATGTCCCGGCGGCGCAGCACCCGGATAGGCATTTCCCGGACGAGCGGCATTGGGATAGGCCGGCCGCTGGCCGTCATTCTGCGCACCGTTGGCAGGCAGAGCCGGAGCCACGCGCTGCCCGCCGTTCTGCTGCAGATTCTGCCGGTAGGTACGTTGCTGGTTCTCGTACCGCCTCTGCTGGTTCTGGTATTGCCCCTGCTGATTCTGGTATGGGCGCTGTTGATTTTGAATGCCGCGCTGCTGATTCTGGACTTGCCGGGGAGGGGATTGCGGCTTGGCCGCGCGCGGCCGGCTCTGCGCGAAACCGGAATGCATGCCTGCTCCGGGACGAGACTCAGCTCGACGCTGAGCGTGCGCTCCGGCCGCGGGCAGCAAAAGCATGAGCACAGCAGCCGCAAGGGCCGCCGGACTCATTCTTTCCGCGTTCCAGGTCCAGTTCACAAGTCTTTCTCCCGGCTGTAAGCCGACATCTCAAAAAAATCAGTCTCCGCTCTCGCTGCCGGAGAGCGATTGCATGGTGTCCAGCACTTGAGCATTGTTGTCGAGTATTTGCAGATCGTTCACGGTGGCGGCAAGCGGAGTGGGCTGCGCGGGCTGCATCCAGTCAGTAAAGCCCAGATAAGCGCCGCCGCCCAAGAGCAGCACCACAGTCAACGCCATTGCCGCCAGAGGGCGCACGTGCAGACCCGGACCATATGCGATGCCGGCGCGGATGCGCGCGATTCCGCGGGCCAGCCAACTGGCTGGCGCGGCCTGGCGCTCTTCCCGCATCTTTGCGCCCAGCCGCGTCATGAAATAAGGGCTCGGCTGGGGAGCTTCCCAGGTGTCTAGCAACTGCATGGTAGCCTGCAGCTTCGCCAGTTCGCCCTGGCAGTCACCGCACCCGGCAACGTGCGTTTGAACCTTGGCAGGGACTGCATGAGGATCGAGCAGCAAATCGGCCAGCTTCTCATCCACCATCTTGCAATTCGTGTTTTTCATGGCTTGCCACCCCACAATCTACCGGTTGGTTCCGGCATCTTTCAACTCTTTCTCAAACAAAATCCTTCAACTTCTCCCGCAGCGTCTGGTAGGCGCGAAAGAGCAGCGACTTAGTCGCCGACTCGCTCAGCTTCAGCACCTCGCCGATCTGCCGGTAATCCATCCCCTGGTACTTGTGCATCAGCACCGCCATGCGCTGCCGCTCCGGCAGCGCCATCACGTGGCGGCGAATAGCAGCCATGCGCTCATCGCGCAGCAGCCGCTCTTCCGCTGAAGGCTCGTCGTCGGCCAGATCCGGAGATGTTCCGGTCTCCTCGTCGGGCTGGTCCAGGTAAATGGTTTGCGCGGTCCGTTCGTGCTTGGTGTCGCGCGCGTGGTTCACTGCCAGGTTAGTCGCGATCCGGTAGAGCCAGGTGGTAAACCTGGCCTCGGCCCGATAGCTCCCCCTGGCACGATAGACGCGTAAAAACACTTCCTGTGCCAGCTCTTCCGCAATTGCCTGGTTGTTTACCATCCGGAAGAGGAAATGAATCATGGGCCGGTGGTATTTTTCCGCCAGGTACGTAAAGCCGGTCTCGTCCCCCTCGGCGACGCGGAGCATGATGGCGGCATCGCTGTTGGGATCCAGTTCCGCCCGGGCGCTCGCTCCCGCGTCCGGCGCTCCCGGCCGGAGGGCCTGACCCGCGCCCAATGACCCGCCATTAAGGACCATCGTCGCCATATCTTCTGGAACCCCATTTTCGCCGGAAGGTTGCGCCTCGTAAGGGGTTTCTTGCCCGGAATTTCCGCTTTCCGAGCCGTCCTCGCCGGGGTCGGGCGAGCCGCTCTTGGAAAAGGCGGCAATCTGGCTCGTTCGGCCCGAAGCCGAGGGCGGCAATTCGGAACCAGCCAGGCCGGAAACAGAGCCCAGCACGGCCCTCCCGTCAAACGGGAGCTTACTTGCCTGGCGAATTGAATGCGCTTTCCTGAACATACCCCGGTTTTCCGACCAATCGCCCAAGCCCTTAGGCCGCCGCGTTCAGCGAAAGTCACAACGCCAACAGGCGCAGGATTTGGCCGTAAAGCCCTGCTGGTGTTACTCTACCCTACGGGACGCCGTCTCGGGCGGCCTTCCTGCATTGGCGGTTTCAGGCTAGTGCCAAGGAAGGAAAGACCACTGTACATTAACGGGGAGTTTTCCCGGCTCTGTACGGCGATCGTACCCCTCAAAAGCCCATTTCCGGGCGCTTAACTCAGCGGTAGAGTGCCATCTTCACACGGTGGAAGTCGCAGGTTCGAATCCTGCAGCGCCCACCATTGCATGGAGCAGCCGCTCGCTCCTCGCTCGCACAGGCATTGCTGCCTTGTGCACGAGTTCGCGCGCCGGTCTTGGCGGACTCAGGATTTCGGCTCGCGGCTCGGACGCCGCGAAAACGCCTCAAGTTCGAATCCTGCAGCGCCCACGCTTCCGGGCCTTATATGTGAGGAGAGATTTGCAGCGTCGATTGAGCAGCTCGGAAGTGCAATTTTGCCAAATCGGCGCGTTTGGATGGATTTTCTATAAATAATTTAGAATGAATATTTTATACGAGTTCTAAAATAGAATGCAGGTTCTCCAGGCGCTGAGCCGCGTTGAGTCGCATCTTGTTCGGCTTGGCACCCGATAAAGAGCACTTTTTCACGACGGCAGATCCGCGCGCATTTATGCCGGGTTCGCCGAACCATCTTTGCACAAATACTTTGCTTCGATCGCTAACACCTTCTTGAACCGCCGCTGAAATCTCGCTTCCTTTCCCTGAAACGTGGCTCCAACGAACGCGTGCGCAAGCTCGTACGCCGGCGACGCGCGATAATTCGCGCCCCAAGCACAAGCACATTCATGTCGTCGTGCTCCACGCCCTGATGCGCCGAATACGTGTCGTGGCAAATCCCGGCGCGAATTCCGGGAATCTTGTTGGCCGCCACGCAGACGCCCACTCCCGATCCGCAGATGAGAATCCCGCGCGGCGCCATGCCAGCCTTAATTGCTTCGCCCACTTTCTCTGCAAAATCGGGATAGTCGTCCTCGGGCTCAACCTTGTACGCACCCAAGTCGACCACTTCGTGGCCTGCCGCAGCAAGGTTTGCGCGCACGTCCTCCTTCAGAGGAAATCCCGCATGGTCGGAACTAACGACCAGCTTCACGTCGATCCTTTCAAGAGCGGAGTTAGCAGAGCTAGCGGGGTGGGAAGGTTCGACGCTGATGACTGCCGTTCCTAGCACCGCTACTTGCTCGACAACGGAAATTTATGTTCGTTAATGCGCGCCGAGACTGCTCTCTTTTGTTCATGCGGGCGTCATTGTCTGCTTTCTTGGGTGCCATGGTACGACATCCTTCTGTTCTTCCTTCGAGTAGGGTTCACCAAAATATGGGAACTCGGTACGGATGCGATTGCGATCAGGGGCAGCGCCATCCTGGAGGGGTCTGTTTGTCGCCAATGTAAGCATCACATCCTGAACATCATCGCCCAGTGGCCTCCCGTTGAATCCCGCCAGATCAAATGCAGCTGCTGTTCCTAATTCATAGGGCAAGGTGTTCGGGCATAGTCGAGAGACCATTTGCTTTCCGTATTCTTCCGGGTTCGTGACAGATCCTGCGTAGGTGGTCATCTTCTGGGTATAGTCTGCGATGTATCCCGAGAATAAAGCAATGTCATCTGATGGCACCGATTTGTTGAAGATCTCTTTCACCTCTTGGTTGCCGGGATCGTTGAGAAAGAGGTGCGTGATCATCGGCAGGCCAAAGCGTGACACCTGCATCTCGGGAGCATGACCGTAAAGTGACACCGTGGCCCAGGCATGAACCATTCCCTCGCCGATCAGATGGTTTGGGACTTCGAGGACAATCGCAGTGATATTGCGATTGTTGAAGAAGTTTTGACCCTGGCGCAGGAACGCATCCCCGTCATACCTGTGTTCGTTGTAGAAGGCCTTCTGGAGATCACGCATTGCGACAGCGTCGGCGGCGAACAAATCGGGAGCGATCCCGACGAAGGCGCGAATACCAGACTGGCTATGGACTTGGCCCGTATCGCCATCTATCAAAAGCTCGCCCTTGTCCCCGCCGATAGCGTCGCCAGTGGCTCTACGGACCTGAAACTTCTGAACATGGACATGCTCGTCCCCGTTCACATGTCTAGGTTCGCTGAACCTGAACTTGAAGACAACGTCTTCGCGAGCGTCACCAGTAAGGTCCAGACGGAAGGCATACAAACCCTCAATGTGAAGAGTATCCGGTGCAGAGAGGACAACATCGGGATTGACAGTCATCGCCATCACGGTTGTGTCAGGAGCGCCCTGAAACAGATAGAGATCACACACGTTCAGGCTTGGATCCTCTTTCGCAAGTTTGGTATCGAAATGATGGGACATAGGTTTCCTCTATGCCAATGCGCTATTGCTGCGTACCCGTGTCATCGCCGTCCGCTTGCCCAAGCGCAGGCAGGTGTCTGCCGAAGTTGAATTCGAAGTCGCTTGGAACGCCGTAACCCATATTACGGACCTTGGCACGGCGCGCCAGCTGACCGGGCCAGGCCAGGGCAGAGAAGAATATGTCGGTGCTCGACTGGAGCTCGGTAGCTGTCGGCGTCCCGAAGCGATTGACCTGGGTCTTTACCGCGCCTAGCGCTTCACGGTCGAACGAGGCCAGACGCCGGACGAGCGCATCGACAAACGAGTCGAGGTGGTCATCGTCCAGTGTGCGGTTTACCCAGCCATAGCGCTCGGCTATATCAGCATCGAAATCGTCGCCGCTGAGGAGGAACTCGAGTGCACGCGAGCGGCCGACCAAGCGTGGGAGCCATTCCAGCGCTCCGCCGCCCGGGACCAGTCCGACGCCGACCTCGGGGTTGCCGAACAGGGCGCTTTGCCGGCCGGCGAAGCGCATGTCGCAGGCCAGTACGAACTCGTTACCGATGCCGCGCGTGCGGCCGCGAATCTTGGCAATGCTCACGACCGGCGTGGACGAAAGGCGCAGCACAAAGTCGCGCCAAAGGCCCAGCACCTCTGGCCGTTCAACTGCCTTGGCTACGTCGAGATGGGCGATGAAAAAATCGGGATTCGCCGACTGGAATACTACGACCTTGACGGAAGGGTCCGCTTCGAGGTCGGTCATTAGCGCTCCCAATTCGACGATCGTTGCAGGAACAAACATGTTGATCGGCGGGTTGCTGAAGGTGATCGTCCACCGGCCCGGATGAGTGTGATCGGTGTTGAACTGCGAGGGGTCAGGCATGGCGCATCTCCTCCTCTTTTGCGAAGAACCCTGACGCGCGCGAAGCGCGGCTAGCTCCGCTGTTTTACCAGCTTTTTTGCCCTCGCCGCGACATTCTCCGGCGTGAATCCAAGCTCGGCCATCACGATCTTTCCCGGCGCTGACGCACCAAACCGATCGAGCCCAACAACGTCGCCACCGGCGCCCACATACTTCCACCAGCCCAGCGTCGCGCCCGCTTCCACCGCCAGTTTGGGCACATCCGCCGGCAGCACGCTGGCCCTGTACTCTGCCGATTGCTCCTCGAAGACCTTCCAGCTTGGCATGCTGACCACACGCGCCGAGATTCCGTCCGCGGCAAGCAGTTTGGCCGCACCCAGAGCCACTGAAACCTCTGACCCCGTCGCGATCAAAACCACTTGCGGATGCGCCGCGTCCTCCAGAACGTAGGCTCCCTTGCTTACGCCGCCGTATATGTCATGCTTGGCTGCGTCGATCACCGGCAGATCCTGCCGCGTCAGCGCAAAGAACGTCGGCCCGCCGCGCTCCAGCGCCAGCCGCCACGCTGCCGCCGTCTCATTTGCATCCGCTGGGCGAAAATCTGTCATGTTCGGCACCGCGCGCAGCGCCGTCAGGTGTTCGATCGGCTCGTGCGTCGGTCCGTCCTCGCCCAAGCCGATTGAATCGTGCGTGAACACAAACAGCGAGTTCGCCTTCATAAGGGCTGCAATCCTCAGAGCCGGCTTCGCGTAGTCAGAAAACACAAAGAACGTCGACCCGAACGGCCGCAGCCCTCCGTGCACCGCCATTCCGTTCACCGCCGCGCACATTCCCAGCTCGCGCACGCCAAAAAACACATTGCGCCCCGCTGGATCGTCGGCAAAATGCGGACTCGACTTGAAGATCGTCTTGGTCGATGTCGTCAAATCCGCCGCGCCGCCCAACAGTTCCGGCACGTCGTTGAAGATCGCGTTCATTACCTGCTGGCCGGCGTTGCGCGTCGCCATGGACTTCTCGGCGCCGAAGCTGGGGATCGATTTTTCCCATCCCGCTCTTAGCTTGCTCGCGTGTGTCCGCTCAAACTCCGCCGCCAGGTCGGGAAACGCAGCTTTGTATCCCGCGAACAGCTTGTTCCACTCCGCTTCTTGCGCAGTGCCGCGCTCTACCGCCTTACGCCAGTTGGCCAGTGCATCATCGGGCACATAAAAGCTCTGATCTTCTGGGAATCCGAAGAACTTCTTCGTCGCGGCTGCGTCCGCCGGCCCCATCGCCTCGCCGTGCACCTTATTCGTACCGGCTCTCGGGCTTCCGTACCCAATCACCGTGCGCACGGCAATGAATGACGGCCTATCTTCTACGGCCTTCGCCGCTGCAATCGCCGCTTCAATTGCGTCCAGGTCGTTTCCATCTTTCACGCGCTGCACGTGCCAGTTGTAGGCCTCGAACCGCTTGTACCTGTCCTCGGTGAAGCTCCACTCTGTCGGCCCATCAAGGGAGATCAGATTGTCGTCGTAAAGCGCAATCAGCTTGCCCAGCTTCAATGTCCCGGCCACTGACGCTGCTTCGTGCGATAGGCCTTCCATTAAATCGCCATCGCCGCAAAGCACATACGTGTGGTGATCCACCACATTGAAGCCCGGCTTGTTATACGTCGCCGCCAGATGTTTCTCCGCGATGGCCATTCCCACCGCCATGCCGAATCCCTGTCCCAGCGGCCCCGTCGTCACTTCTACGCCGTCCGTCCATCCATATTCGGGATGCCCCGGCGTCTTCGATCCCCACGACCGGAAGCCCTTCAGGTCGTCGAGTGTGACTTTATAGCCCGACAAAAACAGCGTTCCGTAGAGCAGCATCGACGCATGTCCGTTCGACAGCACAAAGCGATCCCGATTGGTCCACTTCGAGTGCGCGGGATTATGCTTCATCAGCTTGTGAAACAGAAGGTACGCAATCGGTGCGCAGCCCAGCGGCGCCCCAGGGTGGCCGCTCTTGGCCTTCTCAACGCTGTCCACGGCGAGCAGGCGCAAAGTGTCAATTGAAAGCTGATCGAGTGAAAGTGAAGCAATACTGGTAGTCGTGGGCATCTTTGGAATCTCCCTTTTGCTGAAGTGTGAATCGCAGCGCGAATTGCTGCCGTGAATACGTACCTCGCAACGCGTGAACAAACCGTTGTCTTGAAGGGGCACGGCTTTAGTCGTGCCGCAAATGCCATAAAATAATGACGGGTTTAGTCGCTCAGGAGATGCCTATTTCAAAAAACATCACATGTTCAGAGCTTCCCTAAGATACCGTCTGTTGTTCTCGCACTCTCGAAGTCACCCTATTTTTCTCCTCACTAGCGGGTTGCCCAATGTGATTGAACAGCCTCAAGCGCGCGAGAGTCACCTGCTTCACCGATTCAACTGCAAATGGCAGGATCTTATAGGGGACAACCTGATTAGGCTGCGCGGCCAAGCCCGCCTCCAGGCCGCTTCTCCACGCGACTCGCAGTTCGGTGTTGATGTGAATAATGCTGATTCCAGCGGCGATCGCCTGTCGTAAATCTTCATCATCGGTTCCCGATCCGCCGTGCAAAGTAAGCGGAACCCGCGCCGCCGTCTTGATTTGAGCGATTCTCTCGATATCCAGGCGTTTCTTCTTTTCTCCCTCCACCATCTTCTGGGACATGCCGTGCATGTTACCGACTGCGGGAGCCAGCACGTCAATTCCCGTGAACTCAACAAACTGTTTTGCTTCTGTTGGAGTGGTCAAGTATTTCGACAGATCTGGAGCGAGTTCATGTATCTCAGACCCCGTACCGATATTGCCGATCTCTCCTTCAACCAGGATGGCAGGATTGATTGCTTTCAGAGCCTCAACCGCTTCTTTAGTCTGGCGCACGTTTTGCTCAAACGGCAGCGCGGAAAGGTCGAAGACGACGCTGTCAAACCCGGCTTTCGCGGCTTCAATAGCCCTTTCCAGACTGTGTGTATGATCTGCGTTAAGAAAAACAGGGAAATCGAATTCTTCCCGCAAACTTCGCACCAGAGCCGCAATCTGACGCGCTCCCATGAACTCGCGCTCGCCCTCGGACGCACCGACGATCACCGGAACCTCGAGTTCCTGCGCGGAAGAGAAGACTGCCTTCAACAGAACCAAATCGGCGACATTGAAATGACCGAGCGCGACCCCATTCTTTCGTGCAAATTCTAAAACCTTTCTTATGTCCTGCATATGTCCTCCATACAGCTGCTTGTCGCAGACCGGTCGACTTCTTCCCCTCAGTGGCCGCATCCGAAGTCTTCGGATGCAGCTCGACATAGCAATTAAGCCTGAAGTAAGGGAGCAAAACAATTAGACGAACGTATCGCATGTTTTCCTCCAGGACAATTGAGTTCGCTCCTTCACCTGGATGTTGTAGTAGCGAGCGTGCGGGTCAGCGCGCTCGATTACTCACCATATGAACACTTAGACGGGCTCGTCTAGTAGACTGCGTCTCCAATCGATGTAGAGATAAGGCGTCGTTGAACCGTATTTGCGGAGAGGCGATGAAAGACCGAGCCGGGCGGCCATTTTCACCAAATCCGGAAGGGAGCTGGCTTTCATCTTTTCCATGACCTTCCCTCGATGTGCCTTAACAGTGCTCTCGCTGATTCCCAGTTCACCCCCAGCCTGTCTATTTAACAAGCCAGAGACAATTAGCGCCATGACTTGGCTTTCCCGGGCCGTCAATGATGCGTAACGGATCCGCAGTGCTTGTATCTCCGACTCACGCCTCAGAGCCGCCAGGCTGTGCTCGATCGCATTGCGGATGGCATTCAAAAGAACTTCATCATTGAACGGTTTCGTCAGGAACTCTTGAGCTCCAGCCTTCATGGCCTTCACTGTGGTTGGTACGTCGCACTGACTCGAAATGAAAATGATCGGCAACTTGAAGCGATCCGCCGCAATGCAGTTCTGCAAATGGAGTCCGTTGAGATCCGGTAGCGTGACGTCAAGGACCAGGCAACTTGGAACACGAACCCGCGGATGAGCCAGGAATTCCTGCGCCGATGCGAAGCCCACAGGATGCCAGCCTGCGCAGCGAATCAACGCCTCCAGCGATTCGCGCACGAAGATATCGCCGTCTACAATGAATACGATCGGAGTCAGGTCGTCTATCTGGAACGAGCCACTATGATCGAAGGGCTGGGTGTAGAGAGGCTGTCGATAGCTGCTAACAGTCATTTCTTATCCTTGAGCTTTCTGTAGCGCGTGATCAGATTGTTTGTTGAGCTATCGTGCTTCAAGGCCGGCTCAACGGGATTCTCCAGTTCCGGAATGATGCGCTGTGCAAGCACCTTGCCCAGTTCGACTCCCCACTGGTCAAAGGAATTGATTTGCCAGATGGTTCCCTGCGTGAAGACGCTGTGCTCGTAGAGCGCAACCAATTTGCCAAGTACTTCCGGCGTGAGCCTTTCAACGAGGATAGTATTCGACGGCCGGTTGCCCTCGAAGACGCGATGCGGAACCAACCAATCCGGCGTATCCTCGGCTTTAACCTGCTCCGGCGTCTTTCCGAATGCCAACGCCTCACTCTGCGCAAAGACATTTGCCATCAGCGTGTCATGATGGCGTCCGAGCGGGTTCAACGATTCGCCGAAGCCGATGAAGTCGCAGGGAATCAGCCTCGTCCCCTGATGGATTAGTTGATAGAAGGAATGCTGGCCGTTGGTGCCTGGCTCGCCCCAATAGATGGGGCCGGTCGCATAATCCACTCTCTTCCCGCCGAGAGTCACATGCTTGCCATTGCTCTCCATGGTCAACTGTTGCAGGTAGGCCGGGAACCGCTTCAGGTATTGCTCGTAAGGCAGAACGGCCACAGTTTGCGCGCCAAAGAAATCGGTATACCACACCCCAAGCAGTCCCAGGAGAACTGGTAGATTACGCTCAAAGGGCGCGGTTCGGAAGTGCTCGTCCATCTGGTGGAAGCCGTCGAGCATGGCGCGAAAATTATCCGGGCCAATCGCCAGCATCGTTGCCAGTCCAATGGCAGAGTCCATCGAATAGCGTCCGCCGACCCAATCCCAAAACCCGAACATGTTGGCGGTGTCGATGCCGAATTCCTTCACGCCGGCGGCATTCGTCGACACGGCGACAAAATGTTTGGCGATTGCCGCCGAGTCCTTCAAAGTCTCAAGCGCCCAGGCGCGGGCTGTATGCCCGTTCGTCATCGTCTCGAGTGTGGTGAAGGTCTTTGACGAGACGATGAAGAGCGTCTCCTCAGCATTCAGATCGCGCGTTGCCTCGGCAAAATCTGTGCCGTCGACGTTGGATACGAAGCGGAATGTCAGGTCGCGCTGGGAATAGTGGCGCAAGGCTTCGTAGGCCATTACCGGCCCCAAATCGGAGCCGCCAATGCCGATATTGATCACATTGCGGATCGGCTTTCCCGTGTAGCCCTTCCACTCCCCGCTTCGTACGCGGTCAGCAAACGCACTCATCCTGTCCAGCACATCATGGACTTCGGGAACCACATTCTGCCCGTCCACAAAAATCGAGCTTCCCCTCGGTGCACGCAGGGCAACGTGCAAAACCGCGCGTCCTTCTGTCGTATTGATCTTGTCGCCGTGAAACATCGCATCGATCCGCGATTGCAGACCGGACTCCCGCGCCAACTGGATCAGCAGCTTCACGGTTTCGTCTGTGACGCGATTCTTGGAGTAGTCCAGAAACAGGCCTGTGCTCTCAGCGGTCAACCGCTCTCCACGACCAGAATCAGACGCGAAGAGATCCCGCAAATGTACTTTACGGACCTGCTCGAAGTGTGCATTGAGGGCTTTCCAGGCGGTGGATTCAGTCAGCGGCTTGGCAGATAGGCTGCTCGGAGCATTTGTAACAGATGTCGGCATTGTTTCCTCTCCATACGAACCAGTTCGGCGCCCCTGGCATGCCAGCCGCAGAAAAACTCGATCATGAGCGGACTATTGCTGGACGCCAGGTCATTCGAGCGTACCTTCTCACTTCACTTAGATTCAGGAGAGCCTGCGGAGGTGACGGCTCGCGGCAAAACAATATTGTTCGGTTTGTCCGGATGCCCGGCGCGAGATTCATGTGATTGTAAATCTCGTCGGGGGGATTGCATCAGCGCACTCCAAGAACATCGCATGTGGCTCTCTGTAACAACCTGGACTGGACCAAAGCACAGGTATTCTTCTCGTATCCAGCTTCATCGGACGCGCTGAATGCATCTCCTTCTGGAAGGCGACACCGGCTATACCTTTATCCAATGGTTTTACGTGGGCGCCTTCGGCTTAATCAAGAAGTACGGGAGAAACAGTAGAGAGATATTCGGCGCGAAGAATGAGCAGGCTTGGTCGGAGATTCCGCCGCCTGGCAGTCCAGTGCTTGGACTGCAACGTCTGAAATCGGCGGCTCTGCTTGTTTCGCATCGCAGGCCAGGATTTTATTGCCGCGTCATCATGGAAGGCGAAGTTGGTGCTGGAGACGAAATTCGGAAGATCGCGGATGGACCCGAAAGGATCTCGGTCGCTGAAATTGATTCTCTGCTCTATTCGGCGAACCATGATCTCAACCGCATAGCGATCGCCGCTCGTATCCCCGCCCTGAGTCCGGGATGGAAGGGATCATTTAATGGCTTTCTCCAAGCAGACAAGAATGGAATCCATAATGGCAATCCAGGGCTCACACCATCTTGTCGACGCAACGCAGGTCGGCGACAAATTGGAGATCAGCGCGCCGCGGGACGAATTCATTTTGCGGCCGGGCGCGAAACCAGTTGTTCTGTTGAGCGCCGGAATTGGCGTCACCCCGGTTCTTTCGAAGCTTCACGCTCTCGCATCTGGTAGCACAGAATCTCCCCGTGAAGTGTGGTGGGTACATGCTACGCGCAACGCGAAATTGCATGTTCTTGCCGACGAAGCCCGGCAACTGCTGGCCGCTATTCCCGGAAGTCGTTCGGCAATCGCATACAGCAAACCAGATCCGACTGATCGGCCTGGCATCGACTTCGACATTCGAGGACACTGAGATTTCGCAAGTTTGAAGCAGCTTGCAATCCCCGTTGGGGCTGACTTTTACGTGTGCGGGCCATCCACATTTCTGAAGGATATAAACCGCGATCTTATCGCTTTGGGTGCGCCAGAAGATGCGATACATCAGGAAGTGTTCGGAGCCGTGGACGGGATTGAGCCCGGTGTGACAAAAGCAGAAGTAAGGCCACCGCATTCTCCGGTTCCTTTTGGAACCGGCCCCATCGTGTCATCTACGCGAAGTGGTTTAGCTGTGCCATAGGACACCCGGTTCAAGAGCATACTCGAATTGGCTGAGGCATGCGACGTCCCTGTCAGGTGGTCTTGCAGGACGGGCGTGTGTCACACGTGCGAGTGCGGCATTCTGGACGGCCGGCTCCGGTACGCGCCGGAGCCACTTGATCGACCGGCGCTTGGCAACGCGTTGATCTGTTGCTCGATATCAGTATCACCAATCGAGTTAGACCTATAGACACATAGTTCCGATGTTATCCAGCGTGATCGTAGAAAAGTCACAGTCCACTTCGATCGGACGAAGGTATCGGTCGATACCTTCGTCCAATTGTTGCAATTCAGTTCCTCGGGCCTAATTACCACATGAGCCTCGCGATCAAGGTCGCGTGAGCCACAGGGACTTGTAGCACGATTGGGAGAATCCAAATGAGCTTAATCGACCGCGCGATTGCGGTAAACCGCAAGAACGCAGAGCACCATGATCCTTCGCTGGCAAACAAGCCGGCTCCGAAGATTGCAATCCTCACATGTATGGACCCTCGCCTGAACAAACTGCTCGAATGGCTAGACATCAAACCCGCCGATGCGGATGTGATTCGGAACGTGGGAACGGCAGCAACGGAAGATGTTGTGCGGTCTCTCATGTTTTCAATTCATGTTCTGGGCGTGCGAGAAATCATGATCGTGGGGCACACTGGCTGCGGAATGGAAATGTTTTCGGAGGAAGAGTTCGAGGAGCACATTCACAAACAATGCGGCGTTTGGGCAGTAGCTCCCGATAAATTCCACTGCTATTCCGACGTGAATAGAGCGACACAAAAGCAGGTGCTGAAACTTAGATCGCACCCGTGGATTCCTTCGGACGTAGTCATTCGTGGATTTGTTTTTGATTTGTCAACAGGCAAACTAAGCGAGGTTACGCCGAAGGATGAAAGCGTCCACAACCTTGCGCACAAGAAAGCAAGCTAACGCAGGATACCAACCACGCGAAGACGGCCCTGAATTGGGGCCGTCTTCGCGTGGTCTCGTGCGCAACTTGGAAGAGAGGCAAATTTTGGGTGCTCTCTCGGTGCTCTTGTTTCTCTTCGCAAAGTACCCTATAGGTCTTTTGTCAGCACTCGCTCCGCAGCATAAGGAAAGAGGAGACCATCTTCTGACAAATATCAGTGATAGCCTGCGAGTTTGGGGAGCTGGGGTTCTCGAAGGTTTGCTGTAGTAGCCGGATGGAATCATCGCTGATGCGCGCAGGCGCGCTCTCTTCGTGTACGATCCATGCGGCAATGTTCGCGAGTTTATCGCTAAATTCTTTTAGAAAATGATCCAGCGCCTGATTTTGCTGTGGGGTCAATTCGGAGTCGATCTCTCGTCGCCCCCGATGTGCGAGAAGAGTGAGTTCAAGGAGGAAGATCGAGCGCAACGCTGGCTGAGCTCTCTGAATCCGATCACACTCGGCAACGTCTTTCTCGCGCCGATGACGAAACTCAAACTCAAACCGCATGGTATCCGTCTGCGATTCCAGGCCGGCGAAGTTGTCATTGATCTGACTGCGGAGGCGGCTGATCTCGGAAGCGGCAATGCCTCTGCCGCGTTCCACGGGGCAAACTACGAGTTGTGCTAGCATGCGCACGTTCTTTACCAGCAGTTTCTGCAACTGGTCCGTATCGCTCTTTGTTCCGAATCGGTCGAAGATAAAGCCCATGGCTAGAATGCCCAATAACACGCCAGCTATCTTATCGCGCGCGATTGTGAGATCGGTCTGGATGTGGGAATCCTGCAGGTTGACGAAGTAAAAGGAGAGCGCCATCTGCACGCCAAGATAGGAAAGCCGTGGACTGGAGGTGGCGAACCACGCGGCGACCGCGGTCCCAGCCGCAAAAAAGAGAGTGAACCCGAAGATAGTGTCGATAGCGGGTAGGATCAGAACCTGCGCCGAAATCCCCATGACCAGCCCACCAATAACAAATCCGGTAAGGCGGAGAAATTGCGCCTGGAGCGAAGTGCCAATTGTGCTCAGCGCAGTAACGATGCAAGTAAGCACGCTCGTGGTGCCGATGCCGGGCCAGTCGAGACCGTTGTAGAGTACGTAACAAACGCTGGCAGCTAGGCATCCGGCAAAGGCGAAGCGCACATATTCCGGGTTCTGGAATGCATCGGGCAATAACAAAGCGCGCCACCAGCCCTGTCCTGACGCCTTCTGAGAACCATCGACGATCTCATCGCGCCGAAAGACTTCGGTAATAAGTGCGACGGCTTGTTCCATCTCTTGAAGCATGGGGAAGTTAGAGGACAGCTGCCCCTCGAGCACAGGAGGAGACGCGGAAATGCCCCCTGACTCGCGGAGCTGCGATCGGATTGAATCGAGCTTCTCAGAAAGTGCGCGCAGACGGATCGCGTCGTCGTCGCCGGGCTGAGGGGAAGTGTGCGCGAGATTCGCGGCAAGACCAATGAGCCGGCCCGCCAGCGAGATTAGGGCGCTACGCTGCGCCCGCCGGGTCGGGTCCACGCCTTGGCGCTGCAACGTTATTCTAAGTCGGCCGGTGCCGATCATATTGTATTGAAAAATCTTGTCGAGGACCGATTCCGGTGGGGCACGGTGAGCGGCAATGCTTTCCGCTACCCGTTGCACTGCGAGCAACAGATCGTCGACGGATGCGATGAGCGGATCGGAACGATCGAAAATGCGGTATATCGCTTCGGTTCCCACAGTGACACCGGCACCTACGGCGATAATCAGGACAAGCCAGAGAGTATTCTCCACTTGGACTTGGCTTGGCGAGGAGCGGTCCCATATCGGCAGGGCAACGCCAATCGGAAGGGCGAAACCCAGCGCGGCTGCGTAGTTAGTTGTCGTGCGTATAACGAAAAAGATCAGATACAGGCTTCCGATTACCCAGAAGAAATGAGTAAAGGGATAACCGCGGAACAGTATCACGCCGAGCAGGGTATAGAGGCTCGCGCCGACGAATGCAAGGACGATCGTTCTCCCCCCACGCCAGGTGGCGGCGAGATTTTCGCGAGCTAAGAGAATCGCAAAGATAGCAGCCAGGAACGCGTTAGGAATGCTGAAAGTCTCGACGATGAGCATGACCAGCGTAGCCGTGACCGTCATCCGAATAACTGTATTGACGCGCCCTGGATACGGAGCAACTTCCCAGCGGATGAATTCGCGAAACCAAAGCCAGGAGGCACCTCGGCTTGCCGGCTGGTGGCGGAGTTGAGCGGCTCGGGTCGCCATATCAAGGCTTCCGTTTGTATCCGCGGATAACTACCACTGCAGATTCTCCAAGACGAATTCCGTCAGAGGGCGGTGACTGAATCCGGATGCGGACGGGGTAGCGGCTGGCCAAGTGTACCCAGCTCAGCGTGCGTTGTACGTCGGGCAGGCCGGACGTGAATCGGCCCAGGAGCGAAGGATCGGGTGTAACACCGTACCCCGTGCTCTCCACGACGCCCGTAAATCGCAAACCCG
>JBEKPD010000071.1:0-32330 GCA_049521075.1 Occallatibacter sp.
CGCGCTTATGCGCGGCGAGGGAGAAGTTTGTGAAGTGGCAAAAGCGTCGTAATCGAGCGGCGGAGTCCGTTGATCCGGAGTTCGCCGAAGCACTTCTGGGCAATAGTCCAGAGAGATCATCAACTGACCGCAAGGTATTGCGGAAGACACAGCAATTCTGTCGTCAAGTCCAGCGCAACCCTGCAGATTATTTCTCGCGACGCGCTAGGTGTTTGATCCAAATCCCCGGTACCGGGAGCATGATCGGCAATTTGGAAACTGCGCACTGCCGGCCACTGAATTTCCGCTCTCGCTGTGTTACCGTGGCAATACGGCGTCCCTCAGCCGGGCTCGGGCTTCGCGCCTGTGTCCCGAGGCGTGGTATCAATTGAATGGCCGAAGGACATCGTGGACAGCGGATACAAGCAAACGAATGCCTCAGCAGCCGGAATCGCCATCGCCAACGCTCGCAGTGAGCCCGGCTCCATTGTCTGGGCCAACTTCGGAATCCACTGCAGGCGCGACGCCCGAGTCCAACAGCGCAACGCAACCGCGTCATCATGTTCCTCGCTGGCTGGAACGCGTCGAACTGTTTTTGCGCGTCATGTTGCGCATGTATATCGGTCTGGCCATTTGCTACACGCCCTGGTGGCATGCCTTTTGGGATCAGAATCCGATCTTCCTGCAGTTTCCTGCGCTCGGCAATATTGCCCACACCGGCGCCGTGCGCGGTCTCGTCTCAGGGATGGGCCTGCTGAATCTATGGATCGCATTTCAAGATGCCGTTCGGCACCGGGATGGTTGAACGATGAAAGACAGAGAACAGAGATCAGAGAATAGAGATCGGCAAGCCGGGAATCAGAAGAGCCACGGCGAATCTTCTCAAGCCGTAGCTTCTGCAGCAGCGGCCCACGCCGTCATTCCCGGCGGCGGCGCGCCTCCGCCGCTCGATGCCGCACCGCTCGCCTATGAGAACACCAACTTCCTCAACAGCGCCGACGGCCGTCCCATCCGCATCATCTCGGAGTATCTCGAGCCGCTGGCGCGCTTTCGCCGCGAGCAGATTCAGGACACAGTAGTCTTCTTCGGCTCTGCGCGCTTTCGCGGACGCGAAGAAGCCGACCATGCCCTCGAACTTCTCGACAACACCGGATCGGTGCAGCCCGCTCCCAGTCACGAGCAGCCTGCCAAGGCCGTGGAGATTGCCGCGGGCCAGGCAACTGAGCTGCAACGGAAGCGCGCCGTGGCCGCGGTGGAGATGGCCCGCTACTACGAGGATGCGCGCCGACTTGCGCAACTGCTCACGCACTGGGCCAAGACCGTCCCCTCGCGCAAGCATCGTTTCGTCGTCACCTCCGGCGGCGGTCCCGGCATTATGGAAGCCGCCAATCGCGGGGCTTACGAGGCCGGCGGCAAAACCATCGGCATGAATATTCTGCTGCCCTTTGAGCAGAGGCCAAATCCCTACATCACGCCCTCGCTCAACTTCGAGTTCCACTACTTCTTCATGCGCAAGCTGTGGTTTGCCTATCTGGCCAAGGCCCTCGTCGTCTTTCCCGGCGGCTTCGGCACCCTCGATGAGATGTTTGAGATCCTCACCCTGGCCCAGACCCAGAAGGTAAATAAGAAGATCACCGTCCTTATTTATGGATCGGATTACTGGAAGAAGGTCTTCAACCTCGAAGTGCTTGTCGACACCGGCGCCATCTCGCCCAAGGATGTCGACCTCTTTCAATACGCCGACACACCCGAGCAGGCCTTCGAACTTTTGCGCAAAGGGCTGACGGAGAACTATTTATCCGCAGAGACCGCGGCCGTACCAGCCGCACCGCTCAAGGCCGGCAAACCTGCGCCCGACGAAGATTTGATGGCCGGCTCGAACATCGACGATTTTCTGGGACCCGAGCTGGCAAAAACCAAGAAAGCATAGACCAGTGGTCGATAGCCCAAAAGCATAGAATGGATAAATGAATCGTGCCCCAAGCGGCCGCCGCCGTGGGCACATTGGGTGATGCTGCGGAAGAAACTGCTTTGGACTAGGACGTGCTTAATCGTCTCACCCTCTGAGATCGCATGGTTCCTTTAGTTTGTCAGCCAGGCAGCCGAATTGTCCGCGAATCCCCGGCACTTCTCCCCGTATCTTCCGGTGGTTCGGTAACTTCCTTGATTCCACCGCAGCATCAGCAGCATCAATTGAAGGGCAATTCGCACGCTCTTAACCGGATATTTACGGCTTGCACCCGATACTGGCTGTGGAAATCCGAGTTTGACGACGGATTGACAAGGAGCTGAAATGCCGACATCCACCATCTCGTACCTGTGGCGCGATACGGGTGCCCCAAGGGACTTTCGGACCGGTGTGTCGCTGCACAGTCACACCAATCAGTCGTCCGAAACTCTGGATTTCCTAGCCAACTTCGGAAACCAGTACCCAGTAATGCGGCCCTTGCTGTCGCGCATGGAACGGCGGGCCGAGCAGGTCCATGGCGTGCGCATCAATTATGCAGCGAGTTACTGGACGCCGCCCATGACGCCCAAGCTGGCTTTCGATCTGGAAACCACGCAGATTGAAAAACTTGGCCTGGGGGCGATGGTTTCCATCACGGACCACGACAACATCAAGGCCCCGATGCTTCTGCGCAGCGTGCCCAGTGCGCGGCAAATTCCGGTGTCGGTGGAGTGGAGCGCGCCCTACGCTGGCATGCAGTCGTTCCACCTGGGCGTGCACAACCTGCCCAGCGCCCGCGCCACCGAGTGGATGGCGACCCTCGAGGAATACACCGCCAACCCCAGTGACGCGCGCCTGACTGAAATTCTGGTGGCTCTCAACGAAGAGCCCAATGTGCTGCTGGTCTTCAACCATCCCATGTGGGATCTCTTTCTGATCGGCAACGAGAAGCATCAGTTCCTGGTCAACGAGTTCCTGCAGAAGAACGGCGCATACTTCCACGCGCTGGAACTGAACGGCCTGCGCAACTGGGACGAGAACCGTCAGGTACGGCGTCTGGCAGAGAAGTGGAACATGCTGCTCATCTCCGGCGGCGACCGTCACGGCGTGGAGCCGAACGCCAACGTGAATCTTACCAACGCGGCCACGTTTACCGAATTCGTGCACGAGATACGTCGCGAAAAGAAGAGTCAGGTGCTCTTTATGCCGCAGTACGCCGAGCCGTGGAAGCACCGCATCCTGCGGTCGACGATCGATGCCATCCGCTACTATCCCGAATTTCCGCAAGGCTCGCGTAACTGGGACGAGCGCGTCTACCACCCCGACACGAACGGAGCCGTTCGCCCCCTGAGCGAGCTCTGGCCCAACGGCACGGCGCCGCGCGCTATGCGCTGGTGCCTCGCCATGGTGGAGCTTATGGGCCGCGGCCTCGTCTCCGGAGGCCTGCGCATGGCATGGAGCGAAGGTGACCAGTTGCGCCTGGCACTGGGCGAGCAGGAGTAACACAGCGGAGTGAGCGGTGTTAGCGGAGTTAGTTTCGAAGCCGCCTGATCGCGCAACCACAGAAATGTAGCGCCGGTCTCCTGACCGGCTGTAGTGCGGCGTCCACGCCCGCCCAGGTACCTGAGGGATTACTAAGTCATGCGGTCGGTGCGCTAATGGTGTTCGCAAAGGCATTCGTCCTAACTCCGCTAACCCCGCTCGCCCCTCTGCCTTTATGACCCCCCGCGTCGCCTACTTTCCCGACTCGTTCCACGAGGTGAACGGCGTCGCCCACACCAGCCGTCACTTTGAAGCCTTCGCGCGGCGGCGCAATCTCCCCTTTCTCTGCGTGCGCGCGGGCAATCGTTCCCAGGCTTTGATCGAAGACGGCAACGTCTGGACCCTCGAACTGCCGCGCGGCTTTCTTTCCTTCGCCATCGAGAAGGATCTCCGCTTCGATCCCGCGTTTTTGCGCCACTTTTCGCTCATTGACGGCGTTCTCGAACGATTCCAGCCCGATCTGATTCACATCACCGGCCCCAGCGACGTGGGGCTTCTTGGCGCATTCCTGGCGCACCGCCGTCGACTGCTGCTGGCCGCGAGCTGGCACACCAATGTACACGAATACGCCGCGCGCCGCGCCAATTGGTTTCTCCGCGTGTTGCCCAAGCGCCACTCCGCAGCCACGAGCCAAAAGATCGAAAACCTCGCGATGTCGACTGCGGCCTGGTTTTACCGCAAGGCAAAGGTGCTCTTCGCACCCAATCCCGAGCTGTGCGCGCTCCTTGAGCGCTCCACCGGCCGCCACTGCTCTTTGATGCCGCGCGGCGTCGATGCCGAACTCTTTCGTCCCGCCAAGCGCACGCGGGATCCGAATGATCCCGTGCGCATCCTCGGCTTCGTCGGGCGTCTTTCCATCGAGAAGAACATTGGACTGCTCGTCCAAATTGAAAAGGATCTCGTTCAAGACCAGAAAAAATTCATGATTGTGGGCCACGGCGGCGACGAAGCCTGGCTGCGCGCGCGCATGCCTCAAGCGGAGTTCACCGGAGTCCTGCGCGGCGAAGAACTTTCCCGGGCGTACGCCAACATGGACCTATTCGTCTTCCCCTCGCACACAGACACCTTCGGCAACGTGGTGCTTGAAGCGCTGGCCAGCGGCGTGCCTGCCATCGTCACGCCCGACGGCGGCCCGTGCACCATTGTCCGTGACGGCGAAACCGGCCGCATCGTGCCCGACGATCAATTTACATCGGCCATTCGGGAAATCCTCGCCGATCCTGCCCGCCATGCCGCGATGCGCCAGGCTGCACGCGCCTATGCGCTCACTGCGAGTTGGGATTCCGTCTTCGAAGGGGTCTACGCAGCCTACCAGCGGCTGCTCCCAGCGGCGCAACAAACGGCTGCCGATTGAACGGAATTCAGCACGAAACCGAATGATGAAATCGGAATTCATCCGATCGAAAACCCGTTCGCTGCACTTCATGCTCGTCCTGTAAGATTTCTTCATGATCGGATACTTCCTCCGGCGCGCCTTTATTGTGCTGCTCTTCGCGGCGTTGCTCGCTCCGGTGCTGGAAGTCTTCGACAGTTGGGACCGGACGCCGGGCCTCGCCAGCGACACGGAGTTTCATGTCGCAGTGTTCGCCATTGCCGCCGGTCTTCTGGCTGCGGTTGCTGTTGTCGCGGTGCGCATAGCTTGCCCGCAACTGCGTTTCGCGTGCCTCAGCCCGCAACCTGCCTGCGTGATGCGCCGTTCCGTCGCGCCGTTGCCGCTTTTCTCTGGCACCTCTCCTCCTCTCATCCCGCTTCGCATCTGATTCCCTCGCTTGCCGCATCCGCAATGCCAGCGGCCGGTCCGCGTGCGCCCTTTTTCGCCGCCAGCCGCGCGAGCTTCAGACCAAGCAAAGGGAATCGAGGACATTTTGTTCAAGAAAAAAAGCACTCGCGTGGCCCCATGGGCGCGCATGGCCGGTATCTGCCTGTCTATTGGCACAACCATTGCTGCGGTGGGCCAACGCCTCGCTCCGCAATCCGCCGCGGGATTGCCGCCACCGGTAAGCGCCCACGGCCCCTTGCCGGTTTATATCGAAGAGTTCTTTCTTTCCGAGGCGGTTCGCAGCGAAGAAGATGGCGAGCTGCAATTCACCGTCGCCACAGCGGCATTCCGCGGACGGGGCGGCTCCATGGACGGCGACTCCGCCGATCTCGACATCGAATACGGCCTCACGGATCGGTTACAGTTGGGATTCGAGACTCCTTACGGCATCATCTCCACGTCCACCAGCGAGATTCCAACCAGTTGGAGCGTGGCCGACATCAGCGTTCTCTATCAGTTCATCCGCGGCAACCACCCCTTCGCGCTGAGCGCGGCGATGGGTGTGGACGCGCCGCTCACCAACCGCAGCGATCTGAGCTACGAACCGGAGCTGATGATGGCCAAGGCATTCGGCAGGCTGCAAATTCACACGAGCGTGAGTCCCGAACTCGGTGACGACACATCGCTCGCATACAACATTGCCGCGGTGCGGCCGCTCTCACATCATTGGATTCCCACATTGGAGTTCAACGGTCGCCGCGATTCCGCCGAAAATAGTTTCTATGTGACGCCGGGAATCTATAAGCACCTGCTGCACCGCCTCGAAGCCGGAATCGGCGTGCCTCTTG
The DNA here is from genome assembly GCA_049521075.1 of Occallatibacter sp. Lineage (GTDB taxonomy): Bacteria > Acidobacteriota > Terriglobia > Terriglobales > Acidobacteriaceae > Telmatobacter. The sequence goes on from JBEKPD010000071.1 coordinate 6,077, forward strand.
GTGCAGGCCAGCACAGCAATCCCGCAGGCGTCATCTTCAAAATGACCTGGGAGATCGGCGGCGACAAGGACGACTGAGCTAGCTGGAACGCCCCAGCCGTTCTCGACGGCAGCAGGGGGCCGGCTCCGCTCGCCTCCGCCAGCCCCACTACCGTCGCTCGCTTCCCCAATCAGTCGTCCTCGCTTTCATCGCTGTCATCGCCTATTTCGTTACCGTACGGCAGAATCAGCAGACTGGCCGCGAGTAGTTTCTCGGTGAGGCGGTCGAGAGCCAGAGGAAATTTGTACCCGATGGTGCGAACCGCCATTCCGAGCAAGCTGGCGGTCTCGACTTGCGTATATTCCTGCAACACCACCCGGCTCAGAATCTCCCGATCGAGCAGGGGGATCTTGCTCAGGCATTTCTCAATGTCGAGGACGAAGATCACAGCGTCCTCAAAGGTGCGAACGGGACGGCTCGAGGCCCATCCCCGCGCCACCGGTTCGCCCAGGATGGAAGGCGCCCGGCCCACCTGCATGGACGCGTAGAGGTAGCGCCGCAACATGCTCTCTGTATGTCTCCGGTAGAAGGCCAGGTTCGCCGGCGGCCGGGACCGCGCCGAGGCCAGCCGGGCTTCGCTGCATGCCGCAGCTTTTCGTTCCCAGTTCGCGCGTTCGATCCGCCATGCCGCTTGGCTGGCGCTGCCTTCCCAAGGCATGGGCAATTGGAGAGCTGCACTCATAGCGCACCGCCCATAACTTCGGCCACTGCCCAGACCTTCGCCAACTGCTTACTGCCCGGACGGCCGCGGCGTTTGCGGCTCTCCGGGGTTGGAAACGCTCTCAGTTTCAACTCACACTCCTTGCAATACACACTCTCGTGTGTTTGAACGCGATACCAAAGGCAACCGCACCCTTCGCAAACTTTCAACTGTACGCGCACTTCCATGACGGTTTCTCCATATTAGTTTCGTCTCCCGACGGAGGTTTATGTTGTGTGCTGCTCCGCGGGGTGAAGAGAACCAGGCCGGGCAACTCAGATTTCTCTTGTTCTGATTTGGGGATTGCTACCTGTGCTCTCTCGTTATTTGTCATGACTATTTGTGCGCAGATCCTGGAATTTCTCGACTGGCTTGCTTCCCGGCGCCCTTGAAGAACATCGCCGGGACGGTGACAAGGAAGCCCGGAACACAACAAGCTGAACCGGCCAATGTTCATTCGCCGCCTCCGGGGGCAGATTTGCACCCTTGCTTAAACAACAGCAAGAGCGCATTTTCCCCCGGATTCCCACAAGCCAATACGTGATTAAGTAAACCTAATGTAGGGATTTGCTTCTTTACCGTCAACGCTTACCTGTACGTTTCCCATCCTTCGCTTTCCATCCGCCAAGCAAACGCTGAAAATGAAGGCAAACATGCCCTGATAGCTTTTCCATGAGAATGCAATGGGGTGGTGCGCCCATTGCTGGCGGCAAATTTTCCACAGATGAACTTCAGCCAGATGCACGAGCGACTCCGCCTGGAACTGCTGAGAAGGATCCAGCGGGGAACGCTCAGCATTTCCTTATTGGCTCGGCAGACGGGCTTCGGGCAGCCCCACCTCTCCAATTTTCTGCGCAGCCGGCGCCAGCTTTCGCTGGAGGCAATGGACCGCATCCTGGCCGCGCAGCGCCTGACGGTTGCCGATCTGCTGCCTGCGCTGCCCCAGACGGCTTATTGGCAGGAGGATGAGAACGCCGGAGCGGTCCCTGTGGTTTCGCACGCCACAGCCCTTTTCGAACCAGTCATCCGGCCTTCGGCAGTCCAACTGATGTTGCATCTGCCTCCCGGGGCATTAGAAACCGTGCGCGCACGAGCTACGAACGTGCGCCGCGCCTGGCAACGCTTTGTCGCCGTCCGCGTTGCGGCAGCCGACGCCGGCCCCATGGAGCCATTGGTGCTGCCCGAGGCCCTTGCGCTCATCGACCGCCAGTACAATTCGCTGCTTCCTTACCGGCCCAGCCACCCAAACCTTTACGCCATCCGCCACGGCTCGCACCTTACGCTCCGCTATGCGGAATTCCAGTCAAACTGCCTCATCCTGCGCCCGCACAACCTCGCATTTCCGTTAGACGTGATCGTCATCGATCCCGAAGAGTCGCCCAGCGATTGGCTGGTAGGAAGAATTGCGCTAATTCTGAATGAGGTTTGAGATCAAGTCAGTAGGCTGTTTCGTTTTCAGAAGGGCACGGCTTTGGCCGCACGGCAATACGGCAATAAAATGAGGAGGGCTTTACAGGCCGCGGAAAGACTCTAACCTATTTAGCTCCAGGAGCTACCAATGTTTATCAGGCAATTCAGCGAAGGCGAGCCCTTTCGCTGCGCCGGCAATGAGTTTGTGATGTTGTTGCCCCGCGACGTGACCGGGGCTTGCGAGGCGGTGCTGCAGATGGTGCGGCCGGGCGCGACAACGCCGTCCAACAGCCACGACACGTTTATGCAAATCTATTTATTCTGGGCCGGCGAGGCTAGAGTCTATATCGGCGGGGAGATGAAACAGGTGCGCGCGCCGGCGGTAGCTTTTGTGCCTCCGCGCAACGAGCACTGGGTGGAGAATGTCCTGGCTGATCGCGAACTGCACTATCTCTACATCAGCGTCTGGCCCGACGGCATTCCAACCGAAGAGCGCGCCGGCGGTTGGAAGCAGGTCTACGCCAAGATTATCGATAGCTACGTCAGCCGCGGCTATCCGGTAGACGCACAAAAGTAAGAGGGACCCAAGTTATGCTCATCACCGATATCGTCATCAGCGTAATCGCCAATCCGCATTCCGAAATGGTCACAGCGGGCGTAAAAGGCGGTCGCGCCGCGCACGACATCGTCTTTCTCGAGATCAAAACCGACGAGGGCCTCACGGGCCACGCCTTCGCCTGGGGCGGGCGCAGCGGCCAGGCCACTGCGCATCTGATTGGTTCGATTATTCGTCCGCTGCTCATCGGGCAAGATCCGCTGAATCGCGAAATGCTGTGGCAACAAGTCCGGCGCATGGATCGCTGGTGGGGATTTCTGCCCATCTACGCGCACGGCCCGGTGGACGTGGCGCTGTGGGACCTGGGCGCGAAGGCCGCGGGTTTGCCGCTCTACCGCCTGCTGGGCGCGTACCGCACGAAACTCCCCGCCTACGCCAGCTCGCTCATCCTGCCCACCATCGACGCCTTTGTGCAGCAGGCGCAGGAGTATCGCGATCTCGGCTATCGCGCCTACAAAATCCATCCCTGGGGCGACCCCGCGCGCGACGTGGAGGCCTACCGTGCCTTGCGCTCCGAGCTGGGCAACGAGATGGTCCTGATGAGCGATCCCGTGGCCGGCTACACACAACAGCAGGCGCTGCGCATCGGCCGTGAGCTAGAGCGGCTGAACTACTACTGGTTCGAAGAGCCGCTTTCTGACTACGACATCTACGGCTATCAGGAGTTGTGCCGCGCTCTCGAGATTCCCATTGCCGGCGTCGAGTCAACGCCAGGCGGATTGTTCGGGACCACGCAATACCTGACGCAGCGTGCCGTGGACATTGTGCGCAGCGACGTCTCCTGGAAAGGCGGCGTCACGGGCCTGATGAAAACCGCAGCCCTGTGCGAGGCCTTCGGCGTCAACTGCGAAATCCACACCACCACCAACGCGCTGCTCGACGCGGCCAATCTACATGTGAGTTGCGCCATCCGCAATTGCGAATACTTCGAAGTCCTCATCCCGCAACAGCCCTTCAGCTTCGGCGTCAAAAATCCTATCGAAATCGATGCCGAGGGCTGCGTGCAAGTGTCCGAAGGCCCCGGCCTAGGCGTCGAGATCGACTTCGACCTCCTAGACAACAATCTAGTCTGCAAAATGTAGATTAGTTGGCATCAGAGATCCCTGACCTCGTCTTTTCACTCTCAACCCAGCACGAAAAGGGGTGCCCAATGTCCCGATTTTGGGACGTGGGATAGCACAAATCTCAACCCGCTTCAGGAAACGCGAGGCTGCTCAGGCACTCTTTCAGGCTTCCGGATAGGTCCCGTCAGTCAAATCGCGTTCGGCTTCGATGAGATTCTCCGGCCGGCCGAGATCGCGCCAATAGGTGCCGTCGGCACGAAATCCTAGGATGGTTTCGCCATGGCCAGCGAGGCGCACATACGCATCCACGATAGAAAACGCGCCCTCTTCGTCGAGCTTCGCGAAGATCCGCGGCGAGACCAAGTGAATGCCGGAGAATGCCAGCGCCTGAAAGGGCGGTGCAGAGGTTTCCGGTCCGCGCATTGATGCGGCGCCGCGGCCACGGAGCTGCCCCTTCGCATCGAAGAGCAATGGCCGCGCGGTCGTGCGCTCTTGCACAGCGAGTGTGGCCAGCGCGTTGTGTTGCTGGTGAAACTCAACTATGCGCGTGAGATCAATGCTGCTGAGCACGTCGACGTTGTGTACCAGAAAGGGCTCGTCGGCACCGGCGTCGCGTTCCAGAAAAAACCATGCAGCCTTTTTGAGGCCGCCGCCCGTGTCCAGCAAAACTTCCTCGCGCGAAACTTCGATTCTCATGCCAAAGTTGCGGTTCGCTGCGAGATACGCGACGATCGGATCCGCAAAGTGATGCACATTCACGATCGCTTCGCCAACGCCAAAGCTCCGCAGCCGCGCCAGCGTGATCTCAAGCAGCGTTCGTCCCGCAATCGTGACTAGGGCCTTGGGACGGTCGTTGGTAAGCGGGCGCAGACGCGTGCCCAGGCCGGCGGCAAAGACCATCGCCTTCATCGCGGAGCATTCTCCCGTCCCAATTTTTCAAGCTGAACGTGCCGCACCCCGACCTCCACGCCCTCTGCGCCGCGCAGGTGCTCGGCCATTCGCTCGGCAAGATACACCGAGCGGTGCTGGCCGCCGGTGCAGCCAAACGAGACCATCAAGCTGGAAAAGCCGCGCTGACGGTAATTGGCCACGCTCGCGTCGACTAGCGAGAACGCAGCGCCGAGAAACTCATCGACGCCCGGCTGCCGGCGCAGATACTCGACGACCGGCGCGTCTTTTCCGGTGAGCTGCCGGAACTCAACTTCGCGCCCCGGATTGGGCAAGCTGCGGGCATCGAAGACGAAGCCTCCGCCGTTGCCCGATTCATCGGCAGGCAAGCCATGGTGAAACGAAAAACTAAAGACGCGCACCGTCAAACCGGCCGTGGGTGTGGAAAGATTGCGCAGCTTCTCCGAGCCCTGCATGGCCTCAAGCGCATCGAGCAGCGCAGGCAGAGCCACCGGCAGCTTCACATTCTCAGCCAGCCAGCGCAGGTTCTTGAGCGCATACGGAACGCTTTGCAAAAAGTGCGCCTTGCGCTCGTAGAATCCGCGAAAGCCGTAAGCCCCAAGCGCCTGCAGAATGCGCACGTAGACGTACGCATAGTAGTGCTCCATGAAGGCGCCGCGGTCGACCTTGATGAAGCCGGCGAGGCAATCGAGATAATGATCGAGCAATTCCTGGCGCAGCGCCGGCGGCAAATCGGCCTTGCCGTCGTAGAGTAGCGACGCAATGTCGTACTGCAGCGCGCCCTTGCGTCCGCCCTGGTAGTCGAGAAACCACGGGCTCCCGTCGCGCAGCATCACGTTGCGCGATTGAAAATCGCGATATAGAAAATAGTCGTGCGGCGCGGCCAGCAGCAGCTTGGTCAACCTGCTGAAATCCACTTCGAGCGCCTGCTCGTTGAAGGGCACGCCCGCCAGGCGCAGGAAGTAGTACTTGAAGTAGTTCAGGTCCCAGGCTATCGACTGGCGGTCGAAGCTCGTCCGCGGGTAGCAGACCTTGTAGTTCAGGTCGCGCCCCGCCTCCACTTGAAAGCGCGGCAGGACCCCAACCACCTTGCGATAGGCTTCGACGACCTCGGGCGCAATCGTGTCGCCCGAGCGATGGTCGCTCAGGAACTCAAAGAGCGTGGTGTCGCCCAGGTCCTCTTCAAGGTACGCATCGTGGTTCAAATCTTCGCCGTAAATCTCGGGGACGGGCAGACCGTGACTGTAGAAATGCTTCGAAAATTCAAGGAATGCGATGTTCTCTTCACGCACGGGACCGACAATGCCGATGGCGCTGATTCCCTTGCCCGCCAAGCGCACAATGTTGCGTCCCGAGCCGCCGAGCTGGCCCTGCAGCGGCTGCAAGTGTTCAGGCGGAAAATGAAAGTGCTGCTCGAAGAGGCGTTTTAGTGAGTCCATAGAATGCTTTCCTGGTGTGGTGCGTCATTCATTCCGACCATTATCAATGGATAGAGGACAAAGCCCGCAACGCGGGCAAACGACAGTAACCCTAGGCGTGAGCCTGGGGAGAAGATTGCGAAGCCGACGCTAGCCCCCGCAGGCGGCGAAAGAACTAAAGCAAAATCGCAAAAAACCAACAACGCACAGCGGTTCACATCAATGTACTTGGACCAAGATAGCCATGCCGGGAAACCCAGCGCAAGGCGGCCTTATTCGCCTTCATGCCGGGTATCCACGCCGTCGAACCGCGTATACCGCGAGTCGAAGTGCATCTGCACCGTGCCGGTTGGGCCGTTGCGCTGCTTGGCAATGATGATCTCCGATTTGGCCTTGTCTTCGGCCGACTGGTCTTCATCGCGATTGTAGTAGGCCTCGCGATGGATGAAGACCACCACGTCGGCGTCCTGCTCAATGGAGCCCGACTCGCGCAGATCGCTCAGCATCGGCCGCTTGTCGTCGCGCTTTTCATTGCTTCTTGAAAGCTGCGAGAGCGCCACCACCGGCACCTGCAGTTCTTTGGCCATAGCTTTCAGGCCGCGCGAGATGGCCGAAACCTCCTGCACGCGGTTTTCGTAGCCTTTTTTCACGCCCGGTATGGTGGCCGACATTAGTTGCAGGTAATCCACAATGATCAAATCGAGACTGCCGGCATTTTGTTTGAGGCGCCGCGCCTTGGCGCGCATCTCGGCCAGCGATCCACCGGCGGAGTCGTCGATATAGATGCGCGAATCCACCAGCAGCCCCAGCGCGGATTGCAGTTTCTCATGTTCTTCGCGGCCAAAGAAGCCCTGCTGCAGCTTGCGCTGATCGACGCAGGCCTGCGAGGCTAGCATGCGGCGCACCAGCGACGCCTTGCTCATTTCCAGGCTGAAGATGGCAACGATGGCACTGCCGCGAATGGCCGCATTCTCTGCAATGTTGATGGCCAACGCAGTCTTACCCATCGAAGGCCGCGCGGCGATAATGATGAGTTCGCCCTTTTGCAGCCCGCTCGTCATGCGATCGAAATCCGTGAAATAAGTCGGCAGGCCCGTCACCTCGCGGCCCTGCTTGTACAAATTGTCAATCGACCCGAAGTAATCGCGGATGATAATGTCGAGCGGCTGCAGCCCTTGTGTCAGCCCCGATTCGCTCACCTCGAGCAGTTGCGATTCGGTCTCGTCGAGGACACTGATGGCTTCCTGGCTCTGGTCTGCGGCCTTGGCGATGGCGGCCGAGCAGATGCCCATGAGCCGCCGCAACAGGCTCTTGTCCTTGACGATACGGATGTAATCTTCAATGACCGGCCGGCGCGGCAAGCCCTCAGTCAGCGAGGCCAGATAAGCCACGCCGCCCACCGCCTCGACCTCTTTGTAGCGCGAGAGCTCGTTCGAAAGCGTGACGATATCGACTGCCCGCCCCGAGTCGACCAACTCGCCCATTCGCAGGAAGATGCGCCGATGCGAGTCGAGTGAGAAATCGTCGGGTTTGACGTGTTCGGCGGCTTCGGCGTGGGCTGCGTTATCCAGCAGGATCGCGCCCAGGATGGTCTTTTCCGCATCCACGTTCGCGGGCAGTCCGGTATCCAGGGTGAGGTCGGGCATGGTGGCCATAGGAAAGAGTGTAGGGCAATTCTGGTCGACCGCCGATTGTGGACAAGGCTCCCCTAAGTGGAAGTTGAGGAAATCTAAGCAAATGGGCGAACCGTCTCGGTATGAAAGTCCGGATTCGACCGGGTGTCGTTGATGCGGCCAGTCCTAGTGGATATCCGCCATCGCCGCGTTCATGCCGTTGAAGATCTGCTCGAATTTGCCAGATTCGATCGCAAAGCGCAGGTGCTTGACGTTTTCCACGCAGATTTCAGCCGGCGTGGGCTGCTGCTTGAGGATCTCCATCACCTCCGCAATGAACTGCTTGAGAGGCATGGCACGTGGATCCTCGGCGCCGTTCATCAGATCCGTTTGCACATAGGGAGGAATCAGTTCCAGCACCTCGACGCTAGTACTGCGAAGCTGGTAGCGCAGCGAATGCGTGTAGGAATGAATGGCGGCCTTGGTGGCGCAGTAGGTGGGCGTGAGCGCAAGCGGCAAAAACGCGAGACCCGAGGAGACGTTCATGATAGTTGCCTGCGGCTGCTTTTGAAGATGAGGCAGTAGCGCCGCGGTGAGCCGCATGGGCCCGAGGAGATTGGTGGTTACGATGGCCTCCGCGTCGGCGAGATCGGGCTGCTGCTCCAGCAACTTTTCCGCGCGCATGATGCCGGCGCTGTTGATGAGCACGTTGAGCGCGGGGAACTCCGCCACGGCCCGGGCAGCAAAGCTGCGGATGGCGGCAGCGTTTTGCATGTCGACCTGGAGCGACTTCATGCCGGGGTTGGCGGTAATGGTCTCATCGAGCGCCTTCTGCCGGCGTCCGGCAACGATCACCTGGTTGCCGAGCGCGTGAAGCGATTCCGCAAGTCCGCGGCCAATGCCGGAGCCGCCTCCAGTGACAAGGATGGTGTTGCCTGTAAGATGCATAGCCTTGGCGCCTCCCAAACGCCATGATAGACCGGTTCCGTGAAACGCATGTGCCACAACGGAACGCGAGGAGGGAGCGTGCGGCAATCGGGAACTCTCGCGCAGATTCGGCGCCGTCCCCAACCATTGTGAGTAAAAATCTGCGATGATAAGAAGTTGTGCCTCAGGGCACGTTGACAAGATAGGAACCACCGCCAAAGTGAAACCCGCAATGCGCCGTGTGGCGCTCATCTACAACCCGGCTTCCGGCCAGTACTCCGCGCGACGCAAGGCGGCCGTAGACCAAGTACTGGCGGTATTTCGCGAAGCGGGCGTGACGGCCGAGGCGTTCGAAACCAAAGAGGCTGGGGAAGCAACCGTTCATGCGCAGCGCGCCGTCAGCCAGGGTTGCGATGCGGTTTTAGCCTGCGGCGGCGATGGCACGGTGCACGAAATTGTACAGAGTCTCGTCGGCACCGATGTTGCTCTGGGCGTAATTCCGCTGGGTACGGCGAATGCCCTCGCCTCGGACCTTGGCCTCGTTGGCGCACCGGCCAAAGTGGCGCGCAAGCTGCTTCAAGCAACGCCGGAACGCATCTCCGTCGGTCGCATCCACTATCAGGACCAGGCCGGGAATCCCGATTCGCGCTACTTCGTCGTGGCTGCGGGAATCGGCCCCGATGCGCTGGTGATGTCGCGCATGGACGCGGGATTGAAGCGGCGCCTGGGCTACGTGCTCTACCTCATCGAATGCTTCCGCACCTGGGCCACGTTTTCGTTCCCCCTCTTTGAGGCCGCTCTGCCGGCGAACGGACACGGCGCCGGCCGCGTGGTGGATGTGTCGCAGTTGCTGGCCGTGCGTGTGCGCTCCTTCGGCGGCGTTTTAGGCATGCTGGCTCCGGGCGCAAGCCTGAACAACGGCAACCTGAGGCTGCTGGCCTTCAAGACGCAAAGCCGGCTGCAGTATCTCAAGTTCCTGCTCGCGGCATTGGCCGGGCGACACACGTTCAATGGCGCAGTCGAGCTGCTGAAGACCCCCAGCATCGATTGCCGCGCCCACAATGGCGCCCTCGAATCGTTGTTGGTGGAAGCCGATGGCGAGGTGCTGGGCTCCTTGCCCGTACGGCTTGAGGTCGTGCCCCACTCGCTGTCCCTCCTGGTTCCTCCAGGCGCGCAGCCGTGACGCAATCTCACTCCGAATAGAGATAGCCCTTCGCTGTTTCCAAGAAACTTTCGAGATCCTTGGCTTTCCAGTCGTCATCGCGGCCGAGTTCGCGTGCCAGCAGATCGGCAACCGCGGGCGCGGCTTCCATGGCAGCACGCGCATCGAGAAACAGCGCGCGTGTGCGCCGCGCCAGCACGTCCTCGACGGTACGCGCCATCTCATGGCGCGCCGCCCACACTACTTCGCGAAGGCGGAACGGCAAGCGCGGATGCAGCAATGCGTCGAGACTCGCATTCGCGCTCGACAGACCCTGAAGCGCCGGCAGGTCCGATCCGTAGACGCACTCCCACGGCGAGGCCGCGGTGGTCGGCTCGGGCGTCCAGCCGTGCAGTTTCAGCTCCAAAGTCTTCGATGAACTCTTAAGCAGCCCTGCAACTTCAGCGGCGCGATCGATGGTGTCCTGGCCCATGCGGCGATACGTGGTCCACTTGCCGCCCGTCACCGTGACCAGGCCGGTGGGCGAAACCAGAATCGTGTGATCGCGCGAAAGCTTCGAGGTTTTTGCATGGCCTTTGCGCACCAGAGGCCGCAGTCCCGAAAATACGCTCAGAATCTCTTCCAGCTGCGGCGCGTGGCCCATATAGCGCGCAATGTGCTCGCGAAGAAACGACTTCTCCTCAGGCAGGGCGCGCGGTTCGGGCGAAGACGAATCGACGGGCACATCCGTGGTTCCGACAATCAGCGCACCATGCCACGGGATGGCGAAAAGCACGCGTCCATCAGCAGTTTTGGGAATCATCAACGCCGTATCGCCGGGCAGAAAGCGGCGCGGCAGCACAAAATGCGATCCCTGGCTGACGGCGAGCAGCGATTTGTGCGGCTGGCCGTCCATGTCGATGACTTGCTCGATGTGCACGCCGGTGGCATTCACCACCGCCCTGGCCTGCAGTTCGAAAACTGCGCCGTCTTCCTTATCGCGCGCGCCGATGCCGATCACTTTGCCGCCGTGCTCGATGATGCCAGTGGCTTCAACGTAGTTGATAGCTACTCCGCCCAGATCCTCGAGCGTCCTCAGCAGCGAGATGGCGTAGCGGGCGTCGTCAAACTGACCGTCGTGATAGAGAATGCCGCCGCAGAGACCCTCGCTCTTTACTCCCGGAAGCTTTGCGAGAGCCGTCTTGCGTGAGAGCACTTCCGATCGGCCGAACGACAGTTTGCCCGAGAGCCGTTCATAGACCTTGAGACCCAGGCCGTAGTAAGGGAGCGAAAAATAGTTGTAAGCAGGAACCACGAAGCTCAGATCGTGGACCAGGTGCGGCGCGTTGCGCAGCATGTGGCCGCGCTCTCGCAAGGCATCGAGCACCAGCGTCACGTTCATCTGCTCCAGGTAGCGCACGCCGCCGTGCACCAGCTTGGTGCTGCGGCTGGAGGTCTCTTTCGCGAAATCTGCCCGCTCCACCAGCAGCGCGCGATAGCCGCGCGACGCGGCCTCAACGGCGGCGCCGAGACCCGTGGCCCCGCCGCCGATCACCAAAACATCCCACGGCCGCGAATTGCTGCCGAGTTCTTTCAAGATTTCATTGCGAGTCGTCACGCCCATGCATTCCTTTCGTAGTTACCAGAAGACGGAAAGCAATCCCATCCGAGACGCGGCACAGTCGGCTGCGCGAATATACTGCGGCGGCCGGAAGGCACACTGCTTCGAATCGATTGGATGCTGTTTTTCCGCCCAGACTCTGGTCTCTATGTGGGCGTGGAACCATGGGACTGAAGCCCAAGGTTTCGATGTTAACAGCGCGTCGCGTGTGAACCCGGACGTGCCATTGCCTTTAGCTTATCACTGCGGAATTCCGGCCGCAGCCTTTGGTTTCGATAAGCCGTACCGAGGTAATCGTTTCCGCGGTAATCATTCCTGAAACGGAATGCGCCGGCTGCATGACACAGCCGGCGCATCGAAAGTAGAACAGCTAGTAAATCACCTTCAACGCGAACTGAATCACGCGCGGCGTGAAGGTGCTGCTGATGAGGCCGCCCGTCGAGGCGTTCGCGCCCTGCGTGCCGCCGGTAGTGGACGGCAGATAGAGATTGGTGTGATTGAAGATGTTGTAGAGCTCAGAACGGAACTGTATCTTCAGGCTTTCTTTTGCCGTGTTGAACGTCTTATTGAAGTCGAGGTCGGTTTGATACAGCGGCGGAGTGCGGCCCGGATTGCGCGACATGTCGCCGAAGGGCGGCTGATAAGCGCCGGCGGCATTCTTGGCGGCTGGTATCGCGACCGCGTTGTAGTTGATGTACTGGATATACCCGGTGCCGCCGCTGCTGGTCACGGGCGATGGAATCACGCTGCGTCCCTGCGTGAGCGGAACTCCAGGCACGACATTCGGCCGGTAAAGATTGACGCCACGGTAGTTGGCTGAAATCTGCGTCGAGGCAACCTGGTTTGAGTTCGGTGAGTAGGTGAGGTTGAAGGGTGTACCGGCCTGCGCGGTATCGATCGCGCTCACCTGCCATCCGCCCAGAACCCCATCGATAATCGGGTTGAAGTGTTGACCGAAGGTGCGACCGTGCCCGAACGGCAAATCGTAGACCAGGCTGGCGATGTTGGCAATCGGCAGGTTGTAGTCCGATTGCGCATATTCGGCTTTGAGGTTATTGGCATCCTGCGGCGAAGGCGTATTGCCTTCGAGCGAAGAGCTGGCGTTATCCAGCGAGTGCTCCCAGGTAAAGCTGTCCAATAATGTCAGGCCGGCGACCATGCGCTGCTCATACTTGACCTCCAACGCGTTGTAATTGGAAAAGGCTTCGTTGAGCGCTTCAGTAATATCCGAAGGCCAGTTAGCGAAGGGTCGCGAGTAAACGGTGGTTGCGGCCGTGCTTTGTGCCACGTTGATGTTGCGCTGGTTGCCGTTGAGGAACTGCTGCAGCTTGAGCCCGTGGTTGCCAACATAAGCGACGTCGAGCAGGCTGTTTTTCGTTATCTGGCGTTGCACGGCAAGATAATAATTCTCTACATAACTATCCCGAGTATTCTTCGGCACCCAGGTGACGTTGTCGGTGGCGTAATTGAAGCTGGTAACCAGTCCCGACGGGAAGCCCTGGGATGCGGTGGCGTAGCAGCTGGGGGTTGTGGTTCCCGTGGCGATGATCTGCTTAGGGAGCGGTGTCGAGCAGTGGCTGCCCGGCATGTTGGGGCTGCTAATTGGGGTATTTTGCGTTACGCTGGCAAATTGGGCCTGCGGTGCGTTGATGGCGGCGATATCGCCGGAGCCGGCGCGCGTGTAGTGCACGTAGCCCGTGCCGAACCCGCCGCGGATGGACAACTTGGACGTGGGCGCCCAAGCAAAGCCGATGCGCGGAGCAAAGTCGCTGAGGTCCGGATTGATAAGCGTTTTGCCGTAAACGCCCGAACCGGATGTTGGGGTAATGCCGAAGGCTGCGTTCGCAGTAGTTACAGAGGGATTGATCGTAAACACTGTTTGCGATCCCGGATCCCAGTTGGAGACCAGGTTATTCTCCTCCGAATAGGGCGAGCCGTACTCCCAGCGCAAACCAAGGTTCAGGGTCAGGTTGGGAAGCACCTTCCAATCGTCCTGCACGTAAGCGCTGTCGAGTGTCTGGCGAAGATGGGCCTCGAAGGCTTGTGCCAGAGAGTACGCGCTGGAATTGCCAAAGAGGAAATCCGCCCAGTAAGCATCTGTGACTTTGCTCGAATTGCTATACGAACCGCCAAAAGTAAATGAGCCGTAGGGTGGGTTGTTGTCGAACACTCCCATCCAGACATGTTCGTACTCATAGCCAAACTTCAGAGAGTGGTTGCCCTTGATCCACGTGTAGCCCACTGAGGGATCGATCAGGGCGGGATTCTGGAACTGCGGATTCGTTGTCTGGCGGCCGATGTATGCGCTTCCCGTGGAAGTTGTGAAGCCGCCGGAGATGGAGACCGCTGGCAGGCCGCCCTGAAACGCTGTCGGCAAGCTCCCAAGCCCGGGAATTGGGGCGCCATTCACCAGAACCGGCGACGTCCCTTCGCTCACAGGCGTCTTGCCCGCCTTCGTCCGCGAGATTCCCAGGCGCACATCCAGCAACCGGTTGGCGCCGAAACTGCCCGTGTAGCCGAGCGCGATCTGCTGATCCAGAATGCGCTGGTAACCAGCCGTTTGGCCCTCAATGGGCTCAGGAACGGTAGGAAAGTTGATCGCCGTCTCCTTACGGTCGCTTATGCGCAGAAAGTATCGCGCCGATGGACTCGCAGTGTAATCCAGGCGAAGATCTCCCTTGTCGGAGTAGTCGCGAAACGGGATCAGCACCGAGTAGTCATAAGCATTCTCGCCGGTGCTTGTGGAACCCGACACTGGCAGGCCTTTGATTGTTTGGAATGCTTTTACAATTTGAAGTGACAGCGGGTCGAATGCGGTCGTAGGGATGGCCGTGTTGGCGGGATACGTGACGCCGGTAATTGGGTTGGTGACCGGTACCACAAGAATTCCGTTGAGCTCGTTCTGCGTGGGCAGAGTTATCACATAGAGAGGCTTGGTAATGGCTCTCAGCCCCTCATAGTCGAGAAAGAAAAACGCCTTATCTTTCAGGATGGGTCCGCCGAAGTTGCCGCCGAACTGATTGCGGTTGGAGGTCGGCTTCTGGAACGGAATTACGCCATTGGTGCCGACGGTGGTGGGCTTGAAGAAGCCTGCAGCGTTCAGATCGGTGTTGCGGAGAAACTCATAAAGTGTGGCATGGAATTGATTGCCGCCGGATTGCGATACCACGTTGACGGTTGCAGCCGAGCCGCGTCCGTACTCCGCGCTCTCGTTGTTGGTCACCACGCTGAACTGCGAAACGGAGTCCGGCGGCACGGAGATGATTTGATTGTCGAAGCCCTGGTTGGACTCGCCATAGGCGTTGTTGTCCATGCCATCGAGTAGGAAGTTATTGAACATCGATCGCTGGCCGTTGACGTTGTATGCGCCCGCCCGGACAGGGCTGTTGATGTTGCTGGTCGTAGTGGCCTGCGTTGGCGCCTGGCGCACGCCGCTCACGAGAGCCAGCAGGTCGGTGTAGTTCCGGCTCACCAGCGGAAGCGCCGCGCTCTGATAGCCGGTGATCGTCTGGTCGCGCTGGCTCGACTCGGTCTCCAACTGCAATACGACATCGCTGACCTCGATCGTGGTGGCCTGGGCCGTGCCCACCTTCATCACCAGGTCGATGCGCTGGCGGCCGCCGACGGAGATGGCGATTGACTTTGCTTCGGCAATCGTAAAGCCGGAAGCGCTGGCGGAGATGGTGTAACGACCGACGCGCAGCGACGGAACTTCATAGTCGCCGGACCCGTTCGTCGTGACCACCGTCGAGATACCGGTGGCGTCGTTCGTGACCGTCACCGTCACGTTCGGAACCGCGGCGCCGCTGGAGTCGTGAATCGTTCCCACCAGGCTGCCCAGGTCGTACTGGGCAAAAGCCGCGCGCCCATAAAACATCACGAGCAGAGCCACGGCCAGAGAAATCCAGGCGAAACCGCGCATGCCGGCCTTCGCCGCGCGCGTGGTTCCGGCCTGGTACTTCGCAGATCGGATTGTTAAATGCATGTTGCCTCCCAATTTTCTTGTTGCAATAACGGTTAAGTGCTTTCCCGTTGTCTAGGGCTAAAAGGATTTGCGTGGTGCCATAACTGGATACTGCTGCCGCCGAGCCAGCTAGAAGGAGGATTTCTGGCGGCTGGGAATCGTCCGCAAGTTTCAACCGGCGGCGTTCCGCCTCAGCGGGCAAGATGAACGAAAAATAGCCGAAATTTCGAAGATTCCGAAAGGATGGTTCGTATTAGTGACAATCCCATCCTTGGTCACGCATGTTAATTCTCGAAAAACACACCGTGAAAAATCGGCTAAAGACAAAAATCCACCCCCGAATACAAGCTCTGTTCATCCGGCCCAGCGTGCGCGCACGACCGGCCTCAAAAAAGGTGCATTTGGCGGTGGATTTCTCTTTGTCTATTCCGCGCGAGGAAGCTAACAAAGGGCAAATGTGGGTGTCAAGAGGAATTTGCGCACGTGTATGCTGGCTAGCGATGGGCCGCAAGCCCGAATCCCATTAGCCAATCAAGCTTGCCGCGGCCGTCCACGCGCGGTGCTGGCTTTCGGCCAAGCCGCGATGCGTGAGCGTGCCCCGCCACGTATTCAGACCCTCGGCGAGACCCGCATCTTGCCGAAGCGCTTCGCGCACGCCCAGGTTGGCAATGCGCATCACGTAAGGGAACGTGGCGTTGGTGAGCGCCAGTGTAGAGGTGTGGGGCACTGCGCCGGGCATGTTCGTGACGCAGTAGTGCACCACGCCATCGACCACGAAGCTGGGCTTCGAGTGCGAGGTGGGCCGCGCGGTTTCCACGCAGCCGCCCTGGTCAATGGCCACATCGACAATAACGGCGCCTGGCTTCATCTGTGCGACCATGGCGCGGGTCACGAGTTTAGGCGCGGTGGCGCCGGGAATAAGCACGCCGCCAATCACCAGGTCCGCTTCGCACGTCGCTTGAGCGATGTTGTAGCTGTTCGAAGCCAGCGTCGAGAGCCGGCCCCCGAAAATGTCGTCGAGCTCACGCAGCCGGTTCAGATTCACATCGATGAGCGTGGTTTTCGCGCCAAATCCCAGCGCGATGCGCGCCGCGTTGGTGCCCACCACACCTCCGCCCAGGATGGCCACATGCGCCGGAGGCACGCCCGGAACCCCGCCAAGCAGAATGCCCCGCCCGCCGCGCTCTTTTTCGAGGCAGCTCGCGCCCACCTGCACGCTCATACGCCCCGCCACTTCGCTCATGGGCGTGAGCAGAGGGAGAGTCCCCTGGCGGTCGCGCACCGTTTCATACGCGATGCCAATGACCTTCGATTTCAGCAACTCGTCGGTGAGCGCAGGCAGCGGAGCAAGATGCAAATAAGTAAAGAGAACCAGGCCCTCGCGAAAATAAACGTACTCGCTTTCGATTGGCTCCTTCACCTTGACCACCATCTCAGCCTTGCCCCAGGCGTAACCCGCATCGCCCACAATCTCGGCGCCGGCGTTTTGATACTCGGCATCGGGAAAGCCGGATTGTGCGCCGGCCTCGGTTTCCACCAGCACCGTGTGGCCGGCCTCGGTGAGCGCTTTCACACCGGCCGGGGTGATTCCAACGCGGGATTCGCTGTCCTTGATCTCTTTGGGAACGCCGACAATCATGATTGCTCCTCTTATTAGTCGATGCTTCCCCGCTTCATGGCGCACCGGGCCAATTTCCGTATGAATGGCATTCTACCGTGCAAGCGGCTTCCATTGTATGCAAAATTTGTGATACAACAACGAAATGGGAACGAAACGTGATAACAATCGCGATTTAGTGCAACAATCAACCGCGGCGGCATCGGGAATCGTTTCTCCGGAAGACGCGTCAGCCGGGGTCAAGGCACCCGGGATTGACGCTGACAGAATCGGGGCGGCTGGACTCGAAGCGGCGGGAATCGACGAGCTGGATGTCGCAATCCTGCGCCACCTTGAGCGGCACGGCCGGGCCACAAACTTTGAAGTGGGCGAAGCGGTGGGCCTGTCGGCTTCGGCAGCGTCGCGGCGCATTCTGGCTCTCGAGGCATCGGGGGCCATCCGCAGCTATCGCGCCTTGATCGACGACCGACTGCTGGGCAAGCACATGACGGTATACATTCGCGTTACGCTCGAGCGCCAGTCCGCTGCGGTGCTTAGCGCCTTTGAGACTGCCGTGCGCCACTGCCACGATATTGTGAGCTGCCATCTGCTGGCCGGCCAGTACGACTACATCCTGGTGGCTCGCGTAGCCGGCATCGATGACTACAACCGCCTGCACCAGAACGAACTCTCGCGCCTGCCGGGCGTGATTCGTCTGGAAACGAGCTTCGCGTTGCGCGATGTGCTGGAGATGAAGAGCAGTTAGAGGCGCTTGGCTGCGACGCGCCCCAGTACGCACAAGGTTACCCCTTTCTCCTTGTTTTCAGGCAATTTCCGCGCCTTGGGTCGACTGGCCGTACAATAGGCATTAAGGTAGGCTTCAATTCAAGTTTTGTAGAGGTAGATTTAGTTCTTCCATGTCTTCGAACGGATATCCTTCGCGCTCTTCACGGTCCCACGGGATTCGCTCCCTCTTCAGTATGTTTTCGAGCGATCTCGCCATCGACTTGGGCACCGCAAACACTCTCGTCTTCGCGGCCGGCAAAGGCATCGTCGTCAACGAGCCGTCGATTGTCGCCATCAACAAGAATACCGGCGAAGTGGAAGCCGTGGGCAAAGAGGCCAAGGAGATGCTGGGACGCACGCCCGGCAACATCGTGGCCATCAAGCCGATGAAGGACGGCGTCATCGCCGACTTCAAAGTCACGGAAAAGATGCTGAATTACTTTATTCAGAAAGCGCACAACCGCAAGATGCTGGTGCATCCACGCATCGTTATCGGCGTGCCTTCTGAAATCACGCAAGTAGAAAAGCGTGCGGTGGAAGACTCCGCCTATCGCGCCAAGGCCAGCGAAGTGTACCTCGTGGAACAGGCCATGGTAGCGGCCATCGGCGCGGGCCTGCCGATTACCGAGCCTTCGGGCAACATGGTTGTCGATATCGGCGGCGGTACCACGGACATCGCGGTGATCTCTCTGTCTGGAATTGTTTACTCGCGCTCGGTGCGCATGGCCGGCAATCAAATGGACGAGGCCATAACGAACTACCTCAAGCGCAAATACAACCTGCTGATCGGCGAGCGCACCGCGGAGCAGATCAAAATTGAAATTGGCTCGGCGTTCCCGCTCGACAAGCCCCTGAGCATGGAGATCAAGGGACGCAATCTTATCGAGGGCGTGCCCAAGACCATCGCCATCGACGACAGCGAGATTCGCGAAGCGCTGGGTGAATGCATTGCGGTGATCATGAACGCCATTCGCGTAGCCCTGGAGCGCACGCCTCCCGAGCTTTCCGCCGACATCTCCGATCGCGGTATTGTGCTCACCGGAGGCGGCGCTCTCATCAAGAATCTCGACAAGCGCATCCGCGAGGAAACCGGCCTCCCCGTCTCTGTTGCAGACGATCCGCTGGCCTCGGTGGTTCTGGGCACGGGCAAAATGCTTTCCGACTTCAAACTGCTGCGCAAGATCAAGATCGATTAAAAACAGGGACTAAGAGACTAGGGACTAAGTTCCAACAACGTGCACATTTAATCAGCCCGGCCAGTCTCGTCACACCTGGTAGTTGTTTTGCGATGCTGCCTTCTGCGCTTTTCCTTGGTCCCCTAGTCCCTACGTCCCTGATTTGCTATGGATTCTTTCTTCGACCGCTACCGGAACCTCGTGGTGCTGCTGGCCATTCTGATGGCGCAGATCGCCGGCCTGGCGATGCAGGTGCGCACCAACGGCGCAGGCCTCAATACGCTCGATGCTACCGACACGAGCGGAGTGCGGTTGATCCGGTTGTGGAGCAATGCCATCGTTTCGCCGCCGGAGCGGCTGATCCACGGAACCAAGATCGGCATCGTTGGGTTGTGGTCCAGTTATTTTGATCTGCGCCACGTGCGCGACCAAAATCAGGATCTCCAAAAAACGGTGGGCAGGCTGCGGCTGGAAGAGGCTGCGCTGCTTGAAGACGCGCGCCAGGGACAGCGCCTACAGGCGTTGCTCGGCTTCCAGGAAAAATACGTGTACAGCACGGTGCCAGCGCAAGCATACGGCTCCAGCGGCAGCGGACACTCGCGCGTTTTCTATATCGACAAGGGCGCGCGCGACGGCCTGAAGGCAGATATGGCCGTGATTACCGCCGACGGCATTGTGGGCAAGGTGCGCGACGTGTTTCCGCACTCTTCGCAGGTGCTGGCGGTGAACGATCCCACCAGCGGTGCGGGCGTCATCCTGGAATCCACGCGCATTCGCGGCATCCTGAAGGGCGACGCGCTGGGCCGGCTGGAAGTGGTGGGCATTCTGTCCGATGAGCGTATTCAACCCGGCGAGAAGGTGCTCACCGCCGGGGGCGATCTGATCTTTCCCCGAGGACTCCCTGTGGGCGTGGTCGAGAGAGTAGTCCGCGACCCCGACCGCGACTCGTTCATCGATATTCTCATCAAGCCGGCCGCGCATCTCGAGCGTCTGGACGAGGTGCTGGTAATCACCACGATGGAGCCGCGCTTCTCGCCCGAGGAACAGCAGGATGTCGCTGCCAGCGCGTCCCAGGAAGGGCAGGTGCCCACCGCGATCAAGGATCAGATGAAGGCCTCGGAGGTCATGGCCGAAAAGCTGCCCGGCCTCGTTGATCCCAACCTGCCGCCCGACCAACAGCCCCTGCACGACAGCAGCAACCCGAATCCCGCTACGCGCCCGCCGCAGCCGCTGCATCCCGACGAGTTTTCTCCAGGCGCGTCGGGGTCCGCTGTCCCCGACGCGGGCACAGGTACGAGCACGGAAACTGCGCCTCAGCCGCAGTCAAAAAAGCCGGCCACACCACCCGCCGCAGATGGCAGGAACGGCGCGCCTCCACCCCAAGAGAATTCAACTCCCCAGACCGCACCGCGGAGGAATCCGTAGTCGTGAGATCACGTGATACGGTAATCTGGAGCGTCGCCTACATGGTGAAATTCACGGTCGTTCCGATGTTTCTCAACGGTCCGCTCACGCGGTCTCTGGAATAACTATGTCCCTGCTCAGCGCCGACAGCCGGCGCGATATGGAGATTCGCCGCTATCCGCTGCTGGCTTACGCGCTGATCCCTTTAGCTTCATTGGTATTGCAGGCGTTCCTACCGCGTGTCGTGGGCCGCTACGACTGGTTCGACCTGCCGCTCGTCATCACCGTTTATTTCGCTCTCGGCCGCCGCAGCCCTATCCTGGGCACCATCATGGGCGCCGGCATGGGCCTGTTTGAAGATGCGCTTTCGAGTCACGCCATCGGCGTTAACGGCATCGCCAAAACCGTGGTTGGTTTCCTGGCGGCTTCCGTTGGCATTCGCATTGAGGTCGAGAACCACATCGTTCGCCTGCTGCTCAACTTCTCGCTTTCCCTGCTATCGAGCTGCATTTACTACTTCACTTATCGCTTTCTGCTCGGTCTACCGCTCGATTGGAGCTGGCTGACGGAACTATTCAAGGCCATAGGAAATTCGCTGATCGCGAACCTGCTCTTTCCCGTTTTAGACCGGTTGCAATTGAGGGACTGAAAAGCAGGGAACAACGGAGTGGAAGAGCAGTGAAGAAATGAAAGAGTCCACGCCGGCGCAAGATTTGAACTCGCTGTATCCTAAAAAGTAGAGTCATGGTTTTAAGCAGCAGTCGCGGCGAAAAGCTCTCCGCATTAAAGCTGGCGGTGGTGCAGTACGGCATTCTGTTTATGATGCTGGGGCTGGCCGCCGGTTTGTGGCGGCTGCAGGTGCTGGACGTCTCAAACTACCGCCTCCTGGCCGAGCAGAACCGCATTCGCAAAGAGCCGATCTTGGCGCCGCGCGGAAAACTCTTTGACCGCGAGAACCGGCTGGTGGTGGACAACTATCCGTCGGTCACCTGTTTCCTGGTGCGCGAGCAGAATCAAAGCGTGGATGCCGACCTGCCCCTGATTGCCAAGGGCTTGGACGTTGACCTGGATCAATTGCGCGCGACACTGCACCGCTACCGCAGCCAGCCCGGCTATCAACCCATTCCTATCAAGCAGGATGTAACCGCCGACGAGCAGGCATTTATCGCGGCGCACCGCAACGAGCTACCCGAACTGGAAACGATCGATGAAGAGCGCCGTCTTTATCCGCGCGACGGTTTTGCCGCGCACCTGATCGGCTACGTGGGAGAGGTGAGCGAAGACGACCTGAACAATCCAAGGTTTGCCTACTATGAGCCCGGCGATGTGGTGGGCAAGGCAGGCATAGAGGAGACTTACGACGAGTTGCTGCGCGGAAGGGATGGCAGCCGCGAGGTCGTAGTAGACAGCCACGGCCGCGAAGTGGGGTATTTCGGCATCGAGCACGCCACGGGGGGCCAGGACCTGAAGCTCACCATCGACAACGACTTGCAACGCGCCGCCGAACTGGCCCTGGGCGACCGCAACGGCGCCATCCTTGCCATGGACCCGCGCAATGGCGAAATTCTGGCCCTGGTCTCGCGGCCCAGCTTCGATCCCAACGCCTTCGCCATCAAGATCGACCGCACCGAGTGGAACCGGCTCATCACCGATCCCGACCATCCGCTGATGAACAAAGCCATCCAAGCGCAGCTTGCGCCGGGGTCGACCTTCAAGATCATGATGGCGGTGGCCGGTTTGCAGGAAGGGATTGCGCAGGACATGCACATTACGTGCAGTGGGGGATGGGGCCCCTACGGCTACTACCACAAGTGCGACGAACATCACGGCGCCGTGGACATTCACAATGCCATTCCCTACTCCTGCGACACGTTTTTCTACATGCTGGGCGATAAGCTGGGCATCGATCGCGTCGCGAAGTATGCTACCGAGTTCGGTTACGGCCAGAAGACGGGAATCGACCTGCCTGGCGAACAGGCGGGGCTGATGCCGAGCGCGCAGTGGAAGGCGAAGAATTACCACGCCCGCTGGTATCCCGACGAGACGCTCGATGTTGCCATCGGGCAGGGCGCAGTGGAAGCTACGCCCATCCAGCTGGCGCGCATTATCGGCGGCATTGCCTCGGGCGGCCACCTGATGCGGCCACACGTGGTATTTCCCGATCAGCTTCCAGAGGATTTCCGCAAGTCGCTGGCCGATAGTTTTCCCGGATCGGGTGAGGCGTATGTTCCCATCGACCCCGCAAACTGGGAGATTGTCACAGACGGCATGGCTGACGTGACCCAGCCGGGGCTCTATCACACCGCAGGCGGGGAGCACCTGGATGGCATCGACTTTGCCGGCAAAACTGGAACCGCCCAAGTGATGAGCCACGAGGCGCTGGGGAAAACCAACCAAGGTAAGGCCACTTATCCAAATGTCTGGTTTGTGGGCGTTGTCCCGCGCCGCAACCCCGAATTGGTGGTCGCCGTGCTTTGGCAGAACGGCAACAAGAGCTGGTTTCCGGCACGCATCGGCGCAAAGATCGTGGAGGCCTTTGTCGACAAGAAGCGACGTCTCGCGGGCAATCTGCCGCCGGAGAAGCCCGCGGCGGCTCCCGTCGAGGTCGGTGCCGTGTGGTCGTTGCCGAACTCGCAAAAAGGACAGCGCTCGCAGCCGGGTGCGAAGAACACGGCGACCGGTGACGATACAACGCGAGTCGGCAGCGGGCATTTCTTCGTCCAGAACGGGCAGGTTGTAGCCGCAAACGCGGCGGGAGCGAAAACGGCCCCGAAACCGGCGAACCGGCCGGCTGCTCCAGCGGTGAGCCGTTCGCCGGCACCGGCAACAGTGAATACCGCAGTAATGCCGGCGGAAACAGCTTCGGCCCTGCCCCAGCGCCGGCCCGCGCTGAAGCCTGCAGCGGCGCTTGATCCAAGAAGGGATCCTTAGCGCCATGGCTCTCCGCCGCTTCCTGAGTTTTCGCGATTTCGACTGGTGGCTGCTCGTGCTGTTGATCGGCATGTGCTCCATCTCGCTGCTCGAGGTCCGCTCCACGACAGTGCACACCAAATTCGCGGCCTTTGAATCCAGACAGCTGTTCTGGTTCATCGCCGGTATCGTGTTGATGTTCGCAGTCTCCAAAATCGACTACCACCGCATGCTCGACTGGGCACCTTGGGCCTACTGGTTCGGCCTGCTTTCGCTGGTGGCAATTTTCACGCCTCTCGGCCACAACTCGCTTGGCGGACGCCGCTGGCTCAAGGCAGGGCCGATCACGTTTCAGCCGTCGGAATTATTCAAATTCGTGCTGATGCTGATGGTTGCCCGCTACTTTGCCAATCTCGGCGGACGCGACCTGACATGGAGAGACATCTTCAAGGCCTTCGCGATGGTCGGCGTTCCCATGTTACTGGTCCTCAAGCAGCCCGATATGGGAACCACTCTCACCTACACTCCCATCCTGATCGCCGGGCTTTTCCTGGGCGGAATCAATCTTAAACAGGCAGCCATTCTGGTCACCTGCGGTTCGACGCTGGTTGTCGGCGTGTGGTCGAGCGGCATCTTGCAGAAGAGCGGAGTCGTGCATTCCTATCAGCAGGGCCGCCTGACCAGCTTTATCAATCCCGACAGCGACCCTCGCGGAAGAGGCTACCAAGTCAAGCAGTCGCTCATCGCCGTCGGGTCAGGTGGCATCTGGGGAAAGGGTTCGGAGAAAGGCACCCAGACGCAGGGCTATTTTCTTCCCATCCCTTATACCGACTTCATCTTTGCCGCCTTTAGTGAGGAACATGGCTTTGTGGGCGCGATTATTGTGCTGCTGCTATACTTTTTAATATTGATGCGTTTGATTCAAAACGCACAAACAGCCGCCGACCTGCCCGGGTCCCTCATTATCATGGGAATCGTGGCTGTGTTGACCTTCCAGATCGCGGTCAACGTTGGCATGGTCATCGGGTTGATGCCTGTCACCGGAATTCCTTTACCTTTAATGAGCTATGGTGGATCTTCGGTGCTGTTTACGTTCCTTGCGCTGGGCGTGGCTATGAATGTCCGCATGCGTCGCTTCGTAAACTGACGCGTCTCCTGAGATTTAGACGACGTCCGGAAAAGGTTTATTAGTCTGTGTAGCCCGGGAACGATTTAGCTCGGTTTTGGGCTGCAAGAACGAGAATTTCAAAGTATTTTGCCGGTATGGTCCAGAGGGGATCGCGCCCGGCAGGATTGGGTTTATGAGCACGCAGAGACGGGATGGCCGCTCCGCTCCCACGACCGAAACAGGTCTTGCGAGCATGCGGTGCGGCTCGCGGCTTGCACATTGCAAGGATCGCGCAATCCGATCGAAACAGGCGGATGCACTTCCACCCAGGTGGAACTTCCCTGCGCTCGCCTCCGGTCGAACAGCCATAGCTGCCCCAGACACTCTGCGACAGGATCACCGCCACCAGCAGCACGTTCGGCTTTCATGCCCCGGTTCGCCGCCCTTCAGGCAGGCAGCCGCGCTTGAGGCCTCTCTCAATGGTTATCCGCCCATCTCCTCCCCTGCCGTCTTCGCGCCACCCCACCGGATCTTGCCGCATGAACCGGCTGCTTTAAGCTGCCGGGCGGAAAGGTACGATGGCAAAGGAAATTTGCATTTCGAGCACGCCACTTGAAACGCGGCTTGCGATTTTAGAAGATGATCAACTCGCGGAAATCTACTACGAACGCGAAAACGAGTACACCCTCGCTGGTTCCATTTACAACGGACGCGTAACACGGGTTCTGCCCGGCATGCAGTCGGCATTTGTCGACCTCGGCCTGAAGCGCGATGCCTTCCTCTATGTCACCGACTTCATGGAGCTGGAAGATCCGGAGGAGACCGACGAGCTCGAAAAAGCCGCAGCCAGCGGCGCCGCCCAGCCCCCGCGCGAGGTAAGGCATCCTCATGGCGGAAACGGAAGCGGCGTGCGTCAAGTTCCTGACGAGCGCGGTTCGCGTTCCGGCCAGAGACGGCCGGAGCCCCGCCCTGAGATTCGGAATAATCGCCCGGTAGTGGAAGAAGTGACGATAGAGCCGGCTGTTCCAGAGCCGGCAAGTATTGCCGCACCGATTGAGACCGCGCAAGAACAGGAAGAGACCGGCGGACGCCGCTGGCGTGGACGTCGCCGCCGCCGCGGTGGCCGTGGACAAAATATTGCTCCTGAAGCGGCTGCTCAGTCTGAGCCAAGCGTTCCGCGCGACGTCGAACCGACCGGATCAATTTCAATTGAATTTGAAGAGGCATCGCCGGCGCATCAGACCCAGTCTGCTCCGCCTGCCCCGCACGTGCCCCATGCGCACCAGGCGCCGCAGGCTTTTGTGTTGCCCGGTGAGTCGCTTTCGAGGTACGGCGGCACGGCGGCTGCGGAAACTCCGGAAAAGACTGCCCCGACGCGGCCGAGATCCACTTTCAAGCCCTCCACATTGATCGAAGCGCCCATCACCTGGGACGGCAGCGGCCCATTGCCCGGAGAGTCGCTTTCACGGCATCGCTCGCGCCAGCTGGAAACCGAGGAGCCCGTCGCGGAAGCGCCCACCGAAATCTCCGCTGCCCCGCATGTGGATGGGGTGATTGAGGAGACGGTTGAGGAGGCGCGCCAGGAGACCGAGGCCTCCTATTACGAAACCGAAACGGAAACAAAAGAGCCGGAACAAACGGCTCTCGTGTTCGAAGAGGAGAGCCTGGGCGCAGATGCATTCAACGCGCTCGCTGAGGACGACGAGGACGAGCTCGAAACCGCCGTCGGCGCGATGGAGGAGGAGGACGAATTCGAGGAGACGATGGAGTCGGCTCCAGCGGAATCCAAAGCCGTTCAAGTCGAGCCAGCAGAAGCTGAAGTCACGGATGAGGAAACCGATGCCTCCGCGTC
>JBEKPD010000072.1:0-31797 GCA_049521075.1 Occallatibacter sp.
CGCGGAAAGAGTTCAGACCGGGGGAAGGGAAGGGCTACTCGGAGGCACGTGTTCCCGTGAACGGCAATGGGAGGGCCGCTAGAGTCGTCTGTATCCGTTATAGGTGAACTGGGTCTAAGACTCTCTCCGCGACCGCTTTGCAGATTCGGGGTCTCAAAGCAAAATCCCGAGGCGGTCGTCAGCAAGCTGACAATCGCCGTGCCAAATCGCCATAAGCGGCCAATCGGTTCCCATTTTCATTCAGCCGGTACGAAGTTTTCTTATCTCGGCGAGGATCTTGAAGAGGCGCTTGGAGAGCCTGGCGAGGCGATTGCGCGCAAGACCGTTTGGGAGACTACGGCGGAACATCTCCATGACATGTAGAGCGGCGATTAAGGCGTCGATGAGGCCGTCGAGGCCTGCCCGAACTGGTGCGGTGGATGTTTTGGGTTGTGGAGCCAGATGCCTGGGTTTGGAACGAGCCAACTGGAACTCACGTTCGAGATCGGTGAGGGCGACATCGACGTAACGCATGGTCATACCCGGATCGACGTGACCGAGTAATTTCATCAGGACGGGGAAGCTGACGCCGGAGCGAAGCATCTCCGTGGCGTAAGTGTGTCTGAACTGATGGGGGACGATGCGAGTAGAGAGTGCGAGGGAGTGGCAGACCTGATGCAGGTAATCGCGGAGCTGAACCAGGATCGCAACTTTGCTTCCGGGCCGTGCCAGGAGCCGCCCATCGAGAGGCAGCGGGTCGAGGGAGCGGAAGAAGCGCAGACGTTGGACGAGATCACGGCCGAAGGCATCGATGGGGACCATGCGCTCGGTCTTGAGTTTGCCGAGAGGAACATGGATGGCCATTGGTTCTTCCCCGTCGAGCGGAGACAGTCATAAGAGAGATCGACGCACTCACCGATGCGCATGCCGGTCGAGCGGAGGAGGAGGAAGACATTTCCGCCGAGATCGTTGCGGCCCATGAACGCCTGCAGGAGGAGTTGATCCTGCTCGGGGGTGAGCGGCCGTGGCAGAGTGTGAGGCGAGCGTGGGATATCCTCGTGCAGCAGCAAGTGGGCCAGTTCAGCGAGGTGTCTGGTGCGAACCAGCTCATGGAAGATGGTGCGCAGCGCGAAGAGCCGTCCGATGCAGGTTGTCGTGGTCAGAGGCGGATTCTGGGCGCGCAGGTGTGCCATCCATCCGAGGATATGAGGATCGCGGCGCAGTTGTTCGAGACGAGTAATCTTCGGGTATTTCGTTCCGAGATAGACGAGGAAGCTGCGCACCACGATGTCGTAGTTTCGTTTGCTGGAAGGAGTGAGTGCCGTGCACAGAGACTCGACCGCGTGCGCGAAGGCCGGAGCCAGGGGATGCTGAAGTGGAGGACGGCGCCAGCGCATCAGGAGATCCTCGGTTGCGGATGGATACACTGCGCCGCTGCGCGGGCGTACTGCAGATAGACATCCTGCGGTGAGACCTTTACATAGTGCATGGTGGTTTCGATGTCAGCGTGGCCCATCAGCTGCATCAGCGCGGGCAGGCTGATGCCGGCGCGCACCATATCCGAGGCGAAGGTGTGTCGGAACCGATGTGGATTAGCCAGTTGAACACCGGTGGTGCGGCGATGATGGCGGAACAGGGAGCGTAATCCCGCAGGTGTCATGCGTTGGCCGCGAGCGGGCCCTTTCAAGACTACGAACAGTGCCGCCGAGCAGGGATCGGGCCGCTCGACGCGGAGATAGTGATCCAGCAGTTGCGTGGTTTCCGGCGCCAGGGGCAGCAAGCGTAGCTTGTTCCCCTTGCCACGCACCCGAAGCTGCCCTTCAGAGAACAGCACATCCTCACGGTTCAAGGCCATCACTTCGGCGGAGCGGAGCCCCTGCATCAGCATCAGGCCGACGATAGCCAGGTCGCGAGCGTTTCGAAAACTGGACCAGAAGCGCGCCACTTCATCGACCGAGAGAGGAACGATGTTGAGTTTGGGTTCCCGCACTCTGAGTCTGCTCAGCTCGAACCTTGGGCGTCCCAGCCCCATTGGCCTGCGGTGCAGGAAGGGCTGATGGAAGCCGTGCGCGACCTGACAGGGAGCATTGGGAAACTGGTTGCGGATAGCACGATCGGCACAGGCGACGCGATCGTTGATGGTGGTGGCAGAAGGCGGAGGTTGCCGACTCGACTGGAAGCGCAAGTAATCGAACAGCGTCGATTCGCTAAGGTCGGCGGCGGAGATTTCACCAGTATGATGAACACTCTCCCACCAGCGCACGAAGTGCAGCAGGCTATGTGCGTAGGTAAACAGACTCTTGTTGGAGAGGCGGCGGACATACTCGCGATCCAGATAGCGATTGATCCACGCAACTCCCCTGCCGGTCGATTGCTCGATCACCTGAATCGGGCTATGTGCGTCCGTAGAAGTCTTCTTCGAGATGACGCGGAACTTCATGGCTGAGCAACCTCCAGCAGAGACCGGAACTGGTGCAGGTCTGGTGGAAGGATAAGCCGCGCGATAACTGGACGAAACGGATCAGGTCGCCGCCCTGCCCGCAGCCGTGACAGTAGAAGACATCTTTGCGCACATTCACATAGAACGACGGCTGACTCTCCTTGTGTAGCGGACAGAGTCCGACATACTCGAATCGGCCTGCGGGCCGCCCTGCCCAGTTATGCTGTCGCAGGTAATCCAGCAGCGGCGTTCGCCGCTTTAGTCTTTCGACGTCTTCACCCACAGCGCCTTTTCGCCTCCGGAGCCCAGCGTAGGAGAACCTCGCCGGAGTTCCCAGGCAAGGATGGTGGGAAAAGGATTTTTTCTCAGCGGCGCATAGGGCAGAAGACTTCGAGCATCGGAGTCAGCCAGGATAGGAACGCTGATTCGTCCTGAAGCGAGGGAGCAGATTCCAGCCACTGCGTTGCACGCGCAGCTGTCTTGCGGAGAAAAGACAGCGCCGGCTCTGACTCGTCCACACCTTGTGACCAGCGGCGCACGGTAGAGGAATCGGGTACGCGGTCAGCATCCTTGAACTTCGGCGCCGCCTTCTCCCACGAACAGTGCTCCACAAAGCGACGCAGCAATGCCTGGCAGCGTGCCAACAGGCTGTAATGCGTATAGGGCGGAGAAAATACCGGCAGAAACGTGAAGGTCTTTCCACATCGGACACAGCGGCCCCGGCGAATCCCGATCCAGTCGTGATGTTCGTCGTGCGCCTGCTTGCGCCGTCGCCCATGGCCAACGATCGAATCCTGTTCGCACACCGGGCATCGGCGTAAAATAATTTCGTCCGAGTCTTCGGCCCAGCAGGCAGCAAGCCGCTCCAGCGGGACCGACACTGGGACAAAGAGGATCGTAACCTCACACGGGTCCCGCTTCCCGCTTCGATCCGCCAAGATGCTTGGCAGGAAGCGGGACTCCGCCTCCTGAAGAAAATCCAACTGAAAGAAAATATAACTTCTTACCAGGCATGATCCGGGATATTGGCCGCTTATCTCCGCCAATGCGGGTTTCCAGCCACCGTCTTTCTGGATATGCGCGTTTCGCTGTTGTCAGCAGTATGAGATGCTTCTTGGGGCAGACCTTGGACCCAGCCGGCACATGGATACTCACGGTGCCCATCCGAGTTGAAGCTCTCGCTGTTAACTCACAAACCCAGTTGTCGAATATTGCGATCTTTGCGCCATTCCTTCCTTCTCGGTTCAGGATGGTCCACTTACAGCTGGCTGCCTGGGGTTCAATCGTCAATTAAGGCCGGGGCGACTCCATATCTTGATCCGTGTTGATGTAGGCATCCACGCGTAATCCGACCGGCAATTGAACGCCCGGATCGAGCTCGACCAACGTCTCCAGGATTTTCGTGTCCACCTTTTCCGTCGGCTCGTCGGTGCGGATGTTTTTGCGGCCTAGCTCGTTGCCTACGCGAACAACGTGACCGGTGAACCGTTGCGTGCCGTAGGCATCCGCGGTGACATAGGCTGGCTGTCCAACTCTGACTTTCGCAACATCCGTCTCGTCGACATCGACGCGGACGCGCAGGACCGAGTTGTCGCCAATGGTGACGATGGGATCGGGAACGGTGGAGGAGTTGCTCACACTTTCCCCGGCGCGGTGGTGCTTGCGGAGGATGACTCCATCAATGGGCGAACGAATGAGCGTCTTTTGGTAGATCGCCTGGGCCTGCGCCAGTTGAGCCTTGGACAGATCGAGAGCTGCCTGCGCCGCCGCAATGTCTTCTTCGCGCGGCTTGTCGTCGATGAGAGCATAGTGCTGTTTGGCTTCGTCGTACTGTGCCTTGGCAACATCGAACTCGCGTACATACCGCTCTTTGTCTTCGCGGGAGATGATACCGTCGACAAAAAGCTGGTTATGGCGGTCCATCTCCGCGCGGGCATTTTCAAGGACGGCGGAGCTCTCCTGCATGGACGAGTAGGCCTGGCGGCGCTCCTGATCGCGCGCGCCGTTGACGGTCTTGCGCAACTCCGCTTCACGCTGCTTGACCTGCGCGGCGGAGGTTTGGATCTGTGCTTCAAGATCGGCATTGACAAGCACGGCAACCACCTGGCCGGCATGAACGCGATCCCCCTCTTCAACAAACACATTGCGCAGCTTGCCGCTGAGTTCGGAGCCGACCTTGATGTCTTCAGATACAGGCTCGACGGCGCCGGGGCCCGAGGTATAGTGGGACTCCTGCGGGACGATGGAGGATGTTGCCGCCTTGGCGTCAGGGTGGCGAGAGGTGACGGCAAGCGTAACGGTGATTGCTATGATGGCTGCTGCCAGAGCGGTGATCCACTGTTTAGGGTTCATGAGGAACTTAAGGTTCATAGAGGCCTCGCGAGCGTGGTTTGAAGATCGGAATGAGATGAAGGAATGGAATGGAGTAGAGCGGGCTCGGGCTGGCGAAGGTTTCTTACGGAAGAGACGGCGCCGTCTTCAATGCGGACGACACGGTCTCCGAGGTCTCCGATTCGGCTGTCGTGCGTAACGACAGCGACGGCGCGGTTGTGATCGTGCGCGAGTTGGCGCATGAGTTCGAGCACGGAGCGGCCGGTATGAGAGTCGAGTGCGGCGGTGGGCTCGTCGGCGAGTAGGATTTCAGGGTTTCCGGCGAGGGCGCGGGCCAACGCGACACGCTGCTTCTGTCCTCCGCTGAGGTCCGCGGGAAAGGTGGAGGCCTTGTCGTCGAGGTGGACTTGCTCGAGCAGACTGAGCGCCTGGGTGCGAGCGAGCGCGCCACGAATGCCTTTGAGCTCCAATGCGACTTCGACATTTTCAACCGCGGTAAGCGTGGGAAAGAGATTGAAGGCCTGGAAGACGAACCCGATGTGGCTGAGCCGGACACGGGGCAGTTCGCGCTCGCTGAGGCCTGTGATCTCCTGGCCGGCGATCTGAAGGCTGCCGGAGGTGGAGCGGAGAATGCAGCCCATGATAGAGAGCAGCGTGGTTTTGCCACTGCCGGAAGGTCCCATCAGGAAGAGCAACTCTCCTTTGTGGAGATCGAGATCGACGCCTTCAAGGGCAGTGACACGTGCGGCGCCTTCTGCGTAGATCTTGGTAACTCCGCGGACTCGAATGGCTACTTCCATTTGTTTCCTCGCTGGATATGAAGGGACTAACCCCGGAAGACCATGGCCGGATCAAGATGCGTGACCTTGTTGATGGAGACTGCGGCTGCAATAGCGCACATGAGAAGCGTGAGGCCGAAGATCAACAGCGCCATGGGCCAGGGGAGAAGAATGGCGGCGCCGCCCTGTTGCGCTCCATGGACAACGAAGAGACTGACCGTGATTCCCAGGGCGTAACCAAGCACTGCGCTCATGCCTGCCTGCTGCAGGATCACGCGATAGACGTAGCTGTTAGGCGCGCCGATGGCTTTCAGCGTTCCGTACTCGCGAAGATGATCCATGGTGGTGGCGTAGATGGTTTGGGTGACCACGACGATGCCAACCACGAGGCCGAGAAGTGCTGCGAGCAACACGGCGACACCGGCGCCGGTGGTGAACATCCAATAGAAGCGCGTCATGCTGCTGAACTGCGCGGTAGTGAGAATGTCCACATCATGCACCCGGCTCTGAAGATTGCTTTGCAGTTGTTGCAGGCTGATGTCGGGCTGCGCGCGAACGAGGATGAATTGGGTCTGGTCTTCTTGCAAGTTCGTGAAGTTTTGCGCGTTTTTGAACGTGGTGAAGATATAGGGCGAGGTGGTGAAAGAACGGATGCCGTGCGTCGTACCCACAACACGCGCACGATACCCATTCATCTCGAACACCTGGCCGAGATGTGTAATGCCTAGCTTCTTCCAATAGAGGTCATCGACCAGGATGGCGTCGGGGGTTTTGAGATCGGCAACGCTGCCGCTGATAATGTTCCACGGGCCGCCCATGGTTTGATCGGTGTTGAATCCGACGACCTGAACACTCTCATGGCCGCCATCTGGTCGCTTCCAATTGGCGAAGCGGGCAATGTATTTTTCCGCTGAGGCGACACCGGGAGTCGCGCGCACCTGGTAGAGCTTGCGCTCTGAAAACAACGCTCCCTGCTCGATGTAGGGGATGTGACGCGAGGCGACCCACAAATCCGCCTGCGAATGATCGATGAGGCCGGAAGTGGTGGTTGTGAAGCCGAGAAAGAGACCCAATTCGACGACCACCAACACCACGGCAAAGGTGATGCCCGTCAGCGTGACCGCGAGGCGGATTTTGTCGTGAAAGAGATTGCGCCGGGCGAGGGGAGGCATGGTCTTTACCCTTTCTGGTGTTGCGGGAACGTCGGTTGCAAGAGTCCGTGCAGTATGCCGTTCAGCATGGTCTGCGTGCGATCGGCGAGCGGCGTCCAGGAAACCCACACGTCGCACTTGTGGGTGATTTCAAGAGACGCAACCCCGTGAACCGCGGCCCACAACGTCTGGCAGATCAAATGCGCGTCGCTGTACTCTGGCCGGAACAATCCAGCTTCCATCGCAGAGGTGACGATCTGATGAAGGAATGCGTATGCGTCTTCGTTGAGATTCCCTTTACCGGGGATATGTTCATCACTGCGAGCGTGGGGGCGAGGTGTGAGGAACATCAGCCGGTACTGGTTAGGGTGGTCAACTGCAAACTGAATATAGGCGAAGGCGCAGGCCCGCAGGCGTTCCAGCGGATCCGGGATGAGCGCAAGCTTCTGAAAGACCGCGGCGAGTTGCGCGAAATCGGCGTTGCACAACTCGCGAAACAGGGTTTCCTTGTCGGCAAAGTGGAGGTAAATCGTCGTAGGCGAATACTCGATTCGCTCGGCTACCTTTCTCATCGTGACCCCCTCATAGCCGCAGTCCACAAACAGCTTCCTTGCCGCATCGAGAATCCGTTCCCGTATTTCGTCCCGCTCGCGTTGACGGCGTTCTTCAATTCCCACGGACAGATCTCAACTTTCGAGTTTATTTAACCACGTTTCTAATGATAATGACGTTATGTTAATAGTCAATTGTTAATTTTCAGTTCCTTGTTAACTTCTGCGGGTGCTGCGGTCGGCCCATTCCAAGTCATTATTCAACCCAGGCTTAACTAGCGTCCGATCAAGGAGATCGCGAGGCGAAGGGGGAGCGGAATCTGCGGGGCAATCTCACGGAACAGGTTTCCCGCCGCGAAGGTGCCAACCTGAAATGTGGCCCTCTGACCGGCGTGGATGACATCGCGAAATCCGGCGGGCAGATAAAGATCGCCGATAAATCCACCCGCCGCCGCTCCCGCGAAGCTTGAAACAGCGGGCATTGGCCGTCCGGAATCCGAGCGATCGATGAAGGTGAAAGCGATGGCGTGCGCGCTGCGGGCAACGAATCCGCGACTGGATGATGGCGCGTAATAGGGATCTTCGCGAGTGATTGCGCCGGTGAGGAACTGCGCCGTGTGTGCGCTGACGCGGGAGGCAAAGGCATCGCCGTAATTGCGTCCAAAACCCGCCGCTCCTTGACGCCATTCGGGAGGATAGGCAGTTGCCCCTTTGCCTGGCGGATTGGCCATCCGCAAGCCAGCTCGAAATGCAGGCGCTGTGAGGGCGCTCGGATTCCAATAGGTTTCTGCCATGTAATAGCTGAATCTATTTCCGCCGTTCGAAGGCAGCGCGGCTGCCCTTCCTAGGGGCGTTGTTGTCGCCGGATCGGGCGCGTTCGATAGTTGCTTAGAGGTTTGCGGATCTTCCAACCGGCTTGGGACCTCCAGACCCCGGCTAGAGGAGGCGGAAGTAGTCGTCGGAAACGACGTGGGCAGTGTCGCGGATTCCTGCCGGAAACAGGTCAGTTGCGCGAGAGCAGCGAATGTCCAAAGTGCGAGTACGTTTCCCATGCGTCCTCCAAAGGACGGGCTTGATTTCTTGCAAGCCGAGTGTCACGCCAGTGCCAAGAAGAAAGCCATGCGAATCGTCCAGGTGCGAACTACGGAAACTGAGCGCGAAGGATGCACGTACTAGCGGTATAACGCGGTAGAGCCCCGGAAGTAGAAACCGCGAGCTCCCGACCCGCGAGCGGCGGCTCCAATAACACTGGCACTCATTGAGAAGAAAAAATGCCGCCGGGAATGCGCTCATCGATGAATATGCGCGTCTACGCTAATTCACAAATGGAATCGGTGCGTCGGGGGTATGCTGGACGCACGCGAGAGACGATCCCGCAAATACTATGACCGGACAAGTTCTGCTCGGGCCCTATCTCGCCGCAAGCCTCATCGGCTTCGCGGCTGGCACGATCATCAGCGCCCTACTGCTCTTGCTTACCTCGCGAGCGTCCAGGTTGCCCGGCACACCAGCAGCCAACATTCTGTTTGCAGTTTGCTCGCTTCTTTGGAATCTGGCAGGGTTTGCGCACACGATTGCAATTACTCTTGGCACGCCCGAAAATGCGCGAGTGGCCCAGGCTCTATTGGCGTCTCAGTTCACCGCAGCCGCGGCATGGCCCGTTGCCCTGCTTGCGATCTGGAGCCCTCTAGCTGCCCACTCCGGCCGGCAAAGAATCGGTTTCAAGGCGCTGCATGCTCTATCTATAGTGAACTTCGCGGTGATTACAATTCTCTTCTGGCCCGGTATCTTGTCGGGCACGCGCCATCAGGTTCCCATGATGCTGAAAGAGGTGACGGCATACAACGGAACCATTCTGCTGGCACTTGGAATGGCGCTCTTTCGCGATCGCCTTGTCTCCCGCGCCATGCGGCTTCCATCCATTGCGATTCTGACTGGCGTTCTGGGTGCGTCGCTATCGGTTGTTCTTTCGCAGGCGTTTCCATACTATCCTGCACTTTGCACGGGGCTACGCGTCATCGCCGAACAGATCACACTTCTTATCGTAATCGGGTCGTTCTTCCTCTTCACCCGATTTCGTTTTTCCGATCTGTTCATCCGCAATAGCATTCGAGTACTGACAGCGGCGATGACAGCGATCGTTTTCCTCCTGCTGGCAAGCCTTCCTTTCCTGGCGCGAATCGAGCGCGAAGCTGCGTTTCCCAACGTCACCCGCGCGCTGATCGAAACACTTTTGCTCGCAGCCCTGCTCTTCGCCTTTACCTTTGTCGACCGACATATCGAAGCCTGCGTGGATCGATGGATCTTTGGCGCGCCGGACTACCGAAGCCTCATCCGACAGATCTCCGATCGCCTTTCTCAAGTTCATTCAGAATCCGAGATTGCCGCCGTGGCGAAATATGCAGGCGACGCCCTGGAACTGAAGGATGTCCAGTTGATCGCTCTGAGTCCTCTGACTGACTTGCAATGGCCGGATGCGCTTCTGGATGGACAGGTCGATGAACTCGATGATCCTGGTCCGCTGCGCGTGCGGCTACACTTGCCGGACCTGGAATTGCTTGTTCCCGTACACTCCGCCGGTCGAGTTAGCCATCTCCTTGCAATCGCTCCCGGTTCGGCACGACGAGGGCTGGTCACCCATGAGGTGAACTTTCTGCGCGCGGCGGCTGCGCAGTTTGGACAGCGGCTGGATGCTCTGCGGCTTGAAGAGCAGATGGTGGAACAACAGAGCCGCGAGGCGGTGCTTTTGCAGCAGGTCACAGAGGCGGAGTTGCGCGCGCTCCGCGCCCAGATCAATCCGCACTTCCTCTTCAATTCGCTGAACAGCATTGCCAATCTTATCGTGGAAAATCCTGGTCAGGCGGAGACGATGACGCTGCGGCTCGCACGCGTCTTCCGTCACGTGCTGGCGAACTCTTCAAGGCTGCTCATTCCTCTGCATGAGGAGATCGAGTTTCTCCGCACTTATCTTCAAATAGAGGAGGCCAGATTTGGCAGCCGCCTCGGCGTCAACATCGAAGTCGATCCCGTCGTCGCCCTGGAACGCATTCCTACGCTGATTCTGCAGCCCATCGTGGAGAACGCGCTGAAGCATGGATTAGGGCCAAAGCCGGGACAAGGGCACCTGTGGATTGCGGCCGAGGTCCAGGGAAATCGAATGCGGCTGCGCGTTGAAGATGACGGCGTCGGTTACGTTTCCGCAACTCGGCATAGCGGCAACTGGCAGGGTATCCCACCATCTGGAAATGGCAACAATGGAGGGTCGAACGGCGTGGGACTCGAGAACATTGCGCAAAGGTTGAACGCGCTTTATCAGGACCAGGGCGAGATGATACTGGAAGCACGGGAAGCCGGCGGGACCCGAGTCACAATTCTCCTGCCGCGCGAGACAGGAGAGGCGACAGTATGAGAAGCCTGATTGTCGACGATGAAACCGACTCCCGCGCACGGCTTATCCGTATGCTCAGCAGCCATCCTGAGATCAGCGTGATGGGCGAGGCGCAAGACGGGTTGGAAGCAGTCAAGAAGATCGAAACGCTCAAACCCGATCTACTCTTTTTGGATATCCAGCTGCCAGGCCTCACGGGCTTCGACGTGCTGCGGTCGATTCGTCCTGACATTTCATTGCCGCTGGTCATCTTCATCACTGGCTACGATCAGCATGCGCTCGCTGCCTTTGAAGCCGACGCGCTTGCCTATCTGCTCAAACCTGTCGAATCGGAACGGCTTGCGATCGCTGTGGAGCGCGCCCTCAAGCTAGACGAATTCTCTGAGGAAAAAGAGAAACAGCGCGAGAGTGTTCTGCGGGCAGCCCGGGCAGCGCCCGATGTGCTTCGTCAGGTCGTTTGCCGAAAGCATGGGCACGCTGTGCTCGTCCCTGCCGAGCAGATCCTGTGGTTCCAGGTGCAGGATGGCATTGTCAGGGCCAGGACTGCCGGTGATTCATTTTGGGTGAATTACCAGCTTGCGGAGCTCGAAGCAGGGCTACCTCCGGATCTGTTCTTTCGCGCGCGTCGAGAAGTGTTGGTGAACCTGGCCCGGATAAAAGAGATCAAACCATACTTCAAGAGCAGTTTCCTGTTGGTGATGTCCGACTCTGCTTCCACAGAGATTGCTGTCAGCGAACGTCAGGCAAGGCCTCTGCGCAAACGCCTTCCCGGCCTCTGAAAGCTGGTATTTTCCAGAACGCGCACGGATTTGCGAATTCGCGCTCACAGGGACTATTCCGCGCTGATCGTTTTCCTGCCATTACATCGTACAAATGCCCTCTATGGTGGTGGAGAACAATATACAGAAGGAGGTTGGCGGAGTGGCGAACGGTAATGAAATGATTCTCGATCGGCGCGCTATGTTGAGCATGGCGGTGGCTGGATTGGCTGGGTCGATGGTTGCCTGTGCATCGGCGCCCCACGCGCCGGCCGCGATGAAAGAGGCGGGGCAGTTGCGGCGGAGATTTGAGGGTAAAGCAGTGGTCATCACAGGCGCGACTTCAGGGATAGGGCGCGCAGCCGCTCTGCAGTTTGCCGCGGAAGGAGCAAAGGTGAGCTTTTGCGGCCGTCGCGAAAAACTAGGACGGGAAGTCGAAAATGAAATCAAGATTCGCGGCGGAGAAGCTCACTACATCCACGCTGACGTACGCAATGAGACCGAGGTGAAGGCATTCGTAGATCAGGCAGTTCAGCTCTATGGCCCGCCAAACGTGGCCTTCAACAATGCAGGTATCACACTGGAAAGACCGCTGCATGAATACAGTTCGCAGGATTGGGACGACGTTGTCAGCACTAACCTACGCGGTGTTTTTCTCGCTCTAAAATACGAGATTCCTTACATGCTGGCCAATGGCGGAGGCAACATTGTGGTGACCTCGTCGTCGAACGCGATTGCTACCACAGAGAAACGGTCGGCATATTCGGCCAGCAAACGCGGATTGGTCGGCCTCGTCCAATCTGCCGCGCTGGATTATGCGGCAAAAGGCATTCGCATCAATGCCTTGATTCCAGGAACGACCGATACCGCGTTGGTGAGAAGAGCAGCTGGTATGGAAGACGCACCCGACGCAGCGTGGGAAACTGCAGCTCGCCTCTGGGCCAAGTCCCACGTGCCCGGACTCGAGCGGATGGCCACACCGGAAGAGATCGCAACGTTTGCGCTGGCACTTGCTTCTGGCGATTTTCCTTACATGACCGGCTCGCAGATGGTCATCGACGGAGGGAAGACGGCACACGCAGGCTAGCTTCGCGCGCAGCCTTGCTTCACCTTTACCACGAGGATAGTCAAGCCCGCCTGCAGTCGCTTTTACCGGTTCATGAAGAGGAGGGCGAGCTCGTCCCCAGCGACATATAACCCGGGCCAGTGAATGGGCGGCAATCAATACGCGAAGCTCGGGTGAAGCCTCGCGTCAATGATGACGTCGGCCACAAAAAATCCGGAAGTTGATAGCGAAGATTCCGAATTCGTAGCCACAAACGCGATTGTTGCAAGGAAAGACCCGCACTTTACGCCAATTCGCCGATGCGTGTTTCGAGGCCTAGCCGAGGCTGGAAACGTGCTTTGGCCGGTTACCGACAACGCACAATCGTCCAGACCACTCGGCCGACCACTTGGTGGCATCCCACGCTTCGTTCTTGCCACGGTGTGGTCCGTTGCCTTGCAAAAAGACTCTTCGCTACGGGGTGTAGTTCCATAGATCATTCAATAGCCCATACTGTCCAGTCGAGTCGTGGCCAGACCCTCCGTAGAGCCAGAAATTCCCGTTCGAATCGACCCAAGAGACCGATCCAGAACGCCCTCCGGGCGTATTCGATGCTGCTGCTGTTCCCTGCGTTCCGTATGTTCCAGACGGCCCGCCTGTCCCGCCCTGAGCAGGGCCAACAGAATTGCTTCCGCTTTGCCACGTCCAGATTTTGCTCGAAGTATTGAACTCCCACAGATCATTTAGAGATCCCGCCGTTCCACTTGCGTCGCATCCCAAGCCGCCAAAAAGCCACAGATTCCCGCTGGCGTCGATCCACGAATTGGCAGCGTTGCGACCGCCGGGCGCATTCGCGGTTGCACCTGTCCCTTTCGTTCCATAAACTCCC
Source organism: Occallatibacter sp. (assembly GCA_049521075.1). Lineage (GTDB taxonomy): Bacteria > Acidobacteriota > Terriglobia > Terriglobales > Acidobacteriaceae > Telmatobacter. The sequence goes on from JBEKPD010000072.1 coordinate 13,312, forward strand.
GCCACGCAAGCGCCGGGTCCACCTGTTACTGCGCTACTACCACTGATCCATATCCATTCTTTCGTCGAAAGGCTGAACTCCCACAAATCGTTCAAATCATTTTCCGATCCTGCGGAATCGTATCCGAGCCCCCCGAAAAGCCAGAGATTACCGCTACTATCGGCCCAGGAAACCGTGTTGTCGCGCGCCCCGGGGACGTTCGCGCTGGAAGCCACGCCTACCGTGCCGTAGACGCCTTTGGCATTGATCGCACTGCCACCGCTCACCCAGGTCCATTCTTTGCTGGAGGGGCTGAACTCCCATAAATCGTTGAAGCTGCCAAAGACCCCATTGACGTCGAGCCCTTGGCCTCCGAATAGCCAAAAGTTGCCGCTGTTGTCTTTCCACGAAACCGCATTACTGCGGGCGCCGGGAACATTGGTCGGCGCTGCCACGCCGAGGGTGCCATAATTCGCTTTTCCGAGAACCAAATTGCTTCCGCTTGCCCAAGTCCATTGCTTGGTCGCGGGAGCATATTCCCACAGGTCGTTCAGGTAATTGCCTTGCCCCATCGAGTCGTAACCTTGGCCCCCAAAGAGCCAGGGGTTGCCGCTGGAGTCAATCCACGAGACGCCTGCGCCGCGCCCGCCCGGTAGATTGTTCGCGGACGGTGTGCCTTCTGTGCCGTAGACGCCATCTTGGTCGCAAGGTGCAGGACCGCATCCGCTTACCCATATCCATTCTTTCGATGCCGGAACATACTCCCACAGAGTGTTTTGCGATTGGGTACTACCAAGCAGATTGAAGCCGCCGGCTCCGAACAGCCAAAGATTACCGCTGCCGTCGATTGCTGACCCCCCACCGGCCCACCCCTCGGGATTGTTCCCAGGGGCCGCAACACCCTCGGTACCATACACGCTTGAAAGAGTGCTGACTGTTTCGCTGCCGCCCACCCACGTCCACCCCGTTAATTTCTCGGGCCCGGGCGACACACTGGTGGGGCTTCCGCCGCCACACCCAATGCTAAGAAGGAAAGCAAAACTTAAACAAAGAGCACCGACTTGGTGTGGGCAGCGCCGAGTTTCTTTCGGCCGAGTCATATCATCCCTCTCGCGTTAACCATCACTTGGAACACTTTTGAGTAGTATCGCAATTCTACGATCGGCGCCTAGGTTGTGCAATGGAACGACCACTTCCATCGGTGCCATTCGGTGACGCAGAGAACGGACTTTGAATGTCGTACTTGTGACTTTCGCCAAATTCATCGCCTCCGCGCTTCCCGAGCCAGCCTTAGTTGTAGGTTGGCGGAGGGCGTATAAGGCTTGTGCATACCAGCGGCAATGGAGGCCGCTCGTATGCGCAAAAGAAAAACCATGCCTATATGTCGGAAGGTCGTTCTGAGTCTCCCTGATCTCGATCACGCAAAGCTTTCAGTACTCAACAGCCTGAGCTCCCCGAACTCCAGGCGCAACTACAAATTCGCCATGGAGCAGTTCATTAGTTGGTATTGCTCCGAACCACGACTTGCCCTGAACAGGGCAGTGGTGCTTCGATTCCGCCTCTATCTCGAGTCTCTCGGATTGGCAGCGGGAACCATCAATCAAAGGCTCGCTGCTGTCAGGCGGCTCGCCTACGAGGCGGCTGATTCGGGACTGTTGAGCCCGGAATTGGCTGCGGGAATCAGGCGAGTGAAAGGTGTGAAGCAGTTGGGGTCGCGAGCCGGGAATTGGCTAAACAGAAATCAAGCTGAACAACTTCTGGAGGGGTCAGACGGAGAGAGCCTGCGCTGCATGCGTGACCTTGCCATGATAGCGATCCTGTTAGGCTGCGGACTTCGGCGAGCTGAGCTGGCGTCACTTCGCAAAGACGATATCCAGATTCGACAGGGCCACTGGGCGATTGTGGATCTCGTCGGCCAAGGCAATCATATCCGCACCGTTCCTATACCGATCTGGGTCAAGGCCGCGGTTGACCGGTGGCTAACCGCAGCACGGGTCGAAAACGGTAGGATTTTCCGGGCAGTGAGCCGACACGGAACTCCATGGGGAGAAGGAATTTCTGAGAACGTCGTCTGGTATGTCGTTCGCAACTGTGCTAACCGAGTTCACCTGGAGCATCTTGCCCCTCACGACCTTCGCCGGACATGTGCCAAGCTGTGCCACGTTAACGGCGGTGAACTGGAGCAAATCCAGTTTCTCCTCGGGCACGCTTCGGTGTTGACCACTGAGCGCTACCTTGGTTGCAAGCAGAATTTGGAGGAGCCGGTGAATGACCGTTTTGGATGCCTATTTTCCGCGGGCATCGATTCACGATAGGCCGAAAGCATCAATCGCGAAAGTCGCAGCTTCACCAGGGGCTATTCTCAGTTTGCGGTAAATCGCCAAAGCACTTTTCCAAACTGACTATCCTGCAAACGTGGTTTGGGCGGGCAGCAGTTGAGATCCGATGGAGACAGACCGCTGGACGGTCGCCAATTCCAGGGCATCCGTTCACGCATAAGAAGGCGGCCCAGCTTCAGATTCCGTCGGGTCAGGTCCGCGAGACGCGGTCTATTGGACTGGGCGTGAGCCTGTGACGAGGATGTCCACCAACCTGCGGGCGCTTTGCTGCCAGCCGGGACCGGATGCTACATGGGCGACACCGATCAGGGCTCGAAGCAGGTCGAAAGGGTCGAGATCCCTTCGTATGTCGCCGCTCTTGATGGCGCGTTTCACCAGGGCACCGATGGCCCCGCCGATCATGACGTGAGATCCCTCGTATAGCTTTGCAGGGCCGCCGCCGACACTATTGAGCGCGGGGGCAATGATCTGCTTTGCCGCGATGTGATCGACAAAAAGCAGCATCCACGCTCGCAACGCCTCAACCGGCGATAGGGTTTTGGCAAATTTACCCTCTGCAGCGGCCAGCTTTTCCACCTCACTCCGGTAGACCGCTTCAATCAATGCATCGCGCGTGGGAAAGTGACGATACAGAGTCCCAGGGCCCACTTTCGCCTGCTTGGCAATATCGTCCAGGCTGGCGTCCGCCCCAAAACGGGTAAACGCCTCCTTGGCCACCTCCAGAATGCGCTCGCGGTTCCGCTGCGCGTCTGTACGCGGTTTTCGAGGGACGGGTTGTGAACGCTTCTTCGCCATGCGCAAAAATAATTTCAACCGGAGATAGTCTCCGTTAATCTATTCATTCGGAGGCTGTCTCCGTTTTAATTGGAATGTGCCGTCTTGTCAATAACGGTCTCCGGTTCTTGCCGCCTGAGGGGCGAGGAATATGAATTCATTCATTTGTTATCGATCATCGAAACAGTCCAATCTTCGCGCCATCGGCCTGGTGAGGTCGGCGGAGCAAGAGTTGGCATCCTTCTTCAATGCCGTCAAACAGTTGTTCGGCAGAGAGCCGGCGGAGCTTTCAGCAAAGGACTGGCTCGACGAGCTGGCCCGGATCGATGCCCTGTCCTCCTCAGCTCGCGACTGGCGATCGCTCACCGTCAAGGCTTCGGCTCGGCTCGCTACCCGAGTGAACGCCTCTTCTTTATCAACTGAATTCACAAATGCTTAGGAGAAAATCCATGCGTGTGTTTGTTACGGGCGCGACAGGCTTCATCGGTTCGGCTCTCATTCCGGAGCTCGTCAACGCAGGCCACCAGGTGCTTGGTCTTACGCGCAGCGATGAGGGCGCCCAATTGCTCGCAGCCGCCGGCGCGCAGGTGCATCGCGGCGATCTGGAAGACCTGGAAAGCCTGCGCAGTGGGGCAGCCGCCTGCGATGCCGTCATCCACACCGCCTTCCGGCACGACTGGTCGAGGTTTGCGGAGAGCTGCGAACTGGACAAGCACGCCAGCCGAAACGTTTCCAGCGGAGAACGCGGAAGCGCATTCCGTGGATCAGCAGTTCCGAGTTCGAGCGCAGTTCGATTCGGGCCCCGACGGGCGTCAGGCGCAACGCCTCAACGGCGGCGCGGAGTTCGACTTCGGAGGCGGTGGACCATGGAACCGATCCAGTTATCTCTCGTCGCTTTGCACCTTGAATCACGATCGCGGCCCACCCGGCAGGGCCTGGGTTGCCGATGGCCGATCCATCGGTAAAGATGAAAAACTGTTTGCCCATGAGGATGCTCCATAACACGCCAGTTCCAAAAACCCGGGCGTCGCGTACGCCATCTGCAGAGGGGTCCCTTCGGATATGCCGGCAAAGTTGGGTTGGGGTTTGTAATCGCGGCGACTTAGTACTTCATGACGTGTATGTAATTGAATATTCTGAAAACGCTTTGCCCCTCAACCACGGTGGGCTGGATGATTTGAGTGAACCCCGTTTATGGTTACTGATAACCGATTTGGGCCCGTTCGGCGCTTTCAGAGCTTATGGTCGAGGATCTGCATATTTTGCTGCGCGAGTACGCTGGACGCAAAGGGCTGCCGACAGCGGTGGAGATGGACAGCCGCACGCTGCAATCGACCCCGGAGTCGGGTGCACGGTCCGGTCAGGATGAAGCCAATCGGCGCAAGGGATCGAAGGTACACGCCGTGGTCGATACACTTGGCCACTTGCTGGCATTGCGTGTCCCAGCGGCAGACGAGCAAGATCGCGCACAAGTTGAGGCGCTGGCTAAGGCGGTACAAGAAATCACCGGCCAACACGTGGAGTTGGCGTATGTCGATCAAGGCTACACGGGCGAGAATGCAGCCGAAGCTGCGGCGAAATACGGCATTCAGCTGGAAGTGGTTAAGCATACAGAGGTCAAGCGAGGTTTTGTGCTGCTACCGCAAAGATGAGTCGTGAAACGTAGTTTCGCTGGGGCGGCACGCTTCCGCCGGCTGGCCAGAGACTACGAGCGGCTGGCCGCTACACTGGCGACCTTGCACTATCTGGCTTTTGCCATCCCCTTGCTCGCAGACCTCGTCAAGACCTTCGCGCAAAGTTAATAACGGGTTTTAGAGCCGGTCTCATGAACCATCTGATCCAACATGGGCAGCGCATGAGGCCCGTGTTGTTCGCTGTCTCGCAGTTGACGGAACGAGATCTGCGGCATTGATGAGACTGAGTGCAGCTGTGATCGCAACATGGCCCAATGATATTAGGTGAATTAGCATCGTTAATGGGTTGAAAACAAAGCATCGCCACATTTTTCTTGACAAGTGTATATCTTTGGGATAAGAATAGCTCAGGTAGTTATCGGGACCATAAAGATACTCAATGCGTCGTATACTCGCGATCAGCTTTATGTTTCCCACGTTGTTACTTCCCCCAGGGCGTTAGTTTGCGGTTCGCAATTGCCGAGCCTGAGTAAGTAGATAACATCATTCAGGCCTAGATAGTTCGTGGTTCAGACAGCTTGTCGACTAGACGCTGCAGTTTGAGAACGGTTTGAGCCAGCTTAACGGCTTGCCTGCAGTTTGACGATCCCCATAAACGCCCTCATCGGTCGACCCCAACAAATCGGCTTTTAAACAGTCTGTTTCGACCTGGACGACTTTCGCGCGCCCTCGAGGCACGCAGTTCCCCGCATATGTCGTTGGTGTGATTGCTCTCAGCAGAAACTGACGAGTGATATCACCGTAGGATGAAGCAGCGTCTGCGAGTGCGCCTTATTCAGGAGCTCTCAAAAGCAGCCCCAACTTTCCGTAGGGTTGGCCAACTAAGTCCGACCTCGACAGGAAATATTCGTCACTTATGAAGGAGCGCAATACCTTTTCTTGATTGCAAGAAGAGCGGCCAGACGTGTCGAACTGGCCAGCCTCTATATCCGCCTACCGTGCGAAGCATGCGCTTGAAGTCAATTACGCACTCTAACCACAAAAGGGGAGATTAAAATGACACAACAAATTGTAGTGATAGCTCCGGAGCCTTCCAAGTCTTCCACCGAATCGTTCGAATATCATGACATACCGTGGCATGAACATTGGTATCATGCTCTATGCTCCGAATTGAGGAAGTGGGGCGTCATACCCCTGCGGGTGACGCTTGGGGCTGTATTCTTATGGTTTGGAGTCCTCAAGATTGCTGGAGTGAGCCCTGTCGTCAGCATGATACAAACTGCTTTCCCGTTTATGCCCGAGCCTTACTTCATACAAGGTTTGGGAGCTGTTGAAGTGCTGATTGGTCTGGGCCTGACCAGTGGCATTGCCCTTCGTTTAGCTCTTCCGCTGTTCCTCTTCCAGATGGGCGGGACATTTATCGCGCCACTTATGGCGCCATCGTTGTTCTTCGCTAAGGGAAACTTACTTATGCTTACGAGCGATGGCGAATTCGTGGTCAAGAATCTTGTTCTTGTCACTGCGGGGCTCGTAGTGGCAGCGTATGAGCTGAAACCGCTACGCGGCGTTCCTGCACGGGAGCAATCCGCTTGACGCGCTCTCGATTCAACTCGCGGAGACGCGTTCTGCGCCGATGAGGCCGCGTTTTGATGACGTCTTTCCGTCTACAGGTAGGATGACAGTGATTTGGGTGGGGGGGCGCAGTATCCCACCCTTTCGCGAACGGTACCTAACCTAAGCTCAAAGGGCGCGCTTATCCCACTATTTTCGGAAAAGAGAAGCATTGTTGCTCTAGCCTCTCTATTGCTCGATTTTCGATGGGGAGATTCTCCGCTTCATCACGCCGCGTGCATGGGGATAACATCGCCGAAGAGCGCCCGATGGCCTCCGATCGAGGCCCAGAGCACGGGATAGTCGGGGGCGGAGTCGGGAAAGGTTCCGTAGAGATCGGTCAGAAAAGCCAATGTTTGCGGGCGGATTCCGCGCTCGTTGAGCCAATCGAAGCATGGGCCGAAGTCGGTGCCGCCTCCGCCCACCGGATCGAGATGAAGGGTCTCGCCAGCCGAATAGGTGTCTACCCTCTGAACCTCGGCGTCAAAATAGAGAACGTGTGCCCGCTCACGGCCCACCGGCGCCAGTCGCTCAAGTCGGCTTCAAGTTCGAGATGGACAAAACGGTTGCGAAGCGGCCGCGGCATGGCAAAGTGCACGCCGCGCTCCGAGGCCGGGTTACCGGCGGCGATGACGACCCACCCATCGGGGAGTACGTATTCGCCAAGTTTGCGGTCGAGAACCAGTTGGTAGCAGCCAGCCTGCGTCATCTGCGGCACCGAGGTCAACTCGTCGAGAAAGAGAATGCTCTTGCCCTCGTTGGGCAGGAACTTGGGCGGAACCCACTCGGTCTGGTCCGACGTCATGCGCGGCGGGCCGCGCAGATCGACCGGATCGAGTTGCACGGCGCGCACGTCGAGAAAGGCGACGCCAAGATCGCGGGCCACCTGGGCGACGATCTGCGACTTGCCCACGCCGCACGCGCCCCAGATGTGTAGAGGCACACGTTCACCGATCAGCGCATGAAGCGCCTCGTAGAGCTTGGATGGTTTTATGGAGATTTACCTCAGGCGAAGACAAAGTTCAGAGCGGATTCTTGTCGATTCAGAACTGAAAGGCGGGAAGGAACAACAGCCTGCTACAGAGAATCTGCGTTTGCTTTACATCGGGCTTTTGGCAGGAGCGAGGATCTCGACTTTGGGAAAGTAGGTCCGGTAGCGGCCGTTGTCGCGTGTGAGCAGCGCGAGCCGATCGATAGCGGCGTGTGCACCAATATAGAAATCCGGCAAAGGCGTGGTTCGCACCCCGCCTCGCTTGCGGTAATCAAGGAAGCACTTGCCAGCCAGAAAACCGGCCTCCCAGGGCAGTTGCGCTCTCTCATAGATGCGGATGGGAAGCGCGGCATTCAATGTTTCAATGGTCTGAAATCCGATCGACACTTCTGCGTAGATGATGGGATTGATCATGAGCGTGGCGTGTTCGGCGCACTCGGCTAATGCTTGGCCGGACCATGCCGCCCATTTCGCATCACTGGTGGCGATGTCGAGAAGGATATTGCTGTCCACGAGAACGCCACGGCAATCCCCGAGTCGCTCAGCAAGGTTGGCCAAAATCGGCTTCACTTTGCCTTCCTTCCGCTTCGGCTGCCTCCGCGCGTCAACGCCATGATCTCGTCGGTGGACATCCGGGCATCGGCAGCGCCGCTCAAGGCGCTGAGAGCGCTTTGGCCTCTGACCCCCAACCCCTTGCTGCGATTAACCTTGCGGATGCGAGCATGATCGTCGGCCAGTTCGAATTCGACTTCGGTATACGGAAGGAGGCCCAAACGAATGCGAACATGCTGCGGAATCGTGACCTGCCCTTTGCTGGTAATCTGCATTGGTATTACTCCTACCAGTAAGTGTAATGCCAATTTTGATTGTGAGCAACAAAATCGCCGACCAACCATACGAAACGCCGCAGCAGGTCGAACGATGGAGTCACGCGGCCTCACCGAGTTCTTCATTCTCCTCGAGCTCGACGGTGTAGTCTTCGTCGCCAACTGGTCCGTCTTCATCCTCAACTGGCGCCGACGCATGTGAAGCGGGAGGATCGAAAAGCGCGGCAGGCTTTACCGAAGCGGGTTTTGCAGGTTCGGTGGGTTGCGCAACAGCAGCGGCTGGTGCGCGCTCAGCTCTTGCAGGCACCCTGCTTGGTCTGTGTCTTCGCTTTGGCGCGCGCCTCAGCCTGTGCGGTCTTGGTGGCTGCGTCCATATCGGCCTTCGCCTTCTCCAGTCCATTCTTCATCTGAAGATGCGACGCCACAAATCCAACCAGGGTGGCCGCGAGTTGCGTGTCCAGTTCTTCGGCCGTACCGGTAACGCTCAGCGGCGTGGTGAGGGCGTCGTGGTCGTCATCCTTCACTTTCTTGGGGACGACATTGACGCGAATCTGATCGTCTTCGAGCGCAGCCGCCGTCATGAGCACAGCGCGACTGCGCAGAATGGAAACAAGCTCCTTAAAACATGAGAACTCCTCCTTGTGTGTTGAGTAGAAGTCTTCGATTTCCGGATGCGCGTCAGGGAGTCGGCAGCGATGCTTGCATCTTCCGGCTGCGCCGGCGGGTCTTCCGCCAGAGTTCGGGATCGACGGCGAGCGCGGTCATCTTGCCTGTCGCAGCATTGAAAAAGCCGCCGTGGTGCGCGATCTTCCCATAGCGCAATAGCCGCGCGAGCATTGCGAGCGCACTCATGGCCAGCGTCTGATTGATGAACGGTTCCTGGCGTTCGAGAGCCTCAATGGCCGAGCAACTGGGCAACGGATCTTCGCCGGCATCGGCGTCGATAATCTCTGGATACAGCTCACTCAGTCGCAGTTCGTTGGCCCATCTCTCGCGGTGATGGACAATCTCGTTTTCCTCGTCGTGCTCGACGAAGGTGGTGAACCGCGCCTCGCCGACTGTCTCGGTCAAGTGGCGCAGGCGCTCAAAACCGCGCGCCGCAGCCTGCATCCACTCAATGGTCTGCCTCTGCCGCTCCGCGTTGGGGATGGTCCGCGCGTCGGCGCTGTGCCCGCCCCGGCGCAGAATCTCTTTATATATTTGCTTGCCCAGCGTCTCGCGAAAGCCCTCGATCTCGGCCGTCAGCCGTTGATCGACCGGACCGCGCATGTCGCCGGCCAGGCTGTTCGTCTGAGCCATGGTCATGCCCGGTGGCAGCGCCCACTCGGGCAGGGTGGGAATCGCCACCGGCTCCCCACGGGAGTTCAACCGCACGCGGGTCTCCCGGAAGCGGTAGAGGTAGCGTCCCAGCCCGAAACAGCTACAGGCTCGCTTAAAGGCCTGAGCGTCCACCGCCGTGACTGCGTTTTCCCTGTCGGCCCACTCCTCGCCAGTGCCAGTGTGGCTGCCCAACCGCGTGATCGTCACGGCCGTCGCCACCAGCACCTTGCTGGTCACGATCGCCTTTCCCCGCTCCATGCGGCAGAGCGACGGTACGGTCGTGATTGTGTATTCGCGCGTCCAGCCCGACGGCGTGAAGAGTTTCGCGCGCTCGTCTTCCGTGAACTTCGTCGCGGCCATACCTTACCTCCTTTGGCTGAGGGCGTGCGTTTCCAGCCACAGAAAAACTGAAAGCGCCCCAAAGAACGCTCTCGACAACGGCAAATTGAATTGGATCTGAAGAGCTTGCCCTCACTTGGCAACTCTTAACCATCTAACTTGCTGATATAATTATGGTTATGTTGACTCAGGGAAGTTGATTTGTGATTCCCGGATACTGGCCGACATTCGAGTACTAATCTTGGAGAAGGTCTCTAAAAAGCAAAAGATACAGCCGTTCTTCAGTGCGTGTCTCTTCGGGAGGCACCTCCAATCCGGGGTCGTGCTATGATCCGTCGCGGAGGCTAGAAAACATGGGAACTGTACCAGCGCCACCTGGGGGGCTCGCCAGCAGTTCGAACTACGTTCTCTACAGCCGTTGTAATCCTCTAACCAACTTGCAGATCGTCCTTGATGTGCATACCGACATCATCGCGAACATCGGCTTCGGCCTGCAACTGAACTGCTACTCCCAGAACAACAAAAATATCGCATGGCAGCAATACTTCTTCTCGCTCCAGACCGCGAATGGAGGACCCGCCGACCCTTCGGCAGGCATCCTCTATTGCTACGTGAACAATTGGAACGTCGCCATTAGCTCTGCAGTCGTGTACTACGCCCCGGAGTTGATCCTGATCGCGGACTCGAAAATTGCCGCGGGATCCAAACTGTCGATCACCCTGGGCCAGAACAGCGAGACGAACGACATTAACAGCGTTACCTTCGTCTACACTGACGCAGCCGGCAATTCCCACTCCAGTATCCTTGACCTTCCGAGCCCCGGCGACCCGTCGGGCGATGTAGCCCCCATTGTGGCCTTCCAAGTTAATCTCGTAGGCCCCATCAATGCGAAGCAGGCCTATTTATGGTCTGGCGCGGGAACCATCACCTACCAAGCCGCAGAGAATCTTACGGCGTCCAGCGGCAGTCCCAACTGCGGTCAGGAATACATTCCGACCGGGGAGACTGCGAACACCATTTACGGCACTTTGCCCACCGGCTCGCACAGTTCGCTCACTCAAACCTTCGGCACGGTCCTCCCTCCGGCGTACGCTCCCGGCGGCCCTATCGCCGTTTCCCAACAATTCAACGACAATGTTACGGACGTCTTTGCCATCGACCGGGCCGGCCAGTTGGTCGTGTTCTTCGCCTCCGGTGGCGGGCACTGGAGTTCCACAACTGGCTTTGGCCCCACAGGCCTCGCCCACCAGGGCGCGGCGCTGGCCGCGTCACAGCATTTTGGCATCCCCAACCAGACCGACGTCTTCCTGATCGATCAGAACTCCCAGCTGGAATATTTCTGGGTCGACGGCCTCACAGGCACGATCAACGGGCCGCAAGTTATCCAACAGCAAAAGAATGGGCTCGCCCCCTCCGGCGGCTTCCTGGCCGTGTCGCAGCAATTCGGAATCGCTAACCAGACCGATGTCTTCCTGGTCGGCAACAACGGCCAACTGGTAGTCTTGTTCGCCCAGGGCGCTGGCGGCTGGGGTGGACCGCATAACATCAGCAACCCCAATTTCGCCCCAAATGGCGCTCCGCTCGCCGTCTCCCAGCAATTCGGCATTGCGAATCAGACCGATGTCTTCCTGGTCGGCAACAACGGCCAACTGGTGGTCTTCTATGTTGAGGGCAACGGCAACTGGCAAGGTCCGCACGCCATCAGCGCCACAAACTTCACAATCCCAGGAGCAACAATCGCGGTCTCCCAACAGTTCGGCATTGCCAACCAGACGGATGTTTTCCTGGTCGACATCACCGGCCAACTGGTGGTCTTTTACGTCGAGGGCAACGGCAACTGGCAAGGTCCGCACGCTATCAGCGCCGCAAATTTCGCTCTTCCAGGCGCGCCGGTCGCGGCCTGCCAACAGCAAGGCGTCTCGAATCAGACGGACGTATTTGTGGTGGATATTACCGGCCAACTGTACGTCTTCTGGGTGGTCGGAAACGGGCCATGGAACGGCCCAGAGAAGATAGGTCCGGTGGGCATGGCGAGTCCGTTTGCTATCCTCGCAGCCTCCCCTCAGTTCGGCGCCAGCGGGCAGACGGACCTCTTCGTCGTCAATCAGACCGGAACCAACGCACCCGGCTGGCCCGTCGTCTGCTGGGTCGACAATGGAGGCCAATGGAACGGCCCGAAGGCGCTGGTAACCGAGTCCTAAGCGGGCTCAGCCTCTTGATCATCTACAGGCACCCAACTAACCCAATGGCGAGCAAGGAAGCGAACGCACCTTTCAAGGGCGAACAGAAGAGGTCTAGTTCTCAAGAGGTCTTGCGGGATCGGTCCCGGTCAACGCCCATTGCGCAGCCTATATCCACGCTACGACTCGATAATCTCAGCGGCGCGACGCCAGCGACGTAGCGCGACGCCGGTACAGAGCGGGAGAGAAAGCGAGAGCAGAAGAAAGAGCTTGAAGTTGTCGCCGTGACGAGCGTGCGCGGCCTCGTGAGCAAGCGCAAGCCGGCACGCATCCGAGCTAGCAATTGTAGAATCGAAGAGGTGGCGCGAGGCAACGATTCGGGACGCGAGCAGTCCCTCGATGGTAAGCAGAGGATACTCACTTTCCACCAGTCGAACAGGCACTCCCGCGATAAAAACATCAATTCCAGGCTGGCGCTTCAGCATGCCGCGCACCAGACAAAGAGCGCGCATCAGCGCGTAAGCATAACGCAATGCGACCAGAGATGCCCCGCAGACGCAAAGGATTCCGACGTCCTCTTCAAGCAGGTTGGCCTCATTGCGGATGTACTGCGGCGCGACGACGAGCGCAGCCAGAGCGCGAGGGCCGCGATGTGAGAAGCGACCGCAGCGGCGAAAGAAGCGCGTTCCTGCCACCGCGCACTGAGACGCGGCAACAGGAGATCGAGCGCTGGGGCCTGGATGCGCCGTAATAATGAGAGCGCAATCCGCAGCGATCCGACACAGAAGAAAACCAGACAAACTAGTCGAAGCCAATATGAGACCAGCATTCAGCTCGCGTCTCCTTCCTGAGTCGGCACGTTCGCTTTATTTTGCAGCTTTGCGAGCCGCACCTTTTCTTCCAACCGCTGCAGCAGATCGCGGTCATAGCTTTGAACCGCGTCGACAAAACAGGAAAGCAGTACATCGCGGTTCAGCGCTGAGCCGGAAAGAAATCCGTGCAACATAGCGCTGGCGCGGTTACGCTCCAAATCGCTGCGCGAAATCGCAGGACGGTAAACAAAGGCGCGCTTCTGTTTTTCGCGCACCAGGAGCCGCTTTTTGTAGAGGCGGTCGAGGGTCGTCATCACTGTGGTGTAGGCCAGCATTGTCTTCAGGCACTCGGCGACCCGCTGCACGGTCGCGCTTCCCTCTGACCACAAGACATCGAGCACCTCGCACTCCCGCTCACCCAGCCGCATAGCGGCCTGCCGGGGAAGAAGCGGCTTAAGGAGACGGGGACGCCGATTGTCGCTCGAAGCAGGCAACTTCATGCCGGTAGGTTCACTATAAGTCGTTCAGGGCATCGAAACTTCCGTTTTGCGATGGAATGCCGATCGCGACCCGATTGCGTCGAGTGACCTCCACGCAGGTGTTGAATGCGGCGGCCGCAACCAGCGAGAGAACGGTGAGCGAGCCAATGCAATCCATTCCTTGTATGCGCTGCTACTATCGCTGGTAGTAGCAAGCCTATTGCGGAATGCTGGTGGTGCACAGCATTTTTTCCCTTACGTCAATCAAATTTCCGTCATGGCCGGAGGATTATGTCTCGGTTTTATCCGTTCGTGTTGACTGTTGCATTGCTGTTGGCCTTTCCTCTTTTGGCGCAAACGCCGGATATCCGGACGCCATGCTCAATGCGTACTCCGAGCAATACAGTGCAAGCCTCGAGCAGCGCCTCGCGCCCGGATGGGTGATGACACTCGACTACGTGGGCACTCACACTTTGCGGATCATCCGCCCTTTGGATGTGGATGGCCCATCGCCATTCGTCCGCACTGCGCCCGGCCAGAGCCGGTCGGCCGGTCAAGCCAACTGCACGCGTCCCTACTGGATTTGGTGGTATCAACAGAAAGGCATTCCGTGCGAGACCAGTCCCACGGCGGGGTATCCGCAACCTCCTTACAGTGTTATTCAAACCGATGTTCATGACGGATACCTGCACTACAACGCGCTCGACCTCGACATTTCACATAGTTTCAGCCACAGCTTCACCATGTTGGCCAGTTATACCTGGTCGAAGACGTTGGATAATGTCGATCCAGACGCCACCAGCCAGAATCCAAATGACATCAACTTTACGCAGCACCAGGAGTACGGCCCCGCCATCTACGACTAGCGCCAACGCGCCGTTTTGAGCGGCGCCTGGATCGCCCCGTTCAAGATCGACGCCGGAGGCGTGGCCACGCTGGGCAGCGGATTTCCCTTTGACTACGTCACCGGTGTAACGAATAGCGGAGACACAGGCGGCACCACTGATCGGCCGGTCATCAAGGGCGCCGTGATCGGGCGCGATGCAGGGCTCGGCAAGCCCATTTACTCGGTCGATCCATTCCTCGGTCGCTCGTTTCCGCTTCATCATGAAAGCATCGAGCTCGATTTGCGCGCCGCGGCATTCAACGCTTTGAATCACCGCAACTATGTCGGCCACAACGGGACTTATGGAAACGGAGCGACTGCCGCGGCAGGTTTTGGCGCACCACTGCCGGGCGTCACTTCTCAGCTTCCTGCCCGCGAGATACAATTCTCGGCACAGGGGAGCTTCTATGCATGGTGTCTCCTGGGTTGGAGGCCCGCGCGCGCCGCTCGGTTCACGGTGCGGCTTGTCGGATTCTAGACGTTTCTCTGCAACGCGGCGGTGCCCGCAATCCCCCTGATTCTATTGCTGCCCCGCCGCAGGAGATGCACACCCCCGCGATCTCGTGGACATTCCCCGCGTCTTCCCCATTGCGTAAGTGTCTTGTGAAATGTACTTGAATTGTCGATTGCGATGTGTGAATAATGGAATTCAAGCATCGTCATGCTTGCCAGATAGAAAGTCGCATTGCCTTCCCATGTCTGTAAAGTGAACTACTTGCGACCAGCGCCTCCACGTCGAAGGCTCTAAACCCACGGAAGCAGAACCGTCGATTGCCCACTCATGGGCACGAGCGTTGTTGTGTCTTCACAACGCGCCGCTAACCCCGCTTGGAGGTCGCAATGAAGTTGTGCCTGTGCCGTTCTGTCTCTCGTCTTTTTACCCTGGTCTTCCTTCTCCCTCTCTGCTCCATCGTGCCAGCTCAAACCTTTCGCGGCGGAATTTCCGGAACAGTCACTGATGCGACCGGAGCCGTCATCGCCAACGCCAAAGTCGTTCTGGTTGGCACAGCTACCGGTTTTACGCGAGATTCCGTGACCACCAGCGCCGGCGAGTTCGCATTCCAGGACTTGCAACTGGGAAATTACAGCATCCAAGTGGATGCAGACGGCTTTGAGCAAAAGAAGGTCAATGCAATTGCGGTTCGGCCGGGCCAGGTTTATTCCCTGGTAGTAAGCCTCTCTGTGATCTCGGCGGCGCAGACGGTCGAGGTCAACGCGGCGTCGATTGTGCTGGACACGCAATCATCGACCGGCAACGCCGTCATTAATGACCAAGCTGTGGCGAACATTCCGCTGAACGGCCGTGATTTCACGCAGCTCGTAAAGATTGCGCCAGGCTACAACGGTGCTGGGTCGATCAACGGTACGCGCACCAACCAGAACAACTGGCAGATTGATGGCGCGGACGACAATGATATCTGGCAGAACAACACGGCGGCCAACCAGGGCGGCGTCGCGGGCATTGCCGGCGTGACGATCCCGGTGGATTCGATTGACCAGTTTACGGTCCAGACGGAAGGCAATGCTGAAGCGGGGCGCAATCCCGGCGCACTTATTTCGCTGGGCATCAAGACCGGCACCAACGCGTTCCATGGGGCTGCCTACTACTTCAATCGGAATGAGTTTTTCTCTGCAAAGAATCCATTTACTGCGGAAGCTGCGCGCAAGCCGCTGCTACGCAATCAACAGTTCGGCGCCGATGTGGGAGGGCCGGTCGTCAAGGACCATGTCTTCTTCTTCGTTAACTATGAGCGGCAGCAGTACACAATCCAGGTCGGCTCAGGTGACACGGAGCCGGTTGCGGCTTATGTAACGGAAGCCCAGAATCTACTCGCGGCACATAAAGTTTCGGTAAGTCCTCTCTCGATGAACCTATTGAAACTGTGGCCGGCGGGCAACGCCACCGGCTATACGGCGGGCCAGGGGAACTATACGGAGACGAATCCGAGTCACGGATACAGCAACAACGCTATCGGCAACATTAACTGGAATATCTCGGACCGGCAATCTTTGCGGCTTCAGAGCTTTGTGGGCACAGGCCGCCAGTTCGCTCCGGTCGTCTCTCCTTCGACTTACTGGTACTACCAGGTGGCTCCAGACATCACGCAAAACTTTGCGGCGACGCACAACTGGGCCATCACCAGCCACTTCACCAACCAGTTGCTGGCTGCCGTGGGCATTTTCAACCAGACCTTCAACGATGAAAACCATTCCTGGAACATGCCATCGCTGGGTCTTGCGGACGGCGTGACCGACCCATCATTGTTTGGCGCTCCTACGATCACAATGAGCGACAGCGTGACCTTTGATGAGGTCGGTGCCACTCAGCCTATCGGCCGCAAAGACTACACCGGCCACGTTACCGACGCAGCCACCTGGATTCACGGCCGGCACCAGATCCGTTTTGGCGGCGAGTTCCGGCGCAACTACATCGATCTTCAATACCAGAGCGGTGTGCGCGGCAACTTCAGTTTCAGTGGAGCCGCTTCGCCAAACGTGGCTGCCGCACTTGCAACCTCAGGTGGGACGCCCTGGGCAACCTCCAGTGGCGCGTTCCTGAATAACAGCGACGCAACCACTGCCGGCAACCACACCGAGGTGTTGGCGCTGGCTGACTATCTAAGTGGTTACTTCACCAAGGCCTCGTTCATCCAGGGCTATCTGCGCCGCAGCCTCTACCAGAAGACTGTGTCTTTCTTCACGCAAGACCAGTTTCAGGCCTCCACCAAACTGACGCTCAACTTAGGCATTCGCTACGAGTACCTCGGAACCATCACGACGGACGGCGTACTTTCGGATTTCCGTCCCGGAGCCCCCGGAGCAGACGCGAACGGGCTGGTGCTGGTCGGCGCATCAGGAGAGCCTCCGGTCTTTACGCCAGGTAGGCTGCATTTTGCGCCGCGCTTCGGCTTCGCCTACCAAGCTGCTCATACACTTGTGTTCCGCGGTAACTTCGGCATCTACTATGATTCACCTGGGTTCAACGGATTTGGAAACAGCAACGGCGCCGACAGCGATTCGGCAACGGGCTTTCAGGCAAACCCGGTGGGCACTCCTCCGGTGCTCAATGTGAGCCGGACCTACGCGCAATGGCTGAGCAACGTGAACCCGTTCGCCGGGGCCGCAGCTTCTTCCGCGACCACCGGACTGTTCTCCGTCGATCCCCACCTACACTCCGCCTATTCAGAGAACTACACTCTGAATACGGAGTATCAATTCACCCGCAATACGTTGCTCACACTCGGCTATATCGGGGCGCAGGGTCGGCACCTTTACAGCTTGCTTGACATCAATGAGCCCACACTGGGACCGGTAGCCGGAGAGCAAAGCCGCCGTCCCTACTACAGCAGCGCGCTGATTCCCAACGCTGCAAAGGTGGGCATCATCAACCAGGTCTCGAGTGCGGGCGGCTCGAATTACAACGCGCTTGTCGCAAGTCTGAAGACCAGCAACTATCACCACGTGAGCGGGCAGATCTCTTACACGCTCGGCCACTCGCTCGACACCATCTCGAACTTCCGCAACACGGCGCCGGAAAACTCCGCCAACCTGGCGCAGGACTACGGTTCCTCTGACTTCGATGTGCGGAACACGTTGAACGCATATCTCGTGTACGAGGCTCCGCAGATCGGACACAGCCTGCCGGAGCTGACCCGCGGGTGGCAATTTGACGTCTTCACCACAACCTTCACCGGCACTCCTTTCTCTGTAAAAGCGGGTTCCGACCTGAGTGGAACGGCGGAAAACAGCGATCGCGTCAACGTGCTTCCGGGAGTCAGTTACAAGACCTCGACAGGAGAAAACCTGGTTCCGGCAACATCTCCAACAGCCGCGCGGTATGCGGTTTACTTGAACTCTGCAGCCTTCAGCAATCCCGCTCAAGGAACGTGGGGCGACTCCAGTCGCAATGCATTCCGCGGGCCCGGTTTCTTTACGCTGGACAGCTCCCTGGTCAAGAACACCAAGATTGGGGAAGGTGTAAACTTTCAGTTCCGCGCGGAGATTTTCAACTTGTTTAACCGGACGAACCTTGCCAACCCCTCGGCGTCGAATCCCGTGGGCAGCACCAGCTTCGGACGAATCACGGCCACCCGCAACAATGGGAGTGCTCCGGGCATCGGGCCGGGCGAACCGTTCAATGTACAGTTCGCCGGCAAGATCATCTTCTGAGCCAACAAGGAATGATTTTCCTGAGATGAATATCAATCTTGCTCAGGCAAATAAATAGCGATAGGGTATTTGCATGAAGAAGCGATCCAGTACGAAGCGAGTGCGGATGATGACGGTGCGCGAGTTCCGGGCATGGTTTGGCGAC
>JBEKPD010000073.1:0-31483 GCA_049521075.1 Occallatibacter sp.
GAACTGGCGCGGCCCGACTACGACCTGGTGCTCCTGCTCAAGCGCGGAGGCAAGCCACTGTTTCTCGCGGTCAACAAGGTAGAGACCGATGCCCTCGCCAATGAGGCCGAGAATTTTCGCCAGCTCGGCATCGGCAATGTGTTTCCGGTGAGCTCGGAACACGGACAAGGCGTCGGCGAGTTGCTGGATGCGATTGCGAAGGCGATTCCGGAAACGCAGGGAGCAAGGGAGCAAGGGAGCAAGGGAGCGAGTCGGCGGGGCCGCATTGAACCTGGCGACGCGCGGAAATCGGAGCAGGTTGAAGAAGCAATCGTGGACGAGATGGAAGAAGGTGGACCTCTCGCTCCTGGTGCAAAGCCGGGCGACGGCGAGCAAGAGGGCGAGAAGAAAATCCGCACTCATGGCGAATTTGAGCAGCGCGAAACCTCAGTGGCGATCATCGGGCGCCCCAATGTGGGTAAGTCGACGCTCCTGAACGCGCTGACGGGGACTTCGCGCGCCATCGTGTCGCCCATTGCCGGCACAACGCGCGACGCGGTGGACGAAGTGGTGGAATTCGAAGGCAATGCGTTGCGCTTTGTCGACACGGCCGGGATTCGCCGCAAGGGCAAGACGAAATTGATGGCGGAAAAGATGAGCGTGGTGATGGCGCGGCGGCATCTGGAGGCCGCGGACGTAGCGCTGCTGATGATCGACGCCACCGAGGGCGTAACGGCGAGCGACGCGACCATCGGAGGCTACGCGCATGAGAGCGGGCGCAGCGTGATCATCGTGGTGAACAAGTGGGACGCGGTGACGACCGGCCGCACCGACGGCAAGCCGCCCGCCGACCGCGATATCTTCGAACAGCAGCTGCGCAAGGTGCTCAAATATCTTGCCTACGCGCCGGTGATTTTTTTATCAGCGCTCGAAGCAATCGGTCCGCAACGCAAAGGCATGGCGCGCGTGTTGCACGAGGTCGTTTCCGTCGCCAAAGAGCGGCGCAAGCGCGTTTCGACCGGGCAGATGAACCGCTTTCTGGAGCGGATCGACTTTCAACGCGCGCCTGTACCCATGGCGAAACGCATTCGTATTTTTTATATGACGCAGGCCGCCGTGGCTCCGCCGACCTTTGTGCTCTTCACCGATCGCGACATCAAGCTGCACTTCGCCTTCGAGCGGTTTTTGGAGAATCAGATTCGCGCCGCGTTTGGATTCGAGGGAACGCCGATCTGGTTCAAGGTAAGAGCGCGGGGCGCAGAGCAGCGCGGCTGACGCGCTAGGACCACAGGTAACACGATTCTTCGTGCCAGGCCGAGTCCGCAAAAGCAACCGCAGATCCTTCGACTCGTCCGCACGCAGCGGACTCGCTCAGGATGACAAAACTGAATTTGGCGCTGCAAGCTTACTGTTGCACGGGAGCAGATTGAGACGACGAATCGTTGCCTGCATTTGTGAGATGCCGGATGTGAACGCTGTCTTCAGTTTCCGGAACGGTGCCGTCGTTGGCCTGGACCTCGGTAGGGCGGCCCTGGAGGAGAATGCGCAGCGTGGCTTTGCTGCGCGCCGGGACGACAATGCGTTGCGTGATCGCGGTGTCAGGATTGCGCACGGTGACGGGAATTTCGGCCCCGGCGTAGCCGGAGTTGGCGAGATCGACAGTGACGAGCCAGCCGTTGGCCGTGGGGCCCTCTGCGGAAGCGGTTGACTTTGACGTGGCCTGCGCGGACTCTGCGGAGGTTGGAAAGACATTGTCGATGGAGATGTCAGGCAGTCCCTTGTCGGCGTCGACCCAATCCGCGAAGAACCAGGAGAGATCGCCGCGCAGGCCGGCGTGTTCGAGAAGCTTCTCGAAAGAGCCCGAATCCGAATTCGGACCGATGCCGCGAGCGGCGTCCTGCGCGGGATCGTAGGCCCGTAACGCCGCAGAAAGCGCGGAATCACCGACCAGGTCGCGCAACATCCAGAAGACATACGTGGCCTTAGTCCGGTAGTAGACGGGCGAGATGGCCTGGGCCAGCGGCTGGCCCGTGCTTTCGCCGGGGCTAGGCGGCTCGATGAGCGCGAGCGCGCTGCGGCCGGACTCAAGTGCTTCGAGCGCCTTGTCGCGGCCCGACTGCTTTTCGAGCCACAAGGTTCCCATGAAGTGCGCGACGCCTTCGCTGAGCCAGGCGCGAGGCGAGGACATCCATGCGTGCGTGAGCGCATGGATCATCACGCCTGTGAGTTGATCGGGCGCGCCTTGACGAATGGGGGTCACGAGCAGTGCGCAGGTTTCAAAGGGCGCGTCCTCGGGATCGGGAAGATCGAGAATCGTGAGCTCGGAACGCGGCGTCTGGCCGAGCCAGCCTTGCAAAAACGGCGTTACAGTGGAAGCGGCGGAAGACCAGTCGCTGATCAGCGCATCGTCAGCAGGCAGCGTCCAGAGTGTGGTGTTGGTGGCATGGTGTTCACTGCGTACGGCAACAAAAAGGCTCGGCGCTTCAAAGCCGAGAATCGCACTGTCGAGCGTGGCCGTGGCGACTCCGGAGATTTCGTCGCTTCCGTTCTGCGGCTCCGTGATGGTGAGCGGCACGGAATGGCCATTGATAGCGGCGACGGTGGGCGCGTGACCGTGAGGATATTCGATGGTGAGACGCAGGAAGAAGTGCGCGCCGGCCATGCGCAGTTTGTGCTCGCCCATCTCGTCGAAGACGCGCGCGCCATCACCGAGAATCACTGGAACGGCGGAGGCGGGATACCATACTACGTTGCCGAAGCCGCGGAGACCGGTAAAATCGGTGTCGATCGCGTCCCAGTCGGAACGCAGAGCCGCGTCCTGAGGAGTTCCGATGGCGATAAGGCGCTGCGCCGACTCCGGAATCGTGCCGGAGTAAGTGACGTCGAGTTGCAGGGTCGCGCCGGGGGCGAGCGGCGCGGCGAGTTTGACAGCGGCCTCGTGAAGCTGGCCGGTGTGATCGGTGTCGGAATTGAGCGTCGCAATGGTGTAGATCGCGTCGCGCGCGGCAACGCGGATGCGTTCCCAGTGCAGCGAAGAAGAGATCTGGAGCGGGACGTGAACCAGCGGCGATTTGCCGTCGTTACGCACGGTGATGAGGGCGCGAACTGCGATCTCATGCTCGGCGGGTCGTAGATGAACGTCCAAATTGAAGTCGGTGAAGGTTAGGCTCAAGCGCTCGGCGTCAGTGGCCGTGGGCGCTTCGACAGACTGCCCGCTGGGAGCTGCTTGCTGCGTACCGGGGCCGACCGTCGTCGTGGTCTGGCCGGTTTCGTCGGTGGAGCGCGAGAAGATGACCTGGCCGTGATGCGTCTGGTCTTGCGGAGCCGCGGGAGTGGTTTGCGCGGCGGCGGGGAGTGTGGCGAGAAAAAAGACGCTCGCTAGAAAAAGATGCGTCGAGCGCGTGGTCTCCCACCTGTTCGCCAAGAAACTAGCGAGGGGATGGGGCACGGAGCGGGTTACCTTCATGAACCGAGACCTTTCACACTGCCACTGCGTGCGGCACGACTGCGTGGGGCAGTCTCTTGGACTGAATCCGCGGAGATTTGGGAGTTTCGGCGCTGACGCGCGGCCTCGTAGAGCACGACGGCTCCCGCGGCAGAGACGTTGAGCGAGCTGACGCCGCCGGCCATGGGAATGCGCAGCAGGTGATCGCAGGTGCGGCGTACGAGATCGTGCAGGCCCGCGCCCTCGCTGCCGAGCACGAGGACGAGATTGCCGGTGAGGTCGAAGCGGTCGTAGTCGGTTTCGCCGCGTTCGTCGAGACCGACGATCCAGAGGTTCTGGCGCTTGAGTTCTTCGAGGGCGCGCACCAGATTAACCACGCGCGCGATGCGCAGATGCTCAGCCGCACCCGCGCTGGCCTTCACGGCTGCCGGGCTTAACGGCGCGGAGCGGCGCTCGGTGAGGATGACGCCATCGACTCCTGCGCCATCGGCCACGCGCAGCAGCGCGCCCAGGTTTTGCGGATCTTCCACGCCATCGAGAGCCAGAACGAGGCGCGATGCGGCGGAGTTTTCGACGGCCGGGGTGAAGAGATCTTCGAGCGCAAGGAACTCCTGTGGGTGGACGAGCGCAACCACGCCCTGATGCGCGGAATTTTTGGCGGCGACGGTTAGTTGCTCACGCGGCTGTTCGAGAACTCGGACCCTGGCCTCGCGGCACTGGGCGACGAGGCGGTCAAGACGCGCGTCCCTGCGCTCGCGCGCGATGAGGACGTGGTCAAAGCGGCGCTTCCCGGCCTTGAGGGCTTCTTCCACCGGGTGCAGGCCGTACAGAACTTCCATTAGGTTAGTTTACGGCGCGAGCGCGCCCGTCGTTTTCATGATTGAGAATCAGTGCGGGCGTGGAGGCCGACGCTACGCCGAAAAGCAACCGCAGGTCCTTCGACTCGTCCGCCGAGGCGGACTCACTCAGGATGACAGGGTATTTCTATTGCTGAAATCCAGTACGAACTGACCCGATGAAGCTGCTGTCGGGCCTTACACAAAGTGGCCGTCGCCTTGCTCGCTCCACTGTTCGATCTGCTGTTTGAAGCGCTCCATCTGCTGTTGCAGTTGCTTCATCTGTTCGTCGCTGAAGCTTTTGCGGAACTGCTCCATCTGTTGCTGGAGTTGCTGCATCTGTTTCGGGTCCATCTGGAAGTTCTTGATGTTTTCGCGCAGCCGTTCGGCCTGCTGACGAAGCTGTTCGATCTGCTCGGGATTCATTTGCCCGGGGCTCACCTGGAGGGGCATGTTCTCCATCTGTTTGCGCATCGTGTCGGCTTGCTGACGCGCCTGTGCGGCGGCCGCATTGGCTTCGGCCTGAACCTGGGCGGTGAGCGCCTGCAACTTGTCCGCATCGAATCCCGGCGTCAATTCGGCCAGCAACGGCGCATCGCCGTCCGCGAAGAGATCGTCGAAGTCATTGTCGAATTCTTTGTTGAACTCGAGGGCGCTGCGGTGCTTCGAATCTACCTGGAGGGTGAGCGTCTGCTGTTTCTTATCGCGTAGAACGGTTACCTGCACGGGTTTGCCCTGGTTGGAGCGCAGGGCGCGGTCCCAGTCGGCGGAGGTTGTGATCGTGTCCGCGCCGACCTTGAGGATGACGTCGAAAGCCTTGAATCCGGCGGCGGCGGCTTCGGATTTCTTGCCGACTTGCTTGACCATCAGGCCGCCCTGCACGCCAAGATAATCGGCCATCTGCGAGGTGAGCGGCTCAACCAGCGCGCCCACGTTGAGCGTGCTGGTGAAGAGATACGAGTGGAAGCCGCTCGGCGGCAAGGGCGCGTCGCCGCCGCCCATGATGCCCATCACCGGCGCCGGTGGAGCGGGCGCAACGCCGTCAGCATCCATGCCGATGCGCGACCAGATGCTCTGCTCCATGGCCTTGCGGTCGACCAGTTGCACGGCCAGGGTTTGAATGTTGCCGTCGCGGCTGATTTCGAGGCTGATCTTGCGGCCCGCCGGAATCTCATGCAACATGCGACGCAACTGCTCGGCACCTTCCACATTCTGGCCGTTGACGGCCAGAACCACGTCATTCACCTTCAAGCCGATCTGGCCGGCGGGCGCGTCGTGATCGATGAGCGTGATGAGAGCGCCGCGCACTTCCTTGAGCTTGAGTGCTTGCGCCTTGTCGGCGTCAACATCGCTTACGTCCACGCCGAGGTACCCCCCCGTGCTGGCATGCGCGACGAAAGGATTGGGATTCGAAAAGATGCGCGCCAGCGCCTGTGCCTGAGCCATGTGGGACGCCAGCAACAGCCCGGCTGCGGCAATGCCTAATGTGATTGAACCAATGTTCCGATGCGAAATACGGTACGGCCTCAAAAGATGTTTCATGGTTGTCTCCTGCAGTTCATCGTCCGGTCTGCGCTCTTAATGACGGCGCAGTGGCCGGAAGGGTAAGCAAGTTTATTGAATCTCCGAAACCCGGCTCAATACTTGCCGGGAAACGTTCCTGATTTGGGCATTGTCGTCCGAATTGGAGACAGAATAGAGCACCTGGCGAACGCTGGTATCGGCGTCGACAGGCTCCAGCAAGCCGATAGCGGCGGTGCGAATGGACGGGTCATTGTCGTTCAGCACGGCTTCAAGCACGGCGTCGCGCACCCGCACATCGTCGGCCACATAGGGCTCAAGGCCCTCGAGCGCCTTCTGCCGCACCTTGGGACTGCGGTCGTTGCGCAGCGCCACCATCAGCGCCTCGCGGATGCCTGTGGGCTGGCAACTGTGGCCGGCGCGGCACTCGGCCGCAAGCAGCGCCACGGAATCGTCGCGCACGCCGGGCGAGGAGTTATTCTCGGTGGCCATCATGAGCAACTGGCGGATCTGAGGATCGTCGAGCGATCCCTCCACTTGGCGCGGCACGACCTGGTTGTAGCTCACGTCGACGATTTCGCTGTCGGGGTGGTGCACGATGCCAGAGATGCCAGCCACGTTGGCCAGCGCGGGGAGGGCTGCTTCGGGTTGCAACTTGATGCCGGCGGGCACTGTGACCAGCGCACCGGCAGCGTGAACAGCGCGGTTTTGCGCGTATTCGTAGCCGCCCAGAACGCCGACTCCCGCGCCTGCTGCCAACAGAAGCAGGGCGGCAACCGGCGTGGCCTGGAGGCTGGCGAAGTTGTTCAGGATGTGCTCGCTGAAGCGCTCATACCAGCGCTTGGGGGGCAGAGCATCCAGGGCTTCGTCGAGGCGCAGGCGCGCGCGGGCCACCAGATTCGCTCCTGGCTGGACAACGGGATGTGCATCGGCGATCGCTTTGAGCGCCAGCACCTGCTCGCGCTCCTTCCGGCACTCCGCGCAGGCGGCCATGTGCCTCTCCAACTCATGCGCCAGCTCGTCAGGCAGCTCGCCGTAAGCTGCTGTAACAATCGGTTCGTGTGCAAGTTCGCAATTCATGTCTATGCCTCAAAAACAGCTGTCAGCTTTAGCTTTCAGCTTCATTGTGCCCGGGTCGAGCGCATCGTTTTAAAGTCCGACTGATCGTGCTCCGCGCTACCCGATTGTTATCTCAACTCCGCCAGGTGAATCCGCAATTTTTTGGTTGCGCGGAAGAGGGTGTTCTTGGCGGTCTCTTCCGTGGTGTTCAACATCTCGCCGATGGTGCGCAGCCTTAAGCCCTGGTAATGCTTGAGCTCGAAGACCATGCGCTCGCGCGGCGTGAGCTTGCCCAGCGCCGCCTGAATTTTTTCGCCCAGCAGCTTTCGGTCCAGCTCGCGGGCGGGGTTCGAAAACGACCGATCGTCGGAGACCGAGGCCAGCAGATCGATCTCATCGCCGGTGCGGTCTACCACCACTGCGTGGTCCTCGCGGCGAGTCTTGCGCCGGCGCAACTGGTCCAGGCACAGGTTGGTGACGATACGGTAAATCCACGTATAAAACGAGCACTCGAAGCGGAAGTTGCCGAGGTACCGGTAGGCCTTGAGGAAGGCTTCCTGGTAGATATCCTCGGCATCGTGTTCCGATCCGGTCAGGTGCAGGGCCAGCCGTAGCACCTGGTGTTCGTATTGACGCACCAGCGCGTCGAAGGCGGCGCGCGATCCGGCTTGCGCCTCGCGGATCAGGTCCATTTCGAGCGCACGATTGTAGGCGCGCTCCTCAACCAGGCTCGCGTCTGTCCGAGTCTCGTTCTTAGGGCTCGCGCCCCCCCGGTTCGTCCCGTCCATTGCCCTCGTCGCAGCCATGCCTGGAGAGGATTGTACCCTCAACCGAGCCGGCTGGGCCAAAGTGGCTGCTGCCTGACCCGGGGCGAGTGCAATACTCACTGCGTCTGCTTCCATTGGCTCCGCTCCCGGAAGGTAAAGCCTGTGCGCTATTGGGATGGACGCGGGACGGACGGTTTGGGGAGCAGGTTAACGGTAGAGTTGCAAATGCGGCGGGAGGCCAGCCGTCGCCGTTCCGGTTTTGCACCGCGCGATAAAGAGCATTTTGTTAATCAGGCCAAGTTCTGCTATATCTTTGCATTATCTGACTTTGTTCAGCTTGGAGAATGAATGCGAATGTTTACTGCGAAGCGCAGTAATGGAGGATCGTTATCCAAGCTGTGGCAGCCTGGAAATGCGGCTGCATTCACCCTTCTGCTGACTGGTCTACTGGTGCTGCTTGGCTGCGTCTGGGGAGATCCTATTTTACGGGCAAACCAAAAGGGTGGGCTCGTATTGATCGGCCTCGCCATCCTGGCCGGCATAACCGGCATCGCGCTGATAGGTCATCAGGATCTCCAGCCCAGACTCTTCCGGTGGGAAAGCAAGTCTCTCTGTCTCGCGGGTTTGCTAATCGTCGTCCATTGTGTCAGCGCATACGAACGAATCCATTCCGATCCGGGAAACATCGACACCTTTATCATCGAGCGCGACGCCACGAGGGATCTTCTGCGCGGATCGGACCCCTACGGCGCCACGCGGCCCAATTACTACAACGCTCAGCAAACCAAAATGCTTTACGGCGAGGGACTTGTGGTGAACGGGCGGTTGCAAGTGGGCTTGCAATATCCTCCGGTAACTTTTCTCTGCACAGTGCCGGGGCTCCTCCTTTTCCACGACATCCGGTACGGCTTTGTCGCGGCCATCGTACTAGCGGCGATTATGGTGATGGCCGTGTTGCCAGGGCGGTCGGGGCTCGTCCCGGCGGCTTTCTTTCTGCTCAATCCCATAACCTACATTGTGGAAGTATTGGCCTGGACGGAACCTCTGGTTTGGATGCTGCTTTGCCTTACGGTCATGACAGCGCTCAAGAAACCTCGTTGGCTGGCGCTGGCGCTGGGTCTGTTTCTGGCATCCAAGCAATATAACTTTCTCGCCTTACCCTTCATAGCGTGTCTGCTGCAACCCTTTTCCTGGCGCGCCTTCTGGCGCTTGCTCGGTAAGTCCATAGCGGTTGCAGTTCTCACTGTGTTGCCGTTCGCCATCTGGAACGTAAGGGCGCTGTGGCGCGATCTTATCGCGTTCCACCTGGCGCAGCCGTTCCGGTACGACTCTGTAAGCTTCGCCATCTTGAGCCCAGTCTTCCTCAAGATTGGGCCGATACTGGTGCTGGCATTCATCGCGTGGATCCTATGGCGGGGCAACTTCGGCCCGAGGGCGTTTCCGGCGCTGTATGGAATGGCCATGCTGCTGTTCGTCTCCACCAACAAGCAGGCATTCCTCAACTACTACTTCCTCATCTCAAACGCATTCCTTCTTGCGGGCTTTGCACTCAAGAAGTGGAACCTGACCCCACCCCCACCGTCCCCCCCAAGCATTAAGCTAGAACCAGATCACGATGACTCGCATTCTGTTTGAAGAACCAATCGATAACGCCGCAAAGAGATGGCATGAGGCGCATTGCGATGGCGGATCGCGGGGAAATCCCGGTCCCGCGGGCTATGGCGCCGTGGTTGAGGACCCCGAGGGCCAGGTGGTGGCGCGGCTGAGTGAGTTTCTGGGCCACCAGACCAACAATTACGCCGAATACAAGGGGCTGCTGGCCGTGCTTGCCTGGGCGCTTGCGAACGGCGTGCGGCGGCTGCGGGTGGTTTCGGACTCCGAGCTCATGGTGCGGCAGATGAAGGGCATTTACAAGGTTAAGAACGCAGGATTGTTGCCGCTGTGGCAGGAAGCGCAACGGCTGTCGCGGCAGCTCGACGGCTTCGAGATGCGGCATACGCTGCGCGGCGGGAATAAAGAAGCCGACAAGCTGGCGAATGCGGCGATGGATCAAGGACAGCGAGTCGGCAAGCCGGCGAGTTAGCCTGTTCGCGGACTCGCGTCACCGGCTCGAGATTGGGTTTGACCTTCGTTCTACCGACCCGGAAAAGACCTCGTTCAGATCACGGCCATTGGCAGCGTCTTTCGTGAATGTAAACGTACCGTGGTCGCACATCTCGTGAGCGGCGCGGAGGAATGCGCCCAGCGCGGTGCGCGAAAGAGCGCCTCCAACGCTGATGCGTTTGACGCCGAGCGCCGAGAGGGTAGCCAAGTCGAGCGGCGCGTCGCCCAACCCTGCAAGCACATTCACCGGCCGATTTACGGAACGGACGACGGCTTCGATGTCTTCCTTGCGGGTGAGACCGGGTGCATAGAGCACGTCGGCACCGGCCTCTTGATACGCTTGTAGTCGCCGGATGGTATCGGCGAGATCGGCGCGGCCGCACAGATAGTTTTCCGCGCGCGCGGTGAGCGTGAAAGGAAACGAAAGCCCGCGGGCCGCCTCTGCGGCCGCCTGGACGCGCTCGGCGGCTGCACCGATTTCGTAAATGGGATCGCTCGAACGATTGGTTGAGTCCTCAATGGAACCGCCGACCAGACCTGCTGTAGCAGCAAGCAAGATGGTTTGCGCGGCAACCTCAGGGGAGTCGCCATAGCCATTTTCGAGATCGCCACTGACGGGCAGATCGACTGCCGCAGCAATGGCAGCAACGTGCTGGAGCATTTCGTCGCGGGTGACCCCGTGATCAGGCTTGCCCGCAGAGAAGGCACAACCTGCGCTGGTAGTGGCCAGGGATTCAAATCCTAGATGCGCGAGCATGCGCGCAGTGCCAACGTCATAGGGGTTGGGGATGATGAAGGCGCCTTCGCGCTCGTGGAGGGCGCGAAAGGCATCAGCTTTTTCCAGTTGCGTGAACATAAAACCTCGCGGAGGGTTGATGCGGCCGGAGAAGGAAACTGCAAATTCTTCGACTACGTTTGGCGCTTCACGCGCCAAATTTGCTCAGGATGACAAAGCGACAAAGACTGTAAAAAACTATAGAGGTCCTACCCTAGCTCGTCCTTCGCGCTTGCGAAGGTGTGGCACCCGGCTCGTCGCTTAGGATGACAATTCCGTTATGTAGCTAACTTCTAGCTCAGGGTCTTAGTGCCGGAACTCGATTCCGCGGCCGAGGATTGCGACGAACGCGAAGGCGAAGATCGCTGCTGTTACCCAGAGTGCGCGGCTGGGTGCGACGGCCAGCGGTTTTTCGGGGGCCGTGCGCGGCACATATTTATCCGCCCAGACCAGGCCTGACAATCCGCCGAATGCGGCGGGGATGGTGGAGACCAACAGGAGCTGAATTCCCAGCGGGTCGAGGGCTCCGGCGATGCAGTAGAAAATGCAGGCGGCAAAGTACGGCAGCCGCGATACTGTGTTGTATTCGCTATCCGTTGCCATGAAGGACCGCGCGCCCCTGGCAATAAGCTTCGCTGAAAATATGTAAAACACCAGCCCGAAGACCGACATGACAATCCGCAGCAGTAACTGATTCGGCCATCCGCTGATGAAGGCAGCCCAGTCACCGACCCCGATCACCCCGGAAAAGCAGAAGTAACCTGATCCTAACAGCAGATTGACCGCGCCGAAGAGCCAGAAGAAGTAGCGCAGGTTGGCTCGCTCGCCTGCCGCCCTGTACCCCAAGAAGCAGAGCGCAGCAACGATCAGGTTGACGATTGTGCCGGCGGAATCTACGAGCCGGTCCGCGGTGACCGTAGAGAGGTGGTTGCTGGTTAGCTCGGTGACGCCGTCGCCGCGCACCCACGCGGTAACACCGTGACCGAGGCCCTCGTGAAAAGCTGCGGCCAGTCCCATGGAGAGGACGGCAATGCTGACGATCGACGCTTTGCTATGGCGGCTGATCATGGGACATTTTAGCCCAGGTCCAGGTTGGCGCACCCATTTTTTTGCTGCCCCACCCTTTTCGCAAAAAGCGCGAAAAGGATGGGGCACGGAGCTTCTTGTTGGATTGAGGGTCGTGGTATCCCGGGTCTCAAAATCGAGACCCGGGGCACCCATGAATTCGTTAAGACGAAAAATGAATTGAAAAGCCTCGCTATGAGCGGGGCTTTTTGTTGGGCTTATTCGAATGAATGTGCGGGTCAGGAGACCCGTACTACAGCCGTTCCACGTTCGGAAAATCGAGCAAAAAGCGCAAAAAGGATGGGGCGCGGGGTATCGCCAGTGAGCGATGGCGCGGGCGGGGACGCCCGCACTACAGCCGTTCCTCCACCCCACGGACTAAGACCTGTCCGCGGGGGCCCCGGGCCTGGAGGTCGGCGCTACTGACTCGAGTCTGGCGTTAATGACTTGGCGCTACGATTTGCGACCCAGGTCGTTGCGCCAGGTGTAACCGTCTTTCTCCAGCAGATGGTCGGCGCACTCCGGGCCCCAGGAGCCGGCGAAGTAATTGGGGAAGACTTCGGGCTTCTTGGACGCCCATGCTTCGATGAGGGGCGTGTAGAGCGCCCAGTTGGTTTCCACGCCGTCGCGATGTGAGAACAGCGTCTGGTCGCCGAGCATGGCGTCGAGCAGCAGGCGCTCGTAACCGTTGGCGCTCGATTTTCCGAATGCCGCCTCGTAGTCGAAGTCCATGTCGACGGGGCATACGGACATCTGCGAGCTGGTGGGCACCTTGGCGCCGAAGCGCAGCGCAATACCCTCGTCGGGCTGGATGCGGATGGTGAGCAGGTTGGGTTGAATCGAGCTGCAGGGGCCCACTGAAGCGATGCGATTGAAGATGAGGAGCGGCGGCTGCTTGAACTGGATGGAAATTTCCGTAGCCCGCTTCTTCATGCGCTTGCCGGCGCGGAGATAAAACGGGACGCCCGCCCAGCGCCAGTTGTCGATAGTGAGGCGCAGCGCCGCAAAGGTTTCCGTGCCTGACTCGGGATTGACGCGCTCCTCGTCGCGATAGCCGACGACGTGCTCGCCGCCGACGATGCCCGGGCCGTATTGGCCGCGCACCGCGCTGAGGATAGGGATAGAAGGGATGGCCTGCCAGACCTTGAGCTTTTCGCGCCGCACGCTTTCAGCCTCAAAGCTCGACGGCGGCTCGAGCGCGACGAGGGCGAGCAACTCCATCATGTGGTTCTGCACAACATCGCGAAGGGCGCCGGCCTTTTCGTAGAACGGGCCCCGGCCCTCGACGCCTAGAGTTTCAGCCACGGTGATCTGCACGTGGTCGATGTAGTTGCGTTTCCAGATAGGCTCAAAGATGCCGTTGGCGAAGCGGAAGACGAGCAGGTTCTGCACCGTCTCCTTGCCCAGGTAGTGGTCGATGCGGAAGACCTGGTTCTCGTGGAAGACGGCGTTGACCTGGTGGTTGAGCTCGCGGGCCGAATTGAGATCGTGACCGAAGGGTTTTTCGATGACGATGGCGGTGCGGCCATTTTCCGGCTGCGCCATGCCCTGCGCGCCCAGGTTTTCCACGATGCCCGAAAAGAACTCCGGTGCGGTGGCGAGGTAGTAGAGCCGGTCGGGACCGATTCCCTTCTCCTGGGCGATGCGGTCCAGCTCGGTCTTCAGTTTGGCGTAGTGATTGGGATCGTCGAAGTTGAGCGGAAAATAGCCGATGCTGCGGACGAAACTGTCGATCTTGGGATCGGATGCATCGACGCCGCCGAGCTCGACCAGTCCCGAGCGCATGTCGGCCGCGAACTCGTCGCCCAAGGGTCGCCGGGCCACACCGACGATCTCGAACTGCTTTGGCAACAGGTTCGCCTGGTAGAGATGAAACAGCGCCGGAATCAGCTTGCGTTTGGTAAGGTCACCGGAAGCGCCGAAGATGACGAGAATTCCCGGGCCGGGAATGCGCTCGGGTCCCTTGGGAAGTTGCGAAATATCCTCTGCGCGCACGCTCATTTGCATCGTGGCCATGTTGTAATTAACCTCCGGCGGAAAGACGGCATTAAACAGCCTCTAGCTACTAGCTTCTAGCTCATCGTGCGAGAGCATCGACTTTCAATTTCCAAATATTAGCTAGAAGCTAGTGGCTAGCAGCTGCTCTTAGCCTTTCGCTTTGGCGAAGCGCTTGTTGACTTCGGCCCAGTTGACCACATTCCACCACGCGGCCAGGTAATCGGGGCGCTTGTTCTGGTACTTGAGGTAGTAGGCGTGCTCCCAAACGTCGTTGCCCAGGATGGGATAGAGGCCCTGCGAGAGCGGGGAATCCTGATTGGCGGTGGTCATGACTTTGAGCTTGCCGCCGGTGAAGACCAGCCAGCCCCAGCCAGAACCAAATTGCTTGGCTGTGGTTTCGTTGAAGGTCTTTTTGAAAGCGTCGAAGTCGCCGAAGTCGGCGGAGATCTGCTTGGCGATGTCGCCGGATGGGTGGCCGCCGATGCCGGACGAATTGGCCGGGCCCATGATGGTCCAGAACATAGAGTGGTTGGAGTGGCCGCCGCCGTTATTGCGCACTACTCCGCGAATGTCCTCGGGAACCGCGTTGAGGTCGCTGATCAGGTCGTCGACCGTCTTGGCGGCGAGCGCTGGGTGGCTGGCCAGGGCTCCATTCACATTGGTGATGTAGGCCTGGTGATGCTTGTCGTGATGCAGCTTCATAGTTTCGGTGTCGATGAAAGGCTCGAGCGCGTTGTAGTCGTAGGGAAGCGCCGGTAGTTCGTATGCCATCAGAGAAAATCTCCTTCGTTCGGATTGTAACGGTTCAAATCGCCTTCGCGTATATAAGGATGGATGCTGAAATCGGCCGGAGGGTGCGCAGAAAGTTCACGGATTGAGATGAATAGGGCATGAATGACGGCTTGGGGAACGGCCAGACCTGGGCGCTGCCGCCCGTAGTTGCCTAAATAGGAAACCAATCTGGAGAACCTGACGCCAGACGCATCGGAGGGTCGAGGGGCGGGCTTGCCTCAAAGACTTCCGGATCGCATGCGGCAGAGGCCTCCACGACCAGCGCGAGGCGGTGCCCGGCATGATCGATGCGGCAAAACCGCCAGCGACTGGGATCGTCGTCGACGCTCGGATCAACTTCAAGGCGGATCACATTCGGAGTGTCGAAAAGAAACGAAATCCCTTGCAACGGCAGCGAAAGGCCCATGCCGCGCGCCTTGATATAGGCCTCTTTGAGGGTCCAGAGCGATAGGGCACGGTCAGGAAGTTCGTTAGCGGGCAAGGCGTCGAGTTGCGCGCACTCGGCCGCGGAGAAAACGCGCGGCGCGAGGGGGACGATCTCCTCGGCGCGTGAAAACGACTCCACGTCCACGCCGACTTCGGCAGCAGCAGCGCCGGGTGTCGGTCCAGGAAGAGCAAGAAGGCACACCGCCAATTCCACGCTGTTCGATTGATTGAAGCGCAAACCGCACTCCGGAACAGGCGACGGCTTGCCGTACTCGTTGCGAGAGAATCTCCAGGATTGCGGTGGCGAGGGATGGGCATTCGAGAGTGCGACGCGCGTCAAGGCATGCGTGGCCAGATATTCGTGCCGGCGACGCGCGAGCTTGCGACGGGCCGCGTGGTCGCGCTCGGCCTCGTCGAGGATGGCGATGCATGCTGCTTCGACCTCGGGCTCGGCAACGTCGCCTGGGTAGGCAAACCAAAGCTGAAGGGCGGCGCCGCCTGTCGGATTCTGGCCACCTGCTGCTTCCATAGTGTACTCAAAGGATAATTGCTCTTCGACAAGAGTGCGAAAGATCGTCTACAATCCCGGGCGGAACGATTCGCGTGCGGATGATCGGATATTGGAGCGGCCCGCGCAGAGAAAGAACGGTGGAAGAGCAAAAATGCCGATGGTATCGCCGTGCGTGCGACACAACTATCTGGCCATCGCCGTGGCGTCGGTGGCAAGTATTCTCTTGTTGGCGATCTGGTACACGTTGTTCCTTGACGCGTGGCTCCGGGGCATCGGGCGCGATCGCGTGTGGATGGCTGGCAACGGCGTCAGCCAGGCTTTGCAAAGCGCGACGGCCTTCCTGGCTGCCGGGCTGCTGGCCACTTGCATTTCGAGTTTTACGCAACTCACGGGACCGCAGACGGCAGTGCGCGGCATGAAAATTGCGGCGGGCATGTGGCTGGGGTGCGTGCTGCCGGTGCGGGCCATCGAATCAGTCTTTGAGGTGCGCAGCTATACGTGGTTCACCATCAACCTCGGATTTTGGCTGTTGGCCATGCTGCTGATGGGCGCGATTGTAGGCGCGTGGAAGAAAAAGGCAGTAAATAGGGAATAGCCAATAGGGAGTAGGCAGCAGGGCTCTATTGGCTATTCTCTATTCCCTACTCGGGCGGCGGATAAAACGGCAGCTTCTCGTTCTTCGCGTTGGCGCGCGTTACGGTTGCGTCGTCAAACAGCAGTGCCGGCGCCATCACCGTTGTTGGTACGTCTCCGTAGTAATTCGCGATGAACAAATCCTTGCCAGCGGTCTCGATGCTGGAGCGCAGGGCGCGTTCGTCGATGTCGTCGAGGACGGCGCCGCGGACAAGTTCGCGTTTGCCGTCGAGGCTCACGCGGTAGAGCAGGCGCGGCGTGCGCGAGCTGCCCATGGTTTCGACAACGTACACGTTCGTGAGGCCGCGATCCTTCGCTATTGCGAGAAGCTTCTGGTTGAGCTCGGCTTCGCCGAGGCCGTTTTGCGCGCTGATCTTAAGCACGCCGATGGAGGGATGGGCGGGACCTGCGACCCCGGCGCGGCCATGGCCGTTCGATTGCGGAAAGTCGCGCACGGGCTGGCGGCCGATGATGTAGTTGTCGAGCCGCCCGGCATCAACCAGCTTCACCGCCTGCGCGGGCACGCCTTCGTCGTCTACGTCGTAAGCGCCGACGAGACCCTTCCCCTCATACGTCTTCAGACTGGGATCGTCGACCACATTCATGAAGTCGGGCAGCACACGCGCGTGGTAGCTGGAGGCAAACGGGCCGTTGGTGCGTGCCTCTGTACCGAGATCTGACCGCGTGGCCGAGATCGACGCGGCCAACAGCGAGCGCAGGACGTCGGTTGCGGCATCGGCGCTCATCAGCAGTGGGCCGTGATACTCCTCTTCGACAAGCGGCGCCTTGCGCAACTCGGCGAGCGACGCGATCTCATCGACGGCGTGCTTGTTAAATGCGGCTTCGGAATCGAGATCGGCGGTCGAGGTTCCCGTCGATCCGTACGAGCGGTCGATGCTCATGCCGTCGGCTGCTTGTGCGCCCGCGGCGAAGGTCTCCTCATATTGCGCCGCCGATTTGCGCACGATGGTTCCTTCGCTGGTGACAAGCCACGTGGTGGTCGAGCGCGCGCGAAAGCTCCCTTCCGAATACTCGACATCGTGTTGTGCTGCGCTGACGGTTGGATCGGTGCGGTAGAGCCCGCTCAACCGCGCCACGCGCGAAGTCCATGCGCTCTCGTCGACCACAAGCGCAATCGGACTGGCGAGCGAGACGATAGGTTTTTCATGGCTGAAGTCGTCTGCCTGCGGCGGCGTTTGCACCTGCTTGAGCGCGGCTTGTTTTTGCGCGTAGGCGTCGAGCGCGCTCTTGTAAGCCTGATCCGTGGCCTGCCACAACGCGCAGCGAATCGCAATAGGATCGTCGTCGAGTCCAGCGAGTTCGATCGATCCGTCGCCGCGGCCGCCCGAGCTGTCGGTTTTGTAGTCGCCTACACGCACGGTGACGCGCGCCACGCGTTGCCGCACGCGGCCTGAGCCTTCGCCGGCGCCGAACTCTGCCCTGGTTTCAAAATTGTCCACTTGCTCGATGCGGTATTGGATAAAAAACGGCTTCGCGAATCCCGGTAGATCAAGCTGGCTCATGCTGCGGTCGAGCTCGGCCAGCATGGCTTTGAGCACGGGGTCTTTTTCGGCGTCGGCGCGGGTGGGTTGCGCGGGTGCGACGTCCGCGGAAAAGAGAGCGGGGACCAGGAGCAGTGCGACAAGAAGGAATCGCGTAAGGAGCGGGCGCCGCGCGCGGCCAAAAAGCAACCGCAGATCCTTCGGCTGCGCTCGCCCTTCACTGCGTGAAGGGTGAGCTCCGCTCAGGATGACAAATTGTGCGAAACGAGAGCTGAATAGCGAACGAAGTAGATTCATTTCGCCTCCTTCGTTGCATCTGCTCCGGGGATGGGCAGAATTGGGGGCCGCGCTGTGCCTTGCGCCTGGCGCTGGGTCTCGATCTCGCTCACGAGCATGGCGGGAGCGACCGCGCTAACAGGAATCGATCCCGACTCCGCGCCGCACACGCCATCGAAGACCTCGCTTGTGTCGCCGGTGACGAGAATCTTCTTCATCGCCGCCAGCGGAGTGCCCACGATGCTCACGCCTCGCACTAGCTCGTCGGGTCGGCCGTCGACGTACACGCGCCACACAACGAGTGGGATCACCTGAAAGGCCTGCGGCGATCTTCGCTGCGTAACCGCAAAGCCCGAAGAGATGTCTTCAAAGTAGAGTCCGTAAGACTTGCCCTGACGCTTGGCTTCATCAATCAACTGCTTGCGCAGTTCGGCATCGGAGACGGACTTTGTCGAAGTCACAATCAGGTTGCCCTGGCGGCCGGTGGGCACGAATCCCGCTTGCGCGCGGCCGTGGCCATTCGATGCGCTAAAGCTCGCGATGGGCAGGCGCGACATGAGGAAGGTCTTCAGCACGCCATCCTGAATCAACTCGACGCGTTCCGCCTTCTCACCCTCGCTGTCGTATTCGTAATGACCGGCGAGCGCGATGCCGTCGAAGTTTGCAATCGTGGGATCGTCGGCCACGGAAAGAAACGGCGGCAGAATTTCTTTGTCCAAATCTTTCGTGAAAGTCTGGCCCTCCTCGTCGCCGCGCTGACGCTGCCCTTCGAGCCGATGGCCCAGCACCTCGTGGAAGAAGACGGCGGCGGCGCGGCCGGAGAGAATTGCCGGCCCGTCGAACGGCTCCGTCACCGGCGCCTTGCGCAGAGCTTCAAGGCGAGCGCCCACCTCGCGCACAGCCTTTTCGAGATCTGCCTGAGCGGGCAAGCCTTGCGGTGTAGCGGCCTGGAAGGTGCGGGCCAGAAACATATCCATTCCGTCGTCGGCACGCGTTGCGGCCACGATCACGAATTCCGAGGTCACATAAGGAGTGACAACCTTCGCGTCTTCCGACGAAACAAAATAATGCGTCGAGCTTTCCGCCTCGAAGCCCACCTGGTTCTGGTAAACGTCGGGAAACTCGCGAAAGATGCGCGAGAGCGCCCGCACGCGCTCCTCCCACTCCGCCTTGCGCACTTCGAGCGGCGGCGCAGGCTTTTCGAGATGCGCCTGCGGTGCTTCCTGGCTGAAATCGGGCGAGGTGTCTTCTTCCTTGGCGCGCACCTGGGCCTCGGTCTTCACGCGCAGGTAATTGTCGAGCGCGTTGCCGTAACCCTTGTTGGTCGCGAGCCACAGTGTGCGCTCAATCGCCTCACGGTCGTCGCCGAGCGGGAGCGGCATGCTGTTGACCGCGGAGCTGCGGTGCTCGCCATGCGTGTTGTCGAGCTTGGGACTGCCCACGCGCACCTGCACATCGGCCGTGCGCTCGTGCGAAGCGCCGCTCATGGTCAACGCGCCGTATTGTGCGCTGATGGTGACCGAATTCGTGTCGTGCACCGAATAGCTGATAAAGTATGGCGGCTGCTTGTCGTCCCGCGCAGACGAAGCGTCAGCCGTCGCACCCGATTTGCCGAGCGACGTGAAGGCGCGGTGCAACTCAGCGTTCATAGCATCGAGAAGCACCGGTGTATTCGCGGGCCGCTGGGCGAGAATCGCAATCGGCGAAGCCGCGAGCGCAAGCGCCGCAAGTGCCGGTGCAAGGAGAGAGAAAGAGGCGGGCCGCCGCTCAACGGCGGCTGAGGATTTGTGTGGCGTCGACTTGGCGGTTTCCGGTAAAAGCATGTGTATGGTCGATTGTCTCAAACTTGCTTGCCCCAAGGAGAATTCGAATGAAGGTTAGACGCCGATGGCTTCTGGGGGTGTGCCCGCTGGCGCTGGTTGCCGGATTAGCCGCGCTACTTGCCGGATCAGCCACCCTTCCCCTTGCGGCGCAAACCACCGCGACGCCCGCGGCTCCCGTCCCGACCGCAACGGCAACTCCCGCCCAGGCCGCGCCGCAGCAGGCATACACGCTAGCACCCGACAAGCTGGCCAAGGCTGTTGCCATAAGCCGCATCCGCAACATTTTGGACATTTCAGGGTCGATTTGGGGCATCGTTTTTTTGTGGTTGCTGCTTGCGTTGGGTGCGTGGGCCGGGCTCGAGAGATGGGCGCTGAGGATTACCGGCCGGCGCTGGCTGCAGGGGCTCCTCTTTTTTGCTGCTTTCTTCGTCATCACCACGCTGGCCGGCCTGCCGCTTGATTGGATCGGCGAGCACTACGAGCGCAGCTACGGCATCAGCGTGCAGGGTTGGGGCGGTTGGCTGGGCGACCAGGCAAAGGACCTGGCATTGACGCTTCTATTCGGCCTCCCGGTTCTGCTGCTCTTCAATTGGATTGTGCGGTGCTGGCCGCGGCGCTACTGGCTCGGGGTCTGGGTGGTCACACTGCCGATTTTGGTCGTCTCTCTCTTTGTTCTGCCGTGGTTCGTTCCTCTCTTCTACACGCAGGAGCCGCTGCAAAAGAATCACGCTGCCCTGGT
Source organism: Occallatibacter sp. (assembly GCA_049521075.1). Classification (GTDB taxonomy): domain Bacteria; phylum Acidobacteriota; class Terriglobia; order Terriglobales; family Acidobacteriaceae; genus Telmatobacter. The sequence continues at coordinate 20,251 of JBEKPD010000073.1, forward strand.
GGCAAAGATCGAAACCGCGGTAGCGCGCACGGGAATCGACATCCCGCCCGATCGCATGTATCTGATCAAAGCCAGCGAGAAATCGACTGGGATCAATGCCTTCGTGGCCGGCATTGGCCCGACGAAACGCTACGTGATGTGGGATACGGCGACAGACCAAATGCCGGACGACGAGGTGTTGTTCGTGTTCGGCCACGAAAGCGGGCACTATGTGCTGCACCACATTCCCAAGGAACTTGCCGGCGAAGCGGCCGGGCTTTTCTTTGTCTTTTGGGCGTGCGCGGGGTTTGCCGCATGGCTGGTGAAGCGGTTTGGAGCACGGTGGGGCGCGAGCGAACTTTCGTCGCGCACGGGCTTTGTGGTGCTGCTGTTCGCAATCTCGATTGCCGGGTTCCTCACTGAGCCTGCGGGCAGCGCCTTCAGCCGGCACTTTGAGCATCAGGCCGATGTGTATGGGCAAGAGGCAATCCACGGCATAGTGGCCGATCCCCAAAAGACGGCGGTCGCCGCATTCAATAAGCTGGGCGAATCCTGGCTCGAAGATCCAAATCCGAATCCGGTCATTGAATTCTGGCTCTTTGACCATCCCAGCGTCGAACACCGCGCCGAATTTGCCGAGCACTACGATCCATGGGCGAATGGAGGGCATGGGGAGTTTTTCAAGCAATAGCAGAAAGAACTCAGGGAAGGCCGTCAATCAAAGCCGCTCGAAGATGGCGGCAGCGCCCATGCCGCCGCCGACGCACATTGTCACCATGCCATATCTCGCCTCCCGGCGTTTCATCTCGCCGAGGAGTGTCGCGGTCAATTTGGCTCCCGTGCAACCCAGCGGATGGCCGAGCGCAATGGCTCCGCCGTTGACGTTGACCCGCGCCGGGTCGAGATCGAGCGCGCGCACGATGGCCAAAACCTGCGCTGCAAAGGCCTCATTCAATTCAATGAGGTCGATGTCGCTCAACTTGAGGCCGGCGTAGCGCAGGGCTTTGGGAATTGCGGTGATGGGGCCGATGCCCATCTCCTCCGGCAGGCAGCCGGTGACGGCATAGGCGGCAAGCCGCGCCAGAGGTACAAGCCCGAGTTCGCGCGCGCGATTCGCTTCCATCAGTACCGCGGCCGCTGCGCCGTCGGAAGTTTGCGAGGAGTTGCCCGCGGTGACCGTGCCCTGGGCGTGAAAAACGGGTTTGAGCTGCGCGAGAGCTTCCGCGGAAGTGTCGACGCGCGGGCCCTCGTCTGCGGAAAAATCCGTTTCCTTGATGTCAGGCTTGCCCGGCCTAGCTCCAGGCGCGGCCCTGGGTGTGGCAGTCGTCCCGTGCACCGCGACAATCTCTTCCGCGAAGCGTCCCGCAGCCTGGGCGGCGAGGGCTTTCTGGTGGCTCGCGAGAGCAAAGGCGTCCTGATCGTCGCGCGAGATGGCGTAATGGCGTGCGACGCGCTCGGCGGTGAGGCCCATGGTGAGCAGCGAGGCCGGATAGTTGGCGGCGAGCCAAGGATTGGGGCTGGGCTTGTTGCCGCCCATGGGAATCAGGCTCATGGATTCCGCTCCGCCGGCAACGATGACCTGCGCGCCGCCGGAGCGGATGCGCTGGTCGGCGAGCGCGATGGCTTCGAGCCCCGAGGCACACAGGCGGTTCACGGTGGCGCCTGGAATCTCGACCGGCAAGCCCGCGCGCAACGCCGCCATGCGCGCGATGTTGAAGCCTTGCTCGCCTTCGGGCTGCGCGCACCCGAGGATCACATCGTCGATGGAAGTCTTGTCGAGGCCTGGAACCCTGTCCAAAGCTCCGCTCAATGCAATTGCGGCGAGGTCGTCGGGGCGGGTGGTGGAGAGCGCGCCTTTCGGAGCGCGGCCCACGGGCGTGCGAACAGCGGCGACAAGAACAGCTTGCGGCATGAGTGGCTCCTAAGACGATGGGCAGCGAACAGCGGACAGCTTGCTGCGGTACTGCTGGCTCATTGTTAGATGGCTAGACGCGTGGAGGTCAAGCTGTTTGACGGTCAATTCCGTGTTTCGACGATCGTCCAGGCACCTTTCAAGTAGACGCGGTAGATCGTCTTCTGGTCGATGATGGAATCGGCCAGCGCGTCGTGATCGAGGCGCGGCGGTGGACGGCTCATGCCGAGTTGCGCTTCGTGCACCGTTTCAGGCGATGCGGTATCGATGGCCCAGTTGAAGCCAAGCACGTTTGTCGAGCCATGGGCCTGCAGGCGATCGGTCTCCGCCGTCGTGGCCAGTACCATGGGACCGCCTCCGCTCGAAAAGAAGACGAGCAGCGAAACCTTGCCGTCGACCGAGCAAAGGACAGCCCAGTCAGACGACCCATGGCGCTCCAGGCTCGCGTTGACGATGTTTTCCGGCTGATGCGCTTCGTAGGTTTGCGGAATCTGGCATCCACGGCGCGTGAGCGCGTCCTGAATGGCGGGCGGCAGTTGGGGGAAGGCATTTACCGGCAGATGGCGGATGAGGTAGGGAGTTGGCCGGCCGGCTACAATCACGCGGCCCGATTCATTGAGCGGGTCCGCCGCCGGATCCTGAGGCCGAACCAATGAGAGGCAGCAAAAAAGAAGCGGCGCCGTAAGCGCAACCCCCGATTTAAAACGCGGACGTACCATCGAAACTCTCACGAGCACTCTATGCTGAGTATCGCAGAACCGCAACTGCGCAGAGCACAGGTGAATTAATTCCGCAGTGGCTTGCCAATTTTGAGGGTGAAGGCGATGCGCTCCTGGGTCTTGCGCTCACCCGAAAGCGAGAGAAACGCCTCGCGTTCGAGGTCCAGCAAATACTGTTCGCTGACGAGCGTGCCGGGCGTCACGCGTCCGCCAGAGAGAATGTATGCCGCCCAGCGCGCGACCTTCTGGTCGTGCTCCGATGCGTAACCAGCCTCGCCCATCAGATAAATGCCGGTTTCAAGAGTGGCCAGAGTGGCGGTGCCCGGAGCGGGGATTTGCGTGCGCGGCTGCGGCGCGGTGTAACCGGTTTCGGCCAGCACGGCGGCCTGAGCTTTGGCGTCGAGCAGCAGACGCTCGCGGTTCATGGTGATGCGATCGGCTTGAGAAAGCAGGCCGAGCGTGCGGGCCTCCGCGGCCGAAGTGGAGACCTTGGCCATGGCAATGGTTTCGAGCGCGCGTTTGAGCGCCGTAGCGAACTCGACAGATTGGGCAAAGCGCGAAGGCGGATCCTTGGGGTCAGGCGGCGCAAGAGCCACGGCCGCGTCGAGGGCACGGAGCAGCATCTCTTTCGTCCCACCGCCGGCGGGGATCAGTCCGACACCTGCTTCCACAAGGCCCATGTAGGTCTCGGCGTGGGGCTGGCGGCGCGCGGCATGCAGGCAAATCTCCGCGCCGCCGCCGAGCGTGAGGCCGAAAGGCGCGGCCACCACCGGCCGCGGACAGAGTTTGATGGCTGCCGTCATCTGCTGGAAGTTGTGAATCACGCGCGCCAGCTCGTCCCACTCGCCTTCCTGCGCCGTGAGCAGGAGCTGCATCAGGTTCGCGCCCACGGAAAAATTCTCGCGGTCGCCCGTGATGACAAAGCCGGCAAAGTCGCGCACCGTGTCAGAAGCGGGATCGAGGACCGACGCAATCATCGCGAGCACGTCGCCGCCGATGGCGTTCTTGAGCGAGTGCAGCTCAATGCAGCCGATGCCATCGCCAAGATCGACGAGCGATGCGCCGGGATTGGTGCGGACCACCGCGTGCGTGCGGCGGAAATCGGCTACGCGCGCGCGGCCGGGGACGTCGGGTATCGGCTGCCAATGTTCCGTCACGGGATTGAAACACTGCGGGCAGTCAGTCAGGTACCACGTAATAGAATCTGGCTCGCCTTCGAGAAGCTTGCGAACCGCTTCGCTCACAGGAAGCTGAAGTGCCTTCATGCGACTCACGGTTTGGGCCACGCCCGCCGCATCCCACATCTCGAAGGGGCCCATCTCCCAGTTGAAGCCGGCGCGCATGGCGGCATCGATCGAGGGCGCGTCGCCGGCGACTTCGCCGATGCGATCGGCGGCAAAGTTCCAGAGCGATGCGAGAAACGGCCACAGGAACGCCGCAGCCTTGTCTTTCGCCGGATCGTTCGCGAGCAGCAGGCGCAGACGCTCGGGAATTGTGGCCGCGTTCTTCGCCATCTCGAGCGCGGGCAATGCAGGCTTGGTGACGGGTCGGTAGACAAAGGTCGCAAGATCGAGGACCATCCGCTCGTCTTTGCCGTCGGCGCCGCGAACTTTTTTGTAGAAACCCTGGCCGGATTTGTCGCCGAGCCAGCCGCGCTTCAGAAGCTCGTCGAGAATGGGCGCGAACTTCTGCCCGCTCACACCCTCGGGGAAATTTGCCGCGACATGCGCCAGGATATCGATGCCCACGAGATCGGCGAGGCGAAAGGTTCCGGTGCGCGGCCAGCCTATGGCGGGGCCTGTGAGCGCGTCGACCTCCTCGATGGTGAGTCCCTGTTCCAGCATCAGGTTCGCTGCGTTGAACATCACCGCAATGCCGATGCGATTGGCGATGAAGTTAGGCGTATCGTGCGCAAAGACCACTTGCTTGCCGAGCATGCGATCGGCGAAGGCGGAAAACGCGGTGACCAGTGTGGGATCGGATTCCGGCGTGGGGATTACTTCAACGAGGCGCATGTAGCGGGGCGGATTGAAAAAATGCGTCCCAAAAAATCTCTTGCCAAGTCCGGGAACGGCGGCTGCGATGCGGGCGATGGGCAGGCCGGAGGTATTGGTGGTGAGGATGGCGCGAGCCGCGAGGTGCGGCAGAACGCGCGAGAGCAACGCGGTTTTGATTTCGAGATTTTCGGCCACGGCTTCGACAACCCAATCGCAATCGGCGAGCCTCGGCAGGTCGTCGTCGAAGGTGCCGGGAGCGATGAGGCGGCCGAGCGATGCTTCGAAAAACGCGGCAGGCTTCGACCTGGCAAGCGCGGCAAGAGCCCGCTCCGAGGTTTGATCTTTGGGAGGAAGATCCAGTAGAAGCGTAGGGATTCCGGCGTTGGCCAGATGCGCGGCGATGCGCGAGCCCATGGTTCCCGCACCCAGCACAGCGGCGCGGCGAATGAGCAGCGGCTTCGAGCCGATAGTCGGTGCGGGAGTTGCATCTGTGGCAGCGGTGCTCATGCGGGCTCTCCCTTTCGGTGTGAAATTGGATGCGGATCACGCGCGTAAACGCTCGCAGCATACGCAAGCGAGCGCCGTGCGGTCAAGGATACGGTCCCTCCGATATATAGGAGGGCGGTCAGTATTCGATCTTATTCGGAGAAGCCATCCACGCGGCGAAGCTGGCCCATGCCTCGTCGCCGAGCAATTGCGTGGCGTGAAGCGTTCGGTCGGCAGAGTCTTTACGAAACTCCGCGTAGAGAAACGCGTCGTCGAATCCCGCGCGAGCCGCATCGGCGGCACAGGAGCCGTAGTAGACGGCATCGAGCCGCGCCCAATAGGCGGCCGCCAGGCACATGGGACACGGCTCGCAACTGGTGTAGAGTTCGCAGCCGGCCAGCGTGAAGGACCCCAGCGATTTGGCGGCGGCGCGGATGGCATTCACCTCGGCATGCGCCGTGGGATCGCAAGTGGTCGTGACGGAGTTGGCGCCCTCGCCCACAATTTTGCCATCGCGCACGATGACGGCAGCGAACGGTCCCCCAGCACCAGAGACAACATTCTGTGTGGCCAGCGCAATGGCGCGGCGCAAAAACTCCGGATTGGGCTGACCGGTCACTTGGTTGATCTCCTGCTCCGTGGGGAATGCAAAGACAGACTCAGTATGGCACACGAATTGTATGTCCGATTCATCTGTAACCTCGCTACGAGACTCCTAAGCGCCGCGCTGCGACCTGGCAGAAGTAAAATTCCTTCATGGCTGGGCCCGCAACTCTTGAGGCGTTGAATGCGCGCATTGTGGCGTGCGAGTTGTGCCCACGACTGCGCGCGTATTGCGCTGAAGTCGCCCGCAAGCGCCGCCGCGCCTATGCCGATTGGGAGTACTGGGGCCGTCCCGTGCCTTCGTTCGGCGATGCAAAAGCGCGCGTGCTGGCGCTGGGGCTTGCGCCGGGTGCGCATGGCTCGAATCGCACCGGACGGCCATTTACAGGCGACGGATCGGGCGACTTTTTATATCCAGTTCTGCACGCGGTGGGGTTTGCCTCGCAACCCACGGCAACCTCGCGCGACGACGGCATGAAGCTGAACGGCCTCCTGATTACCTCTGTTGGGCGCTGCGCTCCACCGGGAAACAAGCCCATGCCTGAAGAGTTGCGCAATTGCGCACCGTGGCTCGACCTTGAGATGAAATTGCTTACAGAGCTGCGCGTGGTGGTCTGCCTGGGGCGCATCGCGTTCGATGGCCTCCTGGCGCACGAGTCGCGATTAGGTCGCTCGCTCAAGCGCTCGGATTTCGTCTTCGCGCATGGCGCCGAGTACAAGCTGCCGAGCGGATTGATCACTATTGCCAGCTATCACCCATCGCTACAGAACACGAATACCGGCAGGTTGACGCAAGCCATGCTGCTCAGCGTCTTCAAACGCGCGCGCAAGCTGGCGGGACTTTGAGCGCCGGGTTTTAATTGGAAAGAGGACAACGATGGAACCGATGGAGAAAGCAATTCTGAAGGACATTTCGCTGGACGAAGTTGGACCGGCGCCACAAAAACTGAAGAACGCGATTGATCACTGGTCGCCGGCGGTTCTGCTCGAGCGGGCTGCGTATCTGCGCAAGATGGCGAAGCACGGCGATGGCTCGGCATCGGAGACGCTCAAGGAGTATCCCCAGCACTTTGCCATGCTTTCGTTCCGTAGCCGCAGCGGCGAGGCGGAGGTGCACGAGCGGTTTGCGGATTTGTTCGTCGTGCTTTCCGGCGCGGCCACGCTGGTGACCGGCGGTACGATCCCCGGCGCGCACACGGTTGCACCCGGAGAAACGCGCGGCGCGTCCATTGAAGGCGGCACGAAGCAAAGTTTGCGGCCAGGCGACGTGGCGCACGTGCCAGCGGGTACGCCGCATCAGATGCTACTCAAGGGCGAGGACACTTTCGCTTCCCTGGTGTTGAAGGTGCAGGAAGCCGTCTAGCGCTTTGATCTTGTGATTTCGCTCCTCAGGTTTCGCGGTTCCCGGGTCCCAAAATCGGGACCCGGGGCACCCAGCAATGTTCGGCCTGGAAAGAGGCGGTCCATTGGAAAATGAATTCCCTCTCGGTACGAAATGGATTGCAACACTCCAAATTAAAAATCGCAATTGCGCCAGCCACATCAGTCCCTTAGATGATCCCTCGAATCGCCCTCCGGCAGAGTCAAAAATTAACATTACATCCTGATGCGGCGCGATAGGATGCGAGGGAACGGAGGTCATAAATATGAGGCGAAATTTGACCCTCAAGAAAACCTGCCCCACTCTCATCCTTGCGTCGGCGCTGGTGCTCGGCTTTTCCCCCCGCGCAAACGCCGATATCATTGCCACGATTCCCAACTATGACGGAACTTTCAGCTTCGGTTCCACGACATTCCCCATCGGCGACTTCACGTTTTCGATTTCGGCCGGTCAGGAAGTGGTCGGAGCAACCATCTCCGGCACCTTCGGAAATAACGATGTCCCTGGGACAACAGATGTCAGCGCACCGGCCGATCTATTTGTAGACAACGAAGCCATCGAAGTAGCCTCATGCGATGACAGCCTTACCTTCACCGAGCCTTGCGACGCGGGTTTAACCCCCACAGCGTGGAGTTACACCTTCACGAGCAGCGATCTCTCGACTCTCTCCGCGGATTTCGCAAGCGGCTCGCTCGATCTTTCCGCCGTCCAGAATGGATTTGGCTCCGTAAATGCCGGTTCGCTGACGCTCGACATTGCGGTCTCGCCCGAGCCGAACGGTCTCTGGCTGTCAGGCACTGGACTAATCGGACTTATGTGCTTCCTCCTGTCACGACGCTCGCGCATCCACAAAACCACTTAAGAAAGCCGAAAGGAACAACGGACCATGAAAAACACCCGACTCCTCATCCTGGGAGCGTGCGCGGCCGTGCTTGTTTCGGCCGCCAACGCTCAAATCACATGGACTGCGACAAGCTCTCCAACCCAAACCACCATTGCAGGCGGCCCGTGGACGCTGGTGCAGGGCGGCCCGTACACCGAAGTCGCCGGCACCACCACCGTGGGCGGCCCGTTTGACGGCACCATCCCGTACTGCTCAAATGGTGTGCCCATCCTCAACTCTCTGACGACGATGAATCCCACGTCGCCGTACTACTTCCCCTTTGTGGCCGGCAGCGGACTCAACCTGCAAGGTTATTTCGATTACCGCCCCCGCAACGTGAATGAGGCGATTGTGTCGGCCATCTCAGCCGACGGCGGGCAGACGTGGACCTTCGAGAATCAGATCGAGAATCTCAATCAGGTATGCCCCGCGACCGATAAGAACGGTAGCGGAAATGACGATGGCGTAGGGCATCCGTACGTCATCAACTTCGCCGGTGCTGGATTTCTCTATGCTTTGGACCGGCGCAATGGCCATGTCGACAATGATGGCTTGCTTGTCCACACCCTCATGCCGAAGGCCGGATCGCCGCTGAACGGATTGCCGGTCAACACCGAGTTTGGCCCTCCCGGAACCAGCGCCATCCCGACCTCGGCAGTGATCGCTCAGTGGGAGATGGAGCTTGCGGGCGGGACCAGCAACTCCCCCGCACCCAACATCGGCACCGGCACTGCGACTGCGCTGGGAATGACTAATACCTACAAAGGCCCGTCGCCGACCTGCACCGGAGCGGCTTGCGAGTACACCGGCAGCACGAATAAGGATGACATCACAAGTACGAACGGCGGTACCGACCCTAACCTGAGCGCGGAAGCCTGGCGCGTTCGCGGAACCACCAAGCTTACCGGCGGTAGCTCCGGGCCTGGTTGGAATACACAGGCCCCGGAAGATACGCAGGGAGTGGAGTTCGCCGCGAGCACCGTTGGCTTCTCCAACATCGTTGTGCAGTTTGACTGGTACACCACTGCGGAAATCGTTCGCGACCTTCAGACGCAGTACACAACCGACGGTTCAACATGGACTAACATCGGTCCTGTGTACATCGCTCCGGTGGGCGGCGGCTTTTACCCTGGCATTACTATCAACTTCGCGGGCATAACTTCCGTAAATAACAACCCTAACTTCGGCGTCCGCATGGTCTCCGTGTACGACCGCTCCGCCAATGCGCCCACACCGTTCACTTACACCGCTGCCACGCTCGGCACGAACGGAGCACCCGTGCAGTACAACGACTCGTCAGGTAACTGGCGGTTCGATGAGGTCAACATCCTCGGGTCGGCAACCGGCGGTAAGGCGTTGACGCTGCCCACGGAAACTGTCGGCCTGACCAACCCGGACGGAATACTGGCGTACGTTCCCAACAGCTATCCGTTCAAGATTCTCTATGTCGATAAGACCCTGAATGCCGACTACGCGTTTCCAACCGCAGAGCAATGCGGCCCGACACTGACGGGAGCCGCTGCCAATCACGATACCGAGTACATTCACCTAGCGACATCGACTGATTCGATCCACTGGACAGATCAGGGCGCGGTCACGGGCTTGAACGATCCCACCACCACTTCGTATCATAGCATTCGCTATATGGCGCCGAACGGTTCCCTGCTGAAATTGAGCAGCGGCAATTGGGGGCTGTTCTTCGGCGGCGGCAACTGCCTGGACGGCGACTCCGATGGATTCCACGCAATCATGTACGCGGAGTCTCCAGACCTGATCCACTGGACCGTGATCAACGGCATCGATAATCCGATTGCCTCGGTCAGCCCGGTCACCGACCCCAACACCGGAGCCACCATTCCGCTTAATACTCCGGTGATTGGAACAACGCAGCCCTGGTTCACTGGACGCGTCTACAATCCAAATGCGATGATCGCCAGCCCGACGACGATCAACCTGATCTTCGATGGCTACGATGCGGCTTACTCCGCCGACATCAGCGATTACCGGACCATCGGCCACGTAGGACTGTCCGCTGCCGGAGCAACTTTGCCGTAGAGCCTACGGCAAAACCAGGCCGCACGGTTCATTACCACGCCGCGCCGAGAACATCCGGCGCGGCGTTTGCTTTATTGGAATTCAAATGGAATTCGCGGTCGGAAGAAATAGAGGAATTAAATAAATCTCGTTGCAGCGCGAGACCGAGAGAGCCTTTGCAGCAGTTATCCATGCGGCTCCCCAAACTGATAAGTTCCGTAATCAATAGTAAGCACCGCTGAGCCGCCCAACCGCACCTGCGATTCGCTACGGTTCGTCTCCGGTAGCCAGAATTCTCCGACCTTCTCATAAGTGTGGTGAATCTCTGTTTTCTTGATCCAGAACGAGGGGTTCTCAGCCGGTTGGGCTTCCACCTGGGTTACTGCATAGTCTTCCGCATCGATCCAGACCTTGCCGCGGTAGAGAAGTTTGTTTTTCACCTTCGGTTCGACGGAAAAGACGTAGAGCAGTCGCCCATTCTCATTTGTCTGACGATCAAATATAAAGGTGTAATTGAAGGGAGTCAGCGCTGCCTTCTGCTGCCGTGAGTCATCCTGCTCGGTTTCAAGCAGCTTAGTTAATACATGGTCTATAAGGAGATGGGATCCTGATTCATCAATCACGTGGAATGTCTTACCGGCTCCAGCGGTGTAGGTGGCTTGCACGTGCATGTCTGCCGTCATCGAGTGGCCCAGGCCGTGGAACTCGATATGGTAGTGCCTGCAGGAAGTGAAATATTTCAATTGCCGCGCACGCGTTTCGTTCTGCGCCACCATTCTCCACACAATCTCAGCTGGATCTGCAGCGTTGGCACTTTGCGCAGGCTGAGAATGAGCGTACAGCGAGCCGCCAGTGAGAATCAGAAGCACGACCAGTAGAGACATAAGTACGCATAGTTTAAGCTTCTGTAGCCGTCTGAATTTTAAGCGCACTGGCAATCGCTCAATCACCTGCATATGCGACTTCAGTCCGCTCTTCTGTAACTCTCAAGCTGCGCTCGAAATCGGCCAACCGCGCCTCAATGTCCAATTCCTTCTGTTTGCGCTCGATGATGTCGTCGCGATAACGCCGTAGGAAATAGTCGATCGTTTCGACGCGGATCCGAATCGATCCGGTTGGCTTGTTCTCATCGAGATCCTTGAAAGAGAAATATGGAGTTCCGGATTCCTCGATAATGCCCTCGATTACACCGTAGATCGGAGCGTCATGGCCGCATTTAAAGCTCGAAACTTCCAGGGG
>JBEKPD010000074.1:0-30887 GCA_049521075.1 Occallatibacter sp.
ACCCGCCGGGGCGCAGAAGCCCGTTGCCTGTTCTTGCTTCAAAGGGCTTGTCTGCAAGCTTCGGGTATCTCGTTTGCAATGCGCGAGCACACAGATGGGCAAGAGGTATTCGAACCAAAGCGCGCGCGAGCGATCATTCCGGGCCTCGGGACCGTGGGACTGACACGCCATCTGTGTCAAGAGGAGGTCTTCTTGGGATCGGGTGCGCTTACATTGCCGGATCTTCAAATTCATCTGCCCGCGAAGCACATTGCTCCTCAGCGATTTGAGAGAAAGTACATTGGCAATCTGACTGGGCTAAGGGCCCTTGCCGCACGCTGGGTTCTGTTCCATCATTTTCTCGACGACCTGAATTTTCCGGTGATCTCACGCGGATATTTGGGCGTTGATGTGTTTTTTGTCCTCAGTGGGTTCGTGCTATCGATCGTGTATTTACCTAAGTTGCCGGAGAATTTCAACTGGCTCTGGTACGAGAGGTTCCTCTCGCGGAGATTCGCCAAGATTTATCCGATGCATCTGCTGACCTTTGCCTTAATAGCATTTGCAATCTTCGCAGGACGTCTATATGGGTATCACTTCGCTACCACCGATGTTGAAAACACGGGTTGGTCTGCTCTCTGCAGTGTCCTGATGATCCACGCGCTTGGTTCGACCCAACACCTCAGCTGGAACGGAGGTTCCTGGTCCATAGGCGCAGAGTGGTTTGTCTATACGTTGGTGTTTGCCCCGATAGGCCTTTTCTTTCGCAGGTTTCGCCTCGTCTGGGTCGTTTTGATCACTGTTTTGGTTTGGTCCATGCTTCTGACCGTCTGCGGCTTTTTCTTCGCAGGCAATATTGGCAAGATCACCAATTACGGTGCGTTGCGCATTCTGCCGGAGTTTGTTGCGGGATATCTACTCTACCGCCTGATTTACCACCGCCGTTCAATCCGGGGGGATCTGTTTACTGCTGGCGGGATGCTCTTGGTTTTCGGCGTCTCTCTCGCACATCTCGACTTCACCGCCCTACTTCTGCCCGCCGTCATGGTGCTGTTAACGGGCCTCTATTTTGGCGGATCAGTTACCAATGCGATCTTCAGCAGCTCGGTGATGATCAAGCTTGGGAAAGCGTCTTACTCAATCTATCTTATGCAGGGCCTCGTGCATATCGCGTTCCGTATCATCTTGGGCAGATTCGGAATCGACCTGGGAAGCTCTTTCGTGGCGTCGTCCGTGGGCGCCGTCTGCGCGCTACTGACAGGCGTTCTCGCATTCCGCTGCTTCGAAGAACCCGTCCGCTTGCGCCTTCTCCGACTGTTCAATGTGCAATTGAATCGTCCGGCACCTTGACGGTAGTGACACGGCAATCAGGTCCGAAGGCTCTCCAGCAAACCATCGATCTCGGACTTCTCTTGGGCGGCCATTTGCAGCAAAGACGCCAGCGCACGACACACATGAACTCGTCAGATTCAACAGGCTCGTACATCAGAATGAATCTAAGCGGACAAATTTGACAGCGCCACTAATTCCGCACCTCGCCTAGAAGCTGCTCCACTTCGGCCTTCTCTTCGCCTGTCAGCCCCAGCAACGGCGCCCGCGTACGACCTCCGAAGTAGCCATTGAAGTCACAGGCGTGCTTGATTCCGGCAATGCCAAGTTCCCCGACGATCCGCTGATTCACCTTCGCAATGCGCTCCTGCTTCTCTCGCGCCAGCGTCAGGTCGTGATCTTTCCATGCAAGGTAAATCTCCTGGCAGGCCTGCGGCGCGAAGGCGGCGAAGGCCAGAATCGCGCCCGTTGCTCCAGCTTCGAGCGACTCCAGAACTGCGCTGCCGGAGCCGGACAACACCTGAAATCCGACTTCCCTGCTACGGGTCTTAATCGACGTTGCAGGAGGAGCCGTGGCTACGGCCGTACCGCCGGTCAACTTATTCACGGAAACAAAGCCGCTCTTGGCCTCTGTGTGCGGCGCAAGCATCCGCGCCGTAACCGCCTCAAATACCTGTGTCACCGGAACGCTCCGCCGCGGTGCATTCTGCGTTGCGGTCACCTGCGCCGCAATGCGTTCCACCTTCCCGGACGAGTCCTTGATGCCGATGATGTTTGGATGCCCCGCCAGCTCCGCCACCACCTCAACAGGAATCTGATACGGAACGCACTTGGGAATGTTGTAGAGCACCACGGGCAACGGCGACCGGTCGGCGATGCTGCGGAAATAATGCAGGACGGCAGACGAAGTCATCTGCCCTGCGTAATAGCTGGGTGGGCGCACCAGAACCGCATCGTAGTGGACCTCGGCGGCAGCCTCTGCCAGCTCCACCGTCGCCTTCACGCTCTCCCGGCCGACGCCCGCGATCAGTACCTTTTCCGGTGCAGACGCTTCAGCGGCCACGCGGAGAATCTCCCGAGATTCCGCATCGCCTAGCAGCGGTGCCTCGCCGGTCGAGCCTAAGACCACCATCCCCGCCAGCAAGCTGCGCGAATAGCGCGCAATGTTGGCCTCAATTTTGCGGTAGTAAATGCGTTCGTCCGAGTAAAAGGGCGTGGTGACCGCGGCAAATATGCCTTCCAGTAACATCATTTGATTGTAGAACCCGGCGCAATCCGTTGACGGTCTTCCCTGCTCCGCGCCGACCAAATTGTTGACTTCGGCAGCCTTGCTTCGAATCAGCGGCCGTTTGCCGTGTGCAGCGCCTGCAAAGCAAACACTGTCACACGGTGCCGTTGCATGGCGGCAATTCCCTCGGCCGCGGCCTGCGCGGCTGCGAGCGTCGTAATTGTAGGAATGCGCGCCAGCACGGCAGCGCGACGAATCGCCTTCTCATCAAAGATCGCGTCCTGCCCGCGAGGCGTATTGACGACGAGCTGTATGCGGTTCTCCTTGATAAGATCGACGGCGTTCGGGCGTCCCTCACCCACCTTGAACACCCGCTCCACGATCAGTCCCGTGCCTTCGAGTGCGTTGGCAGTGCCTTCGGTTGCCACGATCTTGAAGCCTAGATGCACGTATCGCCGCGCCAGCGCAATGGCCGCCGGCTTGTCGTGATCGTTCACGGTGAAGAATACAGTGCCGCTCGTGGGCAGAATCTGGCCGGCTGAGAGCTGCGCCTTAGCGAAGGCCTCGCCGAAGCTGCTCGCCACGCCCATCACTTCGCCGGTCGACTTCATCTCCGGCCCAAGCACGGTATCCACGCCAGCGAACTTCGACCACGGAAAGACTGGCGATTTGACGTAGTAGTATGCACCAGTTCCGAGATCTTTTCCGGAGGCAAGTTCATCCGGCAGCAGTTCACGCAGTTTTCGGCCCGTCATGAGCCGCGCCGCCATCTTGGCCAGCGGCACGCCCGTCGCCTTCGATACGTACGGCACGGTGCGCGAGGCACGCGGATTCACTTCGATTACATACACATGATCGTTGCCCTGCTCGTCGCGCTGAATGGCGAACTGCAGATTCACGAGACCCACCACCTTGAGCGCCAACGCCAGCTTCCGCGTGTAGGTGCGGAGAGTTTCGAGGGTCTCCTCCCTGATGTCCACGGCCGGCAGCACGCACGACGAATCGCCGGAGTGAATACCAGCCTCCTCAATGTGTTGCATAATGCCCGCGATCAACACGTCTTCCGAGTCGCACAGCGCGTCGACATCCACTTCAACCGCGTTCTCGAGAAAGTGATCGACGAGAACCGGACGCTCCTGCGAGTACTCGACGGCTTGGCGCATGTAGCGCGTCACGCTATCGGCGTCGTAGGCAATCACCATCGCCCGTCCGCCAAGGACATAGCTGGGCCGCACCAGCACGGGGTATCCAATCCTCTCGGCGACGGCCAACGCCTGCTCCACACTGGTGGCCGTGCCCCCGGGCGGCTGCGGAATCTGTAAATCCTCAAGCAATTTCCCGAATTGCTTGCGATCCTCGGCCAAGTCGATCGATTCCGGCGAAGTGCCGATGATGGGCACGCCGGCCGCGCGCAGTCGCTGCGCCAGATTCAACGGCGTCTGCCCGCCGAACTGGACAATCATGCCGATCTTCGCGCCCGATTGCGCTTCGTGGTTGTAAATCGCCAGCACATCTTCAAGCACCAGCGGCTCAAAATAGAGCCGGTCGCTGGTGTCGTAGTCGGTGGAGACGGTCTCCGGATTGCAGTTGACCATGATGGTCTCGTAGCCGTCATCCTTGAGCGCAAACGCTGCGTGGCAGCAGCAGTAGTCGAACTCGATGCCCTGGCCGATGCGATTTGGGCCCGAGCCGAGAATGATGATCTTCTGCGTCTTGGTCGGCGGCGCTTCGTCCTCTTCCTCGTAGGTCGAGTAGAGGTACGGCGTCATCGACTCGAACTCAGCGGCGCAGGTGTCCACCAGCTTGAATACAGGCCGGACCCCCTGTGCTTCACGCAGTTCCCTTACCTGCTGGATGCCGTCATGGCCATCGAGCTTCCACTCTTTGGCTATGCGCTCGTCGCTCAGGCCCAGACGCTTGAGTCTCATCCATTGCTCCGCACTCATCTCCGATGGAGTTGTCTGTGCGATAGCCGCCTGCGCCTGCGTAATCTCGCGCAACTGGTGCAGGAACCACGGGTCCATCTTGGTGAGGCGCGCCACTTCGCGCACGCTCATGCCGCGCTCGAACGCGTACCGGAGATAACCCAGCCGCTCTGGCTTGGGAGTCACCAGCATCTGCGTCAGGCGGCGCGGCTCCAGCACCTCCGCGCCGGTCTTCTTGCCGGTTTCGAGCGAGCGCCACGCCTTCATCAATGCTTCTTTGAAGGTGCGGCCGATGGCCATGACCTCGCCCACGGATTTCATCTGCGGACCAAGCGTGTCGTCTGCGCCGGGAAACTTCTCGAACTGCCACTTGGGAATCTTGACGACAACGTAATCGATGGTGGGCTCAAAGCAGGCCGGCGTTTTGCGCGTGATGTCGTTGGGAATCTCGTCGAGCGTGTAGCCTACGGCAAGCTTGGCCGCAATCTTCGCAATCGGAAATCCGGTCGCTTTCGACGCCAGCGCCGAGGAACGCGAGACGCGCGGATTCATCTCGATGATCGTCATGCGGCCGTCAAGTGGGTTCACAGCAAATTGCACATTGGAGCCACCGGTCTCGACGCCGATCTCTCTCATTACGGCGATGGCCGCGTCGCGCATCTTCTGGTACTCGCGATCCGTGAGTGTTTGCGCCGGCGCCACGGTGATGGAGTCGCCGGTGTGCACGCCCATGGGATCGAAGTTTTCGATGGAGCAAATAATGATGACGTTGTCGGCGAGGTCGCGCATCACCTCGAGCTCGTATTCCTTCCAGCCGAGCACACTCTCCTCGAGCAGGCACTCATGGACCGGCGAGAGATCGAGTCCGCGCGCAAGGATCTCCATCAGCTCTTCGCGGTTATAGGCGATGCCGCCGCCGGTGCCACCGAGCGTGAAACTGGGCCGAATGAGCACCGGGAAACCGAGTTTGCTGCCGAAGTCTAGTCCGTCGCGCAGATTGTTCACGAGCGCGGAACGCGGCACATCGAGCCCGATGCGAATCATCGCATCTTTAAAGAGCAGGCGATCTTCGGCCTTCTTGATGGCCTCAAGCTTCGCGCCGATGAGCTCGACGTTATAGCGTTCGAGAACGCCTGTGTCGGCGAGATCAACGGCAAGGTTCAATGCCGTCTGGCCGCCGACAGTAGGCAGCAGCGCAAACTTTCCAGCCCCCTGCGGCGGAGCAGCCTTTTGGAGTAGTTCCGATTCAATACGAATAATCTCTTCCACGTACTCGTGGGTAAGCGGCTCAATGTAGGTACGATCGGCCAGCTCGGGATCGGTCATGATGGTGGCCGGATTCGAGTTCACCAGCACAACCTCGTAGCCCTCTTGCTTGAGGGCCTTACAAGCCTGGGTGCCGGAATAGTCGAACTCCGCCGACTGGCCGATGATGATCGGCCCTGAGCCGATCACCAAGATCTTCTGAATGTCATTTCTGCGTGGCATGTTTTCTTCGGTTCCTAGTTTCTTTGCTGCCTCTGGATGGCTTTTTCAAACTGTCTGCGGCTTGTCGTCGTGAATCCATCGCAACTGTCCACCTGTGCTGATCCCACTTTGAGGATCATCCAAATGTGCGTCGGTTTTGCCGCTCGTATCAAATCGGTTCTCAAGTTGATTCGCGCGAGATAGGGTTCAAATCCTCGGGCTTTGGCGTGAAACTCATAGTTGCCAGAGTTGGCCGAAATGAAGAATCCGCCAGATTCATTTGTTGTCAAGCTTGCTATAGCCTTTCCGTCTTGCTCTAGGCTGACCCCAGCATTTGGTATTGGCTGTCCAAAAGAATCGAACACTGCCCCTTGAACGCGCGATACGGAGATCGTTCGTTCGACGCATTGAGCAAAGCAATTCGTGGGAATCGACGCAATAAAAAGAAGACCCAATGAGAGGCTAAAGAATTTCCTCACCGTATCCCTCCTTGGGCGTGCTCAAGTCTTCGCATGCCAAAAAACAGCGGAGCCAAAAGCCCCGCTGTTTTGAAATGCCGATTCCCTCTTGCATCGCGAACGTCATCCCTTCCACTCCTCCATCATCTGGCGAAAATCGCGGAAAAGGTAATGCGAATCGTGCGGGCCGGGTGCCGCTTCAGGATGGTACTGAACGCTGAATAACGGCAGTGTCTTGTGGCGCAGGCCTTCGAGCGTCTGGTCGTTCAGGTCCACGTGGGTCAGCTCGACTTCGTTGGCATTGATCGAGTCGGGATCGACGGCGAAGTTGTGATTGTGCGCCGTGATCTCCACCTTGCCGGTCGCATTGTTGCGCACCGGATGGTTGCCGCCGTGGTGGCCGAACTTGAGCTTGTAGGTGCGGCCGCCGAGCGCGAGCCCCGTGAGCTGATGGCCCAGGCAGATTCCGAAGATCGGTATGCGGCCCATCATCTGCTGGATGGCGCGCACCGCGTAATCGACCGGCTCCGGGTCGCCGGGGCCGTTCGAGAGAAAGACACCGTCGGGCTTGAGCGCCAGCACATCGTCCGCGGTGGTCTCAGCGGGAACCACGGTTACGCGGCAACCATCGCGCGCCAACATGCGCAGAATGTTTTGCTTGATCCCGAAATCAAAAGCAGCCACATGAAGAATTTTCTTGCGCGATTCTTCTTTGCGGATGAACCCTTCTGCCAGAAGCGAATCGCCAGCCTGGCTGCGCGGATCGGATGCGTCGAACTCGTAGCTCGTCTTGGTCGAAACCACCCGCGCCAAATCCGTCCCGTCCATCTTGCGAATGCTTTTGGCCTTTTGGACGAGCGCGTCGGCGTCGCTCTCGGTCGTCGAAATCACGCCGCGCATCACTCCGTGGTTGCGCAAGTGGCGGACGAGGGCCCGCGTATCGATTTCGGCCAGCACCGGCACCGAGTAGCGTTCCATGTACTCATCGGTCACCTGCTCGGAGCGCCAGTTGGAGCTGATGGCGGAGAACTCTCGAACGATGAGGCCTTCGATATAGGGTCTTGACGCCTCATTGTCAGCGTGATTGGTGCCGTAGTTGCCGATTTGGGGGTTGGTCAGGACAACGATCTGTCCCGCATAGGAGGGATCGGTGGCAATTTCCTGGTAACCAGTGAGGGAAGTATTAAAAACCACTTCGCCCCGGCATTCGCCCGGGTGCCCATGGCCTTGGCCGCGGAAGATGCGCCCGTCTTCGAGCGCTAGGATCGCCTGCATCGCCTCTCCGAGGAGTGGATTCAATCGATTTTAGCAGGTTTTGCGGACCGGTTTTCGGCCCGTTTTCCACGGGTCTATGTCAAAGTCTCTAGCGCACTACGCCCACATCGCGGGCCGGCCAGTAAACAAACACGGCTTTTCCGTAAATGAGCGAGCGGTCGACCGGGCCAAAGTACCGGCTATCCTGCGAAATCAGGCGATGGTCGCCCATCATGTAGTAGCTGTCGGCGGGGATCACCATTTCCGGCTCGGACACGTTGTCGCGATACTCCGGCGGAACGTAGGGCTCGTGCACGAGCTTGCCGTTTACATAAACACGGCCGCGGTCGATGCGGAGCGTATCGCCGGGCAGTGCGATCACGCGCTTGATGTAGCTCTTCTCCGGGTCGCGCGGATAATGGAAGACCACCACGTCGCCGCGCTCGATGGCCGTGAAGTGATAGACAAACTTGTTGATGAACAGGCGGTCGCGGTCTTCCAGGCGCGGCAGCATGCTGGTGCCTTCCACCCGTACCGGCTGATAGAGGAAAAGAACCATGAATACGGAGGCGGCAGAGGCAATGAGAAGATCACGCAGCCAGAGCGCCAGACCCGAGGGTTTCCGCGGCGCTGCAGCAGGAGGGTTCGAAGGTTGTGCCGAAACCGTGGAATCTGCGTTCGCACGGGAATCGGAGACCGCAAGATCGTCGGGAAGAGTCGGCATCTACATCTAGATTACTCGCAACCGAGGCCTCCCGGCGGACACATAATCCGCGGGCGATGCGATGTGATAGGTCTTTGTTGGGTAGATGCCGGAACCAGCGTCGGCGCGGCTCCAGGTCCGCCTACGCCGGCGAGATTCTCCTCCTCCAATTGCAGCGGCCGCTGCAAAACCATCTCCACCTGGGTCCCTGTCGGAATATCGACATCCGCATTGCGCGTAAAGAGCGAAACCACGCCGACCGTAGCCAGGCCCGCGCCCAGGCCCGCCAGTCCGCCCTCAATAGGGTGGCCGGTCGAAGCTCCGCCGATCTCGCCCACGCCTGCCCCAGTTGGGAGGGCTATTTCAGCCGTCCGGCCAGCATTGCGGCCCTTATCCCCATTTTGCTCGATGGTTCCCTCTCCATCGTTCTTCACGGACTGGTTCTTTGCGCCCGGTACGCTATCCACGACCCCTGGAACTTCAACCACCGAGCCGTTCGGGAAGATGATGGAGGTAAAGTGCATGTCGAGCTGCGCCTTGCCCTTGATGCGGCCGCCACGCTGCACGCGATCCACGACGCCCTGCACGTAAACGCCCGTGGGAATCATCACGCGGTTTCCCACCACGACCGGAAAAGTTGAGACCAAGTACACGCCGTCGCCCGCCTTGGCGCTCTTGGTATTGACGGCGCTGCGTAGTTGCAGCAAAACCTTTGTCCCGGCAGGCACGGTGTAGACCTTCTTTGCGGGAACGCTGGGTTCCGCGGCAGGCGCTTCTGAAGCGGCTGGCTGCATAGTAGAGGGCGCTGCGGGAGCTGACGGTTGAGCCATGGCCGAGGGCGAGGCATTTGGCGCAGATTCAGGCTGGCCCGTGGTTTGGCCAAAGCTAGAGCCGGCGCCAACAGAGACCAAGCTCCCCAAACAAGCCGCACACAACCATCCGCGCAACGGTACCATACGAGCCTCCTCCGGAATAGACGGTGTTCCCGGAGACAAGGATAGCCCTAAATCCCTCAAGACGCGATGAAAAGTGCCGTAACTGCGTGACCAAGAGCCGGCCGCGTTAACCTACCAGAAAGCGATGACCTCCAAAAGCAATCCGCCCACTGAGCAGCTTACCGACCGAGTCGGCCGCTTTGCCGCTGCCCTCCGCGTCCTGGAGGAGGCTGTTGCGGCCCAGGCCTTCCCTGGTTGTGCATTCGGAGTTATGGTTGGCAACGAGGTTGTTCTTGAGGGGGCACTGGGGCGATTCACGTACGAAGAAACTGCGCCTGCCGTCGCTGCCGAAACCATCTACGATGTGGCGAGTCTGACCAAGGCTGTTGCAACCACGACCGCAGCCATGCTGCTCGTCCAACGCGAACAACTGGATCTCGATATGCACTTGGGCGCGCTGCTGCCGGGCTTTGTCGCGGGGCGCTCGGCCGACGATCCTGCGCGCAGAGTCGCTCTGCGGCATCTCCTGGCGCATAACTCGGGCCTGCCGGGATACATCAAGTTTTTCCGCACCGCCTCCACGCCCGCCGCACTGTTTGGTGCCTGCCTTGAGCTGCCTCTCGACGCCGAGCCCGGCACACGCGCTGAGTATTCCGACCCCGGCTTCATTCTTCTCGGTAAGGCGCTCGAAGTCTTGACCGGCGCAGGTCTGGCTTCCTGGACGCACAGGGAAATCTTCGCACCGCTGGGCATGACGGCCACTGGATTTTGCCCACCGGTGGCAATAGGCCCTGCGATCCCTCCCACCGAAGAGGACGCAACTTTCCGCCATCGCCGCATTCAGGGCGAAGTGCAGGACGAGAATGCATGGGTCCTTGGCGGCGTTGCAGGGCATGCCGGTCTGTTCTCCAATGTTCCTGACCTTCTGCGCTTGGCCACCGCAATCGTTCGCAGCGAAAAATCTGCGGGTCCGGGCGCAGTGCCCTCGATATTCGATAAATCTGTATTGGAACAGTTTTCCAGACGGCAATCACCTCCCGGCAGTTCACAAGCGCTAGGATGGGATACGCCTTCGGAGCCTTCGTCCAGCGGCAAACATTTCTCGCAGCATTCCATTGGACATCTTGGCTACAGCGGCTGCTCACTGTGGATCGATCTGGATGCGGCGGTGGGCGTGGTCCTGCTGACCAATCGCACATGGCCGGACAGGAAAAGCCAGTTGATCCGCGAAGTCCGGCCGGCTTTTCATGACGCCGTTAGTAAATCCATTTAACAAATCTTTTCGGGTTTGCATTCAGAAACGCACAGAACAAAATTTTTAGGTTGCGCGTTTTTATAGATACAATCAAAGTAGGGGACAGACGCGATGCTACCAAGCACCACGATGCAGGAAACACCTGGCGCCCGGACAAAAGACACCAACAACGACCAGGTAGCACTGCTTCAAGAACTGACGACAGAGAGTCAAAACGAAGCCTCCCAGGGCCTCGATACGAAATCCGCACTCGAGATCGCCCGCATTATCAACCACGAAGACGCCAAGGTCTCGGCGGCGGTTAAGAAGGCCATCCCGGAAATTGCCGATCTGATCGACCAGGTGTCTCGCAGCCTCCGCGATGGCGGCCGATTGATCTACATTGGCGCCGGTTCCAGTGGGCGGATTGCAGCACTCGACGCTTCCGAATGCCCGCCCACCTACTCCACAGCCCCAGGCCAGGTACAGTACATCATGGCCGGCGGGCCCAAGGCCTTGGCCTCCGCAGTCGAGGTGAATGAAGACTCCGAAGAACTGGGCCAGCGCGATATCGCCCGGCGTCGCCCCACGCGCAAAGACGTCGTCGTCGGCGTCTCCGCTTCCGGCCGCACGCCCTACGTGGTTGCCGCGGTGGCCTATGCCCGCGCCCGCGGAGCGCACACCGCAGCCGTCACCTGCAATCAGGGAACGCCGCTCGCCGAAGCTGCTGATATCACCATCGTCGCCGAGGTCGGTCCCGAGGTGATCTCCGGATCCACGCGCATGAAAGCCGGCAGCGCCCAAAAGATGGTCCTGAACATGATCACTACGGGTGTTATGGCGCGGCTTGGCTATGTGTACGAGAACCTGATGGTCAACGTGCACATGCAGAACTCGAAGCTGGTGGAGCGCGGCATTCGCATTCTGATGCGCGCCTGCAACATCGATCGCGCCGCCGCCGTCGACACTATCAAGAGTGCGGGCCGCAGTGTTCCCGTTGCACTGGTGATGCTGAAAGCCAAAGTTGACAAGCCGGAAGCGGTTCGGAGGCTCGCCAAATCCGACGGCAATGTCCGCCTGGCCATCGAAGACACAGTCCTGGAGTTGTGACACCGCTATCCTGACCGGGTCCCCAAAAACATTTTTTAGTATGGAAGACCGGAATCCGTACGAACCTTCATGCTTATATGATCGTGCGTGCAAAATCTACGGCTACAGCTTTTTCATGCGCAGAAAGATTGCCAGCGTCATGAAAAAGCTGGCCGCCGCCAGGACCAGCGCAACCGTGGCGACGATTTTCACACTCTTTCCAAAAGCCTTCAGGTCCTCAACCAGCTCCTGCTGCTCCAGCGTGATCCGGCCGGTGACTAGGCGCACCATTTCCAGCTGATCCTCGATCCTCTTCAGCGCCATGCTTTGCTCTGTCGCCTGTAGGCGCAAGTTGTGCTGCTGCGACCGCAGTTGGGCCAGACCGTCTTCGATCGGCGCCAAGTCGATTTTGGCTGAAGTTGAAGCCGCCGGTGGATGCGTCCGGGGCGCAAGCAGGTTGACGACCGTCGAGGCAACGTTGCCGTCAAGCAAAGGCAAAAGGCGTTGCACAAAAGGAACCGTGGCGCGCAGAATGTTGACCGCACGTTGCACGCCCGGGGACTGCGCTGCTTCCGCGGGCGCAACCTCCACAATGCGCTGCGGCGGAGGCAGAGTCGACCGATCGTCGTTCTCCTCCGCAGACAGATTCGGCGCGCGCTGGCTCATCCCCGTGGACAGTGGCGATGCTGCGGCTCGCGGGCGCATTGCCGGCACCTGCGGCGCTTCAGCGTGGTTCTCGGTCAAGTCGAAATTCTCGCGTTCGTTCATGCACGACTTTCTGCCCACACAAAAGGTGGCAACCATCATATATAGCTGATTTGGCGTCGATTTGGAACAGCTGTTGTCTTTTTACTGCATTCCGCGATGCGCCCGGGCCGGGGTATGCTCGTAACGAGGTGACGCTCATGAAAGGACCCGTCAGTCGCACCGTGCGCAGTCTGCAGCGGAGCATCCTGGCCGGAATCATCACTATCGGCCCGCTCTTCGTTACGTACCTGATCTTCAGCTTCCTTCTCGAATCGCTTGCCAAGGCGGGATTGCCCGCGGTCCAGCTCCTTGCCGCCTTCTTTCCCCAAGCTTGGTTTGGGAATCCATGGCTGCAACCCGCGCTCGCGGTACTGCTCACGCTCGCTGTTCTCTATATTGTCGGACGCGTCACGTCGCTCGTGGTTGGACGCCAGCTGTTCGGTCTCTTTGAATCCGTGCTAGAACGCCTGCCCTTCGTCGCCAAGGTCTACACGTCCGTTCGGCAACTGTTAGACACAATGATGGCGAAGAAAGAATCCAGCCAGCGTGTTGTTCTGATAGACTTTCCCATCACCGGCCAGAAGAGCATTGGATTTCTCACGCGTACGCTTAGTGATGCATCTAGCGGGCGTCGACTGGCCGCCGTCCTGGTGCCCAACGCCATCAACCCCACTTCTGCTTTCCTGCAGATCTTGCCCATCGAACGCGTCACTGAGACCGACCTGACCATGGAGCAGGCCATGAGCATGATAATGACCGGAGGCGCAGTGGGTCCGGAAACAATTCGCTATTCACATGAGGAAGATGGTGCGGTGCGCGCCATCGCCGCTACCTCGCGAATCTGACACGCTATGATGCGGAGCCTTGGTCGGCTGCCGCTTCGCTGGCTTCCAAATCCTGTTCCGCGTGTTCGCTTTCGAGCGTGACTTTGCGCAGGTTGATGTGCTCAAATTGCGCCCAGACGAGGCCAACGGGGGCAACCCCCAGGAAGGTGATTGCCAATAATGTCGTCGCGCACGCCGTGGCCGTTTCAGGAGTCATTCCGAAAAGTGGCCTCAACATAACTTCCAGGGCGGCAATTTGCGTGAACCAACCGATCACCGGCAATTGAACGACACTTGCAACTCCACCGCCAGCCATAAGCGCCAGGCATCGACCAAGGGCGTTAGGAACTCCTTGTCCTGCCGGCATGAACGCTTCGACACCCTCGACGTAACCGAAGGTGATCAACCCCCACATGAGCAGAGAAAGTGACAGAATGATGGCGAAGTCCCTGGGTGAACAAAGCATATCCAAACCGGCGTGAAAGGCGCGGATTTTTTGACCGGCAGCGCGCGCCATTTTAGGCGAAAGCGGAGAGAGAATCGATTCACAGAATGCAGCCACGGCCTTTCCTGAAATCCGCACGGCCACCAGGAACAACGCGCCCGCCACGGTGACGGCTAGGCCACCCTTGCCGAACTTGCTGAAGATCTCCTGATGCGGGAGCGTCCCGGCAGGCGAGAGCAAAATGGCTGAGCATAGGAGAATGGCCATCGATCCTGCGTCAGAGAGCCGCTCGACAATATACACGGCAACTTGTGACCCCACGGACAGTCCGGTTTTCCTGGCTACCAGATAAGGGCGGACCGGATCGGCGATGCGGCCGATGAGGGCTACGGCCGTGAAGCCCATGACCTGAGTCCCGAGGAGGGAAAAAAGGGGCACGCGCTTGCTGGGCCGCAGCAACCAGGCCCAGCGCGCAGAGCGAAGACCAAAGGCCAGGTAAACACATCCTGTGGCGATACCGACCTTTATCCACTGAGCCTTCTGGAACTCCTCAAGAAACATCTTCCAGTCAAAAGGATGCAGATGTTGTTCGTAGGCGAAAAGACCAGCCAGCGCTGCCAGCACCAACAAGCCCACAATCCATTGCCGTCGCTTCAAGCGATCTCCATTCTGCTACTCGGAACGTGTTTCTATGTTCTCACGGGAGCCATGAAAGATAGCGTCAATGGACAGCTACCGGCTGTGTCACGGAGCTTTGCGTGCCATGCAGTTGGGCTTCCCTAACAAGCACCCGCCGGTTGAACTCGTGAATCACGCGGGCCACGTAGGCGCGCGTCTCGTGGTAGGGCGGAATCCCGTGGCATTTGTCGACGGCCTCCGGTCCCGCGTTATACGCGGCCAGCGCCAATGCCAGGTTGTCGTGATACCGCGTCAAGAGCGCATCGAGATACGTAGAGCCGCCTCGCACGTTTTGCTCAGGCTGGAAGCTGTCCGCGACGCCAAGGCCCGATGCGGTTCGCGGCATCAGCTGCATCAGTCCCTGCGCGCCGGCGTGGCTCACGGCCCGCGCATTGCCGTTGCTTTCCGCCTTCACCACGCTGGCCAGCAAATCGACGTCGAGATTGTGCTCCGTCCCCGCACGCGCCAGAATCTCGTGCAAATCGGCCGGTGTCAGCTTTGGCTTTGCTCCCCCGTTCGGACTCTGCGGAGTTACCTGCGCCGCGACTGCAGGCGGATCAGGAAGCTTCTCGAAGACCGCAACCTCGTCCGGCGCGAATTCAATGTAGTCGTCCTCGCTCGCGCGCAGGTAGAGCCGCATATGCCCATCCACCAGCGCATGATGGTCGCATTGCATGGTGAACCCGTTGCGCAGTGTGACCCGCTCGGCTGCGTGCGCGTACACGGCAAGGCTTGAAAGAGCCGCGACTGCAGCCGTTAAAAAGATTCGGCTTCCTCGCAGACTTTGTCCAAGTTGGGATCCGCTCATCATACTTTCGCCGCCGCTACTTTGGCCTTTGCCGCCGCCATCTTCGTCAATATCGCTTCCAAGATTACCGCAACCCCATCTTCCTCGCTCGACGGCGCCTGCTTCCAGCCACGCATCTTGGCCAGTGTGCGCAGCTCCTTGGCCGCATTCCCCATCACGATTCCCTGCCCAGCCCACTCCAGCATTCCCAGGTCGTTCCAATTGTCGCCGATCGCCATGGTTTCTTTCCGGTCAACACCCAGCCGTGCCGCAAGCCGCTCCAGCGCCCATCCTTTCGACACCCCGGGCGGAAGAAGATCGAGAATGGACAAGTCCCGCGCTGGATACTCGGTTCGGACGCTCTCGCACTCCGCGCCCCACGGGCTCGCCTTCAACGCTTTCTCTGCCGCGCGCATCCGTTCGATACTCCCCGTCGCCATGCCCTGAATCGGATCGTCACCGTCAGCCAGCGCAAGCTCCAGCGGTTTTACCACCTCAATCGCGTGGCGATTGGCTTCAACCCATAAGGCAATGCGTCCAGTCACCTGGCTTAAATCTTCGAGCACCAATTCCCCGCGCCCCGGGCGATCAAATGTAAAAACTACTGCACCAAACGGGCGAAGTATCCCGCACACGCCGCGCGCCACACGCGTATTCATGTGACAACTATCGATGACTCCGCCGCCCAGAGTGCATGTGACTGTCCCATTGGACGTAATCAGCGGTGTATCCGCTCGCAGGCCCAGCCCCTCGATCAACGGCAGAGTGTACGCCAGGCGGCGGCCCGTCGCAATCGCGACCGTAATACCAGCTGCCTGCGCAGCTTGGAGCGACCGCCCGGTGCGCTCACTCATGCTTTGTGAAAGCGCGGGCAGCAGAGTGCCATCCATGTCAATCGCCACCAGACGAACGGGAGGGTGCATGACTCCAGTGTACCGGGGGCGCGGTAGCACATGGGGCTATCTGCCCGGCCCCCGCATCAATCCGTTACCCTTTAAAGATGGAACGAATCTGCGGCCAATGCCACGCCGTGTTGGCCGAAGCGACACAAGCGGACTGGTGTCCCGCCTGCGGAGGCGCTGTTGTTGAGCGCAAGAGCTTATCCGAAGCGCTACCGCACGCAGTAGTGGAGATCGACCACCGCGGCATTGTCCTGCCGCGGCGCCACGCGCTGGGCGGGATTATTACACCGCAGTAACACTGCCGAATTTAGGGATTGGTGTCGAGCCCGACCGCCTCAGCCAGCTTTGCCTGACGCTCGTCGAACGTCCAGAATTTGTCGGCGCGTAATTCAAGCGCGGAGGCGACGTGGAGCGAATCGAGGGTGCGGATGCCTAGGGCAGGGCCGTATCGGCGCGCAAGATCAATCGTGGTCTCCCAGGCGCGAGAAGGAAATCCCACCCCAGTCCAGACTCCATCAGCGCAATCACGCTTGAAATCACTCCAGACCTGAGCAGCATCTGCCGGGGTGAGCCGCTTGAGAAACACCTGTTGAAAGATTGCGTTTGCCAGTTCGGCGCGATTGAACTCAGTGAGCCACACGGAGGGGCTGCCAGCCATACAGGTGTCAACGCGCGCAGAGTGCGCGTCCGTTATGTAGCTTGAAACCAGAAAGCTTGAGTCAACGTAAGCACTCAATAGCGGCTGTTCTCCCGATCAGCAATTAGGTCGGCAACCGGGGTGAGCACGCGGTCGCCAAATATCGCACGGCGGCGCGCTGCGAAGTCCGGCATTTTCCCTGGCTCAATCCTCGGCGACTCGGGCACAATTCGTGCGACAACACGATCGCGCTTGCGGAGCTCGACAACCTCACCGGCCTCCAGCCACGTCAGCAATTGGCGGGTGTCGCGGAGTTGGCGGAAGTTCACACTGGGCATGATCTAAATGTGGCACAAAATGTGACACAAAGTCAATATTCGACTGATCATAAAGGGTTTATTCGTAGCGCAAGGCTTCGGCGGGCAGCACCCGCGCCGCAGCCGACGATGGGTACAGCGTCGCCAGCAGCGAGATTCCAATGGAAACCGCGGAGACAATAACGCCGTCGAGTGCGCGCGGCGCGAACGGCAGTGTATCGATGGAGTAGACCTCGGCGGAAAGATGGATGAAGTGATAGTACCCGCCTGCCCAGGATGCAAAATAGCCGAGCGCGAGGCCGAGCACGGTACCGATCACGCTGATGAGGAATCCTTGCAGCAGGAAAATACGCCGTACCTGCCCGGGATCGACGCCGAAGCTCATCATTACCGCAATGTCGCGCGTCTTCTCCATCACCATCATGGTGAGAGCGATGAGAATGTTGAGCGCAGCCACGACGACGATGAGCGCGATCACGATAAATGTGACCACCTGCTCCAGTTTGAGAGCGCGAAACAATTCGCGATTCTGATCGGTCCAATTCGTCGTCATGTACCCCGGCCCGGCAGCCTGCTCAATGGCGTGCGCAATCTCGGGCGCCTGATTCAGGTTGTCGACCTTAAAGCTGATTACCGAAAGCAGATCGGGCTCATCGAAGAGCCGTTGCGCATCGGCCAGGCGCACGAAACCCATCTGGGCGTCGTACTGGTAAAACCCAGAGTGAAACGTTCCCGCTACGCGAAAAGTCATGTACTTGGGAACCAGGCCGCCCATGGGCGTCAATTCTCCCTGCGGACTCACCACCATCACAGAATCGCCGGCAACCGCGCCGATAGTTTCTGCCAGATCGCTGCCTAGAACAATTGGTGGAATTGCCGCATTCGCAGCGTCAGCCGACTCCGGCCGCGGTTCCAGCGCCTGAACAGCTCCTGGCGTCGCCGTCGAGAGCAAGTCGCTCACCGTCCGCTCATCTTTAGGCAGAATTCCCTCGATTAACGCGTAACCGTCTCGCGCTCCCCGCGCCACAACCACCTGCTCGTACAGGCCCGGCGCCGCCGCAGTCACATGCGGGACCTGTCGCAGACGTGTAAGCAACGGCCGCCAATTGGGAATGCCGCGCGCGTCGACTTGCATTAGTTGTACGTGCGCGCTCGATCCGAGCAGTTTGTCCTGGAGGTCACGCCGCATGCCGTTGGTGA
Source organism: Occallatibacter sp. (assembly GCA_049521075.1). Taxonomy (GTDB): domain Bacteria; phylum Acidobacteriota; class Terriglobia; order Terriglobales; family Acidobacteriaceae; genus Telmatobacter. The sequence continues at coordinate 18,139 of JBEKPD010000074.1, forward strand.
TGGCGAGCGCGATAATGAGAGCCGCCACGCCCGCGGTTACGCCCGCGATGGAGATCACCGTGACAATGCCCACTACGGCCTGTCGCCGCTTGGCTTTCAGGTACCGCGCCGCTACGTAGAACTCGAATCGCATGGCGTCTACTTTCCCTGCGCAGGAATCACCGTCTTGGCCACGCCTACATTATCGTAGCGATCATAGGCGCGCACAGTGATGAGATGCTCGGCAGGCTTTGTACTTTCCTGAGGTACATCTGCGCAGACGCTGTAGTGCTCGTGCTTCGAGTCGGAGAGTTTGTCCACTGGATCGATGTGCTGCCACGGCCCAGCGTCGAGTGAGTACTCGGCGCGTGCAATGGGAGAAGCTGTATCTTCCGCATCGAAGCTGACGGAAAACGGCGCTGAGCAGCACACGCCGGCGCACGTATTCGGCGTGGCAAACGCCTTCAAATTCGTGATCACCGGCGGCGTGGTGTCGATTTCGAAACGATCGCTCACCTTCTCGCCCATGAGCGCATCGTCCGGCGTGTGCGAGGGCGCGTCGGATGCAACCACCTTGATGCGATACCCGCCGTCGGGAATCGACGTGGCATCGAAGCTGTACACCTTGTCGGTGATCTTGTCCTTGAGCAGCCGCCAAACCGTCTCGCCATCGCCGCGCATGTAGAGGGAGTAAATCAGGTCGTCGCCGTCGTCATCGTGCGCGGCCCAGCGCACCGTCGCACCAGTCCGGTCCTTATTGGCTTGGAGCGGTGCGCTCGATCCCGTATCAAGCGAGACCGCCGAGCCCTGGCCTGCCGACAAGAACGCAATGTTCACAGTCTGATTCTGGGGCGTAGAACCCTGCGGATTCAGGCGCGCGCCGGGAACTACCACCAGATCGTCGACCACCGGCGCGGAATTTACCGGCAAATAATTGACACCTACGCTGCCCAGCGCACCATCCTTATGCAATTCGGCCTTCCATTGCAGGAAACGCCCCGGCGGCGAAGCCACGGAGCCGTCATGCAACGGCTGCCAGTCACTCCAGCCGCGCACTGGCTGCTCCACGTTGCCTGTACGAGTCAAAATCTCATAGCCCGCCGAGCCCGGCTCAACCTCAACGCGGCCAAAACGCGCAAATACACTCGCATCCAGAACGTCGCTCGCGTACTCGTGTTTCTCCGATGTTCCCAGCAGGAACACCTTGCCCGTATTGCCGGTGCCAATGAGAACTCCGTCCTGAATGGAAGCCAGGCTCAGGCCCTGCTGCGCCTCAAGATGCGCAACGTCGGCGTAGCTGCCATCGTCGTCGATGCGAAAGACGCGACCCTGGTTCCCGCTCAGCGCCAACAGGCCATCGGGCCGCGCTGCCAGCGCGTAGACAATCTCATCCTTGTCCGACCAGAACTTGCGTGGCGCCTGCCCCTCCTTCAGCGCGTAAATCTCCGTCCCCTCAGGCACCGAGGCACTCGAATTCGCAGCCTGCAGCGACTCCGGCTGCACGATGGTGATACTCACCGAGCCGATTCCCTGCACTGGCAGTGGAGGCAAAGGGTTGTGGCTCTTGTCGCCCACGCTCGCTGCGTAGATCGTGCCGTTCGCCGCGATGGCAATCGATGTAATCTCGCGGCGCGGCGTTTCAAAGAGCACGTATCCCTTGCCCTGAGGGTCGATACGATAGACCAGCCCCGACCCGTCAGACCCGGCAATCAGGTTGCCCTCTGCGTCCCACGCCAGAGCGCGGATGTGGGCCTCGTCACTCTTGAAAAACAGTTCCGGCGCCGCGCCGGGTTTTGCCGGATTGACACGGTAAACCGCCCCGGGATTGCCGGTTGCGATATAAAGCCGCCCCACCGAGTCAAACGTCAGCGCCCAGATGTAGTGCGGTGGAGTGTTCGGCTTTAGCGAAACCGCATTGCTCTGCCCCGGCGCCGTCCCATCGACCTTGGCAGCATCGAAAACCATCGTCGCGCTGGCCTCGTCCTGCTTCTCCGTAGCGTTGGGATTCAGTTTGTAGACTTTTCCGCTGGGCTGTGTTGCCGCGTAGAGCGCGCCATCCGGTCCCAGGCACAAGGCCTGAACGCTCAGATCCTTGGTCTCAAAAAAGGTGACCGGCTTTTCGCCCTGACGGCCGGCCAATCGAAGCACCGTGGCCGGCGTGCCAGTTCCTGCAAAGATCTGGCCTGCTTTATCCGCAACCACTGCCCAGACAAAGGTAGAGGGCGTAGTCAATCGCTCGGTCAGCCCCGGCCCCTGGCGCAGATGCCCGTCGCTCTCGATAGCCACGCCGTCGGGAGTGCCCTTCTCAAACTCATCCAGTTGCGATTGCATCCACAGGTGTGTGCCTTGGGCCGCGGCAATCGAAGAGTTGGCCGCGAATCCAGCGAAGAAAAGAGCCGAAAGCGCGAAAGTGGTGAGGGCGGAGAAAGGGCGGCGAAGGGATCGGGAAGAGCCAAGCATTCTTCCGTTGAGTCTACTAAACTTTGCTGGATTTGGACGCACGGACGAAGCACAGCAGCAACCATGCCGCACCTCTGGCCCAGTGTCTCGCCTCTTTCGCAGCCGGGACATGACGGGCGCCGCCCACCCGCCAGCTCAGTTGCCTGGCTCAACTCGCGAATATTTGTAGCGCAGCGGTGCAATATTCATTATATCGAATTATAGTTTTGTTTAACCAATACGATTTTGACGCACCCAGCATCCCTCGCTCACTTTTTCCACTCGGGTGTTGCCAGTCGTATTTTCGGAAGACTAGTATTCCCGTTAGTTTCATGAAGCCGCGACCGCTATGCATGTAGTTGTTCAAAAATCCCAGTGCCTTATCAACCAGCGGCGCCCTGATCACCGGGGCGTGCACGGACGGAGTATCTCGTTATGGCGTGGTATGCCTACTGCATCGGTGAAAAACAAGCGTTTCCTGCGTTAGAGCGTCATCGTAAACCGGTTCCCATGGAATCGGTCTTTGGAGTCAGTGGCAATCAGGTTTTTCTTTACCCGGCAAGCGATCTTGCAGTCGTTGTGAGCGAACACAACCCTGAGGGACCTCTTAACCAAAAGTCCGGCGTGGATCACGCAAGGGTGATCGCGGACTGTTTCCGGCATTCCACCGTTCTTCCTTTTCGTTTTGGCACCATCTTTCACGACGACCAAATCCTTCGCAAATCCATCCGGTCCAATCAGCGCCAGTTCCTCGGCAACATCGATAAGCTCCGCGGCAAGACCGAGATGCACTTGAAGATATTTGTGGACGACTGCTGCGCACGCGAGGTGGAAAAGCACCTGGCCAGTGAAAATGTGGGTCGGGCCTACCTCAGCAATCTACGGGAGAATGCCTCGCGGGCGCGCGAGAGGCAAACTCGGGCACGAGCCGTCAGCTTTCAGATGCACCGTCTCTTCCAGCCCCTCGATGAAGAGGTCAGTTGCCGGCTGATGGAAAACGGCAAGATGCTGCTCGATATCGCCCACCTCATCGATCGTAAGTGCGTGGAGCGGTACCAGAACAAATTCACTACTACGAGCGCTCTGATGCGCGAGTGCCAAATGCAACTCTCGGGTCCGTGGCCGCCGTATCATTTCGTATACCGGCTCACACCCCCCGCGCATTCCCCGGCGCCGGCTCCCGGCGTTTCTCCGGCTCCGCCCCTGAGCGTAACGGAAACCGGGGGGATTGCCCTCATGGAACCCACGCCCGCGTTCGTTTAGAGATCTATCTTGATGTCAACACGACAAGGCCCCGGCATCCGCTGGGGCTTTTCCATTGCTCGTCGCAGGAAAGATCTGCCGCGAAAGTTCTCATTTGGCCTAATCTAGGAATATGAGCGATGTGACAGTGAACGCGCCGGAGGATGCTGCCTTCGATCTTCTCGTGGTGGGTGCAGGACCCACCGGACTGGCTTCTGCCATTGAAGCGCAAAAGGCCGGGTTTCGTGTCGTCGTGGTCGACAAGGGCTGCATTTGCAACTCGATTTTCCACTATCCCGCGCACATGACGTTTTTCACGACCTCGGAGCTGCTGGAGATCGGCGGCATTCCCTTCCCCAGCCCCAACGCCAAGCCTACGCGGAACGAGGCGCTCGAGTATTACCGTCAGGTCGCGGCCTATTACCACCTCGATCTTCGCCAATACCACCGTGTGGAACGCATCAGCGGTGTGGACGGCAACTTCACAGTTCACACGACCGATCGTTTTGGACGCCATGGAGAACTGACGGCGCGCAAGCTCACTCTTTCCATCGGCTATTACGACCTGCCCAACTGGATGGGCGTTCCCGGCGAAACCCTGAGCAAGGTCCACCACTACTATCACGATCCCCATCCTTACTACGGCATGGAAGTTGCGGTCATAGGCGGCAAGAACTCGGCGGCGATAGCGGCGCTGGAGCTATGGCGTCATGGTGCGCGAGTCACAATCATTTATCGCGGCGCGGGCATCCAGCCCCACGTGAAGTACTGGATCAAGCCGGATGTCGAAAATCGCATCAAGAACGGCGAAATCAAAGCTTATTTTGCGGCCCGTGTCACCGAAATTACGCCCGACGCCATCGTGGTCGAGACTCCTGACGGTCCCGAGACTCTAGCCAACGATTTTGTCTTCGCCATGACGGGCTATCATCCCGACTTCAGCTTTCTCGAGCGCCTTGGTGTCCGCTTCGAAGGGCCTGATCGGCTGCCCGTCTGCAACCCTGAGACGCTCGAAAGCAATGTGGCCGGCATTTATCTCGCCGGCGTCATCGTGGCTGGCTCCCGCACCAGCGAGATCTTCATTGAGAATGGGCGTTTTCACGGACGTCTGATCGCCGCATCGCTGCAAGCCAAGCTGGCGCTAAGCGACGACTCGCACCGGCCCGTCGCCGCGGGCGATCCGCTAGTATAGGGCCTGTCATCTGATGATTCTCTTGGGGGGTGAATTATTGCGCATACGCTGGTGGCCCCGATCAATACGCTCGCAGATGCTTGCCGGCCTTGTGTTGCTGGAGATCCTGTCGATTAGCCTGTTTGCCGCATTGCTCACCGAGCAGCAGAAGCATCGCGTAGAGGTACGGGCGCAATACTGGTTGACCTACGAGTCGGCAGCGCTTGCATCACAGGTGGCCGAAGGGCTCGAACAGCAGCGTCCGGGCTGGGTCAACTCATTGGTAAAAACCACAGGCGGAGCTCCGACCATCGCTCTTGCCAAAGTGACCGATGCCGCTGGAAATGTTCTGTTCATTAGCAAAGGCGATGCGAACCAGGCAGTTCTTGACCGGGACGAGCGGGCACAAATTCTCTTGGCCGGCCGCGACGACACCAGGCTGTTTACGCTACCTGGAAACCGCTGGGAGGGCGTGCGGCCGATCTACACCAACAATCAGTTGCGCGGCTATGCGTGGGTGGAATTCGATAAGAGCGCAGCGCGGGAGCAACTTGCCGCCATTCAGCAAGACACGCTAGTCTTCGGCCTCATTTGGATAGTGGCTTCGGTAGTGCTGGTCTTTTTGATGTGGCGCTCCATCGCGCGGCCGCTTGCCGTGCTGCACCGCGGCGCCACCGCACTCATGCACTCGCCGGAAGACGTCCGCCATTTTCCGTTGCCGGTTTCAGTGCATAACGAAATCGGCGACCTCATCGAGACCTTCAACCGCATGGTTGCGTCCCTTGCCGAGCAGCGGGCTGGACTCAACGATACGCTCTCGCTGCTGGACTCGATGCTGGCCAACGCGCCCATTGGCCTAGCGTTTGTCGACCACAATTATCGGTTTGTCCGGGTGAATCAGATATTTGCCGATCTAACCGGGGTTGCTATCAGCCGCCATCTCGGCCGCACCTTCACAGATCTGCTACCTGCAGGCGTAGCACGGGAAGTAGAATCTGCCGTTGAGCACGTGTTCGTGAAAGATGAGCCTGTGCGCAACCTTGAACTCAACGGCGAGGGCGGCAAACCGCGTCGTCCGTGGACCTGGCTTATCAGCGCATACCCGGTGCGAACCACGCCGACTCAGGTGCGCTGGGCAGGCGTCATCGCGCTCGACGCGAGCGATCGCAAGCGCAGTGAGGAGGCACTGCGCCGCAGCGAGAAACTCGCCGTCACGGGCCGCCTGGCCGCCTCCATCGCGCATGAGATCAACAACCCACTCGAAGCCATCACCAATCTTCTCTTTCTGCTTCGCAATTTCAAAGACATGCCGGAGCCGGCTCAAAAATATGTCTCCATGGCTGAGTACGAAGTGCGGCGTATCGCCGAGATCACGCAGCAGACCTTGCGCTTTTACCGACAGCCCACCCAACCCGCGCGCACCTCACTCTCTGAACTCCTGGACTCCGTGCTGACACTCTACCATGGGCGAATCAACTCGCTAGACCTCCAAGTAGAACGCGACTACAAGCCCGAATTGACGCTGTTCTGCTTCGCTGGAGAGATACGCCAGGTGTTTGCCAACCTGATAGGCAATGCGATCGACGCCAGCTCCACAGGCGGCCGGCTATTGGTCCGTGCCCGCCGTTCCCGAGACTGGAAGAATCCCGCGCAAACCGGAATCCGTTTCGCCGTTGCCGATACCGGCGCCGGCATGGAGCCGGAGATTCGCGAGCACATCTTCGAAGCTTTCTTTACCACCAAAGAAGTGACGGGAACCGGTCTCGGACTGTGGGTGAGTCACGAGATCATCCTGAAGCACCGCGGCCAGGTGCGCGTGCGTAGCCACGCGGCCGCTCAGTCTGGCGCCGCAAGCCAGACCTCTGTTGGTACTGTCTTTGAATTTTTTATTCCCGACGATTTGAGCTTCGCCAAAGAAATTCCTGTGGCCGCCGGTGCCCGGGCTTCGTCCCCGGCGACCGCATAGGTTGATAGCCGACCGGCGCACGACAAATCGCACTTTGTCAGCCCAGCCCTTTACGGCTCCAAGCCCAGTTGTCTGCGAAGAATGGTCGCGCCGAAGCCGCTTCCGCGAGGTGTACCTGGATGCGCCATGCAATGGCCGCTGGAACCAACCGGCCCCTGCAGATATGACCGTGTGACGTGCAGCCGGTTCATGATGACATAGCGGGTGCGCAGGCCATTGATGACCGGCGGCAGGGTCGCCGGAACCTGATTGCGGTCGACGTAGATGATGAGTGCGGCCTCGCGCGGATTGTCCAGGCTTTGGCCCACGCCCACGCCGAAAAATGCAGGATTCTGCTGCATCAGGCTCTGCGCCACCTGCTCTTTGGCCGCAGCCGCCTGCTTGAACACGGCGCTCGTCAGGGGCGCGTTGGCGCCTGATTGCAGCACGGATTGCGGCGTAGTGCCTGTCGCAACCGCCTGCGCAGTCGTGGGAATCACTTCCGTGCGCACACCGTTTACAGTTTGCGGCACCGCGACGTTCATGGCCTGGTCAACGTAGAAGATCACGGCCGCTTCGCCGGCGTGATCGCTGCTCTTGCCCGTCGCCACACCCAGCACACCCATAGAAGGATTGATTAACATTCGCGCCTGCGTTACTGCTTGCTGCACGAGCTCACGTTGCCCGGAGTTGAGCGTACTTGCCTGTGCAACCGTCGCTGTAGAAGCCCCGTAATTCAGGCAACTAACGGGATGGTCTGTCGTGCCTACAAATGTGTAGGTCGTTCCCTCTTGCTGGCCCAACTCGGCCATCACGGTGGGCGCGGGATTGGCCACTCCTTCGCTGACACCCGTATTGGTTACGCCGCCCGCGAAGAACAGCCCCACCGGCTCTGCGTTGCTCGCGTCCACCACCAGCGACCCAGAGTCGCCCGCATCGCTGAACTCATTGCCTTCAATCGCAATCTGATTCGTAAAAGTCTTTGTCAGGTAGGAGACCGTCTCCGCGCAATTCTTGAAGTAGTCCACCTCGACGTCGAGATTGAGCGCGGCGATACTTGCGCAGGTGAGTCCGGTCGTGCGCCCACTCTTGGCCACAACCAGATTGAGCGACCCAGTCTCGCCTTTTCCGCCAGTCGATGAGACGCCGGGAGGCGCCGCCGCCAATGTCCCGTTTGTCTGTAACGCGCCCAGTTCCAGAATCGCGCCGCCTGCGTTCACTGCCTCCGCATCCACCTGCGCAATCGCCGCATCCACGTTTGTCGAAGTCGAATTCAACGGAAGCCACGCCGTCAAAATCCCTACCGGAGTGGTCCCCGATCCCTCGCCGTTGGGAGTGCAGTTGTTGTCGATCAGCCCCGGCTGCACGATCATCTCGCCCACGCTGGCCTGATCGCTGCGTGCCAACACGTGATTGCAACTCAACAAATACTGCGTTCCGCTGCTGTTCTGGATCAAAGAGCCGAGCGTCCCTCCGCAGCAATCCGCAACCTGGTCGCCCTTGGCGTCGTAATCGTTGTTGTTTCCGCCGGAGCTGCCCAGCAACACGGGCGTCGCCATTTCCTTTTCGTGCCCCACAGGAGTGCTCGAAATCCCCTCGGTATTCAAGAGCACTTCCGTCGCTACCTTCGAGCTCGAACCCTCGACGGTTGCCACAACATAAGTGGATCCCGTGGTTGTAACGGTAGCGGGCGCCGTATACCGGACCGTGCAATAAGTGAATGCGCTCGTGCTGCGCGTGCAGCTTGGGCTGCCCAATGATCCTTGCCCGCCGCTTGATCCCGTGGAAGTACCGGCGACGGCATAGTTCACACCCGTCGTACCGCCAGCCTCGGCGATATAGCCCGTAATAGTCACGGTTCCTGCCGCGCCCAAAGCGGCATTCTCCGGAGTCAACGGCTGCAGAAAGCCAGGTGTCACGGTGAGCGGCACGCTTGCGGTTGTCGACGGATTCGTAGCCAGTTTTGCGGTCACTGTCACCTGTACACGATCTGCTGTGAGGTAGCCCGGCGGTGTGTATTGGCCGCTGGCATTGATCGTACCCGGACCCGCGCTTGCGTCTCCGCCCGAGACCGACCAGTTCACATTGGCCGCGTTGCCGCCGAGCGTGGCCGAAAACTGCTCCACCACGCCGCCCGACGTGCTGGTGGAATTGCACTCGGTGCAATTGGTGTCGATGATTGCTGTGCCGGGAGAAACAGAAAGGCCGCCGCTCGAAGCAGCGCCAGTTACGTCGCCGCCGCAACCCGCCAAAACAAGAAGCGCCGGTAACAATGCACATGCCAAAACGCTTGCCGGTTTTGGCCGCAGCAAAGACACCCCGCCTCGCTCACCCACGCAATTTGAGACGCGGCTTGGTTGTCTTGTCATTAGTTTCGTCTTCTGGCCCAATTCGTTCGGCGTCCGTCCACTTGCGCCCATTGCGCTCCTGTGGTGCAGCGCCCTCCTCATGTATACGCCGATGCGCACCTGCGAGCCAAGTTACCCTCAGTACCTAGTACGGCTAATATCATGAAACTAAACACTTCCCGAAGAGGTTTCCGGCCTCAAACCCGAGCTGGAAGGATGCTGCCCTAAACTAAAAACGGGAGAAGACATGGAATACGTTTCGCTAGGCCGCACCGGATTGAAGGTATCACGCATCTGTCTCGGCTGCATGACTTACGGCAGCCCTGCCACGGGAAAACTGCTTCCCGGCCGCCAGGCCTGGGCGCTTAATGAAGTCGACAGCCAACCCTTCCTGCGTCAGGCCCTCGACCTCGGCATCAATTTCTTCGATACTGCCAACGTCTACTCGGGTGGCGACAGTGAGATGGTTCTCGGCCGCTTCCTCAAGGCCAACACACGGCGCGAAGCCGTCGTGATCGCGACTAAGGTGCAAGGACTGATGCGCGACGAGCCCAACGGCCGCGGCCTCTCGCGCAAAGCTATTATTTTTGAAATCGACGAGAGCCTCCGGCGCCTCGCGACCGATTACGTCGACCTCTACCAGATCCATCGCTGGGACCCGGAAACCCCAATCGAGGAAACCCTCGAGGCTCTGCATGACGTGGTGAAAGCCGGCAAGGTGCGCTACATTGGCGCCTCGTCGATGTACGCCTGGCAGTTCGCCAAGACGTTGTATCTCGCGGACCGGCACAACTGGACCCGCTTCGTCTCGATGCAGAACCACTACAACCTGCTTTATCGCGAGGAAGAGCGCGAGATGATCGGCCTCTGCCAGTCTGAAGGCATCGCCGTGATTCCCTGGAGCCCGCTCGCCCGCGGCAGACTGACACGCGCATGGAAGTCCGAGACCACCAACCGCACTGAGACCGACGCCTTCGGCAAGACGCTCTACGCCGGCACTGAAGAAGCCGACCACGCTGTTGTAGACCGGCTGGGTGATGTCGCCGAAAAACGCGGCATTCCTCGCGCGCAGATTGCGCTCGCGTGGCTGCTGGCAAAGCCCGGCGTCACCTCTCCCATTGTGGGTGCAAGCAAGCCGCATCATCTCGAAGACGCGGTTGCTGCGCTCTCGGTCCGGCTGACCGCTGAAGAGATTGCCTTACTCGAAGAGCCCTACGTGCCGCATCCAGTGCTCGGCTTCAGCTAGGGCTCGCGCCGCTACCTATAATCGATACGTGCCAGCTCTCGACACTCCAGTGAAGTTTGTGCGCGGCGTGGGCCCGCAGGTGGCCGAGATGCTCGCCCAAAAGGCCATTCAGACTGCGGAAGACCTGCTCTACCACCTCCCATTTCGCTACGAAGACCGGCAGAACCCGCGGAGCCTCGACGAACTCAAGCCGGGCGAAGTGGCCAGCGTTATCGGCGAAGTCCGCGGCGCGGCGCTCCTGCGCACCCGCCGAGCACCGCTATTCGAGGTCACCGTTGGCCAGGGCCGCTATGCGCTCAAATGTATCTGGTTCAACGCGCCGTATCTCAACGGAAAGTTCCAGGCCGGGCAAACTGTTGCGGTCTACGGTAAGGTCGAGCCCTCGCGCTCTAGCAGCAACCTAAAGATGATGCAGCCGCAGTTTGAGATCCTGCCGGATGCGAGCGCCGACGCGGAAACCCGGCTCCTCGAAGTGGGCCGCATCACACCCGTCTACGAATCGCTGGGCGGCAGCCGCCTGGCCTCGCGCTGGCAGCGCAAAACCATCTTTAATCTCCTCGAAAGCATGCGCGGCACGGTGCCCGAATGCCTGCCGCAATCCATGCTCGATCGTCTCGGTCTGCCCTCCCGCGAAACCGCGCTCCGCGAAGTCCACTTCCCCGTGGAAGGCACACCGTTCCCCGAGCTGCAGAGCTCCTCGACTGCGGCCCACCGCCGGCTTATCTTCGAGGAGCTGTTCTTCCTCGAATTGGGCCTGGAGCTTAAACGCCGCCGCATGAAAGAGCGCCAGGGCATTGCCTTCACCACCAACGACAAAGTGCGCGAGGCAATCCGCGAGGTGCTTCCCTTCCATCCCACCACGGCGCAAAAGCGCGCGCTCGGCGAAATCGTTTCCGACATGCGCGAGTCCAGTCCCATGCGCCGCCTGCTGCAGGGCGACGTAGGCTCGGGCAAGACGATTGTCGCGTTTCAGGCCATGCTCGTCGCGATGGAAAACGGCTACCAGGCAGCACTCATGGCGCCCACGGAGATCCTTGCCACTCAGCATTTTCTTGCCGCGCGTAAGTTGCTTGAAAAATCTTCGCGCAAGCCGCGCATCGTGCTCCTCACGGGCTCGCTCGATGAGGACCGCAAACGCCAGAACCGGGGCCTCATCAATCGCGGCGAGGCCACCCTCGTCATCGGCACCCACGCTCTCATCGAGGAGAAAGTGGAGTTCGACCGGCTGGGACTCGTCGTGGTCGACGAGCAGCACCGCTTCGGCGTGCTGCAGCGCTTCAAGCTGATGAAGAAGCCCAACCAGCCCGAGCCTGACGTCCTGGTGATGACGGCCACGCCCATCCCGCGCACACTCGCGCTTTCGCTCTACGGCGATCTCGATCTGAGCGTTCTCGACGAACTTCCGCCGGGCCGTATGCCCATTGTTACGCGCCGCGTCCCCGCCGAGCGAGCGCAGGAGGTATGGGACTTCGTGCGCAAACAGGTGGCGCAGGGCCGCCAAGCCTATATCGTCTATCCCGTAATCGAAGGCGCCAAAGACGACGAGCCGGAATTGGATTTCTCGCGTGACGAGCCGGAGGCTGGAATCCAGCCGCCTGCGCCTGCTCGAAAATCTGGTCCAAAAGGTAAGACAACGGAGTTGTTTCCAAAGGCCGTGCAGGAAGCCAGTCCCAACGCCCGATCTGGCCTGCGGTCGGCTGTTGAAATGCACGAAAAGCTGCGCTCCGGGCCTCTCGTCGGACTTCGCATCGGCCTTCTCCATGGGCGGCTCGACGCCGACGAGAAGGAGGTCATCATGCGCCGCTTTCAGCGCGGCGAGGTCGACGTCCTCGTCGCCACTACCGTCATCGAGGTGGGCGTTGATGTACCCAACGCGGCGGTTATGGTCGTAGAGCACGCCGAGCGCTTCGGCCTCGCGCAGTTGCACCAGTTGCGCGGCCGTGTCGGACGCGGCGCAGCCAAAAGCTACTGTATTCTCATGACCGGCGAACGTATCTCCCCGCTCGGCGAGGAGCGGCTGAACGCCATGGTGCGTACCCAGGATGGATTCGAGTTGGCTGAGCTAGATCTTGCCCAGCGCGGACCTGGCGAGTTCTTCGGTACACGCCAGGCAGGCCTGCCTGACTTTCGCATCGCCAATCTCCTGCGCGACCGTCAGTTGCTGGAGCTGGCCAAGCAGGAAGCCGCGCGTTTCGCCATTGACCCCGGCCCCGATGTCACTCAAGAAGAACGCGCCCGTGTGCGCGCCCAACTGAAACAAGCCTGGCAGCGACGCTACGGTCTGGTTGAAGCGGGTTAATTCGTGAAATCGGATGGGGCAACGAGCAGCTTAGACCGGCCCCGCGTTCGACGTCGCGCTCATGATCTCCGCCGGATAAG
>JBEKPD010000075.1:0-30558 GCA_049521075.1 Occallatibacter sp.
ATTCTTCCATGAAGGCAGTTCACCGCACCTCGGAATGCTCTGCAAAGTTACTCCCTTGAGGCAGAATCTGTTCCGACAACACCGATCATCAACCGACACAGTTGTGGGTAATTGAAAGCGCTGAAGCGCGGGGAAAGCTTCCACAAATGCACCCCGGAGTCCCGTAGGGACGGCGCAAGACGGCTCAAAATACGCTTCAATCCCGTTCATGCGATTATCCTGCCCCTCCCCAATTGCCCCCATCAACCCTTCGCGCTGTACACTCTTGCTTGCTATCCGAAACAGGACTAATCCCGCGCCATCGTCCGAGCCGGAAGCCGCGTCGTCCGGCCTGAGACCCGCGTGCGTTATCAATGAGGGACCTATTCTATGAGCGACCGAGAATCGACCGAACAAGAAACGCGCGATCAAGAATCCAAATCTCTTCCGGAAAATGCCTATCGGCCGCTCCAGCCCGGCGAAACCTACACGCCCATCATCCAGGCCCACGTGCAAGCGCCGGAGCTCACGGCCCGCGCCATCCTCTGGGGCGTCTTCTTCTGCGTCGTCTTCACCGTCGCATCGGCCTATTCCACGCTCAAGGTTGGTCAGGGCATGGAAGCCTCCATTCCTATCTCCATCCTCGCCATTGGCCTGGCCCGCATGTACAAGCGCCGTTCCAGCCTGCTGGAGAATGTCATCGTCACCGGCACAGGCGGTAGTTCGGCTGCGGTGGTTGCCGGCGCGGTCTTCACGCTTCCCGCGCTCTACATCCTTCACCTCAGCCCCAATCCCACGCAGACCGTCTTCATCTGTCTCGCTGGCGGGTGTCTCGGCGTGCTCTTCGTCATCCCCCTGCGGCGCTATTTCGTGCGCGAGATGCACGGCCAGTTCCCATTCCCTGAGGCCACGGCAATCACCGAAGTCCTCGTCACCGGCGAACGCGGCGGCTCGCAGGCCAAGCTCCTGCTGCAGGCCACCTGCATCGCCGGCCTTTACGACTTCTTCGTCACCACCTTTCACGTCTGGCGCGAATACCTCAACCTACAGTTCATTCCTCTCATGCGCACCCTCGCCGATCGCGGCCGCATGGTCTTCAACTTCGACGCCATCGGTTTCATTCTCGGCCTCGGCTACGTGATGGGCCTGCCGAGCGCCATCGTCTTCTGCGCCGGCGGCATTCTTGCCAATTTCGTCCTCGTTCCGCTCATCTGGTTTCTCGGCAGCCACGTCAACGTGCCGGTGTATCCCGGCCTCACGCCCGTTTCCGCGATGTCTGCCGCGCAAATCTACTCGAGTTACGTCCGCTACATCGGCGTCGGAGCCATCGCCACGGCCGGAATCTTCGGCGTCATCAAATCGCTGCGCGTCATCGCCGGATCCTTCGGCATCGCCTTGCGCGCCTTTCGTTCGCGCGCGGCCGACACATCCGCCCGTACCGATCGCGACATCTCCATGCCCGCGATTCTTCTCGGCATCGTCCTGAGCGCCCTCGCCGTCGCCGTCTTCTTCAGCCGGCTTCAGGTCTCCTGGACCATCCTTGCCGTGGGTCTCGCGCTCACTCTGCTCTTCGCCTTCTTCTTTGCGTCTGTCGCCGCCAACGCCATCGCCACCACGGCCAACAATCCTGCCTCCGGCATGACCATGCTCACCGTCATCATCTCCTCGGTAGTGCTCCTGCACTTCGGTCTCTCTGGCGACACTGGTATGTTCTTCATCATGGCCATTGCCGGCATGGTCTGCACCGCGCTCTGCGTCTCCGGCCAATTCATGACCGACCTCAAAACCGGCTACTGGCTCGGCAACACGCCCGCCGCGCAGGAAAAGGTTAAATTCATCGGCATCCTCGCCGCGGCCGCGGCCGCCGGACTCACCATCGTCTTGCTGGCCCATACCTACCAGTTCGGTGAAATGGTCCTAGGCGACGCGCGTCCCGTACTCGCCGCGCCACAGGCCTCCATCATGAAGGCGCTGGTCGTCGCATTCATGAGCCGCCAGCCGGTTACCTATCTTCTCTTCGGCGTTGGCGCTCTCATTTCGGTTGTTCTCGAAATGCTCGGCAAATCCTCCATGGTCTTCGCGCTCGGCATTTACCTGCCGCTCAGTCTCACCACGCCCATCCTCACCGGAGGCTTTCTCTCGCACTTTGTGAATCGCCGTGCTGAGAAAACCGGCGGTGAAACCGGCCACGGCATTCGCGAGCGCGGCATCATTCTGGCCTCGGGACTCATGGCCGGCGGCGCGCTCGGAGGAGTGCTAGGCGCGGCCCTTCGCCTCTTCCCGAGCTTCCACGAAGATCTCATCCAGACGCCGTTCTATGCGATCGACCCCGTCTCGCAATCCGTTTCCGCATTGCTTTTCCTCGGTCTTTGCATGTATGTCTGGCGCGGTAGCATCAAAGCAGTTCGATGATTGCAGTACCCTAGAGTTCCGCTCCCCATCCTTGCGACTTTTTTCTATCGCAAGGGTGGGAGACCACCATCGCCGGGTGCGGCATCTCTGGTCCCGTCTAAAACGGAGAAGAAAAATCGTGAATCAACTCGATCTATTTGTCGCCGACGCCGTCCTCGGCATCGACACCCTCTGGGGCGGCGATGTCATGTGTCCTTCAGGTACCGGCCGCTTCATCGCCGACTCGTGGTTTTCCGATGAGCCGCTTCCCGCCGCCTATACCCATCCCGCCGCCGCGCTCCTGCGCGAGTCCGGCGGCGTTGGCGCCAAGATCATCGATCGCGCCGCCATCGACGCGTATCTTCGCGCAGTCAATCTCCCCGCCGCCATCGACGGCCTGCGCAAAGAAACGGCTGGTTGTCTCGGGCCTCGCCGTGCCTATCTCCTGGGCCTCGCCGTCTCGCTCGATGTCATGTGGGATCTCGCCATGGAAGTCCTCGGCAAGGGCGATCCGGTCCCCTATGCGCGCGCCGTTGAAGCCTCGACCGCCAAGCCGCCTGAGCCCTCGCGCCCCGAAGCCAAACGCGAGCGCGTTGCCGAACTCCTCGGTCGCGCTGGGCATTCTTCCACGCAGGAGGGCGGCATTCTCGCCGCCGTCGATGCCTGGCGTCGCCAGCGCGTCACGCCGATGGCATCCGTGCAGGCGCTCGGCCAGGCCGTCATCGCCCACTTCGACGCACTCAGCGCCAAAAACCTCGTCCCGCACTTTCCGTCCGAGCTCGCCACCGTCCCCCGCGCCAACATCAACTTCATGCCCATCAAGGACGCCTGGTTTTCGGGCTCCATGAATTACATTGGCCGCGCCCGTACCGCGACCGGCTCGCCGCTCTACGAGGCCAGCTACGAGATCAACGCCTCGCTTGAGATTTCGTATCCCGAATTCGAGCAGCTCGTCAGCCACGAAGTCGTTCCCGGACACGTAACCACCTTCGCCTATCTGCAGGATTTGTATGTGCGCGGCAAGGCTGGCTTTGAAGCCACCGTCCTCACCATGAATACCCGCGCCGCCACGCTCTTTGAGGGCATCGCCAACAATGCCATCCTCATCGCTCACGGCGTGACTGAAGTCGACCAGTTGCCCGACGAAGACCTGCAGATCGGCGTGCTTCTTGCACTATTACAAGACGACGCCAAGAACCAGTCTTCGTACATGACCTGGGGCGAGGGTCGCGAGCAGGAGGAGGTTGCCGCCACCCTCCGCCGCGATTTTCTCGTCACCGAAGAGCGCGCCAACAAGCTCTCCGGTGCCTGGGGACGCCATCCGCTCCTAGGCCGTATGTACCTGCCCGCCTATCGAGCCGGAACAGACAAAGTCGCCGACCTGCGCCGCAAGCATCCCGCAGCCCAGGTGCTTCCCGCGCTCTACGGCTGCAACGGCCTGGTCGACATTGAAACCATCGATCAGTTGTTGAATGAATAAACTCAACAAATTGATCAGAACCAAGATTCACTCACAAAGGGTCTTTGAGGAACCTGAACGCAGGAGTCAGAATGCTCGAAACGATCAGCGGAGTTGAGTGGTCAGAGCTTCCACAACCCAAATCGAATTCACCTGACGAGGTCCCCACAGCATTGCGCCAGATGATTCATGTTCAGAACAGAACGGATGCGCAAAGTGCCTATCATCGGGTTCTCTTCGCCCTCGGCAACGATCATGCAGGCACCTATTATCCAGTTGCGCTTCACGCAGTCCCATTCCTCATAGAAATGCTTGGCCACGATAAGGATTTCGTTCGGGAAGCCGCGCTTGACGTGCTTGTTGATCTGCTGGGCGCATTTGAAGCTGAGGCCGGTTTCCGAGCGATCCACGATGCATCTGGGATCGAAGTGCCCTTGAACACTGCGCTCCACGACGCGGTTGCCGGATTCCGGCCTCAGATCGAGTTGCGCGCCTCCGCAGCGAGCAAGGCATCACGGGAGTACGACCTCCTCCGGGATTTGATGGCACTGATTGAATAGGCATAGTGGCGGGTGGTCCGGGTCTTGAGAAAGAAAACTCACTACAACAAGGGATGCCCCGGGTCTCGATTTTCAGCCTTCCGATAACACTTATCTTCGACCGGTCATCCTGAGCGAGGTCGCTGGGCGACCGAGTCGAAGGACCTGCATTTGCTTCTTCGATATGAGGGCGCGATAATCTCTGCGACCTGAATGCATGAGCGCTACTATTACACCTATATTGCGGCCAGCCGGAGCCGCATTCTCTACATGGGGATGACGGGCGATCTCGATAAACGAATCTTCGAGCATAAGACGAAACTCTTCGACGATTTTTCGGCGAACTATAACTGCAACCGTCTTGTCTGGTTCGAGCGTTATGCGCACGCCAGCAGCGCCATCGCGCGGGAGAAGCAGTTGAAGGGATGGGGTCGGGCGAAGAAAATCGCGCTAATCCTCAAAAACAATCCAACATGGATCGATCTGAGTGAGGCGTGGTACACGCCGGAGCAATTGGTCGGCGGGGAGCGCTAAATGCAGGTCCTTCGACTCGGTCGCTGCGGCGACCTCGCTCAGGATGACCAGTGCTTTGTTCGGACCGAGTACAGTGCTGACTTGCTGATTCGCTGCCCGGCTACGCCCCCACCAGCGCCGCCTGCCCCATGCCGGAGTCTGCCTCGGGACGGCGTTCACTCACTTCCGCCGCCGTCACCGGCACGTGCGCCAGTTCCCACGCCGAGCGATCTTTGAGCAGCCGCGCCACCAATGCCGTGTGCATAGCGTGCCCGGCCCGCATCGCCACCACGTGCCCTTCGAGCCGACGCCCGGCCAGCGCCAGATCGCCGATCAGGTCCAGCACCTTGTGCCGCACATACTCGTCGGGAAAGCGCAGCGGCCCATTCTCCGGACCATTTTTCCCCAGGACGATTGCATTCTCTGGGCTCGCGCCGCGAATCAGTCCCATGTCGCGCAGCTTGCGTTCATCGGCCTTGTAGCCAAAGGTCCGCGCCGGCGCAATCTCCGTCCCATACATCTCCGCCGCCAGGTCCACGCAGGTCTTTTGCTGGCCGATGGGCGCGGGAAAATCGATGGTGTAAGAAATCCTGTAGCCGCTGCCCGGGTACACGCCGATAAACTTGTCACCCTCGCGCACCTCCACCGGCTGCAGAATGCGCAACGTCTCGCGCCGCCGCCGCTGCTCGCGAATCCCCACGCGCAGGATTGCTTCCACGTAAGGCAGGGCGCTTCCATCCAGAATCGGCAGCTCCAGGTTGTCGAGCTCGACAATCACGTTGTCGACACCCATGCCGATAAAGGCTGACAGCAGATGTTCGGTAGTGGAGATCAGCACGCCCTGGCGCATCAAGCTCGTGGCGTAGCTGACCTTGGCCACGTTTCGCCCGGTCGCAGGAATCTCGAAGTTGTCGAGATCGGTGCGCCTGAAGACAATACCCGACCCGGCCGCGGCAGGCAGCAGCCGCATGGTAACGGGAGCTCCGGAGTGCAGCCCTACCCCTGAGAACTCTAGCGGTGCCGCGATCGTCTGTTCCAGGTGCGCCAGTTGAGCCAAATACTAACTCCCGAATCCTGTAAAAGTGGTCTTGCGTTCAGATTAGACGCAAAAGCCGAATCCTGTCCTGTGGCATTTTTGCCACACTGTGACCCTCTGGACCCACTCTCGCCACCCTCCCGGAATCGCAAGTAAAGTCGCCCTAAGTAGCGTAGAATCAGAAAGTCTCCCGCCGGCCGTACCAGCAATCAGGAAGAAAAGGAGCACGCATGCCAACCGCCTCCGAAACCTCTTTTCCCATGCGCGCCCTGCTCGCCGGGGCACGGCGCAAGGAGCGCTCCCTCCTCGATCTCACCCGCAAACTCGTCCAATCCGAGTCCCCCTCCGACGCAAAATCCGCCGTCGACTCCTGCATTGCCATCGCCGCCGCGCACCTCAAGCAACTCGGCGGCCGCATCAAACTCCACCGGCAACAGGACCATGGCAACGTCCTCGAAGTCCGCTTTCGTCCGCGGCCCACACGTACCCGCGAGCCCGCAAAGCCCATCCTCCTCCTAGGCCATCTCGATACTGTCTGGCAGCTCGGCACGCTCCAATCCATGCCTTGCCGCGTTCGCAATGGTCGCCTTTGGGGCCCCGGAACTCTCGACATGAAGACCGGCGTCGCCATCGCCGCAACCGCAATCGAACTTCTCACGGAAGCCGACCTCCTGCGCCAAGAGATCGTTCTCCTGCTCAACGGCGACGAAGAAATCGGCAGCCCTGCTTCGCGGCCCATCACGGAAGCGCTCGCCCGCCAGTGCGCCGCCGTCTACGTCCTCGAGCCGGCGCAAGGCCTGGCCTACAAAACCGCGCGCAAAGGCATCGGCGACTGGCGCATCGAGGTCAAAGGCGTCGCCGCCCATGCCGGAGTCGACTTTGAAAAAGGCGCCAACGCCCTCCTTGAACTGGCCCACGCAATCGAAACCGTCAGCCGCTGGACCGACCTCAAACGCGGCCTCACCGTGAACGCAGGCGTGGCCACGGGCGGCAGTAAAAGCAACGTGGTTCCCGCCGATGCGCAGGCCGATATTGACGTGCGCATTCCCCGCCTGGCCGACGGCCCGCGCATCGCGCGCAAATTTGCCTCGCTCCGCCCCATCGATTCGCGCTGTGCTCTCACGGTAACGGGTGGCATCAACCGCCCGCCCATGGAGCGCAGCCGCGGCGGCGTCCAGCTCTTCCGCCAAGCGCAATCCCTGGCCCGCGAGCTCGGCATCGACCTCAGCGAGGCCTCCACCGGCGGCGGATCAGATGGAAATTTCACCGCGGCCCTGGGCATTCCCACGCTCGACGGCATGGGCGCGGTCGGCGAAGGCGCCCACGCGCCACACGAATCGGTCTTCGTCGAGCACCTCGCGCCACGCACCGCGCTTCTGGCCGGCATGTTGATCGGCTGAGGTTCGTTCATTGCTTCCGGGGTTCTCCATATCGGTCATCCTGCGCGGGTTCGCCGAAGGTGAATGAGTCGAAAGCCTGCCATGAGCCGAGATTGCGCGGCAATCGAAGTCAAATGTGGACCTGCATTTGAAGAGATCCACTTTCGTAACCAATGCCGGTAGCGCCATACCACGGCTCGCCTGATACACTCCCTGTTGGAATTAAGTTGGAGATTCTCTCAGCCATGAATCGTTTCCTCCTTGCCCTCACCGTCGCGGCAGCAACCCTGGCCGCAAGCGCACAAACTCCCTCGAAACCAGCCACCTCCACGCCGGCAGCTCCCAAGAGCGCCCCCACAACCACCGCCTCCAAAACCACTAGTTCGCCTGTGTCTACACCTGCGGCCTCACCTGCACCTTGGCTCAAGCTGCCGCCCGGCGTGCCTGCCGTGGCGCACGGCCTCGTTAAGACCAGCCCCATCGTGGTGCACTACGAAGACATCAAGATCGGCACCGGCGCGGTGGGTGAACCCGGCAAGCTCTGGCACCTCAAGTACACCGGCTGGCGCGCGGCCGACGGCGTCAAATTCGATTCGTGGGAAACACACAAGCGGCCGAAGATGGGCCCGGATGGCAAGCCCGAAATGGGCCCCGACAAAACGCTCATCCTAGGCGACCCCGAACCTGCGTCTTTCCCGCAGGGCGTGGGAGGCACAATCCCCGGCTTCGATTTCGGACTTGCCGGAATGCGGATCGGTGGTAAGCGCCGCATCTTCATTCCCTGGCAGTTGGGCTATGGCACGCGCGATTTGCAGCCTCGTAAAGCTCCCGCCCCTGGCATGCCCGATTTTCCCGGCATTCCCGCAAAGTCCGACCTCATCTTCGATGTAGAGCTCGTCGACGTCACCGACATGCCGGCTCCGGCCCCGATGCCCACTCGCCCCATGCCACAAGTTCCGCCGCATCCCGGCGCGAGCGCGCCACCGAACGCCGTGCCCACTCCACACGATACGTGGGCAAAGCCCCCTGCCTCGGCTCCCGCACAATCCGCCAGTCCCTCGCAGCCCGCTACCACCGCGCCGTCAGCAACGCCTGCGCAATCGTCCGCGCCTGCACAACCCGCCGCATCTGCGCCGCCGTCAACACCAGCACCTGCGACCGCGCCAACCACGCCGCCGTCCCAGTCCCAGCCGAAGTAAGCATCATATTGGAGAGCCGCGGTATTCCATCCTTTTCCGCATCATCTGGGGAAAGGATGGGAGACTGCGAAGGCAGGTACGCTACAGCTTCGGGTGCAGCTTCTCGAACCCCGTCGCCTCCTGGTAGGCCCGCGCAAACGCGGCCACCTTCGCGTCCTGATAAAGCCCGCCCAGAAACGTGAGCGAAACCGGCGTGCCAGGGCCGCCGATGTCGTCGTGGTCGCCGTCGTCGATCGCCGGCGGCTTCGGTGCGTCGGCTCCGCGCAGGCCGTTGGGCACAATCACCGCCGGATTCCCCGTGAGATTCGTCTCAATCAGCTGCGCGTCGGTCGAGGGTGTTACGATCACGTCCACCTGCTCAAAAATCTTCGCAAACTCCCGCACCGCCAGCGTGCGCGCCCGATTGGCCTGGATGTACTCGACCGCCGGATAAAACCGGGCGACTCTGAAATTATTCGGCCAGTCCTCCGGCCCCTGCTCGGTCAGCAACTTGTCGCGGCCCGTCATGGTCAGGTCGTCAAAGGCCGCGGCCGCCTCGGCTGTCAGCAGCGGAACCATCGCATCCCACGGCAGCTTGGGCAGCTCGACAGGAATTAAATTCACCCCCATCCCGTGCAGCTTCTCGAGCGCCGCCTGTTCGTAGCGCCGGTCGTACTCGCGCCGCGCCCGTCCGGCCACCATCTCTGCATTCCCGTCCTCGCGCTTCTTCTTTTCCTCATCCGTCTCGCCCGCCGCAGCTTCTTTGAGCTTCAGCGCAGGCAGCCGGTCGAATTCGCTCTTGAGATACCCAATCCGCAACCCGTGCCAATCGAGCCCCGGATTCCATTCGAAGTTCGCAGTTGCTGCCGAGAGATCCTTCCCATCCGGTCCGTGAATCGCGTCCAGCACCAGCGCGCAATCCTCCACCGAGCGGCAGATCGGCCCCAGCTTATCCATCGTCCAGCTCAGCGCCATCGCGCCTGTGCGCGGCACCATGCCAAAGCTCGGCCTCAGACCGGAACAGCCGCACCGCGTCGAAGGCGACGAGATAGATCCCAGCGTTTCAGAACCAATTGCAAACCCCACGCACCCCGCGGCCACCGCGCTCGCCGACCCGGCAGAAGAACCACTGGACCCCTGCGCCGGATTCCACGGGTTGCGCGTCCGCCCGCCAAACCACTTGTCGCCCATGGCCAGCGCGCCTAGCGAAAATTTGGCAATCAGAACGGCTCCCGCCTCGTCCAGCCTCTTCACCACGGTCGCATCATCGTCAAACGATTGGTGCTCGAACCCTCCCGCACCCCAAGTCGTCGGATAACCCTTCACGGCGAGCAGGTCCTTTGCGCCCCAGGGAATCCCATGCAGCGGACCGCGATAATGCCCCGCGGCAATCTCCTCATCGGCTTTCTTGGCCTGCGCAATCGCCCGCTCCTCCGTGAGCGTGATGACGAAATGCAGCTTTGCGTCGTAGCGTTTGAGGCGGGCGAGGTACATCAGAGTTAGGTCAAGCGATTTAACTTTGCCAGACTCAATCGCCATCTCCAGTTGAGACACAGGCCAAAACGCCAACTCTTCGATGTTAGAGGGAACTGCCCACTGCCCATATCCGCCATCGCCTGTAAATCTTAGGATGTTGCTCTGTCCAGTGGCTCCCAGCGGCGCCGTTTCGCATTCAATAGCCGTTTGCGCCGCCTTGCCCGGATGAAACACATACGCCGGCGGCACATCGTTGGTCAGCTTCAAGGCCCGAATCTGCGCATACGCGTCGCGCTGGTCGTTCAGCCCGTCGAGCATTATCTTCTTCTGCTCTGCGGTAAACGGTCCCACCCCCGCCAGTTCCGCCGCCTGGTCCAGCATTTCCGCTGTGATCTTCGGCAGCGCCGGCGGCTTGGTCTCATGGCTCGCGTTCGAAGCCGCATCTGGCCCCGGCTCCTGCGCCTGTGCAGCCAGCGTCAGCAAAATCCCCGGCAGCAGCGGCGAGGCAATCCCCGCGCATCTGCAGGCGTTCAAAAAGGCCCTACGATCGAAAGTCATAGTAACTCCTTATGTTCGGCTCTTCTCGACACTATATCCGAACTACCGGGACTCCTCGGCGGCCTGAGTCTGCACGGCCTCCGCAGGCGCAAAATATTGCGCCAGGAATTTCCGGACCTCGCCCACTGTCTTCTCGCCGGACAGGACGTTGACGAGCAGAGCGAGAAAATGCCAGCGCGTATGAGCGCGTCGAGCCACCAGAAACAGCAACGGCGTGTCCAGTTCCGGAATCGTGCGGGCGCCCACCAGGTAGTCGCCGGTGTAACCCGCTCCCTCGATCTCGGCGCGAATCGCGAGAGCCTTCTCAACATCGGCCTCCGGAGCCTTATTGATTGCTCTCCGCGCTACCAGCTCTGCCCAGCAGCGCTGAAAGAACTGCATGGCGCCATCGCGCGCCGGACGCACGTCCCACGACGGCAAAACGCTGAGTTCCTCCGGCTGTTTGATCTCAAAAAGCGATCGCGCAGCCGCGACGGAATAATTCGGATTGACCGTCAAACTGCGCAGTTCGCCGAGGCCCAGAACCCAGCGCAGCACCACTAGGCACTCCAAAGCGGGAACCGCGCGCTGCTTCTGCTCAGCCGTCCAATGGCCGTCCGGCGCAAGCAAAAGATCGAGCAGCCATGGCTCCAGATTGTCACGCAACCCGAACGCAGCGAGCCGATCGAGCAAAACGCGCCGCGTCACAACTACGATCTCCGGCGGAATCTCCTTCTCGAGATACGATTCGCTGCCCAGCCGCTCCAGCAGGATGGCAAGCAGGCAAGCCTCTCGGAAGAGAGCACGCCTGGTTTCGGGCGGAACTGCCGGCGACGTGCGGTCGAGGGCGCGCTGTTGTGCATTCTGTCTCGCTACCGCGACAAACACGATCAGCATGACCACCACGCTTGGGATAAGAACAAGGCCCAGTTGTCCGAGACCATATTCCGAGGCAAATCCATGAAACATGTAGAGATATGTGCCAGCAATCGCGGCGAACGTTCCAAGGGAAAAGAGGAGCCTCAGGAGGTTGGCGCGGGCGCGGCTGTCCTTCGGCGCTCTGCGCATCGCAATCCACAGCGCTTTTAAGAGGCTCCGCAGAACCCTTGTTCCCTCTGTCATTGGCTCGATCTATATCACAGGCGGACGCTACTTTGCGTTGCCCCTCGGCACAAACGCCACCCGCATCTTCGAGGCTTTAATTTTGTTCGCTCCGGCCTTCAGAAACCTGTACCCGAAAATTTTCGCTTGACATATTCCTATATAGGAATGTATTGTTCAAACCATGGCACGAGCCGCAACCACCTCCGATCCCTTCAACGCCGTCGCCGAGCCCCGCCGCCGCCAGATCCTCACCTTCCTGGCAGGGGACGAGCGCCAGGTCGGGGAGATCGTGGTGGCCATCGGCCTCGATCAGCCTTCGGTCTCCAAGCACCTCGGCGTCCTGCGCCGCGTTGGTCTCGTCCGCGAGCGCCGCAACGGCCGCCATCGTCTCTATCGCACCAACGCCGACGCGCTCAAGCCCATGCACGACTGGACCGAGACCTTCGAGCGCTTCTGGCGTCATCAGTTAGAGCGCGTCAAGGAACGCGCCGAATCGCAGTTCAACTCCGGGCCCGCATCCGAGCAGCCGGGCTCGCCAACCGCAAAAATCCCCAAGGAGGATCTATGACCACAATGACCGCACCCGATGTAGACGCCCTCACCCTCAACGTCGAGCAGGAGATCCGCATCAAGGCTCCCATTGACGTCACCTTCGCCGCGCTTCTCGAAGAATTAGGCCCATCCGGCCGCCGGCCCGACGGCACACCGATGGACATGAAGATCGAGCCCTTGCCCGGCGGCCGCTGGTATCGCGACCTCGGCGATGGCAACGGCCACTTCTGGGCGACCGTGCAGGCCATCAAGCGCCCCACCCTGCTTGAGTTCTGCGGCCCGCTCATGATGTCCTACCCCGTCGCCAATAATGTGCAGTACCGGCTGAGCCAAGATGGCGACGATACAGTCATCAAGTTCAGGCACTCCGGCTTCGGCCTCATTCAGGACGATCACCGCAAGGGCGTCGTCACCGGCTGGGCGAATATCCACGAGAACGTGCGCAAGCGCGCCGAGAAGGCGTAGCCCAAATTTCAAAGGGTCATCCTGAGCGAGTACGTTCGCCGCGGCGGACGTACAAGTCGAAGGACCTGCATTTGCTTTTCGTGCACTCAACCCAGCACGAAAATGGGTGCCCCGGGTCTCGAATTTGAGACCCGGGAAACGAGCCCCAACGCTTCGAGTCATCTGCAATTGTTTTTCCCTCTACCCACCACATCCCCAAGGAGGAAATCGTCATGCCTGTAGCAGAACCTATCGTCACCAACTCCATCGCCCAATCGTTTTTGGCTGAGTTCGAAGCCCAGGCCCCCGTCACGCGCAAGTTCCTAGAGCGCCTGCCCGCCGACAAGCTCACCTGGCAGCCACACCCAAAATCAATGACCGCCGGCCAACTTGCCCTGCACATTGCCACCACCACTGCCGGCGTTCTTCGCCTGGTCCAGGACAACCCCCGGCAAGCGCGCTCCGAGTTCGTCTTCCCCCAACCCGCCAGCCTCGACGAAATCCTGAAAGCCTTTGACGAGAGCGTCGCCACCGTCCGCAGCGAATTGCCGAAATTTGACGACGCGTACATGCACGAGACGTGGCGCCTGGTGGCCGGCGATCGTGAGCTGTTCGCCGTGCCTCGCATGAGCTTCCTGCGCGACGTGATGCTCAGCCACTGGTACCAGCATCGCGGCCAGTTCAGCGTCTATCTGCGTCTGCTCGATATCGCCGTCCCCTCCACCTGGGGCCCCAGCGCCGACGAGCTCCCGCCGTTCATGCGGCAGGCGGCAAAGGTGGCGTAGAGTTTTCCACGAGCCCTCGCGCCCCGTTCCCCGGTGTCGCGAAGGTCCAACCCATTCCCCACCCGAGGAGGTCCCATGTGTCCCATATGTGTAGCAACTACTGCAGCTGTCGTCGCCGGAAGCACCGCCGGCAGCGGAGGGCTCGCGGCCCTCGTCGTCGGCTGGTTCCGTCGAAAGAAGTAACCTTTCCCGCATGGTCTCGTGCCACGCTTCAACCCTCTACCGAAGGAGTCTTCCCATGGCCACCATCACAACAGACATCGCGCACCATCCCGTCGTTTCGCACCAGGACTGGATCACGGCCCGCAAGGAATTTCTGAAGAAAGAGAAAGAATTCACCCGCGAACGCGACGAAATCAGCCGCTTGCGCCGCGAACTACCCTGGGAAAAGGTGGAAAAGAACTACGAATTCGCCGGTCCGTCAGGCAAACTCTCGCTCGCCGGTCTCTTTGGCAAGCACAGCCAGCTCATCGTCTACCACTTCATGCTCGGCCCGGGTTGGAAGGAGGGCTGCCCCAGCTGCTCCTATCTTGCCGACCATTTCGACGGCATGACCATCCACCTGGCCAATCGCGATGTCACCTTTGCCGTGATCTCGCATGCGCCGCTGGCCGAAATTGAAGCCTTCAAAAAGCGCATGGGCTGGAAGTTCCCCTGGGTGTCGTCCCATGGCAGCGACTTCAACTTCGACTACCAGGTCTCGCAGCGCCCCGAAGAGGCCGGCCAAGCCCAGGTCCTCTACAACTACGAGATGATGGCGTTTCCCAGCACGGAGCGCCCCGGCTTGAGCGTCTTCTATAAGGACGCAAGCGGCCAGGTTTTCCATACCTACTCGTCCTATGCGCGCGGGCTCGACATCCTGGTGGGCACCTATAACTTCCTCGACATGGCACCCAAGGGCCGCGACGAAGCCGGTCTCAAACACACCATGGCCTGGGTCCGCCATCACGACAAGTACACCGACGGCTACTCTGTAGATCCAAACCAAGGCTACGTGCAACCCGAAGTCGTCAAAATCGAGACCAAAGGCGCCAAGTGCTGCCACGATTAAGGCAGGGAACAGGGCAGAGGGAACAGGCTTGCGCGCCGTAGACGCAATGTTTGCGCGTGCCCCACCCATTCGCCCGGTTTTTTGGGGCGAATGGGTGGGATGGCACGAACTCCACAGGCGCGAATCCATGCAGTCAGAGACCTACTTCCCGGCCTCCGTCAGCAGCGCCTCGGCGCGATGCAGCGCATCGCGCCGCTTCTGTTTTTCGCTTTCGATATCGGCCGGAGCCAGCGCCGATCCGCCGATCCGCCGCGACGCGTCGCTCAACCACTGCTCGAACACCTTGTCCAGCGCAGCCACATCCGCCTGCGACTGCGCAAGCGCCTGATCTAAATGCGCAAGCTCGTCCTCGATTCTCTCGGGGTAATAGCTGAGCCGGTCCCCGCTCTGCATCGCATCGATTAAAGCTAAGGACGGCCCAGCCACCGGCCCGGTCTGTTGCATGGCGTCGTAGGCGCCTCGCAAAAGCGTCATTTTTCCCGCAAATCCGTCGATCTTCCCGCGCTGCGCAGTCAATCCCTTCGTCCGGCGCACCTCCACCACCACCTTCGCCGCGGTACTTTGCGCCGGTACAGGAATCACCGTCGTCAGCGTGTTGCCTTCGAACCGCCAGCCGCCGCGCTCGTCCGGCTTGGCGAACGTGACCGGCATCCCGTTCACCGTCACAGAAACCGGCGGCCAGTCCGCAGGCAGCCGCAACTCGTAGCCGCGCGTCTTCGGCATCCCGGGGTAGCTGCCGCCAGGCCCTGTTTCGAGCGGCCCGATCTCTACGCGCAACGTGTCACCTGTCCGCGTTGCGTTGATGGACGTACGGGCGAAGACGCCGCGCTGGTAGTCGACGGACGCGCCGGAATCTTCGTAGACCGAATAGCTGGAGTTGCTCGGCAGGAACTCATCCTTGGATCGGGCGAGCGGCCACACATTCACGATCAGCGGATCGACAGGGTTTTCGCCGGTGTGCAGCATCGGCGGCTGCATAGGAACGATGGCTCCGGGCCTCACATACACCGGAATCTGCCCGATGGTGAAGCTGCGATTCAAGCCTGTAGGCCCATAGAAATGTTTGCCCGTGGGCCACTCAATCCATTCGCCCTTCGGCAGCCATACCGGCTCCGTCGCGAGGCCGGTCACCTGGTCAGCCGCGGCGGTCACCGGCGCCGCCATCATCTGGTCGCCAAACAGGTACTCGCCCTTGCTCGTGTAAGCGGCATCGTCCTCCGGCCAGTCGTAGTAGAGCGGCCGCAAAAACGCCACGCCGGTGTCGTATGTCCGCCGCGCCTCAGTGTAGAGATACGGCTGCATCGCCTCGCGCAACTGGAACGCCGACCGCAGCACCGACGCGTACGGCTCGGGATACGCCCAGATCCTCCGCTCCGCATCGGGATTCTTGGTTGTATGCGTGCGCAAAATCGGCGAGAAGGCGCCAAACTGCACCCACCGCGTAAACAGCTCAGGATCGACCGCACCCGGCATGTGCCCGCCGATGTCGTGACTCCAGTAGGCATAGCCCACATTCGCCGCCGTCGCCGTGAACCACGGCTGAAACTCGAGCGACTCCCACACCGAGACCGTGTCGCCCGAGAAGCCAATCTGGTAACGATGGTTTCCCAGCCCGCCCCAGCGATGAAACAGCAGCGGCCGCTTGCCCTCGCGCTGCTGATCGGTAAAGTGCAAGTAGTTCAGCCACCAGGTGTTACTTAGGCCATCCAGTTTGGTCATCAGGGGATCCTGCTGCCAGTCGAGCCACCAGAAGTCGATCCCCTGCTTCTCCAGCGGATGGAGCACAAGGTCAAAGTAGTCCGTCACCCATTTCTTGTCTGTAGGATCGAACGGCACGTATTTCTTCGTTGCCGGGTCGATCCCCATGGCCCGTGCCATCGCCGGGTACGCCTGCTCCCACGGCTGAATACCCGACGCCGGGTGCAGATTGAGCGTGGTCTTCAGTCCTTCCTCATGCAGGTGTTTCAAAAACGCGTTGGGATCCGGAAATAGCTCCTTGTTCCACGTGTAGCCGGTCCAGCCCAGCTCGTAACCCGACTGATCGGTCTCGCCCATGGCCTGCAGTTGCTCTTTGCTCAAGTGCCAGTCCATGTCGATCACAAACACATCGAGCGGAGTGTCATTTTCGCGGAAGCCGCGCACCAGCTCATCCAACTCCTGGTCGCTATAAGCCCAGTAGCGCGACCACCACACCCCAAAGGCAAACCGCGGCGGCAGTGGAATCCGCCCGGCAACTTTGACAAAGTCGCCCAGCGCCTTCTTGTAGTCGTGCCCGTAGCCAAAGAAGTACCAGTCCGTGTATTTCCCCGGAGACTCGTTCGCCGGCCGCTCCATCGCCCAAGGCCACGGACTCTTTTCGCCGCTAAGGAATCGAAAATCGGTGGAATCGAACAGAGGCCGCGTCGAATCGTCCACCAGCGCCCAGCCTTCGCGCGAGATCAATCCCGGCTCGATGGGCTGCTGGGTTTTTGAGCCCCGTGCCTGGTCTAAGGTGCGCGTGGTGCCAAGCAGGTTGGCGGTATCGGTCTGTCCCGGACGCCAAGTCGCGTTGCCGTCTCCCATCGGGATTACGATATTCAGATTGTCCGGGCCAAATGCAGCCTTATCGGCGGCCTCATTATCCGTTATCACGTAGTGCAACGAGAGCGCTTCGGTCTTGATCTCCAGAACGTGGACACCTCCCAGTTTCACAGTGCTCGTCGTAAACTCCGGCACCGGCAGCCGCCGATTGATGAACACCAGCGACGCATGATCCTCAAACTTGCCATTCACCGACCACTCCATCCGAATCAACTGCGGCGTCAGCACGGTGAACCGCGCGTTGCCGACCGTCACCACAGCCTTCGGATCGGCCACAGGATTGTCCAGTGGCGCCACTTGTCCGGCTCCAGCCTGCATACCTGCTGGATGCGCCGAAGCAACTTGTTGCGTTGTCTGCGCTCCCAAACCCAAACCTCCCGCCATCAGCACGCCCATAGTCCAAAACCAAGGAAAAATCCGCACGGCTCCCTCCCGCCTCGATTCCACACGCCAGCCTACCACTCAGATGCAACACCCCGAAAAATCGCCAGGCTGCAGCACGACCGAGACCTTTGTAGCGCCGGTCTCCTCACCGGGGTCCCCGGCACGCGATCTTTCCGTGCTGGGGTGGCTGACCGGCCGTAGCGCGGGTCTCCTGACCCGCGCCACAAACCAAGGTCCGTAGCAGAGAGCAGGGCAGGCACACTTCAATTGGAATTAGGAACGGGAGCAGCGTGGACCTATCCCTGGCGACCGCGGAGCCGCGGCACCCGGGGATGGCCGACTCCCCGAGGATCTTCCAGGTCATACAAAGCTTCCAGCTCTTCGACGCTCGATTCGCATTTGGCTGCTCCATGCAGGGCATACCAGTCGTCGAAAGGGATGAGAGCGAGCGCTGCAACGTTCAGAATAATGAGGATGAGGGCACCAAGCGAAACGCAATGGCTGCTCAAAAAAACTAGGGACCAATGTAGGATCACAATATCCATCCCCCATAATCCCGAAATCGGCATTTTCCCGCCGGAACATCAGGAGGAACGATCGAAAAATTGAGCATTTTTCCGCCCTTAATGAGGGCAGGCGGCATAGGGATTCGGTTATTGCAGGCGGCGGACGTGCGGCAAGCGTGCGAAGGCTTTGTCGAAGGTAATGATCTCGCCGGCGCCGGACTCGAAGGAAATCTCTGCAATCAAGTGGTCGGCGAAGCCTACAGCGCCTTTGCGGGAGGCTTTCAAAGCCTTCTGGACCAGCGCCGGTGACTCGACGACTACGCCTCGCGTCTGAAGAAGGCTTTCGATGGTGTTCAGAATTCTTTCTCTTTCCCATCTGCCGCGAAGCACCCATGACAGTTCGGCAAGAACCATGAGAGGAACGAAGACTCCGCCCGCGGACCCTGCTTGCGTCAGAGCTGAACGTGCCTTGGCTGCCTGCGCCGTGTCATCGTTCAGATAAGCTCGGGCCCATACGTTGGTATCGGCTGCGAGCATCACCATTTCCTCTGCGCCTTGGCTGCGTCCATTTGTTCGAAAGTCATAATGCTTTTGGCTGGACCGCCCTGATCGGCCATTCTCCAAAGATCTTCGAGGTCATAGAGGACCGGCTCGACCTGAACGGCGCCGCTGGCGGGGACGTGGAACCGGATTCGGCTGCCTTTTTGGACTCCCAGGCGCTTCCGCAGTTCCCTGGGCAGCGTCACCTGTCCTTTGGATGTGACTGTAGCTTCAACAGTAGCCGCGGATTTGGATGAGGTTGACGACATGATTCAAGCTCCTTACATTTTATAGCAAATCGCCTTACATTCCAATGAGCCGTTTCGGCTTGGCATCGAGCCTGCTGCTCCGCTAGTGTTCTGAGTCAGAAGTTCGCATCATAATGATCTGTCATCCTGAGCGAAGTTTGCCGCGTTTTGCGCGACAAACGCAGTCGAAGGACCTGCATTTGTTCTTCAACGGACTTCAGACTCAACACCCTAGCTCCGCCCATCCGCCACCCTCCAAGCCGCTATGATGAGAGCCAGATGCATCGGACAGCACCTCATCCATGACCCCTTCGATCTTCATCTCGGCGGGCGAAGCTAGCGGCGAGTTCTACGGAGCCGAGCTGGCCTCCGCGCTCTCCCGAAAATCTACTCCAAAGGGTCAAGGAGCGGAGCTCTGGGGGATGGGCGGGGCGAGGATGGTCGCCGCCGGCGTCGAATGCATCGTTCGCGCCGAAGACATGGCGGTCATGGGCTTCACGGAAATCGTGCTGCACCTGCCCCGCATCTATCGCGAGTTCCACAAGCTCAAGCGCGCCATCCGCGCCCGCCGGCCCATCATCGCCGTGCTCATCGATTTCCCAGAAATCCACTTCCGTCTCGCTAAAGAGTTCCACCGCCTCGGCATTCCCGTGATCTGGTTCGTCAGTCCGCAGTTATGGGCCTGGAAGCAGCACCGCATCCGCCTCGTGCAACGCTTCGTCAAGCGCATGTTGGTGATCTTCCCGTTTGAAGAGAAGTTCTATCGCGATCGCAGCGTCGAAGCTGAATTCGTCGGCCACCCTCTCGCCGATCTGCCGCCCCCCTCCATCACCCGCAAACAATTCGCTGCCGAAAACGGCCTCGACCCAGCGCGAACATGGGTAGGCCTACTGCCCGGCAGCCGCCTCAAGGAGATCGAAGCCAATCTACCGGAGATCCTCGCGGCAGCGCGGAGCCTGCTCAAGCCCGAGCCCGCCGGTGCCTTTCCAGAAGAAACCTACGAGTTTCTGATCCCCTTAGCCCCCACGCTCGACGCCGCCCAGCGTGCCACCGTCAAGCGCATCGTCGCTGCCAAAGGCGCAGGGCTAGCAGTTCACCTGATCGGCGATCCTGGCGCCGAAGGCGCGGTCAGCCCCACCGCAGGTGGCGATGCACGCGCCGCGCTCTTCCACGCCCGTGCCTCGGTCGTCGCCAGCGGAACCGCCACCGTCGAAGCCGCTCTCATCGGCAATCCCTTTGTCGTCGTCTACCGCGTCTCCCCGTTGACGTATGCTATCGCCAGGCGTCTGGTGAAGGTGCCGCACGTGGCCATGGCCAACCTCATCGTCGGCAAGCGCGTCGTCCCCGAGCTCATCCAGCATGACTTTACCGCGGCAAATATCGTCCAACATCTCAAGCAGTTGCTACCCGACGGCCCCGCTCGCGAGTCCATGATGAAGGAGTTGGGCGGCATCCGCGAAGCGTTGCACCGCCATCCGGCCCCCGGCCAGCGAAAAGACTTGAACGCCATCGAAACCGTGGCGGCCATTGTTTTGAGTGAGATTGAAGCGGCAAACCCGGCGGCTCCTAAGGCCGCGCAACCTTGAACGAAGCCGGGATTTCCCCCTGAATCACCCCGGCCCACAAAGAACGACAACGCACGAAGAACGTCAAGGCACGAAGAACGATAAGGGATGACCAATCGAATGGCTAGACACTCAGAAAGCTTTCGCCCCCGGCTGATGCGGATTCTTGGCCCATGCAAACCCGCCCTGCTGCTCGTGGTCTGCGCCATCGCCGCCCTTCCCGCCCTTGCGCAACGCGAGCGCCCCGCGCTCAACATCACGGGCTACGTGATTGACGCGGAACTCGATACCACGGCGCACCACCTCACGGCCACGGCTGTTGTCAGCTTCACGGCTCCCGCCAATCTCGACGTGGTCAACTTCGGTTTTCATCCCGCGCTCAAAGTCACCAAAATCACCGATGAAAACGGCAAGCTCCTCGACGGCGAGCGCACCGCCGACGGCTCCATCCGCGTCACCGCCGCGTCACCCTTCGTCGCCGGCCAAACCGTGCACTGGACATTCGTTTACGACGGCATCATCACCGGCAACGAAGACGGTCCCATCGAAGGATTGAAGCTCGCGGCCATTCAGGAACCCATCACCTATCTGCTCTATCCCGCCCGCTGGTTTCCCACGACCGGCTACATGACCGACCGCTTCACCGCCGAGATGCACATCCGTGTGCCCCAGGGCATGAGAGTTTTCGCAAGCGGCGCCACGGGAACGCCCAAGTCTGTCACCCTATCCAGCGGCAAGCCCGGCTCCGAGTACGACTTCAACTGGACCAAGCCCGGCTTTCCCGGCACCGTCATCGCCGGCCGTTTCGCCGACCCATTCACCGCAGGCCCTGGTAACGTCAAGGTTTACCTCACCATCACCCATCAGGCCTCCGGCAACCAGCTCGCCCAAACCGCCTCCAAAGAGTTCGATTTCTTCACTGACGACTTCGGCGTGCCGGAGACCACCCACCTCAATGTCGTGGAGCTGCCCGACGACACCCTCCCCGCCGCCTGGGCACCCGAGCTTGCCGCCATCCAGGGCTCCCGCGTCGGTGACAAGTCCGGTGTCCGCCTGCTGGCCAACACCATCGCCCACCAGTGGTGGGGAAGCGAGATCAGTCCGCACTCACTCAGCGACGCATGGATCACCAACGGCATGTCCCGCTACGCCGAAATGATGTATGTCGAAGACGAGAGCGGCAAAAGCGCCCTCAACGCCGCGCTTGAAGACGTATCCGCAGGCGCCTTGGCCTACGACACCGTTCCTCTTTCCACCACTGGCCAACTTGATCCTTTTTCGCCACAATTCCAGTCCATGACCCTCGAGAAAGGCGCCATGATCTTCCATATGCTTCGTGGCGAAGTCGGCGACAAGGCCTTCCTCAACATCCTCAAAGGCACGCTCAGCCAATTTACCGATAGCTCCATCCGCACCGAAGACTTTGAAAAGGTCTCTGAGGAGCTCAGCCAGCAGCAGTTGCTACCCTTCTTCTCGCAATGGGTCGACGGTACCGGCGCACCAACTTTCACTGATAAGTACGCCGTCTACCGTCTCGGCAACAACAAAGGCTTCCGCACCATCGGCGAGATCAACCAGGACCTCGACCTCTTCCGCATGCCCGTCGAGCTGCGCGTCGAAACCGACGGCAAAACCGAAACCCGGAAGATCGACGTTGTGGGTACCGACACTCAGTACGTGGTCGATACCTTCGGCCGTCCCCGCCGCATCAGCGTCGATCCCGGCGATTGGGTGCTAAAATCCACCCCCGAACTGCAGGTGCGCATTGCCATCTTGAAGGGCCAGCAACTGGTGGCGCAGGGCGACTTGGTCAACGCTCTGGCCCAGTATAAGAAGGCCCTCGACGCCAACCCTCTCAGCTCTCTCGCCAGCTACCGTATCGGCGAAGTCCTCTTCACCCAGCACAACTATCAGGCCTCTGTTAACGCCTTCCGCGACTCCCTCCGCGGCGACGACGAGCCGGCCTGGACCGAGGTCTGGAGCCACATTGCCATCGGCAAGATCTTCGACATTACCGGCCAGCGCGACCGCGCCGTCAATGAATATCGCCTAGCCGTGCAGACCAACGACAACACTCAGGGTGCGGTCAACGAAGCCCGTCAGTATCTTCAAAAGCCCTATAAAAGGCCCGAAGACAACTAGTGTCCCTGTCGCTATTGATCCGGCCCATAAATTCCAGCACTGTGCCCCATCCATTTCGCAGGTTCTATCGCGAAATGGGTGGGAGGCCGACACTCTATTTGCGGGCCGGATCAATAAGGTTCACAACCAAAACGTCGCTGCCACCCTGAACGATCAAAGATCGTAAGTCATTCTGAGCGAATCCCGGCGTACAGGGACGAGTCGAAGAACCTGCATCTGTCTTTCCAGCGACAAGATTTCGTTAACAGCCGGCCTCGGTGGTTTATGAAAATACCGTGCGACCGAAACAGCGCCAGATTTCTCTGTCCGGAACTCGGCGCACGCACCCATTCGCCCCAGCAGACACACGTTCTGCCGGGGTTTCCGGATCATTTAACTCGTTGTAAGACTTGGCCCTTACTTCTCGGGATGGGAGGTGCTGGGTTTGCCCAGCGAAAGAACCTGGAGATCGACCTTGGCCAGCCCCGCCAACGTCATCCCGAGCTTATCGGCCGCGCCATACGAGAGATCGATGATCCGTCCCTCATTCAATAGGTCGCCGCGGTCCGTGATGCGCACCACCACCGACCGGTGGTTCGTCCGGTTCACCACCCGCACAACCGAACCAAAAGGCAGGGTCGGATGGCAGGCCGTCATGGCATACATGTCGTAGACTTCGCCGCTGGCCGTTTTGCGTCCGTTAAAGACGCCTCCGTACCAGGACGCGACGCCATGCAGCCGATCCTTCCATCGCCGTGCCTCGGGTGTTTGTCCATTCTGGGGACTCCCATGTGTCATCGAGGCCGGGGTTGGGCTTGCGGCCTCTCGAGTCGCAGGAGCGCTATTGGTCGCTCTGGGAAGACGCGCGTCGGCTTGTACTGTGCGTGCCGAAATCAGCACCACCAGCGTCGCCAGTGCCGCGGCAGACACTCCCGCTATGAGGCAAAGCCACAGCGGATCTCGTCGCTTTAACTTGCGTGTTTTCCGTGTTCTAACCATTCGCATATTTTACTAAGCCGGCACTGGCCAACCCCCGAAGTTGTCAATATAGATAAGAGGTTTTTTGCTGAAAATCCCCTCTTCCGGCGGCTGTCCCGGTAAGGGTTTTGGCTTGAGTAAGTTACAGCCAGGTCAAAGCCAGCTCATTTGTCCCATTTTGGGCCAAATTCTCTTTCCGCAATCATCGCGCCCGCGCAGACAACCCTCCGATCAGTTCCGGCATCTTCATCCCATAGCATTCAAAACAAATGTTTTACCGGAAAGATAACCGTTTCTGCTCGCAGCCCTTGCTCGGTCCATCTCGGGAGAGGCTTCTGGCTGCGTCCGAACACAATGAGGTGAACGATGCGTACCTTTTTCGTTGCTCCCTGCGTGATCCTGGGCGTTGTGTTTTCCGTTGCTACCACCGCCCTAGCGCAAATGCCAACCTACACCACTGCCGGCCCGGTGCCGTCGGCGCTTGCCGCAGCAAAAACCATCTTCGTTTCCAACGCCGGCTCTGATAGCGGCCTCTACTCTCTCTATCTCGGGCCTTTTACGGGAGATCCTGATCGTCCGTATACCGAGTTCTATTCAGCTCTCAAAGCCACCGGCGACTACACGCTGGCCGCCGATCCCGCTCAAGCCGACCTCGTCCTTGAGCTTAGTCTCACCGCCCACAACGACCGCATCTATCCCTATAAGCAGAACGGTGTAACCGACGCCGTGCCCAGCCCCAGCTCGACCGACCCCCTACCCATGTTCCGTTTGGTCGTCTGCGACGGCAAATCTCACTACATCCTTTGGACCATCACTCATCCCATCGATTTCGCCTACCTGCAAAAGAACCATGACAAGAACTTCGATGCCGCCCTTGCCAGCGTCCTCAACCAATTCCTGCAGATTTCTGGCAAGACTCCGGTCCCGGCTCACTAAAAATCGCCTCCCAGCCTTTGCCGATTAATTTCGAGCTTCTGCTAGCGTAGGTTTTAGGGCTTGCCGAGAAAGGGTTCTCGACAGGCCCTTTCGCGTTTCCGCGTCAGATAGGGGCTCTCCATGAAACTAAGCGCAGAAGGACTGGAACTGATCAAGCGGTTCGAAGGCTTTCGCAGCCAGCAATACACCGATGTAGCCGGATTCTTGACCATCGGCTACGGCCATCGCATCGTGCCGCCCGAGTCTTTCCCGAACGGTGTCAGCGAGCCGCAGGCCACCGCCATTCTAGCCACCGACGTCTCCGAGGCCGAGCGTGCTGTCGCCCGGCTGGTCAAAGTAGTTCTAACCCAGAGCCAGTTCGACGCCCTCGTAGACTTCTGCTTCAATCTCGGTGCCGGGCGCCTGGCCAAATCCACCTTGCTTCGCGCCCTCAATGCCAGCCGCTACGATGCCGCCGCCGAGCAGCTCCTCGTCTGGGATCTCGCCGGCGGAGAGGTCAACCTGGGCCTGAAGGCCCGCCGTGAAGCCGAACTCCGCCTCTGGAAGTCGGCGCAAGCAACCCAAGCCGTCGCATAGATGCGCGCCTCAATCCGCATCTACTCCTTCACTGTCCACGGTCCGCGAATCACGAACCTCGAGCCAGGGTTCAATCTCTCAGGGTGTGACCGGTCCGCACCCCTCGTTACTCACCCCCCCACCCCCTACCTTCACCTATGCCGCCATTCCCTCCCACCACTACCCCTGGTATGAGCCAGAAGCTGGCGACTCTGCGGCACCCCACCCCCTATAACAATCTCGAAAAAGAGGGCTGTGAAACTGTGGAGCGTCTAACAGGCTCATAATAAGTAACTTAAATGCAAATCCGCGTATCGACACAGAAACTGTGAAACTGTGGAGCTAACCATAACTCGCACCAAATAAATAGCTTATATACAGTTTCGGAGAGAGCGCAAAAATGCGTTTTGTTTCCAATAGCGTAGTTTTTTGAGGGACTTTTTCGGAGGTTGAAGTCAAAACCCAAGAACTGAAAGCTGACAGCTCACCTGACTTCCGTCACCGCAAGCCGCTCGCCAGCCTTCAAATACCCTTTGCGCCGGAACCAGTCTTCCATCGCCGCTTGCAGCCGGTCGGCAGGAACACGGTGCCCAGCCTCGAGCTGCCCATCGCCGGCAGGAAACGTATCGTCGAAGACTGCATCGTTGGTGAAGTTGCGCATGGCGAAGCTGTCAATTTGGCGAATCGGACACGCGTGGCGCGCTCCCGCAGCATCTATACGTTCAACCGAGAAGCGGCGCGCAAACATGGTTTCACTCTAAACGACGCGCGCCGCATTCCCTCTTCCCGGCGTTCTGCCCACCGGATCGGCGCATCTATACGATAGACTCGAAAGACTATGGAGCCGCTTCGTAGCCATGCGGCTCCGCACTGAACTTAAGGGAGCTTTGCCGTGATCCTACTCTTGCAGTGGTTCTTGTATGCCCTCGCGCTCTTGATCGTCTCCAAAATCGTGCCGGGTTTTCAAGTGGCCGGACTGTGGCCTGCGCTCATCGCGTCGCTTGTCATCGGCCTGCTCAACGCCACGGTCGGCCTCTTCCTCAAAATCATCACCTTCCCGTTGAGCATTCTCACCTTGGGGATCTTTCTGCTGGTCATCAACGGCTTGATGATCCTGTTGGCCTCAAGCGTCGTGCGCGGATTCAGCGTGCGCGGATTCTTCCCGGCCTTCTGGGGCGCAATAGTGCTGGCGCTTCTGGGCATGCTGATCAGGGCTGTTACCAAGAACGGGTAGCGAACTACTTCGAAACCGTCGGCTGTGGCGCAACCTGACTTGGAACGGGCTGGACGCTGCGGTTCTTCGTGGCAGCGGCCTTCTTCGCAGGCTGCCTTCCTGGTTCTCTTGCTTCCTTGTTCCCTGCCGGGGTCCTCGGCGAGCGGTCTGTGCTCGCTGGGGTGGCTTGCTCCCTTGCTCCCGGTTCCCCGATCTTCGGTCCCGGTAGCGTCTCCGGAGTCCGAATCGCGCCCGCTCCTGAAAACCCACCCGAAGCCGGAACACGCGCTGGCATCACTACAACTTTGCCGCTCTGTCCCTGCTCCACGCGGCTGTACACGCCCCAGCCTCCGCCCACAACCACAAAGACGATCGCCGCGGCAGCCGCGGCACGCATCCAGTTGCCATGGTTGCTCTGGGGCAAGACCCGCAAACCAACTCCTGCCGGCCAGGCCACAACCTGGCCCATGCACGGCGGCGCGGCGCGGAGCACCTTGTGCACGCGTTCTTCAATTCCTTCAGGAGCCGGGAGGCTGGCGATCAACCGCAGAGTCTCTTCCCCAGAATGGGTATTCGCCACCATCGGACTATGAGGGTTCGAAGTCATCGCAAATTCCTCTCGTGCTGACTTCTCTCAAAATCGAGCAGCTCAGCCATCAGGTTACGGGCCCGGAAGAGGCGCGACCTCACGCTCGACTCCGTAATGCCCAGAACCGAGGCAATCTCCACGCTCGTCAGCTCCTCGAAGGCCGAAAGCAGCAGCACTTCGCGCTCCTTCGACGGCAGTCGCTCCACGCAGGCCAGTACGCGACCATGGTGCTGCGCAGCGGCTGCAATTTCCTCTTGAGAAAGTCCCTTCGAAGGCAGCACCCGCGCTAGTTCCGCCACGTCATCGGTCTCCGGACGGGTCTTCGCCCTGCGCTTGCGGTCGAGCACGATGTTCCAGACAATGCGAATCAGCCAGACGCGGTGGTCGCGTACCTCAGAGAGCGTTTCCCGGTGCCGCAGCACGCGCAAAAAAGCCTCTTGCACGGCATCTTCGGCGTCGGAGGGATTGCGCAGGACAGAGTAGGCTACGCGATAGAGCGCTGCGGCGTACTGGTCGACCAGCGCCGAGATGGCTGCATCTTCCGCGCGCCGGCGCGCGTCTTCATTCACCGCGCTCGTGGGAATCTCCATCCAACCTGCGTAAATGGCCTGGCTGGTACTCATCACGTACCAGACGCAGGCGGCCCCTGAAGTGCTCAGGCTTGAAATGCGCAGGCTTGCTCTCTCCCGCGCTGGACAGACGTGTGCAGTTGCGCCGGGCGCCGGGACTTCGCCGAGGTCCTACTTTGAACCCAGCTTCTGTGCCGCAATCTCGCCGGCAGCGCCATCCTTATCGGCGTCCTTGATCTTGGCCCAAAGCGCGCGCGCCTGATCCTGCTTGCCTTCCGTGGCATAGAGATCGGCAAGATCGAGCTGCGCCACGGGTACGGAAACTGTGGTCGATGGCTTGGCAATGATCTCGTTATAGATGCGGACAGCTTCATCGTTGCGGGAGGTTTGGCGGTACAGACCGGCAAGCGCCAGGTTGGCCAGGTTCGAAAGATTGCGGTTCCAAGAGTGCGAGGCCGCCGTCAACTCGGTCTCAGCCGCCCCATTCTGGCCCAGTTCCGCATAAGTCACACCGGCAAAGTAGTGCGCCTTGGAGCCCGCGAGCAGCCAGCCAAAATCGTGGGCCGTGGCCACAAACTCTCGATTCGCCTCCTTGGCGCGGTCGGCCGCGGTTGCGTACACGCCCTGCTCCGGCGGAGCTCCTGGAGGCGCCAGCGGCGCCGTGTAGACATCGAGCGCTGCGCCCAACGCGGCATCGGCAGCCGACGAGCGTATAACCCAATAAGTCGCCGCCCCAGCCACCAGAACAACAATCGCTGCAGCCGTAATCACCCAGCGGAGAACGCCGCTTCTATGCTCGCCAATCCAACTGGCGCTCGAAGCAGCGGCTTGGGCAAATTTGTCTTTCTTCAGGGCATGACGGGTTTGTGTATCCACGGGCTTTTTCTGCTTCCTTCGTCGATTGACGTATTGACTTGCAGGCGGGTCCGAATAGGTGAGGGCAGCGCTACTGCAACCCGACTAGTCTATCAGTGTGGTTTATGCAGGGGCAAACGGGGCGGCCAGCTTGGGTGGCGCTTGCGGGCGGGCTATAAGATGGGAACATGGCGCACGACGTTCCCGTTACCTCAACGCTTGCGCCCTGGCTGCTGGTGCGTGACAGCATCCGGGCTGTCGAGTTTTACAAGCTCGCCTTCGGTGCCCGGGAAATTTATCGGCTCGAAGGCCACGGCGGAGTTGTCTCGCGGCTTGCCGTGGGAAACTCTGAGTTCTGGGTAAGCGATGAGTCGCCGGAGCACGGGAATTTCAGCCCGCAAACGCTCAACGGCATCAGTGCCCGCATGATCCTCACCGTTGCCGATCCTGACGCCGTCTTCGCGCAGGCCTGTGCGGCTGGGGCGCGCGCAGTTCATCCGGTCGCTGAGGGCCACGGATGGCGTGTCGGCCGCGTCGAGGATCCCTACGGTCATCACTGGGAGATCGGGCGCCAGCTCGCCGTGTGATACCCGCCGGGACGCAAACCAGGCGGACAACTTGCCGCCGTTCTCCGGGAACGGTACGCTAAAGGCATGTATGAGGACTTCCACGTCGCCGACCGCTGGAGCAGTGAGGATCTGCACTGCCGCTGGAAAGGGACCATGGTGGCCATCGCAACCCGTCACGCCGATGCGGTCGATATTCGCTTCGACGTAAACGGCCGTCCCATGTGGATTGCCCTGCCGTGCACTGCCTGGGCAGAGCAGAAAAAGCGCACCGGCAAGGTCATCACCGATCAACTCGCAGTGCAGCTTGCCGGGCGCTATCTCAAGCAGCTCATCGAAGAAGGCTACGACTCAATCCGCGAGATCTACACCATGACCATGCCCGAAGTGCTCGATCACCTCGACGCAGTGGTGATTGAAGCCAAAAAGCAAGGCGCAATGCCCGCGCTGCCCGTAGGCCCGTAGCGAATGTCCAAACGCTGCAGCTCGCGTGGCGGGCGGAAGACGGTAGCCCCACGGCGTGAGCCTGGGGAAACGATCAGAATTCGTGTTGCCAGCCCGCTTCAGCGGGCGTAAGACCCTTACCAAAGAACCGGCTTTGGACAGCTTCTGATACACACAGCCATTGAGCCCTTCCCCATGCGCAGCCGTCTCGTCCATCTCATTCTCGCCGCCTTGCTCACCTGCGGTCCTCCCTCGGCCCCCGCGCAAAGCCCCAACCCCGCTCCCCTGCCCAATGCCAACGAAATCCTGCAACGCGCCCTCGCCAACGAGCGCAAACTCGCTGACGAGCGGGAGCGCTACGAGTGCCGCGTGACCGACAATGCCATCGAAACCGACAGCCGCGGCAACACAAAAAAGAACAACACGGAAGTGATGGACCAGTTCTTCGTCAACGGCATCGCCATCGAGCGCACCCTCCAAAAGAACGGCAAAGATCTCACGCCCGAGCAAACCAAAAAGGAAGACGAACGCGTGCTCAAAGAAACGCTCAAATACTCGAACCAGGCGACGGCCAAGAAGGAAGAGGACAAACAGAACCAGGAGCTGGGAGATTTTATGGAGGCCATGATGCTGACCAACGGGCATCGCGAGCGCATGAACGGCCGCAGCATTCTCTTTTACGACATCCTGCCCAATCCGCATTTCGCGGCTAAGAACCTGAACCAGCGCCTGGCTCAGGTGATGCAGGGCAAAATCTCCATCGACGAGCAAACCGGCGAGCCTGTCGACGTCAACGTGAAATCCGTCGCCGATCTCAAGATTGGCGGAGGCCTGGTTGTGAATTTGCACAAGGGCTTTTGGTTGCACATCCACAACCATCCCGAACCCGACGGCGTATGGCTCACCGACCTCGCTGAGGGCTCAGGCGACGCGCGCGCAGCGCTCTTTCTCCACCCCTACTTT
Organism: Occallatibacter sp.; assembly: GCA_049521075.1. Classification (GTDB taxonomy): domain Bacteria; phylum Acidobacteriota; class Terriglobia; order Terriglobales; family Acidobacteriaceae; genus Telmatobacter. The sequence continues at coordinate 30,036 of JBEKPD010000075.1, forward strand.
CGCTTCAAGGAGGTCACGGACAACTGCCATCTGTACTCGGCGACGGCGACGCAGGTTGGGTCGCCGCAGGTGGTCAAGCCGCATTGATTCCGCTTTCTGCCGTTTGGTCGTGGGTCAATCTGGAGATTTCGTGAAAGGGCACGACTTCAGTCGTGCCGAAAACTGCTGAAAAAGTGGGGGCTTCAGCCCCTGCGGCAGGGCTCCTCTCAAACTGATCCGCTACGTGCTGACCTCTGATTGAGGGTCAGTTTGAATTTATACTCCAACCAGCGTTCAATCAAAGCGTCCATTTCCGAGTGGGCGACAACACACTCGGAACCCGATTCGCGGTCTCATTTGTCGATCCAGCAGTACGCCGTTTTGCATCTGGACTGTAATACACGTCGGTTGTGAAAAAAAGACTAGGCAGTGTCGTCACGAGACTCTAATCCACAACATGAGGCATCGAATGTGCACGGCGGCGAGGAAGGAGTCTGCGCGCTTGGCGTAACGAGTGGCAATTCCGCGCCATTGTTTGAGATCG